>NZ_CAMPHI010000011.1 GCF_946885955.1 uncultured Pseudomonas sp.
ATCAACTTCATCGCCTGCCCGAGCTGCTCGCGGCAGAACTTCGATGTGGTCAAGACCATGAATGAGCTGGAAACCCGAGTCGAAGACTTGCTGGTGCCACTCGACGTCGCGGTGATCGGTTGCGTGGTCAACGGCCCCGGCGAAGCCAAGGAAGCCCATATCGGTTTGACCGGCGGCTCGCCGAACAACCTGATCTATATCGATGGCAAGCCTGCGCAGAAACTGAATAATGACAACCTGGTGGACCAGCTGGAGAAGCTGATCCGCGAGAAGGCGGCCGAGAAGGTCGCCGCTGACGCCGCTCTGATCGTGCGCAGCTAACCCGTTAAGGAAATCAATTGAGCAAGCCCCTGCAAGCCATCCGTGGCATGAACGACACCCTGCCCGAGCAAACCCCGCTTTGGCGTTATTTCGAAGACAGCGTGGCGCGCCTGCTCGACGGCTATGGCTATCGGCAGATTCGCATGCCGATCGTTGAATTCACCGAGCTGTTCAAGCGCTCGATCGGCGAAGTGACCGATATCGTCGAAAAAGAGATGTACACCTTCGAGGATCGCAACGGCGACTCCCTGACCCTGCGTCCGGAAGGCACCGCAGCCTGCGTGCGGGCGGTGCTCGAACATGGACTGGCTGGTGGCGGGCAAAGCCAGAAACTTTGGTATATCGGGCCGATGTTCCGTCACGAACGCCCGCAGAAAGGCCGTTATCGCCAGTTTCATCAGATTGGCGTGGAAGTGTTCAATATCGAGGGTCCGGACATCGACACCGAGTTGATCGTGCTGACCTGGCGCCTGTGGGGCCTGCTCGGCATTCGCGACTCGGTCACCCTGGAGCTGAACAGCCTGGGGACCAGTGAATCCCGAGCGGTCTATCGTGAAGCGCTGGTGGCATATTTGACCGCTCGCGCCGACCAGCTGGATGAGGACAGCCGCAGACGCATGACCAGCAATCCGCTGCGCGTACTCGACAGCAAGAACCCCGAAACCCAGGCGCTATTGGCCGATGCGCCGAAGATGGCGGATTACCTCGATGAGGAATCGCGGATCCACTTCGACGGGCTCAAGGCCCGGCTGGATGCCGCCGGTATCCCTTATGTAATCAATCCCAAGCTGGTGCGCGGCCTCGACTACTACAGCAAGACGGTATTCGAATGGGTCACCGATCAGCTCGGGGCGCAAGGCACCGTCTGTGCCGGTGGTCGCTACGACGGCCTGGTCGAGCAGATGGGCGGTAAGCCGACGCCTGGCGTGGGCTTCGCCATGGGTGTCGAGCGCCTGGTGCTGTTGCTGGAAACCCTGGATAAGGTGCCGGCCGATATCGCCCGCCAAGTCGACGTCTACCTGTGCGCATTCGGCGAGGCTGCGGAGCTGGCCGCGCTGGTGCTGGCCGAGCGTTTGCGCGACGAAGTGCCCGGGTTGCGCCTGCAGGTCAACGCTGGCGCCGGCAGCTTCAAGAGCCAGCTGAAGAAGGCCGACAAGAGCGGTGCGCTCTTCGCATTGGTATTGGGTGAAGACGAACTGGCTCGGCAAGTGGTAGGTTGCAAGCCGCTGCGCGACCAGAGCGAACAACAAAGTATTGCCTGGTCGGCATTGGCCGGCCATTTGGCGACCTGTACTGTGCAGGCTTGAGTGAATTAGCGATTTAGCGAAAAGGAGTATTGGGGTGGTTTCGCGTACCGAAGATGAAGAGCTGGCGGTAATCAAGGAGTGGTGGCTGCGTAGTGGTAAGCCGTTGCTCAGCGGTGTGGCGCTGGCCCTCGTGGTGGTTTTCAGCTGGCAGGGCTGGCAGAAATACCAGGCCAACAAGGCCGAAGGCGCCTCGATGATCTACCAGCAATTGCTGGAAGCGGCATTGGCCCCGAGCGGCAAAGCCGATATGGCCAAGGTGGTCGAGTTGTCGAGCAAGTTGAAGAACGACTATGCCGGTACTCACTATGCCCAGTACGGCAGGTTGTTCGTCGCCAAGGTCGCCGTCGAGGCGGGCAAGCTGGACGACGCCGTTGGCGAGCTGCAAGCGATTATCGACGAACCGGCGGACGAGACCCTTGGCGAGTTGGCGCGCCAGCGCCTGGCCCGGGTACTGGCCGCGCAGGACAAGGTGGCGGACGCCCTGCAGCTGCTCGACGGCGATGCCGTGCCGGCCTATCAGGCCAGCCGCGAAGAATTGAAGGGTGACCTGCTGGTTCAGCTCGGTCGTGCCGATGATGCGCACGCTGCCTATCTCAAAGCTAAAGCCGCGCTGTCCGATGAGGCGGCGATTGGCGGTCTGCAAATGAAGCTCGACGATCTGGCGAAAGGGGATGCGTGACGTGATGCGTTGGAAAACTGCCGCACTGCTGGCCCTGGCCGTTTTGGCCGCGGGTTGCAGCAGCACTAGCAAGAAGGAACTTCCGCCGGCAGAGCTGCCGAAGTTCGAGAAAGAAGTGCAGCTGAAGAAGGAATGGAACCGTTCGATCGGTCAGGGCCAGGGCGAGAGCTTCAATATGCTGGTGCCCGCCGTCGATGGCGACAGCATTTTCGCCGCAGATGTCGAAGGCCTGGTCATGGCGCTCGATCGCATGACTGGCAAGGTGCTGTGGAAGCTTGACCTGGAATTGCCGGTTTCCGGCGCAGTCGGTGCCGGTTACGGTCTGGTTGTGGTTGGTACCCTGAAAGGCGAAATCATCGCTCTGGACTCGGCGACCGGTGAAGAAAAATGGCGCGCCCGGGTGCCCAGCGAAGTGCTCGCGGCGCCGGCGATCAACGGCGATATCGTGCTGGTGCAAACCCAGGATGACCGCCTGATCGCTCTGGACGCCAATACCGGCAGCCAACGCTGGTTGTTCGACAATACCCCGGCGGTGCTCACGTTGCGCGGTACCGGCAGCCCGGTGCTGACCAATCGTCTGGCCGTCGCCGGCCTGTCCAGCGGTAAGGTGATCGCCCTCGATGCGCAGCGCGGTATCCCGGTTTGGGAACAGCGCGTGGCAATTCCGCAAGGTCGCTCCGAGCTGGAGCGCGTGGTGGATATCGACGGCGGCTTGCTGCTGTCCGGCGGCACGCTCTACGCAGTCAGCTATCAGGGCCGCCTCGCGGCGCTGGATCTGGAAAGCGGGCGTATTCTCTGGCAACGCGAAGCCTCCAGTTCGGTCGGTCTGGCGCAGGGTTACGGTAGCGTTTATGTAAGCCTGGCCAACGGCAGCGTAGAAGGCATCGACGAGCGTTCCGCGTCGGCGCTGTGGAACAACGATGCCCTGGCGCGACGCGAACTGTCGGCGCCGGAGGTGTTTTCCAGCTATGTCGCGGTTGGCGATTTCGAGGGTTATCTGCACCTGATCAGTCAGGTAGATGGCCGCTTCGTCGGGCGTGAGCGTATCGACAGCGACGGCCTGCGCGCCCGTCCCTTGGTCGTGGGCGATTGGCTGTACGCTTTCGGCAACGGTGGCAACCTGGTGGCTCTGACCATCAAGTGATCCGCCTTGGCCAGGCTGCACAGCGCTGATGGCTGTGTAGCCTGGTCGAAGTTGTGATTTCCGGCCGCTGCCCATGCAGCGGCTTTTGTATTTTCTGAAATAACGAAGTGGAGAGCCTAATGGTTCCCGTAATTGCCCTGGTGGGCCGCCCGAATGTGGGCAAGTCCACACTGTTCAACCGCTTGACCAAAAGCCGCGACGCGATTGTCGGCGACCTGTCCGGTCTGACCCGAGATCGCCAATACGGTGAGGCCAAGTGGCAGGGCCGTACCTATATCGTCATCGACACCGGCGGTATTTCCGGCGACGAGGAGGGCATCGACGCGAAGATGGCCGAGCAGTCGCTGCAGGCTATCGAAGAAGCCGATGCCGTGCTGTTTCTGGTGGATGCTCGCGCCGGTCTGTCCGCCTCCGATCAAATGATTGGCGAGCACCTGCGCCGGCGCAACAAGCGCAGCTTCCTGGTGATCAACAAGGTCGACAACCTCGACCCAGACCTGGCCCGCGCCGAGTTCGCCTCGATGGGTATGGGCGAATCCCTGGCGATCGCCGGCGCCCACGGTCGCGGCATCACGCAGATGCTCGAAGCGGTGCTGGGCTCCTTCCCCAAGGATGAAGCCGAACTGCCGGAAGGTGAGGAAGAGGAGGAGGTGCTCGAAGGTCAGGAAGCCAAGCGTATTCCTGGTCCGAGCGAGAAGGACGGTATCAAGCTGGCGATCATCGGCCGGCCCAACGTCGGTAAATCGACCCTGGTCAATCGCATGCTCGGCGAAGACCGGGTGATCGTCTATGACCAGGCTGGTACCACCCGTGACAGCATCTATATCCCATTCGAGCGCGACGACGAGAAATACACCCTGATCGACACAGCTGGCGTACGTCGGCGTGGCAAGATCTTCGAGGCGGTGGAAAAGTTCTCGGTGGTGAAAACCCTGCAGGCGATCCAGGACTCCAACGTCGTGGTGTTCGTCATGGATGCCCGCGAAGGCGTGGTCGACCATGACCTCAACCTGCTCGGCTTTGTCCTGGAAAGTGGCCGTGCTCTGGTCATCGCCCTGAACAAGTGGGACGGCATGGAGCCCAGCGAGCGCGACTACGTGAAGACCGAGTTGCAGCGCCGGCTGTTCTTCGTCGACTTCGCCGATATCCACTTCATCTCCGCCTTGCACGGCACCGGTGTCGGTAACCTGTACAAGTCGGTGCAGGCCTCGTTCAAGTCGGCGATCACCCGCTGGCCGACCAACCGCCTGACCCAGATTCTCGAAGATGCGGTCGGCGATCATGCGCCGCCAATGGTCAACAACCGCCGGATCAAGCTGCGTTACGCCCACCTGGGCGGCGCCAACCCGCCATTGATCGTGATCCACGGTAACCAAGTCGAGGCGGTGCCCAAGTCCTATGTGCGCTACCTGGAAAACACTTACAGGCGAGTGCTCAAGCTGGTCGGTACGCCGATCCGTATCGAGTTCAAAGGCGGCGAAAACCCCTACGAGGGCAACAAGAACACCCTCACCGACCGCCAGGTGAACAAGAAGCGGCGGTTGATGAGCCACCACAAAAAGGCCGAGAAGAAGCGCAAAGACAAGCGTTGATTCACCCGGAGGTGTGGCCGTAAGGCAGCGAAGTTGGGATACGGTCACTGCCACCTCTGGGCTCTCTGGTGAGGCAGGGATGAATCGACTATCGATTGCCGGATTGTGCGGTGGCGTCTAAGGAAGGTGAGCGATTGGAAGAAAAAACTGATGGCACCCCAATAGGGAGTGGAGGCCCCATGCCAAGCTTGAACATCCAGAAGCTGCGTCTGCGGGACTATCGCTGTTTTGAGTCGATCGACATCGATTTTCACCCGCAGCTGACTGTGTTGGTTGCGTCGAATGGTGCGGGAAAGACGTCAATTCTCGATGCTGTCGCTGTGGCCTTTGGCCCTTACGTGGGGGCCTTCGATGAAGGCGTGGGCAAGCATTTCCTCCCTAGCGACATTCGGCTTGTGCGTGTCCGGGACACCGCTAGCAGTGAAATGGAATACGCGCCCAAGGGGGCACGCCTAGAAGCAATCGGATTTATTCCCGGCAATATGCTTGCTGAGCTAGTAGGTGAAGACTCTCCCTGTGCATGGAGGCGACACCTTGCCGGCCCAGTCAAGGCCAAGACCACCATCAGGGATGCCAAGGAACTGATTGCCTACGGCAAGCGCCAGCAAGAAGCCGTGCGCACTCCGGGCGCAAACGTTACGTTGCCCCTGCTCGCCTACTACGGTACGGGCCGCCTCTGGCAACAGAAGAAGCTAACCGATGCAAAATTGCCGCGTACCTCGCGCACCATAGGTTATTCCGATTGCCTTGATCCTGCCTCTAGCTACAAGTCCTTAGTGGCGTGGTTTCGCTACTGGAGTACCAATGCACTCAAGGATCAGTTAGATGCTAGTAAGGCGGGCCGGGAATACGTACCCACTGAATTTGATCATTACATTCAGTCTGTGAGCGGTGCCGTTAATACCTGTTTGGTACCAGCCGGCTGGAAAAACATTGCTTATTCGCTCGCTCGCGAAGAACTCGTTGCCCACCACGACGAACATGGTGAATTGCCCGTCGAACTGCTTAGCGATGGCATTCGCAATATGATCGGTATGGTGGCCGACATAGCTTTTCGTGCTACCAAGCTCAATCCGCAGCTTGCCAACGATGCCGCCAAAGAAACCCCTGGTGTTGTGCTGATCGACGAAGTCGACATGCACTTGCATCCCGAATGGCAACAAGTGGTATTACGAAGCCTGACTAGCGCATTTCCCCGCCTGCAATTCATCGTCACCACTCATAGCCCGCAGGTGTTGAGTACCGTGCCCGCAGCATCCATCCGGATACTTGGGCAGCGCTGGAACAGCGAAGCGGAAAAATATGAAGCGGTCGTTGCGGTACCAGAGCAGCAGACGCAAGGAACGGCCAGTGCCGACATTCTTGCTACCGTCATGGGGACCGACCCTACACCCGACGTCAAGCCAGCTCGTCAGCTCAGTCAGTACAAAGCGCTCATCCAGCAAGACATGGGAAGTGGCGATATCGCACAGGGTTTGCGCGCGACACTGGAGCGACACTTCGGTGCGCACCACCCAGCTTTGCTCGAGTGTGATCGGCTGATCCGCTTGCAGGGCTTCAGGCGACAGTTGCCGCCCAAGGTGCCCAAGGAGTAGAAGGGATGCACCAGCTTCAACGCGGCGCGGCTCCCGGCTGTCTGACGAATTATAGGCATGGGGTGAATAGGTGGGGTGAAGTCACTTCTGCCGACAAAGCAGCTATCTGGCTGGAATTGCAGACCATGCAAGAACAGCGCTGCGCATACTGCGAAGCGGATATCGGTCATGCGGCAAGGCATATCGAACATTTCCGCCAGCGTGACCGTTACCCGCAGGGGACTTTCGTCTGGGACAACCTTTTTGGCTCCTGCAATCGCGAGGATAGTTGCGGTAAACACAAGGATCGTTGCGGCGGGTACGTGCCTGGCGACCTGATCAAGCCTGATGTGGAAAACCCGGAGCAATTCTTCCTGTTCGTCAGCGATGGCACTATCGCTGTGCGCGAGGGGCTGAATGCTCGGGATAAACACCGTGCCGAAGAAACCTTGCGCATTCTCAATCTGAATCCCCGGAGCGGATTACGCTGGGAGAGGAAACGCGCCATAGAAGGACATTTCCAGACCAAGGCTGCACTGTTTGAAATAGCGGCCGAGCACGGAGAGGATGTCGCATGGGTTTTCATTCAGGAGGAGTTGCTAGCTACCGCTCAACTACCTTTTGCCACCGCTATCAAACACCTCTTGTCGCCTTCTCCCTGAGGCTGTGCAGCTTATGATTATCAGCAAACTGCCCAACGTCGGCACCACCATCTTCACCCGCATGTCGCAGCTCGCCATGGAAACCGGGGCGCTGAACCTGTCCCAGGGCTTTCCCGATTTCGACGGCCCGCAGGCGTTGCGCGAAGCGGTCGGTCGGCATGTGCTGGCCGGGCATAACCAATACGCGCCCATGACCGGGCTGCCGGCTTTGCGCGAGCAGGTCGCGGCGAAGATCGCTCGTTGTTATGGGCGTTCGGTGAGTGCCGACAGTGAAGTCACCATCACCCCTGGCGCTACCCAGGCGATCTTCTGTGCGATCCAGGCGCTGATCCAGCCGGGCGATGAGGTCATCGTTTTCGATCCGAGTTACGACAGCTACGAACCCTCGGTGACGCTGGCCGGCGGGCGCTGCGTGCATGTACCGCTGGCGTTGCCGGGTTTTGCCATCGACTGGCAGCGCCTGGGCGATGCGTTGAGCGACAGAACCCGGCTGATCATCATCAATAGTCCGCACAACCCCAGTGGCGCTTTGATCACTCGGGAGGAGCTGGATCAACTGGCGACCTTGATCCGTGGTCGCGATATCTACCTGATCAGCGACGAGGTCTACGAGCACCTGGTATTCGACGGCGGCAAGCATGCCAGCGTGCTTGCCCATGACGAGCTGTATGCGCGCGCCTTCGTGGTCAGCTCGTTCGGCAAGACCTATCACGTCACCGGCTGGAAGACCGGCTATGTGGTGGCGCCGCCGGCCTTGAGCGCCGAGCTGCGCAAGGTGCACCAGTACGTCAGCTTCTGCGGCGTCACCCCGTTGCAGTGGGCCCTGGCCGATTTCATGGCCGCGCATCCCGAGCATGTCTATGAGTTGCCAGCCTTCTACCAGGCCAAACGCGACCTGTTCTGCGACCTGCTGATCGACTCGCGCTTCGAGTTCGTCCGCGCGGCCGGTACTTACTTCCAGTTGGTCGACTATGCGGCGATCCGCGACGATCTGGATGACGTGGCCATGGCCGAATGGCTGACCCGCAAACACGGCGTGGCGGCTATCCCGGTGTCGGTGTTCTATGAGCAGGCGCCGAAGGACCTGCGCCTGGTGCGCTTCTGTTTCGCCAAACGCGAGGAGACGCTGCGCCAGGCGGCGGAAAAACTATGCGCGATTTGACCAATTTGCCGGATCTCGAACTGGCGCTGATCCAGACCGAACTGGCCTGGCAGGACCCCGCCGCCAACCGTGAGCATTTTGAAACGCTATTGGAGCAGGCCCATGGTGCCGACCTGGTCGTGCTGCCGGAGATGTTCAGTACCGGCTTTTCCATGGATTCGGCCGCTCTGGCCGAGCCGGAAGGCGGCCCGACTAGCGTGTGGATGCTCGATCAGGCCAGGCGCATCGATGCCGTGGTTGCCGGCAGCCTGATCATCCAGGCGGCCGATGGCAGCTACCGCAACCGCCTGCTGTGGGCCCGGCCGGACGGCACCATGGCGCATTACGACAAACGCCATCTGTTCCGGATGGCCGGCGAGCACAAGCACTATGCGGCGGGTGCGGAGCAGGTGCTGCTGGAACTCAACCGCTGGCGAGTCCGCCCACTGATTTGCTACGACCTGCGCTTTCCGGTCTGGAGCCGCGACCCGCACACCACCGATCTGCTGCTGTATACCGCCAACTGGCCGGCGGCGCGACGCCAGCACTGGAACCGCTTGCTGCCAGCGCGGGCGATTGAGAACCTCTGCTATGTTGTGGCTGTGAACCGTGTCGGCGAGGACGGCAAGGGCCACGGCTATACTGGCGACTCTCAGGTGCTGGATTTCCAGGGCGAGCCACTACTTGATGCCGGTGAGACCGATGGGGTGTTTCGCGTCAGGCTCAGTGCCGCTGAACTGGCCGCTTATCGCGAGCGTTTCCCGGCGCATCTGGATGCCGATGACTTCGACCTGAAGCCGTAGCCTGGGTTGAGCGCAGCGATACCCAGGGATGAATTTCGCGGCGCTCAACCTGGGCGGTGCTCCCCCTGCAAAAACGACAACGCCGGGCAATGCCCGGCGTTGTCATTTGTGGCGTACGGCTTCAGGCCGCTTGCACCTGTTCCTGAGCCAGCGCACGATTCAATGCGCTGAACAGGGCGCGGAAGCTCGCCGTGGTCAGGTTCTCGTCGATGCCGACGCCATGCAGGGCGCGCCCGCCGTTGACCCGCAGCTCTATATAGGCCGCGGCTTTGGCGTTGGTGCCGGCGCCGATGGCATGTTCACTGTAGTCCATGATTTCCACGGCGACCGGCAAACCGGCCACCAAGGCTTCCAGCGGGCCTTTACCGATGCCGCGCCAGTGCTGGGTTTCGCCCGCACTGATAACTTCGACGTCCACCGCGCTGGTGCCGTTTTCCTCCTGCAGGCGATGGCCTTTCAGGGCATAGGGTGCGGTGGCTTGCAGGTATTCGCGGTCGAGCAACTGGTGGATCTGCGCGGCGCTCATTTCCAGGCCGAGGCGGTCGGTTTCCTTCTGCACCACCTGGCTGAACTCGATCTGCATGCGCCGCGGCAGGCAGATGCCGTATTCCTGTTCCAGCAGGTAGGTGATGCCGCCTTTGCCGGACTGGCTGTTGACCCGGATCACCGCCTCGTAGCTGCGACCGATATCGGCCGGGTCGATCGGCAGGTAGGGCACTTCCCAGATGCCGTTCGGATCCTGTTGGCTGAAGCCCTTGCGGATCGCGTCCTGGTGCGAGCCGGAAAATGCGGTATGCACCAGGTCGCCGACATAGGGGTGGCGCGGGTGCACCGGGATCTGGTTGCACTCCTCGACGAACTTGCGCACGTTGTCGATATCGGAGAAATCCAGGCCCGGGTGGATGCCCTGGGTGTAGAGGTTCAATGCCAGGTTGACCAAATCGACGTTGCCGGTGCGCTCGCCGTTGCCGAACAGGCAACCTTCGACGCGGTCGGCGCCGGCCATCAGGCCCAGCTCGCTGGCTGCGACGCCGGTGCCGCGGTCATTGTGCGTATGCAGGCTGATCAACACGCTGTCGCGGCGGCTGATATGCCGGCCGAACCACTCGATCTGGTCGGCATAGACATTCGGCGTAGCCACTTCCACGGTGGCCGGCAGATTGAGGATTGCCTTGTTGTCAGGGGTCGGTTGCCAAACGTCGAGCACCGCATCGCAGACTTCCACGGCGAACTCCAGTTCGGTGGAGGTGAAGATCTCCGGCGAGTACTGGAAGGTCCAACGGGTGTCCGGTTGCCGAGCGGCGAGGTCCTTGATGATCCGCGCGGCATTCACCGCGATGTTCACCACGCCGGCCTTGTCCTGATTGAAGACGATACGGCGAAAGCTCGGCGCCGTGGCGTTGTAGACGTGAACGATGGCCCGCTTGGCGCCGACCAGGGATTCGAAGGTGCGGGTGATCAGATCTTCGCGCGCCTGGGTCAGCACCTGGATGGTGGTGTCGTCGGGAATATGGCCGCCTTCGATCAACTCGCGGACGAAGTCGAAATCGGTCTGCGAGGCCGAGGGGAAGCCCACTTCGATCTGCTTGATACCGACCTGCACCAGGGTCTTGAAGAAGCGCATCTTCTTCTCGGCATCCATCGGCTCGATCAGCGACTGGTTGCCGTCACGCAGGTCCGAACTGCACCAGATCGGTACCTCGGTGATGGTCTTCGACGGCCAGGTGCGATCCGGCAGGTCGATAGCCGGGAACGCACGGTATTTGCTGGAGGGGTCTTTAAGCATGCTCATGGGGCAATCCTTTTGGCGCCAGCCTGGGCTGGTCAGAAACAACGAAAGAAGAGGCGATGGCGTATGCGTTAGCCACGCAGTCGTTCGCTGACCAGGCAGAGGTTGGCGTGTTGGCGCAGCAGAATAAGGGTGTGGGTAGCGTTCATGGCCTCAACCCTAACCGGAGCGGTTAAAGCTGGCAAGCAATGCTAAAAGAACGATTATTAAAGGCTGAAACGTAAATTTATATGGCTAGCTATTGCGTAAAATTTCGCTTTGTATGCTAAAAATTGCGCAGCGATTAGTCGGGCGGGGTGAGAGCCGCTTGCGGCTATCGATTGGCTTGGGCAAACGCGCTTTGCGCGGTTAGAAGTAGCCTACCGCCGCCGCTTCCTTCTCGATCCAATCAGCCAGCTTGCGATGCCCCATGGCATTAGGATGGAGCTGACCGCCGACTGCCACCTCATTCGAGTCGTACATCGCCGCTCCTGCCGCTGTCCCCATGACTGTATTCGAGCGATGGGCGAATTTGCAGATATCCGGGTAGTAGTAGGTGCATACCAGAAATTGCAGATAACGATAGGTGTTCAGCGTCAGACCGATAGAGTTTGGGATGTCCTCGCCCGCCCGCCAAATGGGGTCCAGCACCAACACCTTCTTATTCATGGCTCGGGCATGGTTGAGTATCCGGTACATCGACACCACCATGTTTTCCCAGGGAATGCCGCGGCCATAATCATTGGTTCCAGCCTGCACGATGATGCCGTCATAAGCTGAAAACATCCCGCCAAGCGTGGCCATGATTTCGTTGGTAGCGGCCTTGTTGAACCCGGTGCTATTGGTCGCCCCCAGGGCCGTACCTGGCGACGAAATGTTCTTGAAGATGACGTTTCGTTCCGCCGCAATCAGGTGCAGGACATGGTCTTTGACCTGCCCTTGAGGGACCGACGACATAATGCTATCGCCTATGACTATCCAGGTCTTTTGCGCGGCCTGTGCGCCGAACGACAGGGTCAGGGATAGCGCGATAATGATGATTTTCATGGCCTGTGCACTGGGGTAATGGCGTTAGTTGGATGGGGCTGGATTGATCGGCCTGGCGACGCAGCGGCGCCTCGGATGTATACCGGGGTGCCAGTTGTGAGGAGGGCCGTAGATTGCATCGACTTACCTATCCAGTCAGCCGGGCAGGAGAAGCCCGGCGCCATCGAATAAGTCGGCTGCGCTTGAAGGATCTTGAAATAGGCGCGGTGGAGGGTGACGAACGGCTATGGGGTAAAGGCCCCGATAAAGATCGCCGGGTCGACCCGCGTGTCGTTGAGGCTGACGTTCCAGTGCAGGTGCGGGCCGGTGGCGCGGCCAGTGGCGCCGACCTTGCCGAGCACGCCGCCGCGGGGCAGTTCGTCGCCGACCTTCACGCCGATCTCCGAAAGATGGCAGAACATGCTGATCAGCCCCTGGCCGTGATCGACGAAGACCGTTTTGCCGTTGAAGAAGTAGTCGCCGATCAGAATCACCTTGCCGGCCGCCGGCGCCTTGACCGGAGTGCCCCGGTTGGCGGCGAAGTCCAGGCCCGAATGTGGAT
The DNA here is from genome assembly GCF_946885955.1 of uncultured Pseudomonas sp. Next base: position 12,580 of record NZ_CAMPHI010000011.1, read on the forward strand.
TGCGTTCCTCGCCATTGAAGAAGCGGCGCAGGCCGAAGGGGCTGGAGAGCGGGCCGTTGACCGGCTTGTCGAGCAGCAGGTTGCTCGGCTGGCGCGGGCTGAATTGCTGGTAGGCGCGGGTCTGCTCGGCAAGTTCGCGTTCGATGCGTTTGAGGTTGGCGGCGTTCGGGTTGACCTGTTGCTCATTCTTGATGCTGATGCGCTGTTCGACGTAGTGCTTGGCGCCGACCTGAAAGCTCAGGCGTTGGCCGCTGTCGAGCTCGATCTGCTCGGCGCCGGGTTTGCTGCTCAGCGGTACGCCGACGATGGCGATCCAGCGCTGGCCGTCTTCGTGGATCACCAGCAGCGGTTTGCCCTGATAGGTCGCTCTGGGCGCTGTGGCCGCCGTGCCCAGGTCGATCACCGCGACGCCGCCGGGTACCGGGTGGTTGAGCAGGCGACTGATAAAACCTTCGGCCTGGACGGGCAGGGTGAACAACAGAACGAACAGCGTTGAGAGAAGGCGCATGGGTAATCCTATATATGTGAGTGGCGCGCTCTGCATCCAGCGTATTAGTGACCGATCCAGTGGCGACAAGATCACCGATCTGCGCAGGGTTGGCTTCGATCCGTACAGTCAGTTCGCTCACGCCTAAAAAAGGCGTTCAGGCGTTGACCGGCGAGCCGCTTCGCCACTCGCGCATGTCGGCGCCGCTGGGGTGCTGAAACACCCGCAGACCGAACTCGGGGAGGATCGCCAGCAGATGGTCGAAAATGTCCGCCTGGATGCTTTCGTAACTGCCCCAGGCGGTGGTGTTGGTGAAGCAATACAGTTGCAGCGGCAGGCCGTCAGCCGTCGGGCTGAGCTGGCGCACCAGCTGAGTCATGTCCTGATGGATCTGCGGGTGCTGGCGCAGGTACTGCTCCACATAGGCGCGGAAAGTGCCGATATTGGTGATGCGGCGGGTGTTGGCCGGCTCCTGCCCGTCCTCGGCCAGTGCGCTGTTCCAGCTGAGCAACTCGCTGTGCTTGTTTTTAAGGTACTGCCGAAGCAGGGCGATGCGCTGCAGCCGCTCTGTTTTCTCCGGGCTGAGAAAACCGATGCTGGTCTGGTCGAGGTAAAGGCTGCGCATGATCCGCCGACCGCCGCATTCCTGCATGCCGCGCCAGTTCTTGAACGGGTCGGTGATAAAGCGCTTGGTCGGGATGCTGGTTATGGTCTTGTCCCAGTTCTGCACCGTGACCGTGTGCAGGGCGATGTCGACCACATCGCCGTCGGCATTCAGTTGCGGCATCTCGATCCAGTCGCCAACACGAATGATGTCGCTGGAGGTGATCTGCACGCTGGCCACCAGCGACAGCAAGGTGTCCTGGAACACCAGCATCAGCACTGCGGCCATGGCTCCGAGGCCGGAAAGCAGGATCAGCGGCGAGCGGTCGAGCAGGGTGGCGACCATCAGGATCGCGGCAACGGCGAACAGGGCGATCTTCAGCACCTGCAGGTAACCCTTGATCGGCCGCATGTTGGCGTCATGGCGCAGTTGGTAGAGGGTGTTGGCGATCTCCAGCAGGATGCTCAGGGCCAAGGCGACGGTCAGCACGATAAAGGCGCTGCAGACGTTGCGTGTGACGCTGACCAGGCTTTCCGGAAGATTGGGAATCAGGCCCACACCGGCGCTGATCAGCAGCGCCGGTACGATGTTGGCCAGGCGCTTGATCAACTCGTTATCCAGATTCTGTGCATTGCGCCCCAGGGCTGTGGCGTCGAGCAGGCGGCACAGGCCGCGCACGAGAATCCGCTTGACCAGCCAGTTGCTCAGCCAGGCGGTGATCAGCAGCAACGTAGTCGCGGCCAGGGTGAACAATTCGGGGTGTTGTTGCAGCCACTCAAGCCATACGGCTAGCGCTTGCGGCATATTCAGCTCCTTACAAAGAACAACAGCGGTGAGCCGACGCTCGCCGGTTTTCAACGGTCTGCTAGTCCAGCAGCGACAAGGTCACTGGCTGCACATGGTTATCCTCGACCCGGACATCCAGTTCGCCTTGGCCCAATCGGGCTTTCAGACGCTGGCCGGGACGGGTGTCTGCGGCGTTGCGGATCGCTCGGCCGCGCTCGTCCAGGAGGATGCTGTAGCCGCGGCCGAGGGTCGCCAGGGGACTGACCGCGTTCAGGGTCTGCACCTGTGTTTGCAGGCGCAGTTGGCGCGCCTTCAAGCCTTCGCGCATGGCGCGCTGCAGGCGTTCGGCGAGCGTGCCCAGGCGCTGATCCAGCAACTTCAGGGTGCGCTCCGGATGCTGCACGGCGAGTCTGCTGCGCAGGCGCGTCAGGCGTTCGCGGCGCTCGTTGAGCTGGCGCTGGCAGGCGCGGGTCAGGCGCATTTCCAGGTCGTCCAGACGCTGGGCATGCTGACGCAGGCGTTCGCCGGGGTGGCGCATGCGTTTGCTCAGCCCGTCCAGGCGCATGCGCTCGCGCTCCAGGCGGTTGTGCATGCGCAGAATCAAGCGGCGCTGCAGGTTGTTCAGGCGCTGCAGCAGTTCGCTGCCGTCGGGGGCGAGCAATTCGGCGGCGGCCGAGGGCGTGGGCGCACGCACATCGGCGACGAAATCGGCAATGGATACATCGGTCTCATGGCCCACGGCGCTGACGATGGGCGTGGCGCAGGCATCGACGGCGCGGGCAACGGCTTCCTCGTTGAAACACCAGAGGTCTTCCAGCGAGCCGCCGCCGCGGGCCAGGATCAGTGCATCGAAGCCCTGGCGGTCGGCCAGTTGCAGGGCACGGACGATCTGCGCGGTGGCCTCGCGCCCCTGAACCGCAGTGGGGATCAGGGTCAGTTCGACCTGCGGTGCACGGCGGCGGAACACGCTGATGATGTCGCGAATCACCGCGCCGGTCGGCGAGCTGATGATGCCGATGCGTTTCGGGTGCGGCGGCAGCGCGACCTTGCGTTCGCTGGCGAACAGGCCTTCGGCACCGAGTTTCTCCTTCAGTGCTTCGAAGGCCAGGCGCAAGCTGCCGTCGCCGGCGGGCTCCACGGCATCGAGAATCAGTTGGTAATCGCCGCGACCCTCGAACAGCGAGACCTTGCCGCGCACCTTGACCGCCAGGCCGTCGCGCAGGGCCTGACGCACTCGCGCGGCGTTTTGTCGGAACAGCGCGCAACGCACCTGGGCCTGACTATCTTTAAGGGTGAAGTAGATATGCCCCGACGCCGGCTTGGCCAGGTTGGAGATTTCCCCCTCGACCCAGATGCCGGAGAACACATCCTCGAGCAGCAGGCGTGCACGGTTGTTCAGTTGGCTGACGCTGAGCACTTCGCGGTCGAGGTTCAGGCGTTGGAAGGGGTCTTTGATCATGTCCGGCATGATAAAGGCTTTACGCGAGCGGTGTCTTGACCGGGGCGCATTGACCGCTAACAGGCCGTTGAAAAACCTAGGCGAGGCAGCCAGCGCAATACCGATGGCGGCCCCGCAAAAACAGGCGAAAAAGCGACTGGGGTCGCATTCGACTTTACGAGCTGTAAATGAGCATTTTGATTGGACTCGCACACGAGCCTGTTTTTAACGCCGCGATGGCAACGCAGGTAGTTTTTAAGCGGCCTGTTAAGCTGCGCGCCTTCTTTCTGACCGAGTTCCGCCATGAGCGAGCGACAAGCCATTCTGGTGCCGCAGATTTCCAGCTTTCCGGGGCATGAGGCGCGTGCTCGGGTGATGCTGCGCTGGCTGGTGCAGCGCAATATCGTCGAGGAGTTGGCGACCACCTGCGGCCGCATCGGCAATCGCATGGCCTATGCCATTGCCCCAGGAGCGCGGCGCATCGTGGAGCAGCCCGCGTTGTTGCCGTTCGAGCGGCCATGCAATGGGCTGGAGATCGTCACCAAGCGCTGCATCTATACGCCCACCGAAGGCTTCCTCGAAGAGGCGGGTTGCCCGCAATGCAGGCGGGAAATCGGCGAGGCGCTGTTCGACAGCCTGGAGCAGTGGATGCCCGGCCATACCGATAACTTCATCTGCCCCGAATGCGGCCATGAAGACGATATCAACGGCTTCCTGTTCCTGCAGCCCTGCGGCTTTTCCAATCTCGGCTTCATCTTCAATAACTGGGGCGAGGCCGGGTTCAAGCAGAGCTTTCTCGAGGAGTTCGCCGAACGCTTGGGTTACCCGGTGTCGCTGGTGAACTGCAAGGTGGAGTAGGCCGCCTCTGGCACGAGCCGTTTGAGCGACCTGGCGGGTAACCGGGCGGTTGCGGCCAGGGTTGGTGCCGAAGCGCCGGGGTCACGCCAATCCGCTGCCCCGGTTGGCCGAACGGCGCAAAAGCGGCTTCGCTCAGCGATATCATTCTTTGCATTGAGTGGCAGCGGTCGCGTGGGTATAATGGCGCGCTTCCAATTTTCCCGTCCGGGAGCCCCCGCCATGCTGCGTATCAGTCAAGAAGCTCTTACCTTCGACGACGTTCTACTTATCCCTGGTTATTCCGAAGTTCTGCCGAAGGATGTCAGCCTCAAGACTCGCCTGACCCGTGGTATCGAGCTGAATATTCCGCTGCTTTCAGCCGCCATGGACACCGTAACCGAAGCCCGTCTGGCCATCGCCATGGCCCAGGAAGGCGGTATCGGCATCATCCATAAGAACATGACCATCGAGCAGCAGGCCTTGGAAGTGCGCAAGGTCAAGAAGTTCGAGGCCGGCGTGGTCAAGGACCCGATTACCATCGAGGCCGACGCCACCGTCCGCGACCTGTTCGAGTTGACCCGGCAGAACAACATTTCTGGCGTGCCGGTGCTCTGCGATGGCGACCTGGTCGGTATCGTCACCTCTCGCGATGTGCGCTTCGAGAACCGCCTGGACGCCACTGTGCGTGAAGTGATGACGCCGAAAGAGCGTCTGGTCACGGTCAAGGAGGGTGCCGACAAGGACACCGTGCGCGAGCTGCTGCACAAGCACCGCATCGAAAAAGTCCTGATCGTCGACGACGCCTTCAAGCTGAAGGGCATGATGACCGTCAAGGACATCGAAAAAGCCAAAGCCTACCCGCTGGCCAGCAAGGACGACCAGGGTCGCCTGCGCGTCGGTGCTGCGGTCGGTACCGGTGCCGATACCGGTGATCGTGTCGCTGCGCTGGCTGCCGCCGGCGTCGACGTGATCATCGTCGACACCGCCCACGGTCACTCCAAGGGCGTGATCGACCGGGTACGCTGGGTCAAGCAGAACTTCCCCGATGTGCAGGTGATCGGCGGCAATATCGCTACCGGCGATGCGGCCAAGGCCTTGGCCGAGGCCGGCGCCGACGCGGTCAAGGTCGGTATCGGCCCGGGTTCGATCTGCACCACGCGTATCGTCGCCGGTGTTGGCGTACCGCAAATCAGCGCGGTGGCCAACGTTGCCGCGGCGCTTGCCGGTACCGGTATCCCGCTGATCGCCGATGGCGGCATCCGTTTCTCCGGCGACCTGTCCAAGGCCATAGTCGCGGGCGCATCCTGCGTGATGATCGGCTCGATGCTGGCCGGTACCGAAGAGGCGCCAGGCGAAGTCGAACTGTTCCAGGGCCGCTCCTACAAGGCCTATCGTGGTATGGGTTCGCTGGGCGCCATGTCCCAAGCCCAGGGTTCCTCGGATCGTTATTTCCAAGACTCATCCGCCGGTGCCGAAAAGCTGGTGCCGGAAGGTATCGAAGGTCGTGTGCCCTACAAGGGCGCGATGGCGGCTATCGTCCATCAGTTGATGGGCGGCCTGCGCGCCTCCATGGGTTACACCGGCTGCGCGACCATCGAAGAGATGCGCACCAAGCCCGAGTTCGTGCGCATCACTGGCGCGGGCATGGCCGAGTCCCATGTTCACGACGTGCAGATCACCAAGGAAGCGCCGAACTACCGCGTCGGCTAAAAAATCGATATGCCGTTGCTGCGCTCGAATAGGCGGCGTCGGAAGGAGGTTCGAAATGCTCATTGGCTACAGCCAACTGCGCTTCCTCACCTCCTTCCGCCTTGCCTCTTCATCGCTCGCGACGTGGCAAATCGATTTTTGTGAGGTTTGATTAAGACCCGGGGCTGCTATTCAGCCCCGTGTCATTTGTGAATTCCGCTACGAGAGACGGCCATGGCTCATCCTGACATTCACGCCCACCGCATCCTGATCCTGGATTTCGGTTCCCAGTACACCCAGTTGATCGCCCGCCGCGTGCGTGAGATCGGCGTGTATTGCGAGTTGCACCCCTTCGACATGAGCGATGAGGACATTCGTGCCTTCGCCCCGCGCGGGATCATCCTCGCCGGCGGGCCGGAGTCGGTGCACGCGGCCGACAGCCCACGTGCGCCGCACGCGGTATTCGACCTCGGCGTGCCGGTGCTGGGCATCTGCTACGGCATGCAGACCATGGCCGAGCAGCTCGGCGGCAAGGTCCAGGGTTCGGACATTCGCGAGTTCGGTTACGCCCGCGTCGATGTGGTCGGCAAAGGCCGCTTGCTGCAGGGCATCGAAGACCATGTCGACGACGATGGCGTGTTCGGTCTGGACGTGTGGATGAGCCATGGCGACAAGGTCACCACCTTGCCGGAAGGTTTCCATATCCTCGCCAGCACCCCGAGCTGCCCGATTGCCGCCATGTCCGACGACCATCGCGGCTATTACGGCGTGCAGTTCCACCCGGAAGTGACCCACACCAAGCAGGGCGGCCGCATTCTTTCGCGCTTCGTCCTGGAAATCGCCGGCTGCGAAGCACTGTGGACGCCGTCGAATATCGTCGAAGACGCCATCGCTCAGGTGCGTGCCCAGGTCGGCGGCGCCAACGTGCTGCTCGGCCTGTCCGGCGGCGTCGACTCCTCGGTGGTCGCGGCATTGCTGCACAAGGCGATCGGCGACCAGCTGACCTGCGTATTCGTCGACAACGGCCTGCTGCGCCTGCATGAAGGCGAGCAGGTGATGGCCATGTTCGCCGAGAACATGGGGGTCAAGGTTATCCGCGCCAACGCCGAGGCGCAGTTCCTCGACAACCTGGCCGGCGAAGCCGATCCGGAGAAGAAGCGCAAGATCATCGGCCGCACCTTTATCGACGTGTTCGACGCCGAAGCCAGCAAGCTCGACAACATCAAGTTCCTCGCCCAGGGCACCATCTATCCCGACGTGATCGAGTCGGCCGGCGCCAAAACCGGCAAGGCCCACGTGATCAAATCGCACCACAACGTCGGTGGCCTGCCCGAGGAAATGAACCTCAAACTGGTCGAGCCGCTGCGCGAACTGTTCAAGGACGAAGTACGCCGCATCGGCCTGGAGCTGGGCCTGCCCTACGACATGGTCTACCGCCACCCGTTCCCGGGTCCGGGCCTGGGTGTGCGCATCCTCGGCGAGGTGAAGAAGGAATACGCCGATCTGCTGCGTCGCGCCGACCATATCTTTATCGAAGAGCTGCGCAACTTCGACTGGTACCACAAGACCAGCCAGGCGTTCGTGGTGTTCCAGCCGGTGAAATCGGTCGGCGTGGTCGGCGACGGTCGCCGTTACGCCTGGGTCGTCGCCCTGCGCGCGGTGGAAACCATCGACTTCATGACCGCACGCTGGGCGCACCTGCCCTACGAGCTGCTGGAAAAAGTCAGCAACCGCATCATCAACGAAATCGAAGGCATTTCCCGCGTCACCTACGACGTGTCGAGCAAGCCGCCTGCCACTATCGAGTGGGAGTGAGTTGAACAACAAGGGCGCCGTGAGGCGCCCTTGTTGCATCTGCAGGAACGGTTTAAATCTGGTTATTCGTTGCGCCCTCCTGGGAGCTGGTATCCGGCGGAAGAGCGATGACAAAAATAATATCGTCGCCGGATCGCTGGGTTCGGATTTCGACAGCATGGATATGGACAGACTTTGTCCCGCAGGACCAGATCAGCCCCTGCGCCTTGTAATGCCCGTTCGGGCTCACCGGAATTACCGGATGAGATCGAATTTCGTTGCGGTATCGCGGTCGACAAACTGCTGCTTCTGGAACTCCAGAAAAACCAAATAACTACTCTGGCACCGCGCGCTGCGCCGCTTTCGAGGTGCGATGCGGCGCATGCTCGATCGAAGCGCGGTTGGGCCTGGAGCCGTCGGGGAAGCGTGTGAGGAGGGCCGATGAGCGACCAGGCACCAATCGACCACCCGAAGCAACGTGTTTTATCCCGGGGCATCGAAGGGTTCGATGCCCTGAGCGAGCTGGCGCTGGATCTGCGCTCGTCATGGAATCATGCCACCGACCAGATATGGCGGCAGCTGGATCCTGTGCTGTGGGAGCTGACCCATAATCCTTGGGTCGTGTTGCAGACGGTCTCGCGGGAGAAGCTCAGGAGGGATCTGGCCGATCCCGCATTCCGCAAAAACCTCGAAGAGCTGTTGCAGGCCAGGCGGGAGGCCGTGGAGATGCCTGCGTGGTTTCAGCAAAGGTATCCGCAGTCGCCGCTGGGCTGTGTTGCGTATTTCAGCATGGAATTCATGTTGAGCGAGGCCTTACCCATCTACTCGGGCGGGCTCGGCAATGTGGCTGGAGATCAACTCAAGGCCGCTGGTGATTTGGGTGTGCCGGTGATAGGCGTCGGTCTGCTCTACCAGCAGGGCTATTTTCATCAGGTGATCGACAAGGATGGCGCGCAACAGGCCCTCTTTCCCTATAACGATCCAGGACAGCTGCCGATCACGCCCTTGCGCCAGTCGGACGGCGAGTGGTTGCGGTTGGAAATAGCCTTGCCCGGCTATTCGGTATGGCTGCGTGCCTGGCAGGCTCAGGTCGGACGCGTGAAGCTGTATCTGCTGGACAGCAATGACGCTGCGAATTATCCCGCGCACCGCGGCATCACCAACGAACTCTACGGTGGCGGACCGGAATTGCGCCTCAAGCAGGAAATGCTCCTCGGCATCGGCGGTTGGCGATTGCTCGCCGCGCTCGGCATACAGCCGGAAGTCTGCCACCTGAACGAAGGACACGCGGCTTTCGCCGTGCTGGAGCGAGCGCGGGGCTTCATGGCAAAAACGGGCCAGCCCTTCGCTGTCGCGTTGGCCGCCACCCGAGCGGGAAACCTGTTCACTACCCACACGGCGGTGGCGGCCGGCTTCGACCGTTTTGCACCGGCCCTGGTCGAGCAATACCTCGCCGGGTATGCCGCGCAGAACCTCGGTATACCGCTGCGTGATCTGTTGGCCCTGGGGCGCGAGAATCCGAATGATTCGACCGAGCCATTCAATATGGCGTATCTGGCGATCCGGGGAAGCGGGGCGGTGAATGCCGTCAGTCGTTTGCATGAAACGGTGAGTCGGCGGTTGTTCCAGCCGCTTTTTGCGCGCTGGCCGGCGGCCGAAGTGCCGGTCGGGCATGTGACCAATGGTGTGCATATGCCAACCTGGGATTCGGCGCCAGCCGATAGCCTCTGGACGAAGGCCTGTGGCAAGGATCGCTGGCTGGGGACGACGGAATGCCTGGAGCAGGATATTCGTCGCCTCTCGACTCTCAGGCTGTGGCAATTTCGTATCGCCGCCGGCAAATCCCTCATTGAATACGCCCGCGAGCGTCTGTCCAGGGATCTGGCCGCGTCTGGAGCTTCGCCCATGGAGGTCGACGGCGCGAAGCGACTGTTCGACTGCAATACCCTGACCCTGGGATTTGCTCGCCGCTTTGCGACCTACAAAAGACCGAATTTGCTGCTCCACGATCCGGAGCGGTTACTGCGTCTGTTGACCGATCCGCGACGTCCGGTGCAGCTCATCATTGCGGGCAAGGCCCATCCGGCGGATCTGGCGGGGCAGGCGCTAATTCAAGAGTGGGTGCAGTTCGTTCGACGGCCGGAGGTGCGCGCCCATGCGATCTTCCTCAGTGACTACGACATGCTGCTGACCGAACACCTGGTGCAGGGTGTGGACGTCTGGCTCAACACCCCGCGGCGCCCTTGGGAAGCGAGCGGAACCAGCGGCATGAAAGTGCTGGTCAATGGCGGCATCAACCTGTCCGTACTGGATGGCTGGTGGGCCGAGGCCTACACGCCGCAAGTGGGTTGGGCGTTAGGCGATGGCCAGGAACATGACGATCCGCTTGCGGACGCCAGTGACGCCGAGGCGCTCTACGATCTGCTCGAGCGCGAGGTGATTCCGGAGTTTTATACTCGCGACGAGCAGGGGATTCCCCAGGCCTGGGTGGCGCGCATGCGGGAAAGCATGGCGCGGCTGACGCCGCAGTTTTCCACTAACCGAGCCGTGCGCGAATACACCGAGCGCTACTACTTACCGGCCGCATCGGCCTACCGTGAGCGAGCGGCCGACGACGGCGAGGTTGCCAGGGAGATAATCCGGGTACGACACGCGCTGGAGGAAAAATGGGCCGCGCTGCGTTTCGGCGAAGTCATGCTCGAGTCCGACGGCGTGCGACATCTGTTCGAGGTGCAGGCTTACCTCGATGACCTTGAGCCGACGATGGTAGCGGTCGAACTGTATGCCGACGGCGTTAACGGCGGCGGACCGGAGCGCGTGGCGATGACGCGCGTACGGCAATTGTTGGGCGCGGCCAACGGCTATGCCTTTCGCGCCAGCGTCCCCGCGACCCGTCCGGCGACAGACTATACGGTACGGCTCATAGCGCACTGCGATGAACGCATGGTTCCTCTGGAAGACGCTCATATCCTGTGGCAGCGGTGAGGCGGATCTCGACGCTCGGCAAGATGAGCCTGGCGTGCGGAAGAATTGCCGGCCGCACCGGAAGCGGGGCAACCCCGGGTTCTTGCCTTGCCTGAGCAGTGCTGCGGCATCGAAGGGCTCGCCAGCGTGTCGTCTAAATGAGAAGATATTGCAATTGGTAGCCCGGTACACGTCGGGCTTATGTCTTCCCGGATTGCATCCGGGCTACGGGAAATCTTATGTCCTTTACCCGCAGGCAAGTCCTTATCGGCCTGAGTGGCCTTGGCGTTGCCGGCCTTGGTGCCGGTGGTGTTCGCTATTGGCTGGGCCGCCCGGAAAATCTGGCAACTCATGACTACGAATTGATCGCCGCACCGATCGATGTGGAATTGGTGCCCGGGCACCTTACCCCGGCCTGGGGCTATGGGGGGCAGGCGCCCGGCTTGGAAATTCGCGGCAGGCAGGGCGAATGGTTGCGCGTGCGTTTCATCAACAAGCTGGAGGTGCCGACCACCATCCACTGGCATGGTATCCGTCTGCCACTGGAGATGGATGGTGTGCCCTATGTCTCGCAATTGCCGGTGCTACCCGGCGAATACTTCGATTACCGCTTCAAAACCCTCGATGCCGGCAGCTTCTGGTACCACCCGCATACCTCCAGCAGCGAGCAGCTCGGGCGCGGCCTGGTCGGGCCGCTGATTATCGAGGAGCGCGAGCCGTCCGGGTTCGCCCATGAACGCACGCTCAGCCTGAAGAGCTGGCATGTCGACGAGCAGGGCGCCTTCACCGATTTCAGTGTGCCCCGCGAGGCGGCGCGAGGCGGCACGGTTGGGCGCCTGAGCACGGTCAATGGCCAGCACGCGCCGACCCTGGAACTGCCGGCAGGGCAGGTGGTGCGCCTGCGAATCTTGAATCTGGACAATACGCTGACCTACAGGCTCAACCTGCCGGATGCCGAGGCGCGCATTTATGCGCTGGACGGTAACCCGATCGAACCGCGCCCGCTCGGCAAGGAATACTGGCTGGGCCCGGGCATGCGTATCGAGTTGGGATTGCGCGTGCCGGCCGCTGGTCTAGAGCTGTCGCTGCGCAACGGTCCGCTGCGCTTGGCGACTTTGCGTGCGGTCGCCAGCGCAGAGGCGGCGGGAGACTGGCCGCCGGCCTTGCCCGCCAACCCGATCGCCGAACCCGATCTGGCGGTTGCCGAAACCTTGAATTTCAACTTCGAGTGGGTGGGTGCCCTTTCGGTCGGGGTGGCCCAGGGTGCGAGCCACAAGTTCTGGCAGATCAACGGCAAGGCCTGGGATATCAATGACAAGAGCTGCGCCGACCGGCCGATTGCGCGCCTGCAGCGTGACAAGAGCTATATTTTCGAGCTGCGCAATATGAGTCAGTACCAGCACCCGATTCACCTGCATGGGATGACGTTCAAGGTGCTTGATTCCAACCGCAGGAAAATCGTGCCTTATTACACTGATACCTACCTGCTGGGCCGCAACGAGCGGGCCCGCGTCGCTCTGGTTGCCGATAATCCGGGGGTGTGGATGTTTCATTGCCATGTCATCGACCACATGGAAACCGGCCTGATGGCTTCCATCGAGGTAGCTTGAGCATGGCGCGCATGCAGATTGTCGATCGCAGTCAGGATCAGCGCTTCATGCGCGAGGCCCTGGCTCTGGCTGCCGAAGGCGCGGCGCTTGGCGAGGTGCCGGTTGGCGCAGTGCTGGTGCAGGATGGCGAGATCATCGGTACCGGGTTCAATTGCCCGATTTCCAGCAGCGATCCCAGCGCGCATGCCGAGATGGTGGCCATTCGTGCGGCGGCCCAAGCCGTCGACAACTATCGGCTACCCGGCAGCACGCTCTACGTGACCCTGGAACCGTGCAGCATGTGCGCCGGGTTGATCGTGCATGCGCGGGTGCAGCGCGTGGTATATGGCGCCACCGAGCCCAAGGCCGGCGTGGTGCAGAGTCGCGGCGAATTTTTCAGTCAGGCGTTCCTCAATCACCGGGTGCTGATCGAGGGCGGCGTCCTGGCCGAGGAGTGCGGGGCGATATTGAGCGAGTTTTTCAAGCGGCGGCGCGAGCAGCGTTAGCAATCTGCTGCCTGGCTGTCTTCACAGCGGCGGCAGGTCTTCCTCGGGTGGCGTCTTGTTCACGCCAGGCACGTGCAGATTGCTCGCCGCCACCTGCGAGCCTTCCAGCTGAGGCTGCGTGACCCAAGTGAGGATGTCGTAATAACGGCGGATGTTGCGCACGAAATGCACCGGCTCGCCGCCCCGGGCGTAGCCATGGCGGGTTTTGCTGTACCACTGCTTTTGCGCCAGGCGCGGCAGGATCTTCTGCACGTCCAGCCATTTGTTCGGGTCCAGGCCCTCGGCTTCGGTCAGCTTGCGCGCATCCTCGAGGTGACCTGCGCCGACGTTGTAGGCGGCGAGGGCGAACCAGGTGCGATCCGGTTCCTTGATGCTTTCCGGTAGCTGGCTTTTCACCTGGACGATGTATTTGGCGCCGCCGGCGATGCTCTGCGCCGCGTTGAGGCGGTCGGAGACGCCCATGGCCTGGGCCGTGCGCAAGGTCAGCATCATCAGCCCGCGGACCCCGGTTTTCGAGGTGGCGGAGGGTTGCCACAGCGACTCCTGGTAGCCCATGGCGGCCAGAAGGCGCCAATCGACGCCCTGTTTCTGCGCCGCCAGGCGGAAGTCCTTCTCGTAGCGGGGCAGGCGTTGCTGCAGATGTTTGGCGAAGGTGTAGGCGCCAACATACCCGAGCATGTCGACGTGGCCGTAGTAGCGTTGCTTCAGGCGCTGCAGGCTGCCGTTTTCATGGGCGCGTCTGATAAAGGTATTGATTTCGTCCAGCAGGCTGGTGTCTTCGCCGGGCGCCACGGCCCAGGCCAGGCTCTGCGAATCGCCGAGGTCGAAGGCCACCCGTACGTTGGGGAAGTAGACCTGATTCATCGCCAGCTCATTGGAGTCGACCAGGGTCAGGTCGATCTGCCCTTCATCGACCATGCGCAGCAGGTCGACGACCTCGACGGCGGCGGATTCCTCGAAGGTCAGTTCCGGCAACTCGACTTGCAGTGCTTTTAGTTGTTCGGCGTGGCTGCTGCCCTTGAGCACCAGGATGCGTTTGCCGACCAGGTCTTGCGGACGGGTTGGGCGTCGTTCGCCATTGCGGTAAACGATCTGCGGGTCGACCTGTAAATAAGGAAGGGAAAAGCGCGCGGCCTGCTTGCGTCCGTCGCTGGCGACCAGGCCGGCTGCGGCCAACACCGGGCCGTTGGGTTTGTTCAGGCTGTCGAACAGTTCATCGAGGTTGTCGGCCGTTTCGATTTGCAGCTTCAGGCCCCAGTCGTCGGCAAAACGCTTGACCAATTCGTACTCGAAGCCGGTTTCGCCGTTGCGGTCCTGGAAATAGGTCGCCGGGCTGTTACGGGTGATCACCCGCAGTACACCCTCCGCCTGAACGCGCTCGAGTGTGTTGGGTTCGTCAACACAACCGCCGAGCTGCAGGAGGATTCCGATCGCTGACAACCATAAGGCGCAGCGGCAGCGGAACGCTAATTGGGCAAACATTGGCGCAGTATACGCAAAGCATTCGATGTGCCATATCTCGACAGCGCCGCGCTTCTCTGCTAGCGAAGCGGCGAGCCCTCGGGTTTGCACCCTGGCGGTGCAGGATGCGCGCTGGTTACCGGGCGAACGCGGCGATATGCCCGATTCGCCACCCGCAACCTTAAGGCTGCGGGTGTCGTGGCGAACGGTTTAGGCTAGAATGCACGGCCTCCAAGAACCAGTTCTGGGGCTCGCGAGCTAGAGCCGGGCAAGGCGAAGGTGGGCGAGGACGCGGAATTTACGAGTTGTAAATGAGCAGTCCGAGCCCGCCTTCAACGCCGTCCGCGACGCGCAGCAGACCCGGAACGGTTCGAAGTACACCCCCTTCTCAGAGGCTGTTTTCCATGTTGATCCTGCGCGGCGCTCCCGCCCTTTCTGCTTTTCGCCACGGTAAATTGCTCGCCCAACTGACCAGCAAAGTACCCGCTGTGACTGGGCTGTACGCCGAGTTCGCGCATTTCGCCGAAGTTGCCGGCATGCTTGGCGCCGATGAACAGCAGGTGTTGGCCCGGTTGTTGAAGTACGGCCCGAGTGTGCCGGTGCAGGAGCCCAACGGTCGTCTGTTTCTCAGCGTTCCGCGCGTCGGCACCATTTCGCCCTGGTCGAGCAAGGCCAGCGATATCGCGCGCAACTGCGGTTTGGCGAAGATCCAGCGCCTCGAGCGCGGTATCGCCTATTACGTCACCGGCGAGTTGAGCGAAGTCCAGGCGGAGCAGGTCGCCGAGCTGCTGCACGATCGCATGACGCAGATGGTGCTGAGCAACCTGGAAGACGCCGCGGCACTCTTCAGCCATGCGCAACCCAAGCCGCTCACCGCGATCGATGTGCTCGGCGGCGGCCGCGCCGCGCTGGAGCAGGCCAACGTCGAACTGGGCCTGGCTCTGGCCGAAGACGAGATCGATTACCTGGTGACCAGCTTCAATGGTCTGGGGCGCAACCCTCACGACATCGAACTGATGATGTTCGCCCAGGCCAACTCCGAGCACTGCCGCCATAAGATTTTCAACGCCAGTTGGGATATCGATGGCGAAAGCCAGGAGAAATCTCTGTTCGGCATGATCAAGAACACCCACCAGATGCACAACGAAGGCGTGTTGTCCGCTTATAAGGACAACGCTTCGGTGATCGTCGGCAGTGTTGCCGGGCGCTTCTTCCCGGACCCTGAAACCCGTCAGTACGGCGCGGTACAAGAGCCCGTGCATATTCTGATGAAGGTGGAAACCCACAACCACCCGACGGCCATCTCGCCGTTCTCCGGTGCGTCCACCGGTTCCGGCGGCGAAATTCGCGACGAAGGTGCCACTGGCCGTGGTGCCAAGCCGAAGGCAGGGCTGACTGGTTTCACCGTATCCAACCTGAACATCCCCGGTTTCGAGCAGCCCTGGGAAGTGCCTTACGGCAAGCCTGGGCGCATCGTTACCGCACTGGACATCATGATCGAAGGCCCACTGGGCGGCGCGGCGTTCAACAACGAGTTCGGCCGTCCGGCCCTGACCGGCTACTTCCGCACCTTCGAACAGGCGATCCAGACCCCGCGCGGCGAAGAAGTTCGCGGTTACCACAAGCCGATCATGCTCGCCGGCGGTATGGGCAACATTCGTGCAGATCACGTGCAGAAGGGCGAGATCACCGTGGGCGCCAAGCTGATCGTACTCGGCGGCCCAGCCATGCTGATCGGCCTGGGCGGCGGCGCCGCTTCGTCGGTCGCGACCGGTGCAAGCTCGGCTGATCTGGATTTCGCCTCGGTGCAGCGCGAGAACCCGGAAATGGAACGCCGCTGTCAGGAGGTTATCGACCGTTGCTGGCAGCTGGGCGAGCAGAACCCCATCGCCTTTATCCACGACGTTGGTGCCGGCGGTATTTCCAACGCCTTCCCGGAACTGGTCAACGACGGCGGCCGTGGTGGCCGCTTCGAGCTGCGCAACGTGCCCAACGATGAGCCGGGCATGGCGCCGCATGAAATCTGGAGCAACGAATCCCAGGAACGTTACGTGCTGGCCGTCAGTGCCGTCGATTTCGAACGTTTCAAGGCCATCTGTGAGCGTGAGCGTTGCCCGTTTGCCGTGGTTGGTGAGGCCACCGAAGAAGCCCACCTGACCGTGACCGACAGCCATTTCGCCAACACCCCGGTGGATATGCCGCTGGAAGTGCTGCTCGGCAAGCCGCCGCGCATGCATCGTTCGGCCGCTCGCGAAGCTGAGCTGGGCGACGATTTCGACGCAGGCAGCCTGGCCCTCGACGAGGCCGTGAGCCGTGTCCTGCATCACCCGGCCGTGGCCAGCAAGAGCTTTCTGATCACCATCGGCGACCGCACCATCACCGGGCTGGTTGCCCGCGACCAGATGGTCGGGCCTTGGCAGGTACCGGTGGCCGATTGCGCGGTCACCGCCACCAGCTTCGACGTCTACACCGGCGAAGCCATGGCCATGGGCGAGCGCACGCCGCTGGCGCTGCTGGATGCCGCGGCTTCCGGGCGCATGGCGATCGGCGAAACCCTGACCAACCTGGCTGCCTCGCGGATCGACAAAATCTCCGATATCAAGCTGTCCGCCAACTGGATGGCCGCCGCCGGCCATCCTGGCGAAGACGCCCGCCTGTACGAGACGGTCAAGGCCGTGGGCATGCAGCTGTGCCCGGAGCTGGGCATCTGCATCCCGGTGGGCAAGGACTCGATGTCGATGAAGACCCGCTGGCAGGAAGAGGGCGCGGAGAAGAGCGTCACCTCGCCACTGTCATTGATCGTCACCGGCTTCGCCCCGGTCAGCGATATCCGCAAGACCCTGACTCCGCAACTGCGCATGGACAAGGGTGAAACCGATCTGATCCTGATCGACCTCGGCCGTGGGCAGAACCGCATGGGTGCGTCCATCCTCGCCCAGGTCTACGGCAAGCTCGGCAGCCAGGCGCCGGATGTCGACGATGCCGAAGACCTCAAGGCCTTCTTCGCGGTGATCCAGGGGCTGAATGCCGACGGTCGCCTGCTGGCCTATCACGACCGCTCCGACGGCGGCTTGATGACCACCGTGCTGGAAATGGCTTTCGCCGGTCACTGTGGCCTCAACCTGGCGCTCGATTCGCTGGCTGCGAGCCGCGAAGAGCTGGCGGCGGTGTTGTTCAACGAAGAATTGGGCGCGGTGATCCAGGTGCACCAGGACGCCACCGCTGAAGTGCTGTCGCAATTCAGCGCCGCCGGTCTGGACTGCGTGGCGGTGATCGGCCAGCCGGTGAACAACGACGAAGTGACGATTCGCTTCAACGATCAGCCGGTGTTCGCCGGTCAGCGTCGTTTGCTGCATCGCGAGTGGGCGCAAACCAGCTACCAGATCCAGCGCCTGCGCGATAACGAGCGCTGCGCCGATCAGGAATTCGATGCACTGCTCGAAGAAGATAATCCGGGCCTGCAGGCCACGTTGGGCTTCGACGTCAACCAGGATATTGCCGCGCCCTACATCCGTAAGGGCGTGCGCCCGCAGATCGCGGTGCTGCGCGAGCAGGGCGTCAACGGCCAGGTGGAGATGGCCGCGGCCTTCGACCGCGCCGGCTTCGCTGCGGTGGATGTGCATATGAGCGATATCCTCAGTGGCCGCGTCAGTCTCGAAGAGTTCAAGGGGCTGGTCGCCTGCGGCGGTTTCTCCTACGGCGACGTGCTCGGTGCCGGTGAAGGCTGGGCCAAGTCGGTGCTGTTCAACAGCCGCGCGCGCGATGGTTTCCAGGCCTTCTTCGAGCGCAAGGACAGCTTCGCCCTGGGTGTGTGCAACGGTTGCCAGATGATGAGCAACCTGCACGAGCTGATTCCCGGCAGCGATTTCTGGCCGCATTTCGTGCGCAACCGCTCGGAGCAGTTCGAAGCCCGCGTGGCCATGGTGCAGATTCAGGAATCGGCGTCGATCTTCCTGCAAGGCATGGCCGGTTCGCGGATGCCGATCGCCATCGCCCACGGCGAAGGTCATGCCGAGTTCGAGAGCGAGGAAGCGCTGCTTGAGGCCGATCTGTCCGGTTGCGTGGCCATGCGCTTTATCGATAACCACGGCAAGGTCACCGAAAACTACCCGGCCAACCCCAACGGCTCGCCGCGCGGGATCACCGGTTTGACCAGTCGTGATGGTCGCGTGACCATCATGATGCCGCACCCGGAGCGGGTGTTCCGCGCCGTGCAGAACTCCTGGAAACCGGAAGACTGGCAGGAAGACGCAGGCTGGATGCGCATGTTCCGCAATGCTCGGGTTTGGGTGGACTAAAACCGGACCCCAACCCTGGAGTGGGGTGGACATGGCGAAGCCTTGTCCACCTCCGCAGCCTCGGTGGCGGACAAGCCTTCGGCAAGTCCGCCCTACTTGCTAGGTTATCGTCTTGCTTCCCCTTGTCGTCCTTCTCGACTGACAGGCCTTCCACTCCGTTGTTTCGCAATCAAAGCCCATCGCTGTGACGCCCGTCGCGGTGTTTGCCCTCTCGCCTGCTCGCTTGAAACTTCAATTGCCAGTTGCAGGTCTCTGACTGGTGCTTAACTACTGGGTACCAGTGGACGAACAGCAGCGCATTGGCGGAGTCAAATGTTCAAGCTGTGATCGCCGCCGCGATCTAGGGTGCGGGCAAAATGCCATTATCCTGTGGCATGATTGTTCGACTGTAAGTGGCCATCCCTGTCTGCGGAGATATTGATGTACAAGCTGTGTTTCTATGTTCCAGAAGCTCATCTGGAAGAAGTCAAGAAGGCTGTCTTTGCTGCTGGTGGCGGGCGTGTCGGTGCCTACGACAGCTGTTGTTGGCAGACCTTGGGGCAGGGGCAGTTTCGTGCGCTGGAAGGCAGCAATGCCTTTATCGGGCAGCTCGGCAGGGTCGAGCAGGTGGCGGAATGGAAAGTCGAATTGGTGGTTGCCGACGAGTTGATCCATGACGCCGTAAAAGCGCTGAAAACCAGCCATCCTTACGAGACGCCAGCGTTCGACGTATGGCGCCTGTCGGATATCCAGTTCTAGCCGGGAAACCTCAGACCATCAGTTGCAAGTAAAGAGTGAAACGGTGTGGTCGGCGTTGGCTGTCGACCGGGCTGATTCGCTCTCCGCTTGCGGCTTCAAGGCCTAATCTCAATCAGCGTGCCATCCTTGACCAGGCTCCAGACCTCGCGCATGTCGGCGTTTTTCATCGCGATGCAGCCTTGCGTCCAGTCCAGGGTATGGAAAAACCACTCGGGATATTCCTCATCCCTGGGGGTGCCGTGAATCATGATCATGCCGCCGGGTTTTATACCTCGATTGCGGGCCTGCGCCTGATCGCGAGCGTTGGGGTAGGAAATATGCAGCGCAAGCTGGTATTTCTCGCTGGCCTTGCGCCAATCGATCCAGTACAGGCCCTCCGGGGTACGCGCGTCCCCCTCGTTCTGCTTGGCGCCGACGGGTTGCTTGCCCAGGGAGATGCGATAGGACCTGAGGGTTTCGCCGCGGCTCAGCAGGTGCAGTTTGTGCTCGGATTTGAGCACCAGAACCTTGTCCACCTGTTTGCCATCCGGCGCCGGGGCGCTGGTGGCATGGGTGGCACCGGCGAGCATGATGCTGCAGGCGGCTAGGAGCAGGGCGGGGAAGCGGTGCATGGATGCTCTCATCGTTCAAAAGGCGTTTTTGTAATGGGCGCGCAGGGCTTCCAGCGGTTCGTTACGTACCGGGTAGCGTTGCTGTTTGCGGTCGGCGAAAAAGTATTCGAGCGTGCGTCCGATGGTCGGAAATGCCAGTTCAGACCAGGGGATCTCGGCTTCATGGAATAGCTGGACCTCCAGGCTTTCTTCGCCGGCGGCGAATTGCAGATCGACCAGCTCGGCGCGAAACAGCATGTACACCTGGCTGATATGCGGCAGGTCGAACAGGGTATACAGGTGCAGGTCGCGTACCCGGGCGCAGGCTTCCTCCTCGGTTTCGCGCATGGCGGCCTGTTCCAGGGTCTCGCCGTTTTCCATGAACCCTGCGGGCAGGGTCCAGTAGCCGCGCCTGGGTTCGATGGCTCTGCGACACATCAGCACCTGGTCACCCCACACCGGCAGGCAGCCAGCGATGATTCGCGGGTTCTGGTAATGGATGGTCTGGCACTGGCCGCAGACATGCCGCAAGCGATTGTCGCCCTGGGGTATGGTCTGGCTGACGGAGCCGCCGCACTGGCTACAGAATTTCATAACGGGCTCTCTCTATTCAGCGTCTATCTTGGCTCGCCTGTGACGTAGTCGGCAAGCGGCTCGCTGGCGTTGCAGTGACATTGTTTGGCGGCTTTGGGGCTTGGGCAGGGCGGCGCTTTCGTGCAATCATCCGAGCGAGAATAAAAATCGAGAATGCCCATGCTGGACGATCTGCTCCATCGCATGCGTGGCTATAGCCCGCGCCTCCTGCACGCCGATTGTGCCTACCCCGAGGCGGCAGTGTTGGTTCCGATCACCCGTAGTGACGAACCGGAAGTTGTGTTGACGCTGCGCGCCAGCGGCCTGTCCACCCATGGCGGTGAAGTGGCCTTTCCGGGCGGGCGGCGCGACCCGGAGGACGCCGACCTGACGCGTACCGCATTGCGCGAGGCCGAGGAAGAAATCGGTCTGCCGCCTGGCCTGGTCGAAGTCGTCGGGCCCTTGAGCACGTTGATTTCGTTGCACGGTATCCAGGTCACCCCCTATGTCGGCCTGGTGCCCGATTTTGTCGACTACCGAGCCAACGACGGCGAGATCGCCGCGGTTTTCAGCGTGCCGTTGGCGTTCTTCCGTGATGATCCACGGGAAACCACCCACCGCATCGACTATTTCGGGCGCAGCTGGTATGTGCCGAGTTACCGTTATGGCGAATATAAAATCTGGGGTTTGACGGCGATAATGCTGGTCGAATTGGTCAATCTGATTTACGACGCCGATATCGATTTGCATCTGCCGCCGGAACATTTCATCAGGCCCGGCGAAAACGTCTAATCCTGTGAGTGAGGTATTCGAATGAAATATCGCCTGGGCCAGTCCCGCGTCGACGCACACCCTGACAGCTGGATCGCCCCGAATGCCACGCTGGTCGGCAAGGTCAAGCTTGAGCCGGGCGCCAGTGTCTGGTTCAACGCCGTGCTGCGCGGCGACAACGAGCTGATCCATATCGGTGAAAACAGCAACGTGCAGGACGGCACCGTCATGCACACCGATATGGGCTTTCCGCTGAGTGTCGGCAAGGGGGTGACCATTGGCCATAACGCCATGCTGCATGGCTGCACGGTGGGCGATTACAGCCTGATCGGGATCAATGCGGTGGTGCTCAACGGCGCGAAGATCGGCAAGTACTGCATCATCGGCGCCAACAGCCTGATCGCCGAGGGCAAGGAAATTCCCGATGGCTCCCTGGTCGTCGGCTCGCCCGGCAAGGTGGTGCGCGAGCTCAACGAGCAGCAAATGAAAATGCTCGAAGCCAGCGCCGCGCATTATGTGCATAACGCCCAGCGCTATGCCCGCGAGTTGGCGGAGCAGGACGAGTGAGCGAGCAGGAACGCCCGGTCGCTTCGCCCTGTGTGCATGTCTGTGCATTGGACGACGAGGATATCTGTATCGGCTGTCAGCGTAGCGTAGCGGAGATCACCCGCTGGAGCCGTATGGACAATGCCGAGCGTCGTCAGGTGCTGCGCCTCTGCCATGTGCGGGCCGAGGCCAAAGGCGTGTTGCTGTAAGTCCTTCCATTCTGTAAATCCCCCTGTGCTCGAGGAATACCTATGTCCCGTATCGGAACCCCTTTGTCGCCGAGCGCGACCCGCGTGTTGCTGTGTGGTGCCGGCGAGCTGGGCAAGGAACTGGTAATCGAGTTGCAACGCCTCGGTGTCGAAGTCATCGCCGTCGATCGTTACGCCAATGCCCCGGCAATGCAGGTCGCGCACCGCAGCCATGTGCTCGATATGCTCGACGGTGCGGCGTTGCGCGCGGTGATCGAGCAGGAACAACCGCATTACATAGTGCCGGAGATCGAGGCCATCGCCACCGCCACCCTGGTCGAGCTGGAGCGCGAAGGTTTTACCGTGATTCCCAGTGCGCGGGCCGCGCAACTGACCATGAACCGCGAGGGGATTCGTCGCCTGGCGGCGGAGGAGCTGGGCTTGCCGACCTCGCCCTACCGCTTCGCCGATTCGTTCGAGGCCTGCCGTGATGCCGCCGGGGAGATCGGTTTTCCGTGCCTGATCAAACCGATCATGAGCTCCTCCGGCAAGGGCCAGTCGCTGCTCAAGAGCGCCGACGACCTGCAAGCCGCCTGGGATTACGCCCAGGCCGGTGGTCGCGCTGGCAAGGGCAGGGTGATCGTCGAGGGTTTCGTCGACTTCGATTATGAGATCGCGTTGCTCACCGTGCGCCATGCTGGCGGCACCAGTTTCTGTGCGCCTGTCGGGCACCGTCAGGTCAAGGGCGACTATCAGGAATCCTGGCAGCCGCAGCCGATGAGCGCCAAGGCGCGTGAGGAGGCCGAGCGCATTGCGCTGGCGGTCACGGACGCATTGGGTGGGCGCGGGCTATTCGGTGTCGAGCTGTTCGTCAAAGGCGATCAGGTATGGTTCTGCGAGATTTCACCGCGGCCCCACGATACAGGTCTGGTCACCCTGATTTCCCAGGATCTGTCCGAGTTCGCCCTGCATGCGCGGGCGATTCTCGGTTTGCCAATCCCGCTGATTCGCCAGTTCGGTCCCTCGGCATCCGCGGTGGTGCTGGTCGAAGGCGTATCGCGGCAGGTTGCTTTCGGCAATCTGGCCGCCGCGCTGGCCGAACCGGACACCGCGTTGCGCCTGTTTGGCAAGCCCGAGGTCAACGGCCAGCGGCGCATGGGCGTGGCTTTGGCGCGCGACGAGTCGCTGACGGCGGCGCGCGCCAAGGCGACCCGTGCGGCACAAGCGGTGGTTGTCGAGTTATAAGTCGTGAGCCGCTGGCGCGTGGCCACTTGGTGGCTAGGGTTCTGCCTGCTGCTGCCGGTATTGCTGCCTTTGGCACTGCATACCCGCCGGCATGCCTTGCGTTTGCCCGTGGCGGGCGGTGCACAGCTTGGCCTGGCGGGTGCCAATTGGCCCGGCGAGCCGCTGCGCTTGTTGGTGCTGGGGGAATCCACGGTGGCCGGTGTCGGTGCCGCTTCACAGGAACAGGCCCTGGTCGGTCAATTGGCCCGCGCTCTGGCCAATTGTCAGCGGCGGCCGGTGGCCTGGCGCGCCTGCGGCGAAAACGGTATCACCGCAGCGCAGGCCTGGGAGCGCCTGGTGCCCGAGGTGGCGGGCGAGCCGGCGGATCTGGTGCTGTTGGTATTCGGGGTCAACGACAGCACCGGGCTCAGTTCGATGCGTCGCTGGCAGCGCGCACTGCGTAGCCTGGTCGCGCATTTCTCGGTTGGCGGGGCGCGTGTCGCGCTCAGTGCGGTGGCGCCGATGCAGCACTTCAGCGCCTTGCCCTGGTTGTTGCGCTCGATGTTGGGGGCGCGTGCCGCCATGCTCGATACGGCCCTGCGTCAGGTCGCCGCGGATTCGCGGGCTGAATACTGTCCGCTGCAGCTGCGGTTTTCCGCCGAGTACCTGGCGGCCGACGGTTATCACCCGTCGAGCGAGGGTTACCGGGTCTGGGCCGAGGGGCTCGCCGAGGCGCTTATTCCTCGGCTGCTTCCGGCTGCGGCCTAGTGCTGGCCTGCCAGGCCCTGACGCTTTTCACGCGGTTTTCCGAAGACTGCAGGATTTCCAGGCGATAAGGTCCGATCGCCAGGCACACAGCGCTGTCGGGAATGCTTTCCAGCACTTCGGTGATCAAGCCGTTGAGCGTCTTCGGGCCGTCGCAGGGCAGGTGCCAATCGAGCGCCTTGTTCACTTCGCGGATATAGGCGGCGCCATCGATCACCTGGGTGCCGTCTTCCTGCGGGTGAATATCCGGGCTGCGCAGCGCGCTTTGGTTGCTGAAGTCGCCGACGATCTCTTCGAGAATATCTTCCAGGGTGACAATGCCGATCACGTCGCCGTACTCGTCGACGACGATGCCGATGCGGCGCTTCTCCTTCTGGAAGTTGATCAGCTGTGTGGACAGTGGCGTGCTTTCAGGAACGAAATAGGGCTCGTTGCAGGCGGCGAGCAAGGCTTCCTTGGTCAGTTGGTCGTTGTTCATCAAGCGGGCGATCTGGCGCATGTGCACGATGCCTTCGACCTGATTGATGTCATGCCGGAACAGCGGCAAGCGGGTGTGCGTAGTGGTGGTCAGCTGGCTGATGATCGTCTCGATATCGTCTTCCAGGTCGATGCCGGTGACCTCGTTGCGCGGGATCATGATGTCGTTGACCGTCACCCGCTCCAGGTCGAGGATACCCAGCAACATGCTCTGGCGATTCTTCGGCAATTCGTGTCCGGACTCGCGCACCACGCTGCGCAGCTCCTCGGTGGTCAAACTGTCGTTATGCTTGCTGGCCGGGTCGATGCCGATCAGTCTGAGCAGGCCGTTGCTGATCCAGCCGAGCATGATCACCAGCGGGTAGAACAGCTTTTGCAAGAGCAGCAGCGGCAGGCTGAATGGGTAGGCCACTCTGTCGGGGTGCAATGCGGCCAGGGTTTTCGGCGTGATTTCGCCGAAAATCAGCAGCGCCAGGGTCAGGCCGATGGTGGCGATGGCGATACCGGCTTCGCCCCACAGCTTGATCGCCAGAACCGTGGCGATCGACGAAGCGAGGATGTTGACGAAGTTGTTGCCGATCAGGATGGTGCCGAGCAAGCGGTCAGGGCGGCTGAGCAGATCGCTGACGCGCTTGGCGCCGCGATGCCCTTCCTTGGCCAGGTGGCGCAGGCGGTAGCGGTTGAGGCTGAGGATGCCGGTCTCGGAGCTGGAGAAAAATGCCGAGCAGGCTAATAGGAAGATCAGCAGCCCGAGCAGGAAACCTGGGTGTACGTTATCCACTGTAGATAGCCTAGATGTGCAGGATGAATTCGCGAACCAGCTTGCTGCCGAAATAGGCCAGCATCAGCAGGCAGAAGCCCGCCAGGGTCCAACGAATGGCCTTGTGTCCACGCCAGCCGAGCTGGTGACGACCCCAGAGCAGTACGGCGAACACTACCCAGGCGAAGCAGGACAGTATGGTCTTGTGCGCCAGGTGCTGGGCGAACAGGTTGTCGATATAGAGCGCGCCCGACAGCAGCGACAGCGACAGCAGCAGCCAGCCGGCCCAGAGAAAGCCGAACAGCAGGCTTTCCATGGTTTGCAGCGGTGGGAAATTCTTGATCAGTCCAGAGGGGTGCTTGTGCTTGAGCTGATGATCCTGCAGCAGCAACAGTAGCGATTGCAGTACGGCGATGGTGAGCATGCCGTAGGCGATGATCGACAGCAGGATATGTACGCGGATGCCGGGTTGTTCGGTGATCGGCTGGATGGTGCCGCTGGGCATGAACTGTGCGAGTAACACCGTCAGGCAGCCAAGCGGGAACAGCAGCATCAGCAGGTTTTCCACCGGCATGCGCAAACAAGCCAGCAGCGTCAGCAGGATCACCGCGAAGGCGATCAGGCTCGAGGCATTGAAGAATTCCAGGGTGAGCCCCGCGCTGCTGTGCATCTGCAGAAACAGACTGCCACCGTGAAAGAACAGGGCGAGGACGCCAAGCAGCGCCAGCAGGCGTTTGTCGGCTGTGCTGCGTTGGCTAAGACGCAGACCTTGGTAGATGGCGGCGCCCGCATATAGAGATGCGGCGGCCAGGCTGGGCAGCAATGGGAGCATAAATCCTTGTTGGGCGGGCCCGAAAGGCGCTGAGTGTGTCATACAAGGTTATTTCACGAAAGACTGTTGGCGGTGTCGGTGCTGCGGACACTTCGCTATAATCCGCCGCCTGCTACAAGCCCATCCGTGGCTCCATTAGGGCCTGAAAGGAACGCGCATGTTCGAAAATCTAACAGACCGCCTCTCGCAAACGCTGCGAAACGTCACTGGCAAGGCCAAGCTGACCGAAGACAACATCAAGGACACGCTGCGTGAAGTGCGCATGGCTTTGCTCGAAGCCGACGTCGCGCTGCCGGTGGTCAAGGACTTCGTCAACAAGGTCAAGGAGCGGGCGGTCGGCACCGAGGTGTCGAAGAGCCTGACGCCGGGTCAGGCCTTCGTGAAGGTGGTGCGCGCCGAGCTGGAAGAGCTGATGGGCGCGGCCAACGAGGATCTGGCGCTCAATGCCACGCCACCCGCGGTGGTGTTGATGGCCGGCCTGCAGGGCGCCGGTAAGACCACCACCGCCGGTAAGTTGGCGCGCTTTCTCAAGGAGCGCAAGAAGAAAACCGTCATGGTGGTTTCGGCCGACGTTTACCGTCCCGCGGCGATCAAACAGCTGGAAACCCTGGCCGGCGATATCGGCGTCAGCTTTTTCCCCTCCGATATCAGCCAGAAGCCGGTGGCAATTGCCGAGGCGGCGATCAAGGAAGCCAAGCTCAAGTTCATCGATGTGGTGATCGTCGATACCGCAGGTCGTCTGGCCATCGATGCCGAGATGATGGCGGAGATCCAGGCGCTGCATGCGGCGATCAAGCCGGTCGAAACCCTGTTCGTGGTCGACGCCATGACCGGTCAGGATGCTGCCAATACCGCCAAGGCCTTCGGCGATGCGCTGCCGCTGACCGGTGTGGTGCTGACCAAGGTGGATGGCGACGCCCGCGGTGGTGCGGCGCTGTCGGTGCGGCATATCACTGGCAAGCCGATCAAATTCATCGGTATGGGCGAGAAAAGCGACGCGCTGGAGCCCTTTCATCCGGATCGTATCGCTTCGCGCATCCTCGGCATGGGCGACGTGCTCAGCCTGATCGAGCAGGCCGAACAGACCCTTGATCGCGAAAAGGCCGAAAAACTCACTAAGAAGCTGAAGAAAGGCAAGGGCTTCGATCTCGAAGACTTCCGCGATCAGCTGCAGCAGATGAAGAACATGGGCGGCCTCGGCGGCCTGATGGACAAGCTGCCGCAGATGGGCGGGGTCAACCTGGCGCAGATGGGCAATGCCCAGGGCGCCGCCGAGAAGCAGTTCAAGCAGATGGAGGCGATCATCAACTCCATGACCCCGGCCGAGCGCCGCGACCCCGAGATCATCAGTGGTTCGCGCAAGCGCCGCATCGCCATGGGCTCCGGCACCCAGGTGCAGGACATCGGGCGTTTGATCAAGCAACACAAGCAAATGCAGAAGATGATGAAGAAATTCACCGCCAAAGGCGGCATGGCCAAGATGATGCGCGGCATGGGTGGGATGATGCCGGGCGGTATGCCGAAGTTTTAGAAGTAGTAGCTACAAGCCGCAAGCACAGGTGGTAGGGCAAAGCTTTGCGCTTGTCGCTTAAAGCTTGCGGCGGTGCTTTTGCGCAGCCTTTTCCGTCGTTCGGAAAAAGGCTTTGCAAAAGTACCGATAATCCTTAGAATATGCGGCCTTTCGGGCCCAGTGCCCTATGCGTGCATTTCAGTTTTGCAGCACCGACTACAGGAACGAAGTTCAATGGTAACCATCCGTCTTGCCCGTGGCGGCTCCAAGAAGCGCCCTTTCTATCACCTCACCGTGACCAACAGCCGCAATGCGCGCGATGGTCGTTTCGTTGAGCGTATCGGTTTCTTCAACCCGGTTGCTTCGGGTGCCGAAATCAAACTGTCCGTAGACCAAGAGCGTGCCGCTTACTGGCTCGGTCAGGGCGCGCAGCCGTCTGAGCGTGTTGCTCAGCTGCTCAAGGAAGCTGCTAAGGCTGCTGCCTAAGCACTTATGAGCATGACGCCAGCTCCCGCCGAGGACCTTGTAGTTCTCGGCAAGATTGTCTCGGTGCATGGCGTAAAGGGCGAAGTGAAGGTGTATTCCTTTACCGATCCTTTGACCAACGTGCTCAATTACCCTCGCTGGACGCTTAAACGCGACAACGAGGTGAAACAAGTCGAATTGGCTGGTGGACGCTTGCAAGGCAAGGTTCTGGTGGCTCGGCTCAAGGGGCTGGATGATCGCGAAGTGGCTCGTACCTTCGCGGGTTTCGACATCTGTGTGCCTCGCGGTCAATTGCCGGAACTCAGCGAAGGCGAGTTCTACTGGTATCAGTTGGAAGGTCTCAAGGTCATTGATCAGGCGGGGCAGTTGCTCGGCAAGATCGACCATTTGTTCGAGACCGGCGCCAACGACGTGATTGTGGTTAAGCCGTGCGTCGACAGCCTGGATGATCGTGAGCGTTTGCTGCCCTACACCGGGCAATGCGTGTTGGCGATCGACCTGAATGCTGGCGAAATGCGGGTCGACTGGGATGCGGACTTCTAAACGTGCGCGTTGAAGTCATTACGCTGTTCCCGGAGATGTTTGCCGCAATCGGCGAATACGGCATTACCAGTCGTGCGGTGAAGCAGGGGCTGTTGCAGCTGACCTGTTGGAACCCGCGAAGCTACACCACAGACCGTCATCACACCGTGGATGATCGGCCTTTTGGCGGTGGCCCCGGCATGGTGATGAAGATCAAGCCGCTCGAAGATGCTTTGCTCGATGCTAAGCAGGCTACAGGCGGTGCGGCCAAGGTGATTTACCTGTCGCCGCAAGGTCGTCGGCTGACGCAGTCGGCGGTACGCGAGCTGGCCAATGAGGATGCGTTGATCCTGATTGCCGGTCGTTATGAAGGCATTGATGAGCGCTTTATCGAAGCGCATGTCGATGAAGAGTGGTCGATTGGGGATTACGTCCTGTCCGGCGGTGAGCTGCCGGCCATGGTGCTGATCGATGCGGTAACGCGCCTTTTGCCTGGTGCATTGGGTCATGCTGACTCGGCCGAGGAGGACTCCTTTACGGATGGCCTGCTCGACTGCCCGCACTACACCCGACCTGAGGTGTATGCGGATAAAAGTGTTCCGCAGGTGTTGCTTAGCGGCAACCACGAACACATCCGGCGCTGGCGTTTGCAGCAGTCCCTTGGTCGGACCTGGGAACGTCGTGCTGATCTTCTGGAAAGCCGCTCGCTTTCTGGAGAAGAGAAGAAGCTGCTGGAGGAATACGTCCGCCAGCGGGACGATAGATGATGTATCGATGGCAGGCCTGGCCGGCTTGTCTTAGGAGCGCAGTATGACTAACAAGATTATTCAGCAGATCGAAGCTGAGCAGATGAGCAAAGAGATCCCTACCTTTGCACCGGGCGACACCATCGTCGTTCAGGTCAAGGTAAAGGAAGGTGACCGTCAGCGTCTGCAGGCATTCGAAGGCGTTGTTATCGCCAAGCGTAACCGCGGCCTGAACAGCGCATTCACCGTTCGCAAAATCTCCAACGGTGTTGGTGTTGAGCGTACTTTCCAGACCTACAGCCCGCTGGTCGACAGCCTGGCTGTCAAGCGCCGCGGCGACGTGCGTAAAGCCAAGCTTTACTACCTGCGCGACCTGTCCGGTAAAGCAGCACGCATCAAGGAAAAACTGGGCTGATAAAGCTTCGGTTTTAAAAAAAGCAGCCTACGGGCTGCTTTTTTCGTTTTGGCGTCAGGCTGGCGCACGGCGTATAAGGCGCTTCGCAGCGAACCGCCAACGTAGCGCCATGTTTATGCCGCCGCGGATGCTTGCACCGGATTGGCCTCGACCAACGCGACCAGGGTCCAGCCGGTTTGCGGCTGCAGCTGTTCTTCCGGCGTTGCGACGTGCACGCGGCCTTCGCGGTCGCGGGCGAACAGCAGGGTCGCGCGCTGGCCGTGCAGGGCCTGGTAATCGCTCCAGGAAAAGCCGTCGGTCAGCGTCGTGCTGTAGATTTGCGCGCCCTGGGCCAGGCGACTGGCGGCTTGCGGATAGGTCAGTACCTGGCTGCCGAGTGGTCGGCCACGATGCTCGTCGCTGGCGCGATGCTTGTCGGTGCGTCGGCTTTCCTGGCCGCTAGCCAGGCTGAACAAACGCTGGCTGCCGAATTCGTGGCGAAAGCGCATGCTCGCCAGGGTGTTCAATTCGCCGGCCGGCGACAGCGCCAGCAGGTGCCCAAGGCCAATCAGGTCTAGATGGGCTTCGGCATGCTGCGAAGCGGGATTGCCGAAGTAGGTCGGCAGATTGTCCATGCGGGCCGCACGAATATTCTCCCAGCTCGAATCGGTCAGCAGTACGCGGCAGCCGAGTTGCTGCAGAGCTTTGCCGATCTCCCGGGCAATGCTGTTGGCGCCGACGATGAGAAAACCGCTGGGCGCCGGTTCGGCGACCTTCAACAGTCTGGCCAGGGGGCGTGCCGTGGCGCTTTGCAACACCACGGTGCCGATGATCACCGCAAAGGTCAGTGGTACCAGCAGCTGCGCACCATCATGGCCGGCCTCACCGAGGCGGATGGCGAATATCGCCGACACTGCGGCGGCGACGATGCCGCGTGGCGAAATCCAGGCGAGCAGGGCTCGTTCGCGCCAGTTGAGGCTCGAACCGAACGTGGACAGGGCCACGTTCAATGGCCTGGCGACGAACTGGATCACCGCCAGCAGCAACAGCACCGCCGGGCCCAGGGCGAGCAGGGCGTTCAGGTCGAGGCGCGCGGCGAGCAGAATGAACAGCCCGGAAATCAGCAGGACGCTGAGGTTTTCCTTGAAGTGCAGGATGTGTCGGACATCGACGCCTTTCATGTTGGCCAGCCACATGCCCATCAGGGTTACGGCGAGCAGCCCGGATTCGTGCATGATTTCGTTTGAGGCGATGAAGATGCCAAGTACGGTGGCCAGTACCGCGAGGTTGTGCAGGTAGTCCGGCAGCCATTGGCGGCGCAGTACCTGGCCCAGCGTCCAGCCGCCGGCAACGCCGCACAGGCTGCCGCAGAGGATCACGCCGGCGAAGGTGCCGAGGCTGTGCTGCCAGCCGCTGCCGTCGGCGTTGGCGATGATGAAGCTGTACACCACGACCGCCAGCAGTGCGCCTATGGGGTCGATGACGATGCCTTCCCAGCGCAGGATATTGGCGATCGAAGCCTTGGGCCGGACCACTCGCAGCATCGGCACTATTACCGTCGGCCCGGTGACCAGGGTCAGGGTGCCGAACAGCAATGCCATGTCCCAGGAAAAATCCAGCAGGTAATGGGTGGTGGCGGCGATCACGCCCCAGGTGGACAGGGCGCCGATCGTCACCATGCGCCTGACCACGCTGCCGATTTCCCGCCATTCGGACAAATGCAGGGTCAGGCTGCCCTCGAACAGAATCAAGGCCACCGACATCGACACCATTGGGAACAGCAGTGGGCCGAACAGTGCCTGGGGGTCGAGCCAGCCCAGAAGTGGGCCGGCCAGGATGCCGCCGAGCAGCAGGAACAGGATTGCCGGCAGGCGCAAGCGCCAGGCCAGCCATTGGCAGGCCAGCGAGGCGGTGCCGATGGCGGCGAAGGCGAGAAGGATGTACTGCTCGTTCATCAAAAGTCCTTTTGTGAGTCGTCTGCGCAATTTGCGGCTGCGCCGGCCTGGCGCCTGTGATCGTTTCGCCGGTTGCTCGGGCTGGTTATCGGGGGGCGGGCTGTGAAAGACTAGCCTGCCTGCCATCCCGATATAACCCCATGCCCGCCATCGACCATCCGCTGATTGATCGCTTTCTTGAAACCCTATGGTTGGAAAAAGGCTTGTCCGCCCATACCCGGGCGGCCTATCGCAGTGATCTGGCGCTGTTCAATGGTTGGTTGCAAGCGCGCGATCTGGAGCTCCCGGGTGTCGGTCGCGAGCTGATTCTCGATCACCTGGCCTGGCGCATGAACGAGGGTTACAAGGCCCGTTCCACTGCGCGTTTGATTTCCGGATTACGCGGTTTCTATCGTTTTCTGTTGCGCGAGGGCGTTATCGCAATCGATCCGACCTTGCAGGTGGATTTGCCGCAGCTTGGCCGGCCGTTGCCCAAATCCCTCTCCGAGGCCGATGTCGAAGCGCTGCTGGCAGCGCCGGAGCTGGACGACCCTATCGGCCTGCGCGACCGCGCCATGCTCGAGGTGCTCTATGCCTGTGGCTTGCGGGTCAGCGAGTTGATCGGCTTGACCCTCGAACAGGTCAATCTGCGCCAGGGCGTGCTACGAGTCTTCGGCAAGGGTAGCAAGGAACGGCTGGTGCCGATGGGCGAAGAGGCCATCGCCTGGATCGAGCGCTATTGCCGCGAGGCGCGGCCGTTCCTGCTCGACGGTAAGCCCAGCGATGTACTGTTTCCCAGTTTGCGTGGCGAGCAGATGACCCGGCAGACGTTCTGGCACCGGATCAAGCATCAAGCCAAAGTGGCGGGTATCGCCAAGAGCTTATCGCCGCATACGCTGCGCCATGCCTTCGCCACCCACCTGCTCAACCACGGCGCGGATTTACGCGTGGTGCAGATGCTTTTGGGGCACAGCGACCTGTCGACCACGCAGATTTACACCCATATCGCCCGGGCGCGATTGCAGGAGTTGCATGCACAGCACCATCCGCGCGGCTGAGATGGCCGTCCGGCTGTGGTGGTCGGCGTTTCGAGGCTTCTATGATAGGCTTTGCCCAACGCTATAGCGCCCTTGTGGCAGTGGCTGCGGGCCTGGTTCGGGACCGCTCGATCGTCCGCAGGGTATTAATCGCTCGACAGGAGTTCCCATGGGTTACAACCGTATTTTTGCCGCGTTGGCTTTGACTGTGGTCAGCGGCGCTTGCCTGGCTGGCGATGCGGATGCCGATCAGGCCATTCGTAAGACGTTGAAGACCATTCAGCCCGATCTGCCGATCGAAGCGATCGCCGAAAGCCCGATGCAGGGTGTCTACCAGGTCCAGCTCGCCGGTGGCCGCGTGCTTTATGCCAGCGCCAACGGCGAGTTCGTGATGCAGGGTTATCTGTATCAGTTCAAGGACGGCAAGATGGCGAACCTGACGGAGAAATCGGAAAGTGTCGCGGTGGCCAAGGCAATCAATTCTGTGCCGCTGTCGGAGATGGTGATATTCCCCAGCAAGACGCCGAAGACCCATATCACGGTGTTTACCGACACCGATTGCGGCTATTGCCAGAAACTGCACAGCGAAGTGGCCGAACTCAATCGTCTGGGTGTCGAAGTGCGTTACATGGCGTTCCCGCGTCAGGGCATGGGCAGCCCGGCGGCGAAAGAGCTGGCAAGCGTCTGGTGCGCCAAGGATCGCAACGATGCGATGAATCGCGCCAAGGCCCGGCAGACCATCGAAGTGGCCGAATGTGACAACCCGGTGGCCAAGCAGTATGCCCTGGGCCAGTCGATCGGGGTGAGCGGTACGCCGGCGATCGTGCTGGCCAATGGCAAGCTCGTGCCGGGTTACCAGCCGGCGCCGCAGCTGGCCAAGCTGGCGCTGGAATCCAATCCGACCAACTAGCGGTTCGCGCTGGATTGACTAATAAACAGCCGCTTCGTATGGTGCGGCTCTTTTTCCACGGCCGGAGCATGCTCCGGCCGTTTTATGCGGTGCAGATGGGGAGTTCAGTGTGAAACCGGTCAAAGTAGGCATCTGTGGGCTGGGTACTGTCGGTGGCGGTACTTTCAACGTGCTCAAGCGCAACGCCGAGGAAATCGCGCGTCGTGCCGGGCGTGGCATCGAGGTGGTGCAGATTGCACTGCGTTCGCAGAACCCACAGTGCGACATTACCGGTATCGCTATTACCCACGACCCGTTCGAGCTGGTCGATAACCCCGAAATAGAAATCGTCGTCGAGTTGATCGGCGGCTACGGCATCGCCCGCGATCTGGTGCTCAAGGCCATCGATAACGGCAAGCACGTGGTCACCGCGAACAAGGCGTTGATTGCCGTGCACGGCAACGAGATTTTTGCCCGTGCTCGCGAGAAGGGCGTGATAGTCGCCTTCGAAGCAGCGGTGGCCGGCGGTATTCCGGTGATCAAGGCGATCCGTGAGGGCTTGGCCGCCAACCGCATCAACTGGCTGGCCGGGATCATCAACGGCACCGGTAATTTCATTCTCAGCGAAATGCGCGAAAAGGCGCGAACCTTCGAGGACGTGCTGCAGGAAGCGCAGGCGCTGGGCTATGCCGAGGCCGATCCGACGTTCGATGTCGAAGGCATCGATGCGGCGCACAAGCTGACCATTCTCGCCTCCATCGCCTTCGGTATTCCGTTGCAGTTCGACAAGGCCTACACCGAAGGCATCACCAAATTGACCACGGCCGACGTGAGTTACGCCGAGGCTTTGGGCTACCGCATCAAGCACCTCGGGGTGGCCCGCCGCACCGAGGCCGGCATCGAGTTGCGCGTGCATCCGACGCTGATTCCTGCCGACCGCCTGATCGCCAACGTCAATGGCGTGATGAATGCGGTGATGGTCAATGGCGATGCCGCCGGCTCGACGCTGTTCTACGGTGCTGGCGCCGGTATGGAGCCGACCGCGTCTTCGGTTGTCGCCGACCTGGTCGATGTGGTGCGGGCGCTGACCGCTGATCCGACCAATCGCGTCCCCCATCTGGCGTTCCAGCCCGACTCGTTGTCCGATCATCCGATTCTGCCGATCGCGGACTGCGAGAGTGCCTACTACCTGCGTGTCCAGGCCAAGGATCACCCTGGCGTGCTGGCCCAGGTGGCGAGCATCCTCTCGCAGCGCGGGATCAACATCGAGTCGATCATGCAGAAGGAAGTCGAGGAGCATGACGGTCTGGTACCTATGATTCTGGTCACCCATCGGGTGGTCGAGGCGCGTATCGACGAGGCGCTCACCGCGCTGGAAGCGCTCGACGACGTGGTGGGCAAGGTCATGCGGATTCGTGTGGAACAACTCGCTTGAAGCTGCAAGCTTCAGGCCTCAAGCAGCAAGCCGAAAAACAAGCCTGTATCGGCCTTCGGCTTGCTGCTCAGATTTGAACCGATAATCCAGCGGCATGAGAACAGGCTGCCGGCTACCAGATATACGCCCACCGGGTTTTTCTTGTAGCTTGCAGCTTGTAGCTTGCAGCTCAAACCGAAGGTTTGCATAAATGCGCTATATCAGTACCCGCGGCCAGGCACCGGCCCTGAATTTCGAAGACGTATTGCTCGCCGGTCTGGCAAGTGACGGCGGCCTTTATGTGCCGGAAAACCTGCCGCGTTTCACCCAGGAAGAGATCGCTTCCTGGGCCGGCCTGCCTTATCACGAATTGGCGTTCCGAGTGATGCGCCCGTTCGTTGCCGGCAGCATCGCCGATGCCGATTTCAAGAAGATTCTCGAAGAGACCTATGCGGCATTTGCCCATAAGGCCATCGCCCCGCTGCGCCAGCTGGATGGCAACGAGTGGGCGCTCGAGCTATTCCATGGCCCGACCCTGGCGTTCAAGGATTTCGCCCTGCAGTTGCTCGGTCGCCTGCTCGATCATGTGCTGACAAAGCGCGGCGAGCGGGTGGTGATCATGGGCGCCACATCCGGCGATACCGGCTCGGCGGCGATCGAGGGTTGCAAGGCTTGCGAAAACGTCGACATCTTCATCATGCACCCGCACAACCGGGTGTCCGAGGTACAGCGTCGGCAGATGACCACGCTGTTCGGCGACAACATTCATAACATCGCGATCGAGGGCAACTTCGACGATTGCCAGGAGATGGTCAAGGCGAGCTTCGCCGACCAGAGCTTCCTCAAGGGCACCCGTCTGGTGGCGGTCAACTCGATCAACTGGGCGCGGATCATGGCCCAGATCGTCTACTACTTTTATGCGGCCTTGCAGTTGGGCGGTCCAGCACGTTCCGTGGCGTTTTCAGTGCCGACCGGCAATTTCGGCGATATTTTCGCTGGTTACCTGGCGCGCAACATGGGCTTGCCGATCAGTCAGCTGATAGTCGCGACCAACCGCAACGACATCCTTCATCGCTTTATGAGCGGTAATCGCTACGCCAAGGATGCGCTGCACCCGACGCTGTCGCCGTCGATGGACATCATGGTTTCGTCGAATTTCGAGCGTCTGTTATTCGACCTGCACGGCCGCAACGGCGCGGCCATTGCCGGGCTGATGGCCGAGTTCAAGCAAAGCGGCGGTTTCAGCGTCGAGGACGATCGCTGGACGGAAGCGCGCAAGTTGTTCGACTCCCTGGCGGTGGACGATGCGCAGACTTGCGAAACCATTGCCGAAGTATTCGCGCAGAGCGGCGAGCTGCTCGATCCGCATACCGCCATCGGTGTGCGTGCCGCCCGCGAGTGTCGTCGCAGCCTGGCCACGCCAATGGTAATCCTGGGTACTGCACACCCGGTCAAATTCCCCGAGGCGGTGGAAAAGGCCGGCATTGCTGAAGCGCTGACGCTGCCGCCGCACCTGGCTGACCTGTTCGAGCGCGAAGAGCGCTGCACGGTGCTGGCCAACGACCTGAAGGGCGTGCAGGACTTCGTCAGTCAGCATGGCAACCGCGGCAAGCCGCTGTAAGCACCGCGTTTTGCCCGAAAAGCCGGCACCTCATGGGTGCCGGTTTTTTTATGTGTGTCGTTCACCGGGCTGCCGGGGCTGCCGGGGCTGCCGATTGCCGATTGCCGACTTTCCCTTTGCGGATGTGCAGCTACGCTCTGTGAGGTTTTCCTGAAGGAGTATCGCAATGGCTGAGATGGATGATGGGTTGCCGGCCGAAGTCGTGGTCGCGCTCGAGCGCGGACACAAGATCGAAGCGATCAAGTTGTTGCGCGAGGCCAGGGGGATAGGCCTCAAGGAAGCCAAGGATGCGGTGGATCGCTACAAGCCGGAGCGTGCGCCGGAGGCTGCCGATTTGGTGGTGCAGCCGGGGTCGAGCGGGTATTCGTCGCTGCTTTGGCTGGTGCTGTTGGGCGTACTCGGCGTTGCCGTGGCCTGGTTCGGTGGTTGGTTGTAGCGCGGGGGGAGCTGCAGGGTGGTTGCTATCAGCCGAGCAGCAGTAGATAGGCGATAGCCATAAGGGCGATCAGGCTGAGCCAGATCAGGCCGTTGAGTTTGCTTTGGCGAATGATCCCGGCGCCCCGCGGGCGGACTCTGGGGTTCGCCTCCAGGTGCTGATAGATAAGGATTTGCGCCTGTTTGCTGGCGATTCCCTCGCGCTGGCGCAGCAGGTCGATGGCTTTGGCTCGGTCGTCATGCCGCAGCGCCTGCAATACGTCGTCGGGTAGCGAGGGTTCGATGTCGGGCATGGCGCTCCTCCCGGGTGGAGGTCGTTAGATGGCTCCATTGCTGCGGAGTTCTTCGATTCGCTTGGCGTCGTAACCGAGCGAGGCGAGTATCTGCTCGGTATGCTCGCCCAGCTCCGGGCCGGTCCATTCGACGCCGCCGGGGGTTGCCGAGAGTTTGGGCACGATGCCGGGCATCTTGAACGGTTTGCCGTCCGGCAGCTTGGCGCTGAGCAGCATTTCGCGGGCGAGGTATTGCGGGTCGTGGAACATGTCCTCGGCGCTGAAGATGCGGCTGGCCGGCACCTCGGCCCGATTCAGCGTATCGAGCACCTGGTCGAGCGGTAGCGCGCCGACCCAGCGATCGATCACTCCGTACAGCTCGTCGCGTCGCGCGTCGCGGCCGTCGTTGCTGGCCAGGCTCGGATCTTCTGCCAGGTCGGTGCGGCCGATGGCGTGCATAAAGCGTTTGAAGATCGCATCGCCGTTGGCGCCGATCTGGATGTGCTTGCCGTCGCTGCTGGTGTGGATCGAGGAAGGGGTGATGCCAGGCATGATATTGCCGCTGCGCTCGCGGATAAAACCGAACACATCGAACTCCGGCACCATGCTTTCCATCATGGCGAAGATCGCCTCGTATAGCGCCACATCGACCATCTGGCCGCTGCCGCCGTTCACTTCGCGGTGACGCAGTGCCATCAGCGCTCCTATCACGCCCCAGAGTGCGGCAATCGAATCGCCGATAGAGATGCCGGTGCGCACCGGTGGGCGATCCTCGAAACCGGTGATATAGCGCAGTCCGCCCATGGATTCGCCGACCGCGCCGAAGCCAGGTTGATCCTTCATCGGTCCGCTCTGGCCAAAGCCGGACAGGCGCACCATGACCAATTTGGGGTTCAGTGCATGCAGCACCTCCCAGCCCAGGCCGAGCTTTTCCAATACGCCGGGGCGGAAGTTCTCGATCAGGATATCGGCTTCGCTCAGCAGTTGTTTCAGCACCTGCAGCCCTTGCGGGTGTTTGAGGTTGAGGGTGATCGACTGCTTGTTGCGCGCCTGTACGAACCACCACAGCGATGTGCCCTCGTAGAGCTTGCGCCACTTGCGCAGGGGATCGCCGCCGTCCGGCGATTCGACCTTGATCACCTCGGCGCCGAACTCGGCGCAAATACGGGCGGCGAACGGGCCGGCGATCAGGCTGCCGAGCTCTATCACTTTCAGGCCGGCGAGGGGTTTGTTGGCTGTTGTCATGCGGAGGGTCCGTGTCGGAGTGCTGGCCAAGCCTATTCGATTATGCGTCGTCACGTCATATTCGAATGCCTAGGCCGGCTGCTCCAGCTGCGATGGGGTTGGCGATTTTGCCGGTTCAATCGGGTTGCGATATAGGGTTAAATTGCC
The DNA here is from genome assembly GCF_946885955.1 of uncultured Pseudomonas sp. The sequence continues at coordinate 51,149 of NZ_CAMPHI010000011.1, forward strand.
ATTACGAATGGATGCGCGGCGTTTTGAACCTGGATGGTTTCCCTTCTGCGATTTCTCCTTGTCTATCTGCTCGTTGCTGCCTGATGCGGCGGGCCGAGTCGTGGCTGAAAAACGAGCGTTTGAAAGTATTACATGTGATGCATTGATTCATTACATGTGTGAGGCTAGTCTCTGCCTATGGAAAGCAAATCATCAGCCCATTACCAGCGTCTTTTTCGTCAGCGCCTGCGCGAGCAGGGCCTGGTGAAGAAGGAAGTCTGGATACTGCCGGAGCATGCCCCGCTGCTCATGGCTTTCGAACGCAAGCTTCGCCAGCCGCAATCGTTAACGCTGGCTTCGATGGAAAAGGAGGAGGGTATGAGCATGCCCCAGGTATGGACTGCACAGGCTTTGTACGATGCGTTGTCGGCGGCCGAGCTGTTTAAGAGCGGCCAGGCGGGCATCGAGCTGATTCAAGGCGCCGATGCCAGCTTGCACGTCACCATGCACGACTACGGCGATCTGCCGGTGTTCATTGCGGTGTATGGCGAGCAGATCATTGTCGAAAGCCTGCTCTGGCCGGCTGCCGACATACGCGACAGCGCGGCCTTCAACGAAGAAGTGCTGCGCACCCACAAACTGTTCCCATTGTCCTCCATCGGCCTGGAAACCCTGCCGGATGGCCAGCCTTGCTACACCATGTTCGGCGCGCTGAGCTCGGCTTCCACCCTCAGCGATGTGGTGTTCGAAATCGAATTACTGGCGGACAACGTGATCAAGGCCACCGAGGCCTACGAAGGCTTCCTCAAGGTCGACGCGCAAGGAGAAATGCTATGAACGTCTGGAGCAAGTTGCTGACGGCGCTGCGTGGTGGCGCCAACGAAATGGGCGAAGCGGTGATCGATGGCCAGGCACTGCGAATTCTCGATCAGGAGATTCGCGACGCCGATCTCGAGCTGCGCAAGTCCAAGGAAGCCCTCGCCGAGATCATGGCCAAACAGAAGCTCGCCGCCGAACGTGTCGGCAAGAGTGTGGAAAAGATCGCCGAGTACGAGCAGTACGCATTGAAAGCCCTGGAGGCCGGCAACGAAGCGCTGGCGACCGAGGTGGCGGAGAAAATCGCCAACCTGGAAACCGCCCAGGCCAGCGAGCGCGAGCAAGCCGACGCGTTCGCCGCCAGTGTGGCGCAGCTGCGCAAAGCGGTGACCCAGGCCGAAGGGCATATCAAGCGCCTCAAGCAGCAAGTGGATACGGTCAAGGCCACCGAAAGCGTGCAGAAGGCGCAGATGGCCGTGGCCCACCGTTACGGCGGTTCCCAGGCCAAGCTGCACACTGCGGTCGAGTCGCTGGAGCGGATCAAGCTCAAGCAGGCCGAGCGCGCAGCGAAGATGGAAGCGGCGGCGGAGCTGGCCGAAATCAGCACGCCGGACGACGCCCTTGAGGTCAAGCTACGCGCGGCCGGCATAGTGCCGGCCAACGCCAGCGCCGACAGCGTGCTGGCGCGGCTGAAGGAAAAGGCCAAGTCCTGATTCGGTTCGTTCGCCAATAAGCCGGCGGGGCCATTTGGCCCTGCCCAGGTTCTCTCCGGGATAGGAAAGCTATGGATATCTTCCTGCAGAATGCCCTTGCGTTTCCCACGCTGATTTTCAGTTTTCTGCTTAGCCTGATGATGGTCTATTGGCTCTTCGCTGCTTTAGGCACAGTGGAAATCGATGTGCTGGATATCGAAGGCGATTCCGCATTGGAAGGCGATGGACTGCAAGCGGAGGGGCTTGCCGGGCTTCTACTTAAGCTCGGCCTCGGCGGTGTGCCTATTACCATCGTGTTGACCATATTGGCGATATTCAGTTGGGTCATCAGTTATCTCCTCGAATCACTGCTGCTCAGCTATCTGCCATTGGGCTGGCTGCGTTATCCCTTGGGGCTGGTTGTGGCGGTGGGGGTGCTGTTTGTGGCTGTCCCTCCGGCTGCTGCATTGTGCAGGCCCTTGCGCAAACTATTCCTAAAGTTCGAGGCACCGACCTCGCGGTCATTTCTGGGGCAGACAGCAGTAGTACGCAGCTCCCGCGTGACCTTGAGTCATGGCGAGGCGACCTTGGAAGATGGTGGGGCGGGCCTGATCCTGAAGGTGCGGGCAGACGAATCGAAGGGCTTCAAGCGCGGCGATCATGTTGTGTTACTGGAGTACCTACAGGCCGAAAATGCCTATCGGGTGTTCAGTGTGGAAGAGTTCGAAGGCATTTAATTAGCAATCAATGGAGCTGAGATTTCAATGAATGACATTCTAATAGCGGGCGCACTTATATTGGGTTGCGTCGTCTTTTTCGTATTTGCAGTGTTGATGCTGGTCAAAGCCTTCTATATCAAGGTTCCGCAAGGCACGGCACTGATCGTCAACGATATGTCCGCAACACCCAAGGTGCATTTCACTGGCGCGATGGTCTATCCGGTGATCAACCTCAAGGAGTTCATGAAGATCTCCCTGATCACCCTGGAAGTCGACCGCCGCGCCAAGGACGGGCTGATCTGCCGCGACAACATGCGCGCCGATATCACGGTGGCTTTCTACCTGCGCGTCAACGAGACCCAGGAAGATGTGCTCAAGGTGGCCAAGGCCATCGGCGTCGACCGCGCCTCCGACCGCGCCGCGGTTAATGAGCTGTTCAACGCCAAGTTCTCCGAAGCGCTGAAGACCGTCGGCAAACAGTTCGATTTCGTCCAGTTGTTCGAGAATCGCCAGGATTTCCGCGACCGCATCGTCGAGGTGATTGGTAACGACCTCAACGGCTATGTGCTGGAAGACGTGGCCATCGATTACCTGGAGCAGACCTCCAAGGCCTCCCTGGATCCGAGCAACATTCTCGATGCCGAGGGTATCCGCAAGATCACCGAGCTGACCGCCGCGCAGAACGTCATCACCAACGAACTGGAGCGCAACGAAGAGCTGGCGATCAAGAAGAAGAACGTCGAAACCCGCGAGGCCACGCTTTCCCTGGAACGCCAGGAAGCCGACGCCGTGGCGCGGCAGAAGCGCGAGATCGAAACCATCCGTGCGCGTGAGCAGGCCGAAACCCTCAAGGTCCAGGAAGAGGAGCGCCTGAAGTCCGAGCAGGCCCGCATCAATACCCAGCAGGAATTGGACATCCGCGCCGAGAACCATCAGCGCGAAGTCGAGGTGGCGCAGCAGAACCGTCAGCGCGCGGTGGTCATCGAGGTGGAAAAAGTCACCCGTGCCAAAGACCTGGAAATCGTCTCGCGCGAGCGTGAAGTCGAGCTGCAGCGCATCGAGAAGGAAAAGGCCCTGGAAGAGGAGCGCAAGAACATCGCCGCAGTGATCCGTGAGCGCGTGGCGGTCGAGAAGACCGTGGCCCAGGAAGAAGAGCGGATCAAGGAAGTGCGCGAGGTGTCCGAGGCCGAGCGGGCCAAGCAGGTCATCGTGTTGCAGGCGCAAGCCGAGGCCGAGCAGGAGCTGGTGCGTCAGGTCAAACAGGCCGAAGCCGACGAAACCCGTTCCAAGCACAAGGCGGTGGAAATCAACAACCTGGCCCAGGCCGAGTTGGAGGCCGCAGCCAAACAGGCCGAAGCCAAGAAGAAAATGGCCGAGGGCATCGAGGCCGAGCGCGCCGCTCCTGGTCTGGCCGATGCACGGGTACGTGAAGTCACCGCAGCGGCCAAGGAGAAAGAGGGCCTGGCCGAGGCGCGTGTGCATGCCGAGCAACTGATCGCCGATGCCAAGGGCGAGCAGGAAAGAGGCCTTGCCGAGGCGCGGGTCACCGAAGCCAAAGCGACCGCCAAGGAAAAAGACGGCCTGGCCGACGCCAAGGTGCTGGAAGAAAAACTCACCGCCCAGGCGCGCGGCGAGGAGCAGTTGGGTGTGGCCAAGGCGAAGGCGACCAAGGACCTGGGTTCGGCCGAAGCCGAAGTGCTGCTCGAACGCCTGAACGCCGAGGCCGAAGGTCTGGGCAAGAAATTCGGCGCCCTCGACGCGCTCAGCGACAGTGCACGTCAGCACGAAGAGTTCCGCATGCAGCTGGAGAAGAACTTCGACGAGGCCATGGCCGCGATCGCCGCCAACAAGGAAATCGCCAAGGACCAGGCCGAAGTGCTCTCGGCAGCGCTGTCCAAGGCGAAGATCGAGATCGTCGGCGGCGAAGGCGACTTCTTCAACTCTTTCGCCAAGTCGCTGTCGGTGGGCAAAGCCATCGAAGGCGTGGTCGGCAAGAGCCCGGTGGTGCAGGATGTGCTTGCCCGCCTGTTGGCCGGCAAGCCCTCGGTGCCCAGCGTTACCCCGGTGCCGGTGGCCGCAGCGCCTAGCAGCACCGGCAATGGTGCAAGCGAGCTATAAACCGCTGCCTCGGTGCCCGCATCCAGGGCACCGAGCGATTCGAACAAAGTCACTGTGCTCCTTGTAGGAGCCGCTTGCTGCGGTCCGGCGTCCCGGCGATCCGGCGTTTCTCGTCTGACGCGCAGCAAGCCGGTTCCCACACGAACGACATGACCGCCAAGACGCCGCAGATTCAGGAAGACCACGATGTCGCAGCCGCAAACCGCTAACCAGGCGCAGGACGTATTGGACAAGGCCGTAGCCGAAGGCGGCGCCTACGAGGTGCTGCACAAGCGTCTGCTGGACCAGGGCCTGCGCTTGCGCCAGAGCACCGAAGCACTGAACCAGCAGCGCCTGGAGGAATTCGGCAGCAGCAAGATGGATGTGATCGGGCGGGTGCGTATCCGGACCGAAAACAACTGCACGGCCCGCGATATCGTCCAGGTCGGCGACAATCTGCTGTTCGGTTACAACGTGTTTCTCGGCCTGAAAAAGGAAACCCGGGTCGAGGACGTGTTTTCCCTGTATCGCCTGAGCGAGCAGGACGAAGGCTATGAAGCCGAAAGCGTCGCGCTGGCCGACAGCTTTCTCGGCCAGAGCAGCTTCGTCAACGATTTCAACGAGCTCTACACCTACTACAAGAACACCCGCTTGCTGCAACTGCTGGTGCGCGACGGCAAGCTGCTGGCGAGTTTCCAGATCGGCGAGCGGGTCAGCGATATCCGCGTGTTCCGCTGGTCGATTTCCCTCGATGGCAAAGAAGTTCGCTATATCGATAACCGCGGCGAGCGCGATATAGCGCTGCCGGCGCCGTTCGATTTCGAATGGCAAAAGACGTCCCGCGAGATGGTGGTCAACGGCCGCCATCCGCATGTGAATATCCTCGACACCATCTTTGTCGAAACCATCGGCGGCGACCTCACGGTCAAGGTCGAGAACAACACCGAGGACGGCCAGGGCATCTACCGTGAAGCGGTGCTGGACAAGACCCAGTCGCTGGACGACGCGCAGATCGAATACGCCAAGCTCGGCAGCCTGATCCTGCTCAAGGTGCTGCCGTACCGCGAAGAGCAATGGCGCTACCTGGTATTCAACAGTCTGACGCGCAAGGTCGAGCGCATCGACGCCATCGGCCTGGCCTGTGTGCAGCTACCGGAAGACCACGGCATCATTTTCCCCGGCGGCTACTACCTGCAGAACGGCGAGTCCAAGGCCTTCGAACAGTCCATGGCCGGCATGCGCTTCAAGCGTGCGGTGCGTTCGCCCAACGGCGAGGACGTGCAGTACATCTTCTACCACCCGGAGGAAGGTCGTTCGGCGCTGTTCACCTACAACATGATCAACCGCCAATTGCACAACCCGATCTTCGGTCACGGCTACGCGCGCCTGGAAGACGGGCGCATGGTGATCTTCGCCGCCGAGGGCAGCGAGCCGACCCGCATCCATCCGATGCAGATATGGCAGACGCCATTCTGCAGTGACGACTTCGCCGCCCGCCAGCCCGCGCGCAACGGCTTCTTCGGGCGTATCGGCAATGCCGAACTGGTGCGTGGCGTCTCCGATCTGTTGGGCCTCTGTCGCGAGATCGAGACGCCGGAAGTCTCGGTGCCGCGCTACACCCAGCTGTGCCAGAACACCCGGCGGCTGTTCGATATCTACCACTGGCTGGGCGATGCTCACTGCCGGGATATGGCGCCGCTATTGCGCGAGATCGCCGCCACCGGCGAACTGGTGCTCGACGAATTCGAGAAGGTCGAGAGCATCCGCCAGCAGTCGGCCCGCGCCATGGCCGAAGCGGAAACCCGGCAGAAGGCGCTGCTCTCCGGCCTGCTGCTCGACAGCTGGGACGAGGTGCAGCTGTTCGTCGATGCACTCAACGGTATCAATGCCCAGCGTGGGCAACTGCTGACCATCCGCGATTACCGCTATATCGACGTGGCGCGTATCGACGCCATGGAGGCGGACCTGCTCGCGGCGCAGGAACGGGTTGCGGCCGCCACTTCGGCGTTTCTCGCCAGCCCGGCGGCGCTGCAACCCTATGTGCAGCAGCTGGCCCAGCTCGACGCTCAGGCGCAGAAGGCCGAGACCGTCAGCCAGCTCAACGAGCCGCTGGTGGCGCTGCAGGCCATGGCCGGCAACCTGGACATGCTGTCCGGCCTGATGGCCTCGCTGCCGATCGACGACGCCACCCAGCGTACCGGCATCGTCGAATCGATTTCCGAAGTCTACGCGCGCCTCAACCAGGCCAAAGCGCGCGCCGAACAGCGGCGCAAGGGGCTGGGCTCGGCGGAGACGGTGGCGCAGTTCGGCGCCCAGTTCAAATTATTCAGCCAGGGCATCACCAACGCCTTAGGCCAGGCCCAGGACCCTGAGCGCTGCGACGAACAGCTGTCGCGCCTGCTGGTGCAGCTCGAAGAGCTGGAGAGCCAGTTCGGCGATCAGGAGCAGTTCCTCGGCGATATCCTGAGCAAGCGCGAAGAGCTGCTGGAAACCTTCGAGGCGCACAAGCAGGCGCTGCTCGACGAGCGTCAACGCAAGGCCCAGGGCCTGCTCGATGCCGCGCGAAGAATCCTCGAAAGCCTCGGTCGGCGCACCGCACGCCTGACCCAAGCGGATGAACTGAACGCCTTCTTCGCTTCCGATCCCTTGATTCTCAAGCTGCGCGAACTGGCCGAGCGTCTGCGCGAGCTGAAGGACAGCGTCAAGGCCGAGGATGTCGAGTCGCGCCTCAAGGCCGCTCGCGACCAGGCGGTACGCAGCCTGCGCGACAAGAGCGAGCTGTTCGAAGAGGGCGGCAACGTCATCAAGCTCGGCCCGCGCCACCGCTTCAGCGTCAACACCCAGGAGCTGGACCTGACCCTGATGCCGCGTGGCGATCAGCTCTATTTGCACCTCACCGGTACCGAATTCCTCGAGCCGCTGCAGAACGCCGAGCTGGAAGCGCTGCGCGATTATTGGCAGGTGTCCCTGGAGTCCGAGTCCGCCACGCTTTACCGCGCCGAATATCTGGCCGGGGAAGTGCTGGCGGCCGCCGATGCCGGGCGCGATGGCCTCAGCCTGGATTTGCTCAAGCAACAGCTGGCCCAGCCGGAAGCGTTGGTCAAAAGCATTCGCGACTTCGCCGCGCCGCGCTACAAGGAAGGCTACGAAAAGGGCATCCACGACCACGATGCGGCGCTGATCCTCACCCAGTTGCTGCCGTTGCGCGACAGCGCCGGATTGCTCAGCTATGGCGCCTTGCCCCGTGGTTTCGCCAGCTTTTTCTGGAGCCAGGCGCAGCGCCGTGACGAGGCCAAGCAATGGCCGCAACGCGCACGCAATGCCCGGCATATCCAGCTGTTGTTCGGCCAGCGCGACAGCCTGTTGCAGTTGCAGGCGGAAATCGCCGAGGCCATGGCCGGCTATAGCACCCAGCAGGACATGACGCTGACCCAGGCGACTCGGGAAGAAGCGGCGGAATACCTGGTGCAGGAACTGGCCGCCGAGCGTATCGAATTCGTTTTCAGCAAATACGCCCGCGAATTGCTGGCCGGCTTGCAGGCGCGCTTGCAGACCGCACATGCTTGGGATCTCTACCAGCAAACCCTGAAGAGCCTGCAAAAGCGCCCGGCGGCGCAGTGGGCTTTGGTCGAGAACTGGCTGCGTGGCCTCTGCGCGGCAGACGAATTCGCCGCACTCAGCGCCTATGTGCCCGAGGCCGTGGCCTTGAGCCTACTCAGCGAGGACCTGCCCAAGCGCATCACCGAGGTGGACCTGCGCTTCACTGTCAAGGAGCTGATGGGTGAGCACCCACGCATCGCCGAGCGGCAACTGGTGTTGGCGGTGGACGACTTCTTCGCCCGCTTGCGCGTGCACCGCGAGCAGTTCCTGCCCGGTTTGCAGCGCTACCAGACGCTGCGCCAGGAGGTGGTGGCGCGCGAGCGCGAAGCGCTGCGCCTCGACGAATTCAAGCCCAAGCCGCTCAGCTCCTTCGTCCGTAACAAGCTGATCAACGATGTCTATCTCGGGGTGATCGGCGACAACCTGGCCAAGCAGATGGGCACCGCTGGGGAGAACCGCCGCTCGGATCTGTCTGGCCTGCTGATGCTGATCTCGCCGCCGGGCTACGGCAAGACCACGTTGATGGAGTATGTCGCCCACCGCCTCGGTTTGATCTTTATGAAGATCAACGGCCCGGCCCTGGGCCACGAGGTGCGCTCCCTGGACCCGGCCCAGGCGCCGGACGCCACCTCGCGCCAGGAGCTGGAAAAGCTCAACCTGGCGCTGGAGATGGGCAACAACGTGATGCTCTATCTCGACGATATTCAGCATACCCACCCGGAATTCCTGCAGAAGTTCATCTCGCTCTGCGACGGCACCCGGCGTATCGAAGGGGTGTGGAAGGGCCGCACCCGCACCTACGACATGCGCGGGCGCAAGTTCTGCGTGATCATGTCGGGCAACCCCTATACCGAGTCCGGTGACGTGTTCAAAATCCCGGATATGCTGGCCAACCGCGCCGATATCTATAACCTCGGCGACACCCTGGGCGGCATGCAGGAAGCCTTCGCCCTCAGCTATATCGAAAACGGCCTGACCTCCAACCCGGTGCTCGCGCCTTTGGCCACTCGCGATATGGCCGATGTCTATCGCTTCGTCGCCAAGGCTGAGGGCAAGCCGTTCTCCAGCAACGAGCTGAGCCACAGCTACAGCGGCGCCGAGGTCAACGAAATCGTCACCACCTTGCAGCGTTTGATGCAGGTGCGCGATGTGGTCGGCCGGGTCAACCAGCAGTACATCGCCAGCGCCGCCCAGGCCGATCAGTACCGCAGCGAGCCGCCGTTCAAGTTGCAAGGCAGCTACCGCAACATGAACAAGATGGCGGAGAAGATTTCCGCTGTGATGAACGATAGCGAAGTGCTGCAACTGATCGCCGACCACTACCAGGGCGAATCCCAGCTGCTGACCACCGGCGCCGAAGAAAATCTGCTCAAGCTCGCCGAACTGCGCGGCAACATGACCGTCGAGCAGGCCGAACGCTGGGCGCAGATCAAGCGCGACTTCATGCGCAACAAGGCCATGGGCGGCAGCGATACCGACGTGGGTGGTCGCGTGGTGGCGCAGCTCAACGACCTGGTCGAGGGTGTGCGCGGTCTGGCCAAGCTGGCGCCTGGTGAACAATCCGTGCCGCAGACAATCCCCTGGAGCGAGCTGCTCGCCGGCCTGGATAACCTGGGCAAACTACGCCCGCAGGTGGAGGTGATCGCCCCGGCTCAACCGGCGGTGCAGAAAGTTCTGGAAAGCCTGGCCGACAGCCTGCAGAACAGCTTCCTGCCGCTGATCAAGGCGATGGACAAGAAGATCGATATCGACCTGCGCACGCACAACCGCATGCTGGAGATATCCACCCAACTGCGTGATCTTGGCGAGCAACTTGGCCACGAGCAGCGTTTGGGCGATGTCGACGAGCCGCTATGACGGCCTGGTTGATTTCCCGCATGCAATTGCTGTTCGGCATAGCCGCGTTGATGCTGGTGCTGCAGCTGATCAATAGCGTCAGCGGCTACAGTCTGAATGCCTGGGGCCTGATCCCGCGTAGGCCGGAGTCCTTGCCGGGTATTCTATTCGCGCCCTGGCTGCATGGCGGCTGGTTGCACCTGCTGGGTAACCTCAGCGGGCTGCTGGTGCTGGGCGCCCTGGCGCTGATCGAGTCGCGTCGCGACTTCGTCAAAGCCAGTGTATTTATCCTGCTCGGCAGCGGCTTGCTGGTGTGGCTGTTCGGCCGCGAGGGGATTCATGTCGGCGCCAGCGGCTGGCTGTTCGGGCTCTGGTCGCTACTGCTGGCGCGGGCCTGGTTCCGTCGCAGCTGGCTGGACTTGCTGCTGGCGCTGCTGGTGCTGTTCCTGCATGGTGGCTGGGTGTTCGGCCTGCTGCCGCAGCAGGGCGTTTCATTCGAATATCACCTGGCCGGCGCACTCTGCGGCGGCCTTTATGCGGCCTGGCGCTATTCGCCACGCCAGCGCAGGAAACAAGGAGGTTAAGTGGATTTCAACCGTCTCGATCAGCAGCTGCGCGACAGTCTGGCCGACTTGCGCTTGAGCAATGAGGAGCGCGACGAGCTGCGCCAGCTCGGCAGCGAACTGAGCCCCGACCAGGTGCGCTATATGCGCAACCGCGCCTTCGCCCTGGTGCGCGAACTGATCCGCGAGCCGGCCAATGCCGAGCCGGCGTTGAAGTGGCTGGAGCAGGTGGTCAAGACCCTGGACGCCAATGTCACGCCGACGCGCAACATCGCCAGCGCCCATTTCAGCCCGGGCGACGACTGCCGGCGGAAAATCCGCGAGCTTTGCCGTCAGGCGCGCAAGAGCGTGGATATCTGCGTCTATACCATCTCCGACGACCCGCTCAGCGAGGAAATCCTCGCCTGCCACCAGCGCGGCCTGGCCGTGCGGGTGATCACTGACAACGAAAAACAGTTCGATGTCGGCAGTGATGTGCAGTGGCTGCGCGACAAGGGCGTGCCGCTGCGCATCGACTCCGGCCCTTACCACATGCACCACAAGTTCGCCTTGTTCGACGGCCAGCTGCTACTCAACGGCAGCTTTAACTGGACCCGTAGTGCCAGCACCAGCAACGAGGAAAACTTCCTTGTGGTCGACCACCCGCAACTGGTCGCCGCCTACAGCGGCGAGTTCGACAGCCTGTGGGCCCGTTACGTGGATAACTGATGGACAGCGCAGCGCCCGTTCGCCAGCTCATAGGGTTTTATCGCAGCTGCTATCTGGCCGATAGCCGCGACCTGGACTTGGATAACCTGAGCAAATTGCCAGCCGAGCGCTGGGCCTGGCTGGACGGCCGCGAAGAGTTGGTCAGTGGCGGCTTGCTCAGCATGCCATTGACGGCGGAACTGGGCGCCGCGCTGGAGCGGCAACAGAGCCTCTATCAGCGCGAGCTGCAACTGATCTACGGCGTGCTACCGGTTTGCGGGCGCCTGACGTCTACCGATGCGCCCGCCGTGCCGATCTGCGGTCCTCTGATGTATTACGAAGCCCGCCTGGAACGCACTGCCGATGGCGAAAGCCACCTGCTGACCATCGACCTGCAGCAGCCCCACGGCAATTGGCGTTTGTTGCGATCTTTGCTTGGCAGCGAGAACGGCGATGCGTTCGCCGGTTTACGCTTGCCCGGCGAACCCCTCGATGCCTTAGCGCTGGGCGAGCTGTTGGCCTGGGTGGCGAGCAACACCCGGGTGCAGGAAGTTGCCGCCGCTGCCGGCTTTCCCGCTTTGGCCGATGCGGCTGTACTGGATAAAGCGTTGCGCCGGCGCAGCCTGTCGGTGCAGTCCGCTGCCATGGTCGCGCTGGTGCCGCGCGGCACTGGCAGCCGTGGCATCGCCCATGAGTTGCAGCAATTGCAGGCCGCCAGCGAGCTGTCGCCGCCGCTGCGCCAGTTGCTCGGCGACTCCGCGCCCGTGGCCAATGAGGCGGCGGTCAGTTCGCCACAGAACCTGCCGGCGAAACTCAGCGCCGCCCAATGCCGGGCTTTGCAGAATGCCGCCCGTTACCCCTTGAGCCAGATCAGCGGCCCGCCGGGCACCGGTAAGAGCTACACCTTGGCCGCCCTGGCGCTGGATCGTTACCTACAGGGCGAAAGCGTGCTGCTGGTCAGCCGCAGCGAGCAGGCGGTAAAGGTCATCGCGCAAAAGCTGCGCGACGATTTCGGTCTGCGCGATGGCGTGCTCGAGTGCGATGGCCAAGGCCAGCTCAAAGGCTTGCGTGAGCGCCTGGCGCGAGCCCTGCAAGGCGAGCTGGAAACGGTCGAGGAGGGTAGCGAACGCCAGCAGCGGCGCGAGCTCAACGGCCTGCAGCGCAACGAGCAGCGCTTGAACCGGGCTTTTCTCCGGCGCGGCGAGCAGGCGCTGGCCTGGAGCCGCCTGTTGTTGCGCGCCGAGCGCGGCAGTCTGGGTTTCTGGCAACGCTGGTTGCAGGTGCCCTGGGTGCGTCGGCGCATTGGTTCCAGCGCACGGCCCTGGGCGCTGCTAGATGAACTGCGCGAGTGCCAGCAGCAGCGTCAGCGACTCAGCCGCGACCACCTCAATACGCGCCGGGCCTTGGGTTTGCAGCGGCTGCTGGCCAAGGACCGGCAAACCTTCGTGCACTACAACCAGGCAATCCGCGCGCGCAGCTCGCAGCGGCAGCTGGCGTTATTCGAGGATATCGACCCCGCGCTGTTGCTGGCGGCCTTCCCGATCTGGGTGGTGACCCTCGATGAACTGCACCGCATGTTGCCGCTGCATGCCGGCTTGTTCGATGTGATGGTGATGGACGAGGCGACCCAGTGCGACATCGCCTCGGCGCTGCCGGCCTTCCAGCGTTGCAAGCGTGCGGTGGTGGCCGGCGATGTTCGGCAGCTACGACATATTTCATTCCTTTCAATCGCCGCGGAAGCGAGGTTGCTGAGCCGCGCCGAGGTGCCGGCCGAGCAGGGCGAGCAGTGGAGTTACCGGGCCAATAGCGTGCTGGATCTAATGGGCCTGCAACTGGCCCGCCAGGAGGCGGTGATCTTTCTCGACGAGCACTTTCGCAGCCGCCCGGCGCTGATCCGCTTCAGCAACCAGCAGTTCTACGACAACCGCTTGCGGGTGATGAAAGAGCGCCCGGGGCAGGAGCGCTGCGACAGCCTGCAGCTCGAACGGCTGAGCGGCGAGCGCGGCGCCAATGGCGTCAACCCGGCCGAGGTGGAGCGGGTTCTGGTTCTGCTTGGCGAGCATATCGCGCGTTATGCCGCCAGCCCGGTAAAGCCGAGCATCGGCGTGCTGTCGCCGTTCCGCGATCAGGTCGAGGCGATTCGCAAGCAGGTCGCTGCAACCCTGTCGCTGGAACAACTGCGTGAGTTTCGCCTGCTGATCGCCACGCCCTACGGTTTTCAGGGCGAGGAGCGCGATCTGATGATCATCAGTTTCGCCCTGCATGGTGGCGCTGCCCAGGTCGCGACCTACCTCAATCGCGCGGATATGTTCAATGTCGCCATTACCCGCGCCCGTGAACGCCAGGTGTTGCTGTTCAGCGGCGACGAGCAGCAGTTGCCGGCCCAACACCTGCTGCGACGCTATGTGGAATCCATTCGCCAGCCCGAAACCACGGTTCGACCAGCCGCGGCGCAGGACGCTTTTCAGCGCCAGGTCTGCGCCGCGCTCGAAGCCCATGGCGTCAGCACCTGGAGCAGTTATCCCGTGGCCGGGCTGTTATTGGATATCTTCTGCCAGCGCGGCGAGCGTTGCCTGGCCATCGACCTGATCGGCTTCCCCGGAGAGGGCGAGGGCTTTCTCGAACTGGAGCGCTACCTGGTCTTGGCCCGCGCCGGCCTGGAAACCCTGCCGCTGAGCTACGGCTTGTGGAAGCTTGAGCCGGAGCTGGCATTGCAGGCGCTGTTGCAGCGCTTGTAGTCGGCCGCCATCTATCCCCGTCCAAGGCGCTCGGCCTGGATTCAGGGTAGACTTGCCACCTTTGCGAATAACCAAGAAGCCCGTCCATGGCCCTGCCTTCCACGACCTACAAGATCGACCTGAACCTCACCGATATCGACCGCAGCATCTACCAGACCCTGCGTTTTACCGTGGCCAAACACCCCTCGGAAACCGAAGAGCGCCTGGCTGCACGGTTGATCGCCTATGCCTTGTTCTATGACGAACAATTGGCCTTCGGTCGTGGCCTGTCGGATGTCGACGAGCCTGCGTTGTGGGAGAAGAGCCTCGACGATCGCGTGCTGCACTGGATCGAAGTCGGCCAGCCGGACAGCGACCGCATCACCTGGTGCTCGCGGCGTACCGAGAAGTTCAGCCTGGTCGCCTACGGCAACCTGCGTGTGTGGCAGACCAAGGTGCTCGACCCGGTGCGCAGCCTGAAAAACATCAACGTGGTGGCGCTGGACCAGGAGGCCCTGGCCAGCCTGGCCCTGGATCTGCCACGTTCGTTGAGCTGGAGCGTGATGATCAGCGACGGCGAACTGTTCGTCACCGACGAGCGTGGCCAGCACGAAGTGCCCATAGAGTGGCTGATCGGCGAGCGCTAGGCAGCTGCTTTGTGCGGAATACGGTTCCCGTAGCCCGGATGAAATCCGGGGGCTGTTGAGGCTATACCATCCCCGGATTGCATCCGGGCTACGTCTCTGCATGGCCGCTATGTTTTGATTCCGGCGGGTTGCACCCGCCCTACACGAAAAAGAATGACCATGCGTATCGAAGCCCGCCCGTTACCTGCCATCCTGCCTGATCTGGGCAACCTGCCGCCGCTGTTGACCCGTCTGTACGCCGCCCGTGGCGTGCAATCTGCGGCCGAACTGGACAAGGGGCTGGCGCGGTTGGTCCCCTATCAGCAGATGAAGGGCATGCCGGCGGCGGTCGAGCTGCTGGTGCAGGGCTTGCAGCAGGGCCAGCGCATGCTGATCGTCGGCGACTTCGATGCCGATGGCGCCACCGCCAGCACGGTCGGTTTGCTCGGTTTGCGCATGCTCGGCGCGGCCCATGTCGACTACCTGGTGCCCAATCGCTTCGAATACGGCTATGGCCTGACCCCGGAGATAGTCGCGGTGGCGCTCGAGCGCCAGCCGCAATTGCTGATCACCGTGGACAACGGCATTTCCAGCGTCGAAGGCGTGGCGGCTGCCAAGGCGGCCGGTTTGACCGTGCTGGTCACCGACCACCATCTGCCTGGCGCCGAGTTGCCGGCGGCGGACGCCATCGTCAATCCCAATCAGCCCGGCTGCGAGTTTCCCAGCAAGGCCATGGCCGGTGTCGGGGTGATGTTCTACGTATTGCTGGCGCTGCGTGCGCGCCTGCGCGAGATCGGCTGGTTCGACGCGCAGCGGCCTGAGCCCAACCTTGGCGAATTGCTCGACCTGGTGGCCCTGGGCAGCGTCGCCGACGTGGTGCCGTTGGATGCCAATAACCGCATCCTGGTGCATCAGGGCCTGGCGCGGATTCGTGCCGGGCGGGCGCGGCCGGGCTTGCGCGCGATTCTCGAGGTGGCGGGGCGCGATCACCGGCGCATCACTTCCACCGATCTGGGTTTTATCCTCGGCCCGCGCCTGAACGCGGCCGGGCGCCTGGACGACATGAGCTTGGGCATCGAATGCCTGCTCTGCGACGACGAGGCCCTGGCCCGCGATATGGCGGTGCAGCTCGACCAGCTCAATCAGGATCGCAAGGCGATAGAGCAGGGCATGCAGCGCGAGGCCCTGGCCCAGCTCAAGGACCTGCCGCTGGCGGATATGCCGTTCGGTTTGTGCCTGTTCGAGGCGGACTGGCACCAGGGCGTGATCGGCATCCTCGCTTCGCGCATGAAGGAGCGCTATCACCGCCCGACCATCGCCTTCGCCGATGCCGGCGACGGTGTGCTGAAAGGCTCGGCGCGCTCGGTACCGGGCTTTCATATCCGCGATGCGCTGGATGCGGTCGCCGCCAAACACCCGCAACTGATCAGTAAGTTCGGTGGCCATGCCATGGCTGCGGGCTTGTCCCTGCCGCAGGAAAATTTCGGCGCCTTCGCCGTGGCCTTCGATGCCGAGGTGCGTCGCCAACTCTGCGAGGACGACCTGACAGGGCGCCTGTTATCGGACGGTAGTCTGTCGGTTGAAGAATTCCACCTGCCGCTGGCCAAGGAGCTGCGCAATGCCGGACCCTGGGGCCAGCATTTCCCCGAGCCGCTGTTTCATGGGGTGTTCCAGCTGACGCAGCAGCGCATCGTCGGCGAGCGTCATCTCAAGGTAGTGCTCAAGAGCGAATGCGGCAGCGTGCAGCTCGATGGTATCGCCTTCGGTGTGGACCGCGAACTCTGGCCAAACCCCACCGTGCGTTGGGTGGAGTTGGCTTACAAGCTCGACGTCAACGAATACCGCGGTCAGGAAACCGTGCAACTGATGATCGCCCATATTCAGCCGCGTTAGGCACTTTTCGCGGATGTTTTTGTAGCCCGGATGCAATCCGGGGAGCGGTATCAGCCATACAATATTCCCCGGATTTCATCCGGGCTACGTTCGAGCACCTTGTTTGCGGTAAACGAGCTGGATCTGTTGCAGGGGATCTTAGCCGCGCGGAGCGGCGGGCGCCGAACCGTCGGCCATGGCCCGTTCGGTCAGCTCGCTCCAGCGCGCGAGAAATTGCGGCGGCTGGCTGACGCGCTGCGGCGCCTTGGCCAGGAATACCCCGAGATCGTTGAACGAGTACACCGGCAACAGATCGCTGCGTTCGCTGGCCGGGCGGATCTGCGGGTCGAGGTTATCGAGGATCAGTGGCTGTGCGTCGGGGCTGGCGTAGTAGGTCAACACCATATGCGCCTGGTTTTGTTTGAGCGCTTTGACGAAGGTCAGGCGCAGCTTCTCGCTCGGCACGCCCATGCGCACCAGGCTGAAGTATTTGGCGATGGCGAAATCCTCGCAGTCGCCCAGGCCACGGTTCAGGGTTTGCGCCGGGGTGGCCCAATAATCTTCAACGCCCCAGGCCTGCTGATCGTCGACGAAGGTTATCGTGCGATTAATGAAGTGGTTGACCCGCTGCAGCTTGGCGCTTTCTGCATCGTTGCCGGCGGTGTCCAGTAGGTTCTGCCAACTGGTCAGGCGCGCGTCGCTAAGCGCTTGCGGCAGGGCGGTGCCGGGTAGCTCGGCCACCAGCGCCGGGCTGAACAGCCAGCAGCCGGCCAGCAGGCAGCGCAGCTTATGCGGGGTAAGGCGAGGGGCGCGAATTGGCATCTAGAAGCGGTCTCCGGCGTCGGCTCTTGATAGCCTTTTGCCGCTAAAAAATTTTGTGGTGCCATCCTATGGGCGTCAAAGACTCAACAACTGTGACGTCCGCCACTATTTGAGCCATTCGGCGACAATAAGCCGACGAACTGTCGTCTTTTCCCTGCCCAGCAATTTTTAGAAGCACTCTTGCGATAGGGCGTGTGTCTCCGGCTGCCTAGAATGGTCCGGCGTCATTGGCAGACCCAACGGGAGAAATTGCATGAATAGTCGCGGCTTGCTCGATCAATTACTGAAATCCGGCCAGGACCTGCTGCAGAAGCAATCCGCCAACAAATCCGGCAGCAGTGCCGGCGGTGGTTTGAACAGTCTGTTGACCGGGGCCGCGGGCGGCGCGTTGGGCGCGGGTGCCTTGGGCCTGCTGCTGGGCAATAAGAAGGCCCGTAAATTCGGCGGCAAGGCCTTGACCTATGGCGGTTTGGCGGCACTCGGAGTGATCGCCTACAAGGCCTACGGCAATTGGCAGGCGCAGCAGGCGAATGCACCGCAAGGCGAGCCGCAGACCCTTGATCGTTTGCCGACGCCGCAGGTCGAACTGCACAGTCAGGCGATTCTCAAGGCGCTGGTGGCGGCGGCCAAGGCTGATGGCCATGTCGATGCGCGCGAACGCCAGTTGATCGAGGGCGAATTCAGCAAATTGACCGGCGATGCGCAGCTGCAAGGCTGGCTCGAAGCCGAACTGAACAAGCCCCTCGATCCAGCCGACGTCTCCCGCGCGGCGACTACTCCGGAAATGGCCGCGGAGATGTACCTGGCAAGCGTGTTGATGGTCGATGACGAGCACTTCATGGAGCGCGCCTACCTGGACGAACTGGCGCGCCAGCTCAAGCTCGATCCGGCGCTCAAGAGCGAGCTGGAAACCCAGGTGAAGTTGCAGCTCAGCGCTGGCTAAGCCACGCCTGAGCGGCACCTAAACCCCACACAATCACCATCGCGTCTACAAATTCCCATCACAAAGCGACCGCAGCATTGCCCCGTGTTTTGCATCATTCACGGGGGAGCGTCGCCATGTTTCATTGTTTATCCATTACCGCAGCCAGTGTCGGCCGCAGGCTGGTGCTGCTGATCGCGCTGGTGTTGTCGCAGTCCGCGCTGGCCGGCGCGCAAACCGCCGTCGAGCGCAGCGAAAGCCCGTATTTCGCGGTGCAGAGTGAGGATCCCACGGTCGACCGCTTGCCGCTCAAGAGCACCAAGGTCGAGGTGCGGGTGCTCGGAGTGATCGCCGATGTGCGGGTTGTCCAGCAATACCGAAACGAGGGTACGCGGGCGCTGGAGGCGCGTTATGTGTTTCCCGGCTCGACCCGTGCGGCGGTTTACGGCATGACCGTGCGCCTGGGCGATCGCGAGTTGCGGGCGCAGATCCGCGAGAAGCAAAAGGCGCAGAAGGAGTACCAGGAGGCCAAGAGCGCTGGCAAGACCGCGGCCTTGCTCGAACAGCACCGCGAAAACGTGTTCCAGATGAATGTCGCGAATATCCTGCCCGGCGATGTGGTCGACGTGGAGCTGCGTTATACCGAGCTGCTGTTGCCCACCGATGGCGTCTACAGCTTCGTCTTTCCCACCGTGGTCGGGCCGCGCTACAACGGCAGCGCCGGCAGCGAGAGCAACAAGGCCGGGCCTTGGGTCAGCACACCTTATCTGCCCGAGGGCGAGGCGAGCCAGGACGCCTTTTCGCTCGCGGTCGAGTTGCAGGCGCCGGTGCCGCTGGCCGATATCCGCTCGCCAAGCCACCGCATCGAGGTGCTGCAGGCCAAGCCGAGCGAGGCGAGCGTCAGCCTGGGCGCCGACGCGGGGCAGAGCAACAATCGCGATTTCATCCTCGACTATCGCTTGAGCGGTGCCAGTTTCGAGAGCGGTGTGTTGCTGTCCAAGGGCACCGAGGAGAACTTCTTTATGGCGCTGGTCGCGCCGCCGGCCAAGGTGCAAAGCAAGATGCTGGTGCCGCGCGAATATATCTTCGTGGTGGATATTTCCGGCTCCATGCATGGCTTCCCGCTGGATACCGCCAAGCGTCTGCTGAAGAATCTGGTCGGGCGTTTGCGTCCGGTCGATAGCTTCAATGTGCTGTTGTTCTCCGGCAGCAGCACCATGCTCGCCGAAGAGTCGCAGGCAGCTACCTCGGAGAATATTCGGCGGGCCCTGGACATGCTCGATACGCAGATGGGCTCTGGCGGCACCGAACTATTGCCGGCGTTGCGCCAGGCCCTGGCGGTACCGACCGATCCCGAGCGGGCGCGCAGCTTTGTGGTGGTCACCGATGGCTATGTGACGGTGGAGCGCGAGGCTTTCGAGCTGGTGCGTAATAACCTCGACAAGGCCAATATGTTCGCCTTCGGGATTGGCAGTTCGGTCAACCGTCAGTTGATCGAAGGCTTGGCGCGGGCCGGGCAGGGAGAGCCCTTCGTGATTATCGATGAGGCCTCGGCGGACCAGCAGGCCGAGCGCTTCCGGCAGATGATCGATGCGCCTGTGCTGGCTAACCCGCAGGTGCGGTTCGAGGGTTTGGATGTCTATGACGTCGAACCCGTGGCCCTGCCTGACCTGTTCGCCCAGCGGCCGCTGGTGGTGTTCGGTAAATGGCGCGGCGAGGCGCGCGGCAGCCTGCAGGTCGAGGGGCGCGGCGCCGCCGGGCCATACCGGGTCGATATTCCGATCAAGCCCGAGATGGCCCGCGAGAGCAACCAGGCGCTGAGCTATCTGTGGGCGCGACACAGGGTCGCCAGCCTCACCGATCAGGAAACCCTCGAAGGTGGCTACAGCCATAGCCAGGCGATTCTCGACCTGGGCTTGAAGTACAGCCTGCTGACGCCTTACACCTCGTTTATCGCGGTGGACGAACGGGTGCGCAACGCCGATCCGGCCGCTGCCGCCAGCGTCAAACAGCCATTACCGTTGCCCCAGGGCGTGAGCAACCAGGCGATTGGTGCTGTGGTGTCAGGCACCCCCGAACCGAGCGCCTGGCTGATGCTGCTGGTCGCGGCCCTCGGCATGGGTTGGCTGGCGCGCCGGCACGCCCGCCAGGAGCAACTCTGAATGATCGCCGCATGGCGGATCGGCGCAGCCCGCGTTTTTGCCGACCCACCCGCCTGGCTGTGGTTGCTGCTGCCGGCGCTGGCGCTGTGGCCGGCCTGGGAATGGAGCGTGCGGCGGTTGAGTGATGGCTCCGACGACCCGTTCGGCATAGTCGCGTTGCTCGCCTTGGCGCTGCTGTGGTGGCGCGAGCGCCGGCAGTTGTCGGCCGCGGCGCGGCTGCCCTGGTTGCTGGCGACATTGCTGCTCTGCGCCCTGGTCGTGCTGGCGCCGGGGCTGCCGCCATTGTTGCGCGCGGTGCTGGCGGTGTTGGCGCTGTTCGGCGCGGTGCTGGCCTTGCGCACGCCGGGCCAGGCACTGCTGGCCTGGCTGGGGTTGGGCTTGTTGGCTTTGCCGATCATGTCGTCGCTGCAGTTCTTCGTCGGCTATCCGCTGCGGGTGCTGACCGCCGAGGTCAGCGCCTGGCTGTTGCGCGCGGGCGGGCTGGAGGTATTGCGTCAGGGCAGCACGCTGGAAGTGGCCGGGCAATTGGTGATGGTCGATGCGCCTTGTTCGGGCATTCAGATGGCCTGGGTCGCGTACTTCACAGCATTCTCCACCGCCGCCTGGTTGCGCCTGAGCGATCGCCAGTTGCTGCGCCGTTTGCCGTTGCTCGGGGTGTTGATACTAGCCGGTAATATTCTGCGCAATAGCCTGCTGGTGTTGCAGGAAACCGGGCGCCTGGACTGGCCGGGCTGGATGCACGAGGGCACCGGTTTGCTGGTGTTCGTTGCGGTCTGCGCATTGGTGCTGCGTTATGTCGCCGGCGGGGCAGCAGGTACGCCGGTGCTTGTCGCAACGCTGGGCGGGCGGGGGCTCAAGCCGCAGGTGCGCTGCCTGTTGGTGCTGGCGTTCATGGCGCTGGGGCTTTGGCCGCTGCTGAAGCAACCGACGGCGATCGAGCCTCCGCGCGGCGATTTCGTCGAGTGGCCCACCCGCTTCGCCGATCAGCCCTTAACGCCGCTGGCGCTGTCGGCGGTTGAGCAGCGTTTCGCTATGCAGTTTCCCGGCGCCATCGCCCGTTTCAGTGCCGGCCCGCGTCTGGTGACGCTGCGCCATGTCACCCGGCCCACACGCAAATTGCACCCGGCGATGGATTGCTACCGCGGCCTGGGGTATCGCATCGAGGCCATGCATCTGGAACAGCGTACCGAGGGCGCCGGCCTGCAGCGTTGCTTCGTCGCCGACGGGCACGGGGTGCGCTTGCGGGTTTGCGAATACATCGAGGATGCCAACGGGCGGACCTTCAGCGACAACTCGGCCTGGTACTGGGCAGCCCTCGCTGGCGATTCGCCCGGGCCCTGGCGCGCGGTGAGCACGGCCGAACTGTCGCCGCCTTGACTCGCGTCATTCAGCAAATTTATCTCAGACTAAAAGATCATCCCGTTGCACTTGCCAGCCGGCTAGGCTGTTGCTCATTCGAACCGCGGTGACCATAGCGAGAGTGCCGATGCAGCAACTCGAAGAGGAATACGACTACCTGATCGTCGGGGCCGGTCCCGCCGGTTGCTTGCTGGCCAATCGTTTGTCCGCCGACCCGGCGGTGCGCGTGTTGCTGCTGGAGGCCGGAGGACGTGACAACTACCCGTGGATTCATATCCCGGTGGGCTATCTGTATTGCATCGGCAACCCGCGTACCGACTGGTGCTATGCCACCGAGGCCGAACCCGGGCTCAACGGCCGGGCGCTGAACTATCCGCGTGGCCGGGTGCTCGGTGGCTGCTCGTCGATCAACGGGATGATCTATATGCGTGGCCAGGCCCGTGATTACGATGGCTGGGCGGCGGCCGGTAATCCCGGCTGGGCCTGGAACGATGTCCTGCCGCTGTTCCGGCGTACGGAGAACCATTTTGCCGGCAGCAGCGAGCTACACGGCGCCGCCGGCGAATGGCGGGTCGAACGCCAGCGCCTGTCCTGGGACCTGCTCGAGGCGTTTCGCCAGGCTGCGGCGCAGAGCGGTATTGCCAGCATCGAGGATTTCAACGGCGGCGATAACGAGGGTTGTAGCTATTTTCAGGTCAACCAGCGTCGTGGCGTGCGCTGGAATGCGTCGAAGGCGTTCCTCCGTGATATCCGCCAACGCCCCAATCTGCGGGTGCTGACTGAGGCCGAGGTGCAGCGGGTGATCCTTGCCGATGGTCGCGCCAGCGCGCTGCAGGTCCGCTGGCAGGGGCGCGAGCTAAGGCTGCGGGCACGGCGCGAGATCGTTCTTTGCGCCGGCGCGATTGGCACGCCGTCGTTGCTGCAGCGCTCGGGTATCGGCCCGCGCGCGCTGCTGCAGCGTCTGGGCATCGGCGTGCAGCACGAATTGGCCGGGGTTGGCGGCAACCTGCAGGACCACCTGCAGCTGCGGCTGATCTATCAGGTCAGCGGGGTGAAGACGCTCAACCAGATGGTCAGTAGCCCCTGGGGCAAGCTGGGCATGGGCCTGGAATACTTGTTGCGCCGCAGTGGGCCGCTGGCCATGGCGCCCAGTCAGTTGGGCGCCTTCGCCCGTTCCAGCCCGGCGCAGCCTTCGGCCAACCTGCAATATCACGTGCAGCCGCTGTCGCTGGAGCGCTTCGGCGAACCGCTACATGCCTTCTCGGCGTTTACCGCGTCGGTGTGCAACCTGCGCCCCTACAGCCGCGGCACGGTGGCGATCCGTTCGCTGGATGCGGCCGAGGCGCCGCTGATCCAGCCCAATTACCTGAGCGATGCGCGTGATCTGGAAGTGGCCGCCGACGCCATCCGCCTGACCCGACGCATAGTCGCGGCGCCGGCACTGGCGCCATTTCAGCCACAGGAATACAAACCGGGGGCCAGTTACCAGAGCGAGGACGACCTGCGCCGTGCGGCGGGCGAGGTGGGCACGACCATCTTCCATCCGGCCGGCACCTGCAAAATGGGCCAGGGCAGCGACGCGGTGGTCGATGCGCAGTTACGCGTGCATGGCATACCCGGATTGCGCATCGCCGATGCGTCGATCATGCCGAGCATCGTCTCCGGCAACACCTGCTCGCCGGTGCTGATGATCGCGGAGAAGGCCGCCGAGCTGATAATTCAGGCGCAGCGGCCGCAGCTGGCAGCCGTTTAGTCGGTGAGGTTAGCGCAGGTGCAGCCTATCCACTAGTTGGCTGATCCGCGTCGGGGCTGGCTCCGCCAACTTTGCCTGGAACCCGGCTGCTCGTTGGCAGCCGGCGATAAGAGTAGCGTCCGCTGGTCAGTGGCGATGCGCATCGGTGCCAAGAGCGGGCTGCCAGGGGCGCCATGACTCAGGTATACTCGCCGGCTTTTCCGAAAGTTTGACCTGTGAGTGCCGCCAGCCATGGAAATCAACCCGATCCTGAACAGCATCAAGGACCTGTCCGAGCGCACCCAGACCATTCGGGGGTATCTTTGACTACGATCAAAAGCATGATCGGCTGATCGAAGTAAACCGCGAGCTCGAAGACCCGAACGTCTGGAACAATCCTGAATACGCGCAGAACCTGGGGCGTGAGCGCGCCTCCCTGGCGCTGATCGTCGAGACCATCGACGACCTCGACAGCAGCCTCGGCGATTCCCGCGACCTGTTGCAGATGGCCGCCGAAGAGGAAGACCAGGGCGCCGTCGACGATGTCGCCGCCGAAGTCGAGCGCCTGCGCGGCATCCTCGAAAAAATGGAATTCCGCCGCATGTTCAGCGGCGAGATGGACCCGAACAACGCCTACCTGGACATCCAGGCCGGTTCCGGCGGCACCGAGGCCCAGGACTGGGCCAACATGCTGCTGCGCATGTACCTGCGCTGGGCCGACAAGCGCGGCTTCGATGCCACCATCATGGAACTCTCCGCTGGCGAAGTCGCCGGGATCAAGGGCGCCACCGTGCATATCAAGGGCGAATACGCCTTCGGCTGGCTGCGCACCGAGATCGGCGTGCATCGCCTGGTGCGCAAGAGTCCGTTCGACTCCGGCAACCGTCGCCACACCTCGTTCACCGCGGTGTTCGCCTCGCCGGAAATCGACGACAACATCGAGATCGAGATCAACCCGGCCGACCTGCGCATCGACACCTACCGCTCCTCCGGGGCCGGCGGTCAGCACGTCAACACCACCGACTCTGCGGTGCGTATTACCCACGTGCCGACCAACACCGTGGTCAGTTGCCAGAACGAACGCTCCCAGCACGCCAACAAAGACACCGCGATGAAGATGCTGCGCGCGCGTCTGTACGAGCAGGAAGTGCAGAAGCGCAATGCGGCTTCGCAGGCGCTGGAAGACACCAAGTCGGATATCGGCTGGGGTCACCAGATTCGCTCCTATGTGCTCGATCAGTCGCGAATCAAGGATTTGCGTACCGGTGTCGAGCGTAGCGACTGCGTCAACGTACTCGATGGCGATATCGACGAGTACCTGGTTGCCAGTCTGAAGCAGGGGCTGTAACACCTAATCCTACCCAGATCGCACTACACGTCAGGCAGATAGAAAAGACCATGAGCGACCAACAACTCGACCACCACGAACTGCAACAGGAAGAAAACAAGCTGATCGCCCTGCGCAAGGAAAAACTTGCCGGCGCGCGTGAGCTGGGTAATGCCTTCCCCAATGACTTCCGCCGTGACAGCTATTGCGCGGACCTGCAGAAAAAGTACGTCGACAAGACCAAGGAAGAGCTGGCCGAAGCCGCTATCCCGGTCAAGGTCGCGGGTCGCATCATGCTCAACCGCGGCTCCTTCATGGTCATCCAGGACATGAGCGGGCGCATTCAGGTCTACGTCAACCGCAAGACCCTGCCGGAAGAAAAACTCGCCGAGGTCAAGCACTGGGATCTGGGCGACATCATCGCCGCCGAGGGCACTCTGGCCCGTTCCGGCAAGGGCGACCTCTACGTCGAAATGACCGACGTGCGCCTGCTGACCAAGTCGCTGCGCCCTCTGCCGGACAAGCACCACGGTCTGACCGACACCGAGCAGCGCTACCGCCAGCGCTACGTCGACCTGATGGTCAACGAGGAAGTGCGCGAGACCTTCCGCGTGCGTTCCCAGGTCATCGCGCATATCCGCAGTTTCCTCATGCAGCGCGACTTCCTCGAAGTGGAAACGCCGATGCTACAGAGCATCCCCGGCGGTGCCGCGGCCAAGCCGTTCGAGACCCACCACAATGCCCTGGATATGCAGATGTTCCTGCGTATCGCTCCCGAGCTGTACCTCAAGCGCCTGGTGGTCGGTGGCTTCGAGCGGGTCTTCGAGATCAACCGCAACTTCCGCAACGAAGGCGTTTCGACCCGGCACAACCCCGAGTTCACCATGCTCGAGTTCTACCAGGCCTACGCCGACTACGAAGACATGATGGACCTGACCGAGGAACTGTTCCGCGAGCTGGCGCAGCTGGTGCTGGGCAGCACCGATGTGCCTTACGGCGACAAGCTGTTCCACTTCGGCGAGCCGTTCGTACGTCTGTCGGTGTTCGACTCGATCCTCAGGTACAACCCTGAAATCAGCGCCGCCGATCTGCAGGACATCGACAAGGCCCGCGAGATTGCCAAGCGGGCTGGAGCCAAGGTGCTCGGCTTCGAGGGCTTGGGCAAATTGCAGGTGATGATTTTCGAAGAACTGGTCGAGCACAAGCTGGAGCAGCCGCACTTCATCACCCAGTATCCGTTCGAAGTGTCGCCTCTGGCGCGTCGTAACGACCAGGACCCGAGCGTCACCGACCGCTTCGAACTGTTTATCGGCGGCCGCGAAATCGCCAACGCCTATTCCGAGTTGAACGACGCCGAAGACCAGGCCGAACGCTTCCATGCCCAGGTGGCGGACAAGGACGCCGGTGATGACGAAGCTATGCATTTCGACGCCGATTTCGTCCGCGCCCTGGAATATGGCATGCCACCGACCGCCGGTGAGGGCATCGGCATCGACCGATTGGTGATGTTGCTGACCAATGCGCCGTCTATACGGGATGTCATCCTCTTCCCGCATATGCGCCCGCAGACCTGATGGTCTTGAAGCCGCCCAAGGGCGGCTTTTTATTACCTGGAATTGGATGATTGCCGCTATTGAGTGACTAACTGCTTATTCCGCCTTCGTCTGCCATAAAGGACAGTACCGCCGTGACCTTCAACTCCGCCCAGGAAAGTGCCACCCACGTAGCCAATGCCGTTGCCGAAAGTGTTCAGTACCAGGGGCGCAAGGCCAGCCGGCAGGGTAGTGAACAGCGGCGCCAGGCGATTCTCGACGCCGCCATGCGGATCATCGTGCGCGATGGTGTGCGTGCCGTACGTCACCGGGCGGTGGCGGCCGAGGCGCAGGTGCCGCTATCGGCCACCACCTACTACTTCAAGGATATCGATGACCTGATCACCGATACCTTTGCCCAATTCGTCGAGCGCCGCGCCGCGCATATGGCCAACGTCTGGAGCAATACCCAGGGCGTGCTGCAGGATCAGGTCAATCGTCTCGACGGCAGCGCCGAAGCACGTCGGCGCCTGGCCGACGAAATCGCCCGGATGGCGCTGGACTATGTGGGTAACCAGCTGATCAACCGTCGCGATCATCTGCTGGCAGAGCAGGCGTTTCACCAGGAAGCCTTGCTCAATCCGCGCCTGCATGGCCTGGTGCGTGCCCATCAGCGGATTCTGTTGCAGGGCGTAACACAGTTCTTCGAGGTGCTGGGCTCGCGGCAGCCCGAGCAGGATGCCAAACTCTTGACGAGCATTATTGTGCAGATGGAGTATCAGGGCCTGCTCGACGGGGTCGAACAGCTGCACAAGGAAGACATGCTGGCCATCCTCAAACGCTATATGCATTTGGTCTTGGGCCTTTAACCTGTTCCGGCGGCCGCTAAGTACGTGAATCGATTGCACAAGGAGAACACGATGAAAGCTTGGCGCCTGCTTGCCGCCTTGTCCTTCCTGTTGTTGAGTGGCTGTCTGGTTACCTTCAAAGATCCCATTCCGGCCAATGAGCCGGCGCCCATCCCCCTGCTCGGCGAATGGTCGCGCAAGAACGAGTGGGGCGAGCAGATCTATCTGTACGTCAGTCGTTCGGGCTCCAACGTCTACAAGGCCTCGGCTTATGTCGACAGTCCCGACAACCTCGAGAGTCTTGAGGAGTTCGGCTTTACCGTGGCCCACCATGGCCAACGTTGGTACCTCTCCGCCGGGCTGCCGAAGCGCTATGGCTCCAATTTCGCGATTGCCGGTTTCGAACTGACCGACGACAACGAACTGGTACTCTACAACCTGGACATCGACCGGGTGATGCAGGAACTGGAGCAGGGTAATCTGCAAGGCAAGGCGGTGGAGATGCCCGAGGGCGATGGCGTGCTGATCACCAGTCCGCTGGATCAGGTCTTCGACTATCTGGATGATCAGGCCAATTCGGACGTGTTTATCGAAGTCGCGCGCTATCAGCGTGTCGGTGAGTAAGTTTTCCAGTGATGCGATGAGGAGCGGATGAACAGTCATACCGGCTTGGACGATTACCAACTGATAGTTCGGGCTTTATCCGATCGAATCGTCGATGCACAGACCCCGATCCGCATCCTCGATGCGGTGAAGTGGGATGAAAGTGTGCGTAGCGACTTTCTCAAGCACAAGGGCCGCAAGCTGCCAGCGGTCGACCGTGCCTATTACGACAGCCGCCCGTTGGCATTCGATGCGGCGGCCAAGAAGCTCGAATTCCAGAACATCGAGCGCGATGTCACCCGCCAGCTCGGCCAGTTCAATCCGGTCGGGCAGATCATGCGGCGCATGTGCCGTGAATACCGCATGGTCGTGCGCATGCTCGAGGCCCGCGGCACCGAGGATTTCGGCCTTATCTCCCAGGAACTCTACGGCGCGGCGTCCGATGCCTTCCATGCCGGCGACCCGACGCTGGCCGATCTGGGCCTGATGTTCTCGGATTTTCTGAACAACATCGACAACCGCGGCGACCTCAAGGACGAACCGAAGAACCTCAGCGCTCGCGAAGCCGTCGACCTGCTGCAGCACCGCTTGAACAAGGTGTTCGGCGAGGAAGAGAGCACCATCCGCGTATTCGAGTCCGACGGTATTCTTGCCGATGCGGCGGCGGGCGCCGATTACATCAAGATCCGCGCCGATGCGCTGTTCAACGAGCGTGACGTCAAGGCCCTGGAAGTGCACGAGGGTCTGGTCCATGTGGCGACCACGCTCAATGGCCTGAGCCAGCCGGTGTGCACCTTCCTGGCCAAGGGCCCACCCTCGTCGACGGTGACCCAGGAAGGCCTGGCGATCCTGATGGAAGTGATCACCTTCGCCTCCTACCCGACGCGCCTGCGCAAGCTGACCAACCGCACCCGCGCCATCCACATGGCCGAGGAGGGCGCGGACTTCCTGCAGATTTTCGACTTCTACCGCGAACAGGGTTTCAGCCAGGAAGAGAGCTACAGCAACGCCAATCGGGTGTTCCGCGGCTCCACGCCCACGGGCATGCCTTTCACCAAGGATCTGTCGTATCTGAAAGGCTTCATCATGGTCTACAACTACATTCAGCTCGCCGTGCGCAAAGGCAAGCTGGAACAGATCCCCTTGCTGTTCTGCGGCAAGACCACCCTGGAAGACATGCGCATCCTGCGTCGCCTGGTCGATGAAGGCCTGGTCGTTGCGCCGAAATACCTGCCGCCACAATTCAGCGATCTGAACTCGCTGTCGGCCTGGATGTGCTTTTCCAACTTCCTCAATCATTTGAGTCTCGACCGGATCGAAGCCGACTACGCCAATATCCTTTGATAGTTAGGTAGGTGGGGTAGGTTGGGTTAGCGGCGACTGTCGCTGTTTAAGCCGCGCCATCGCCGTCTGCCGCCGCGTAACCCAACAAAGTCGCCACGCGGTGTAATGGGTTATCGGGCTTTGTTCACCCCCGGACACCGTGTCGGCGCCTTGTCGGGTTACGCGGCGCTCATCTAGGGTGTTGAGATGGTTAACGTGGACCGCCGCTAACCCGACCTACGAACTAAGCACATAACCAACACCGCTTTGGTAGCCCGGATGAAGTCCGGGGAGTCTTCTCCAAGCCCCCAAATTGTCAGGAGCCCTGCATGAGCAGCCATCAACTCGACTACGAAATCCTCGGCGCTTCGGCGCAGAGCGTGGAAATCATCCTCGATCCCGACGAAACGGTTATCGCCGAAGCCGGGACTATGAACTACATGACCGAGGGCGTGCGCTTCGAGACGCGCATGGGCGACGGTTCGAGCGAGGGTGTGCTGGGCAAGTTGTGGAGCATGGGCAAGCGCATGCTGACCGGCGAATCGCTGTTCATGACGCACTTCTGCAACGCCGGCAAGGGCCAGGCGCGGGTGGCGTTTGCCGCACCTTATCCGGGCACCGTGGTGCCGATTCGGCTGGCGGAACACGGCGGCACGCTGATCTGCCAGAAGGATGCCTTTCTCTGCGCCGCCTATGGCACTTCGGTCGGCATCAGTTTCAACAAGCGCCTGGGCGCCGGCTTTTTCGGCGGCGAGGGGTTCATTCTGCAAAAGCTCGAAGGCGACGGTCTGGCGTTCGTGCATGCCGGCGGCACGGTGATCCGCAAGGAGCTGAACAATGAAACCTTGCGCCTGGACACCGGTTGCCTGGTGGCCTTCAGCGCCGGTATCGATTACGACATCGGCCTGGCCGGCGGCCTGAAAAGCATGTTGTTCGGCGACGAGGGGATATTCCTCGCGACGCTCAAAGGCACCGGTACGGTGTGGATCCAGAGCCTGCCGTTTTCGCGTTTGGCCGAGCGGGTGTACGAGGCGACCTTCAAGGCGCGCGAAGAAGTGCGGGCCGGCGGCAAATAGTCGCGCAGGCTGGCCAAGTGCGCACGCATGTATCAAGCTGCGCGGCTGAGTCCGTGGGCATGCCCGGTCCGCCGACGCCCGTTTTCAATTCCGAGAGTCTGCAATGAGCGAACTGAACCCGATTCCCCTGATCCTTACCGGTGTGGCCAGCATCTGCGCCACCGTGGCTGTGCTCGGTTACTACGGTTACCTGCATATCGCCAAGCCTGAGGATGCCTTGCTGCTGTCCGAATTCACCATGCTCAAGACCATTCCCGGCGAGGACTACAAGGTCTCGCTGAAACCCGCCAGCCAGGTGGCGCAGTGTATCGACGGGGTGCTGGTGCTGTTCGATCTGGAGCAGAAGGGTCTCAGTGGCGTGTTGGTCGATCAGCGCAAGCAGGCGGTTCGCTGCGTAGCCGAGCAGCCGGATAGCTAGGCGCCAGCCAAGCCGGCGAATGGCCGGCCTGGCTGGAAATCAACAAACACCTGATGCGCAGGCACCGGCTCAGGACGCGTCGGCCGAGCGCGGCGCCACCGGCTGGTTGTCGTTGGCAATAGTCACGTCGACCCTGCGGTTCATCGCGCGGCCGGCGGACGAGTCGTTGCCCGATACCGGGTATTGCTCGCCATAGCCGCGGGCGACGATGCGCTCGGCACTCACCCCCTTGCGCACCAGCGCATCGCGCACGGCGTTGGCCCGCTGTTCGGACAGGCGCAGGTTATAGGCGTCCGAGCCGCTGCTGTCGGTATAGCCTTCGATCACCACCTGACGGTCCTGATGCTGCTTGAGGAACTCGGCCAGCTTGTCGATGCTGCCGGTGGCGGCCGGCTTCAGTTGGGCGCGGTCCAGGTCGAACAGCACGTTGCCGAAGGTGACCAGCATGCCGCGGTCGGTCTGCTTGGCGTTCAGGCTTTTCTGCAATTGCTCGATCTGTCGGTTGCGGGCGTCGAGGGCGGCCCGGTCGGCCTGCGTCGTGACGTCGCCGAGCTGCTGCTCGGCGTTGCGCAGGTCGATGGTCTGTTCGGCGACCTTGACGCTTTGGCTGGCCAGGTAGGCGAGGTGATCGACGCGGGCCTTGTCGGCGTCTTCGCGGTAGGCCTGTTCGGCCTTGTCGAGCATTTCGCCGGCCTGCTTGGTTTCCAGCGCGGCAAACTTGCTTACGCCGGGTTCGGCCTGCAGTTGCTGGTATTGGCTGCGGGCCTGTTCCAGGTTGGGGTTGGGTTGCGACGCACAGCCAGCGAGGCCGGTGCCTATCGCCAGCAGCGCGCTAATCAGAATTCGGGTATGCATGAGAGGCATCCTGTTGGTTTGGCGTGAACGGGTGCGGGCAAGGCGGTTACTGCTTGGCGCCGGGCGTCGGCGAGCTGCTGCGCAGGCTCTCGCTTTGTATCCGCTGGATCGCCGACTGGGCTTCCTGCAGGGTGCTCTGCGCTTTCGCCGCGCGAGCCTTGCGCTCGGCCAGGCGGGCGTCCCACTCGGCTTCTTCGGCCAGGCGTCTGGCTTCCTGATAGTTTTCATCATGCATTGCCAGTTCCGCCTGCTTGAGCTTGTCCTGCGCGGTTTTCATCTCCACGCTGGCGTACTCCGGGCCACCGGAGCTGAAGGCGCTGTCGACCGCCGATTGGCTGACGGCGATCTGCTCGTCGGGTGGGTTGCTGGCGCAGCCGATCAGCAGGCTGCTACCGACCGCCGCTATGGCAAGTTTCCACGCGCCCCATGGACGCTGTGGCTGCTGGATATGTCGCTTCATGGTTACACCTCCTTGGGTCATCGCCTGGCGTACTTCGATGCGATTGCGACGTTGCGACTGGCAGCCGGTACGCCGCAATGCTGCGCCAGCGGTATGGTTTTTGTGAGTGAGGTGGGGACTGAAATGTTCAGGTAAAAACATTGTGCGCAAAAAACAGGCGCGCAGCCGACCGCGTCTCCGGGCCTGTGCCGGCGGGTTGTGCGGGTGCTTATGTGGTCGGTAGGCGAGGGCCGGGCTGCGAGTACCTGATCGGGCACTCGCGGCCTGGTGCGGCGAGGTTTGGCAGGCCGTTAATATCGCTTTAAAACGGCCTGTTAGTGGTTGGTGGTGTCAAGCTGTGCGCTGATCTCGCGCAGGTATTTGCGCGACAGGCTGAGGAAGCGCGGCGTCGGACCGACGTCCTCGTACAGCGGATCACCCTGCTCATCGGTCGCCACCACCTGGCTGCCCTGGACATAGGGCATGCTCGCTTCGAGCTCTTCGAGCGCGGCGCCGATCAGCTCGCCGAGCAGCTCCTCGGGGTGGCGTTTGGGATACATCTCGACCAGCGCCGCCAGGCGCGCGGCGGCCTCGACATCCAGATGCAACTGGTAGGGCGTGGCGGTCAGGCGGCCTTTGCCGTGTTCTTCCCAGTTGCTGACTAATTCACGAATCTTCATGGCGATTGATCCTTGGCCCCGTTGCAGGGCGTTGCGCAGTTTTGACGATGCGTTGAGCAACACATACTCAAGCCTAGACTGTCTTTAAAGGTGTAAGGAGTTGGAGTCGCGCCCTTGTAAGAAGTTGCCGCGCTGGGCACTCTTGGGCTTCAAGGATCAGCGGAGACAACGGCCATGGCGGAAATCGACGCGCGTTTGCGCGAGGACGTGCACCAGCTCGGCGAGCTGTTGGGCAACACCATCAGCGCCCAACGCGGCGCGGCTTTTCTCGACAAGATCGAACGCATTCGCAAGGGCGCCAAGGGCGCGCGGCAGGGCTCGGCGGCGGGGGCAGAGCAGCTCAGCGCGAGCCTCGATCAATTGGCCGACGACGAGCTGTTGCCGGTCGCGCGGGCCTTCACCCAGTTTCTCAACCTGGCCAATATCGCCGAGCAGTATCACCGTGTACGGCGTCGTGCACCGGGCGAGCCCGAGCCCTTCGAAACCAACGTGCTGCCCGAGTTGCTGCAGCGTTTGCAGACCAGCGGCCACGCCGCTGATGCCTTGGCGCGGCAATTCGGGCGGCTGGATATCGAGCTGGTGTTGACTGCCCACCCGACCGAAGTGGCACGGCGCACGCTGATCCAGAAATACGATGGCATCGCCGAGCAATTGGCCGCGGGCGACCACAGCGACCTGTCCGGCGCCGAGCGTGAGGAGGTCCGCCAGCGTTCGCACCGGCTGATCGCCGAGGCCTGGCACACCGAGGAAATCCGCCGCAGCCGACCCAGCCCGGTGGACGAGGCCAAGTGGGGCTTTGCGGTGATCGAGCATTCGCTGTGGCAGGCGCTGCCCAATGTGCTGCGCAAGGCCGATCAGGCATTGCATGCGGCGACCGGCTTTCACCTGCCGCTGGAGGCCGCGCCTATTCGCTTCGCCTCCTGGATGGGTGGCGACCGCGACGGCAATCCCAATGTCACCGCTGCGGTGACCCGCGAGGTGCTGTTGCTGGCGCGTTGGATGGCCGCCGACCTGTACCTGCGCGATATTGAGCAGTTAGCCGCCGGGCTGTCCATGCAGCAGGCCAGCGCCGAGCTGCTGGCGCGGGTCGGCGAGAGCCCGGAGCCCTACCGTAGCCTGCTCAAGCAATTACGCGAGCGCCTGCGCGCCACTCGCAGTTGGGCGCAGGCGGCCTTGCACGAGCAGCTCGAGCCGTCTGCCGCGGTGCTGCAGGACAATCGCGAGCTGCTGGAGCCACTGGAGCTTTGCTATCAGTCGCTGCACGACTGCGGCATGGGCGTGATCGCCGAAGGGCCGCTGCTTGATTGCCTGCGTCGGGCGGCAACCTTCGGGCTGTTTCTGGTACGCCTGGATGTGCGCCAGGACTCCAGCCGACATGCCGCGGCGATGAGCGAAATAACCGATTACCTGGGCCTTGGCCGTTACGCCGAGTGGGATGAAGACACCCGTGTGGCCTTTCTCCTGCAGGAACTGGAAAATCGCCGGCCGCTACTGCCCCGGCATTTCAAACCGAGCGGCGAAACCGAGGAAGTGCTCGCCACCTGTCGCGAAATCACCCTGGCGCCAGCGGCGTCCCTGGGCTCCTACGTGATCTCCATGGCCGGTGCGGCCTCCGATGTGCTGGCGGTGCAATTGCTGCTCAAGGAGGCGGGTTTGCAGCGACCGATGCGCGTAGTGCCGCTGTTCGAGACCCTTGCCGACCTGGACAACGCCGGCCCGGTGATTGCCCGCCTGCTCGAACTGCATGGCTATCGCGCGCGCCTGCACGGCCCGCAGGAAGTGATGATCGGCTATTCCGACTCGGCCAAGGACGCCGGCACCACCGCCGCGGCCTGGGCGCAGTACCGCGCCCAGGAAACCCTGGTGCGCATCTGCCGCGAGCACGACGTCGAACTGCTGCTGTTCCATGGCCGTGGCGGCACTGTCGGTCGCGGCGGCGGACCGGCCCATGCGGCGATTCTTTCGCAGCCGCCCGGCTCGGTGGCGGGGCGCTTCCGCACCACCGAACAGGGCGAGATGATCCGCTTCAAGTTCGGTCTGCCGGATATCGCCGAGCAGAATCTCAACCTCTACCTGGCCGCTGTGCTGGAGGCTACGCTGTTGCCGCCGCCAAGCCCGGAACCGGCCTGGCGCGAACTGATGGATAAGCTGGCCAGCGATGGCGTCGCGGCTTATCGCGGGGTGGTGCGCGAGCATCCACAATTCGTCGAGTATTTCCGTCAGGCCACACCGGAACAGGAACTCGGTCGTTTGCCCCTGGGCAGTCGCCCGGCCAAGCGTCGCGAGGGCGGGGTGGAAAGCCTGCGTGCGATCCCCTGGATCTTCGCTTGGACCCAGACCCGTCTGATGCTGCCGGCCTGGCTTGGCTGGGAGCATGCCCTGGACAATGCCCTGAAGCGCGGCGACGGCGAGTTGTTGGCGCAGATGCGCGAGCGCTGGCCATTCTTCCGCACCCGCATCGATATGCTCGAGATGGTCCTGGCCAAGGCCGACGGCGCCATTGCCGAGCTGTACGACGAGCGTCTGGTGGAGGCCAAATTGCGACCTTTGGGGGCGCATTTACGCGACCTATTGTCGCAGGCCATCGGCGCCGTATTGGGTTTGACCGGACAGTCGCAGTTGCTTGCACACAGCCCGGAAACCCTGGAATCGATCAGCGTGCGCAATACCTACCTGGACCCCTTGCACCTGCTCCAGGCGGAACTCCTGGCGCGCTCGCGCAAGCGGGAAAATCAGGCCGACAGCCCTCTGGAACAGGCGTTGCTGGTCAGCGTGGCGGGTATCGCGGCGGGTCTGCGCAATACCGGCTAGAGCACCGACGAGAGTGCTCCAGCGGTGTGCGCGGAGGTCTGCGCAGAGGAGCGAACGATGCTTTGGAATTGCCCCACAGGACGCACGGCTATCCGACTTTTGGTGGCTTGTGCGCCAGGGGGGCGCTGTGTATCTTGATCGGCCTTTCGACGCTCTGGCACCCCAGGCGCGGTCCAAACGATTCCGAGATTGGCCCCAAGAGGCAAGTCCGACGACGATTTATAGATAAATTTGAGGAGCATATCGATGCGCGTGATTCTGCTGGGTGCGCCCGGTGCCGGTAAAGGTACCCAGGCTGGTTTCATCACCAAGAAATTTGGTATTCCGCAAATCTCCACCGGCGATATGCTGCGTGCCGCGGTCAAGGCGGGTACCGAGCTCGGCCTGGTCGCCAAGAGCGTCATGGACAGCGGCGGCCTGGTCTCCGATGACCTGATCATCAACCTGGTCAAAGAGCGCATCGCCCAGCCGGATTGCGCCAATGGCTTCCTCTTCGACGGTTTCCCGCGCACCATCCCGCAAGCCGAAGCGCTCAAGCAGGCTGGCGTGGGGATCGACCATGTGGTTGAGATCGCCGTCGACGACGAAGAAATCGTCGGCCGTATCGCCGGTCGTCGCGTGCACCCGGCCTCGGGGCGCGTCTACCACACCGAGCACAACCCGCCGAAGGTTGCCGGTAAAGACGACGAAACCGGTGACGAACTGATCCAGCGCGAAGACGACAAGGAAGAAACCGTGCGTCACCGCCTGTCGGTCTACCACTCGCAAACCAAGCCGCTGGTGGACTTCTACCAGAAGCTCGCCGCCGCCAACGGCACGCCGAAGTACAGCGCCATCGCCGGCGTCGGTTCGGTCGACGAAATTACCGCCAAGGTGCTGGCTGCACTCAGCTAAGCCGCTATTAACGGTAAGCCAACGGCCCGCATTTGCGGGCCGTTGTCGTTTCTGCGGTTGGCGCGCGGGAATCGCTGAACGTCGTTCACAGAACAGTAACCTCGCTCGCCTAAGCTAGCATCGATATCTGGTCTATACCAAGGCGAGACGGTCTTAGACTTCAGGTCTTAACCCATACTAAGAAAGAGAGCGCGTTCAATGACCGAGAAAACCGCAAAGAGTGCCATCTGGCTGGGCCTGGCACTATCGATGCTGGCCGTTCCCGCGGCCTTTGCCGATACATCCACGCAGCCCAAGGCTGACTGTGCCGTCGCCGAGTTCACCATGGGGCTACGCTTCCAGCAGCAGTCGGCGGAGGTTCAGGCCCTGCAGTTGCAGGCCTATAACATCGCCACGCTGAAGCTGGATGCGGCAGTGGCCGCGGCGAAAGAACCGTCGAAGCTGGCCATCGTCACCGACCTGGATGAAACCGTCATCGACAACAGCGCCCTGTTGGCACGGGACCTGGCCAACTGTCACGCCTATGATGCCTGGGACACCTGGCTGCCCTGGGAGCGTGACGGCAACCCGCAGCTGATCCCCGGTGCCAAGCAGTTTCTCGAACACGCCGACAGTCTGGGCGTGACCATTCGCTACATATCGGACCGTGCCGACGAGCAGAAGAAATATACCCTGGCCACCCTGAGCAAGCTCGGCCTGCCGCAGGTGTCGGAGGAAAGCGTTCTGCTGCTGGGGCCACCCAAGGTCGAGCGGCGTGCCATCGTCAGCGCCGATCATCAGATCGTGCTGCTGCTGGGCGATACGCTGCATGACTTCGACGCGCGTTTCCGCAAGACGCCGCTGGCCGATCAGCGCGCCACCGTGGCCGCAGAGTCGGCGAAATGGGGCACCGAGTGGATCGTCTTCCCCAATACGAGCTACGGCACCTGGTCCAAGGCGCCCCTGCAAGGCTGGGAAGCGAAGACCGTTATCCAGCCCTGGTAAGCCGCTGTTTGCTGGAAGTGCACCGGGCTGATTGCGGCTCGGTGCGTACTCGCTGTCGGGCGGGCACGTTCGCCTGGCGGTGCGGGTGACAGTGGTTGCGCTGGAAAAAAAAGCCTTAAACCGTTTTAATGCCCGCCCACTCGTCAATCTGCCTGAATAACGATGACCACTCTGCTGGCCCTGGATACCGCGACCGAAGCCTGCTCTGTCGCCCTGCTGCATGACGGCCGGGTGATCAGCCACTACGAAGTGATTCCGCGTCTGCACGCGCAGCGTTTGTTGCCGATGATCAAGGATCTGCTGGCCGAGGCCGCCGTGCCCCTGTCCGCGCTGGACGCCATCGCTTTCGGCCGTGGCCCGGGCGCCTTCACGGGTGTGCGCATTGCCGTTGGCGTGGTGCAGGGGCTGGCTTTTGCTCTGGATCGGCCAGTGCTGCCGATATCCAATCTGGCGGTACTGGCCCAGCGCGCCCAGCGCGAGCACGGTGCCATGCAGGTGGCGGCGGCGATCGATGCGCGGATGGACGAGGTCTACTGGGGCTGTTACCGCGCCGATAACGGCGAAATGCGCCTGCTCGGCAACGAGGCGGTATTGGCGCCCGAACAGGCCATATTGCCGCCGGCCGTCAGCGGCGACTGGTTCGGCGCCGGCACCGGTTGGGGCACGTTCGCCGCGCGAATCGCTGCGCAAGTCGTTGATCAGGATGGCGCCATGCTGCCGCATGCCGAGGATCTGCTGAGTCTGGCGCGCTTCGCCTGGGCGCGCGGCGAGGCGCTGTCAGCGGACGAGGCGCAGCCGGTATACCTGCGCGACAAGGTCGCCACGCCCAAGCAGCCTGCTTGATGGAGTTGCGCGTCGCCTGGCAACCTTCTGTCGCATGCCTGGCGTCAGTTTTATGTCCTGCATTGCCAAGGCCGTGCGGGGCAGCTAGATTGCCATTACTTTCCTCCATAGTTGCTTAAGGGCCGAGCACCAGCCGATGCGTATCGACGCCTCCATTCCCTCTCTTGCGCCAGATCGCGGCCCCCGTTCGGGGACGGCGGTCACGCCTTATCGCGAAGCGCAACGCGAGGTTGAGGAGCGCCGGCAGCAGCCAGCACCCTCGGCGGCAACCCAGGGCTTCGAGCAGACGCCGCAATTGCGCCGGGTTCAGCAAGCCAACGCCAGCAGTGATTCGCTACCCGCCACCCGTGATCGCGGCTATCAGCCGGCGCTGAGCAACCGCGCCGCGCAAGCCATCGCCAGCTACAGTTCGACCGCCGGCTTCGCGCAGGATGCCGGCGCTCAGGAAGTACTGGGTCTCGATCTCTACGCCTGATGCTGCCTTATTTTCTCGGCTGCCCCTCCTGGAGCGAGCCCGCCTGGCGCGGTTCGTTGTACCCCGACGGTGCGCGTACGGCGGATTTTCTGCCGCGCTACGCCGAGGTGTTCAATGCGGTGGAAGGCAATACCACGTTCTATGCCCGGCCTTCGCCGCAAACCGTCGCCCGCTGGGCCGAAACGATGCCGCCGCAATTGCGCTTCTGCGCGAAACTGCCGCGCGACATCAGCCATTCCGCTGACCTGCACGAGCAGTTGGATGCCGTCGATGATTTCCGTCGCTTACTCGCGCCGCTGGGGGCGCGCATCGCCCCGTTCTGGTTGCAGCTGCCGGCCAGCTTCGGTCCGTCGCGCATGGCCGAACTGGCGGCGCTGATCGCCCATTGGAATGTCGCGGACCTGGCTGTCGAGGTGCGCCACCCGGCGTTCTTCGCCAAAGGCGAGGAGGAGCGCAGGTTGAATCGCCTGTTGCAGGGCGCCGGCATCGAGCGCATCTGCCTGGATTCGCGGGCCTTGTTCAGTTGCACATCGTCCACGCCCGCGGTGTTGCATGCGCAAGCCAAGAAGCCACGTCTGCCACTGCGCCCGACGGCTTTCAGCCAGGCGCCGCAACTGCGCTTTATCGGCCATCCCGAGCTGGCGGCCAACGACGCCTATCTCGCGCCCTGGCTGGATAAGATCGCCGCCTGGATCGAAGAGGGGCGCACGCCCTATGTATTCCTGCATACCCCGGACAATCTGCTGGCGCCGCAACTGGCGCAGCGTTTCCACGCCCAGCTGATGACGCGCCTGCCGGGCTTGCCGGCATTGCCCGAACCGCTGGTCGCGCCGCGCGTCGAACAATTGGGGCTACTCTGAGGATGCCGCGCCAGCAGGCCGGTGTTTGACCGTAGTGCCAGCGCGGCTTGTGCTGAAATGGTCGTAAACCCCAAGGTGTTCAGGTCGAGAAAGGAGTGACCGACATGTTGACTCAAATGCAACGAGGCGAGGCGTTTCGTGCCTTGCACCAGCGCGACGGGTTGTTCGTGCTGCCCAATCCTTGGGATGCCGGCTCGGCGAAGATGCTGGCGGCCCTGGGCTTCGAGGCTCTGGCGACGACCAGCGCCGGACTGGCCTTCTCCCTTGGGCGCTGCGATGCGGAAGGGGCGGTCAGTCGCGACGAAGCCCTGGCCAACTCCCGCGCGATCGTCGAGGCGACCGTGCTGCCGGTGGCCGCCGATCTGGAGAACGGCTACGGCGACGAACCGCAGCACTGCGCGGAAACCATCTTGCTGGCGGCGCAGGTCGGCCTGGTCGGTGGCTCCATCGAGGATGCCAGCGGTGATGCCCAGGCCCCAATCTACCCGTTCGACCTGGCGCTCGAACGCATCCAGGCCGCCGTTGCGGCGGCCCGCAGTCTGCCATTCCCTTTCACCCTGGTGGCCCGCGCGGAAAACTACCTGCACGGCCGCCCTGACCTGAATGACACCATCGAACGCCTGGTGGCCTACGCGCAGGCGGGGGCCGATGTGCTCTATGCGCCGGGCCTGACCACCCGCGAGGAAATCCAGGCCGTGGTCCAGGCCGTGGCGCCGCGACCGGTCAACATCCTGGTGGGTTCGCCAGGCGTGCGCCTGTCGCTGGATGAATTGGCCGAACTGGGCGTCAAGCGCGTCAGCCTCGGCTCCAACCTGGCGCGGGTCGCCTATGGCGCCTTCTATCAGGCCGCCGAGGAGCTGGCCGTCCAGGGGAGCCTGGTGGCGAGCGGAAAGGCCATGCCGTTCGGGCGCATCAACGATCTGTTCAAAACCTGAGTTGCGCAGGCCTTGCGTCGGTTTCTTGTCGCGCTGCTGTTGTTCGTCTGTGGCGTGCTGCCGCTGGCGGTCCAGCAGCACTGGATCTATCCGCCGCCGCGCTGGGATCCCTGGGCGCCGCTAAATATCGCAGCGCAACCCAACCTGCTGACCTCGTTCAAGCTCTGGCGCCTGAAAAAGGACCCAGAGCTTTGCCGCCAGGCCTTGGACAGCTCGACGCTACAGTACACCGCGTTGGCCGACAGCGTGCCGCAAGCCAACTGCCCGCTGGAAAATACCGTACGGGTGGAGGGCTCCGAAGTGCACTTGAACAATAGTTTTATCGCCACCTGTCCGTTGGCGGCGGCCTTCGCCATGTTCGAACAGCATGGCCTGCAGCCGGCGGCGCAGGCGCTGTTCGGCCAACCGGTGGTGCGCCTTGAGCATGTCGGCAGCTATGCCTGTCGCGCCATTGCCGGTAGCCGTCGGCAAAGCCAGCATGCATCGGCCAATGCCCTGGATATCGTCGGTTTTCGTTTGCGCGACGGCCGGCGCATCAGCGTGCTGCGCGACTGGCCGAAGCAGGGCGTCGAGGCCAGGTTCCTGCGGCGGGTGCACGACGCCGCCTGTGCCAGCTTCCACACCACCCTGGGGCCGGACTACAACGCGGCCCACCACGACCATTTTCATATCGATATGGGGCTGTTTCGCATGTGCCGCTGAGCCACTGAGGCGTGGGTCTCAGCGTTGCGCCAGGAGCAGGTCGGCCGCCTGACCGCTGCGACCGTCGGCGAACTCGAAGCGGCCGAGCTGGGCGATTTCGTCATAGGCGCCCAAGGCTACTTTCACGTCCTGGGCGTTAAGCTCGATTGCGTTGACACCGGCCTGGCTTAACGACTGGCTCGATTGCCGACCCTGAGCGTCGAAGCGCAACAGGCTCAAACGCTGGAAGATCGCATCCCGGGCGTCGATACGGCCGTCGCCGTTGTCGTCATGCTTGGCCAATTCGGCGAAGCCATTGGCGGCGCCGTGCTGATCGCCGAACAGTTCGCGACCGTCGTCGATGCGTCCGTTGCCGTTGCTATCGAACGCCAGCAGGGCATCATCGCCCGTTGGTACGCTGATGCGGTCGAGCTTGCCGTCGCCGTCCAGATCGAAAAGCACCCCATGCTGCAGGCCGCTGGTGCGCCAGCCGTTACCGGCAAGGTCGAGTGCCAGGGGGTCGGTTTTCTGTGGCTCGGCATTGAGGTTGACGTTCAACTCGAGCTGGCGCTGCTCGACGATCTGCTCGAACTCGCTGGTCTGAACCGCAACGGCGGGTGGCTCGCCGCTGGCGTCGGTCACCTCGTCTGCGATCGCTGGCTGGTCTATTTGCGGCTCATCAGGCATCAGCGTGCGGCGCAGGATCTGGTAATCCAGCGACGCCTGAACGCCGGCATCCAGCTGTTCCTTGAGCCCCGCGGCAGGTTGGCTCGGATGGTGGTGGGGTGCGCTCGTGACATCGAACATGGGCAACTCGATGCGGCCTAAAGGTGCCGGGTCTGGCAAAATGCCGCTTATCTGGTTGTCGGCTCATCCCCGGCCGAATTGAATATTTTTTGAGCACCTTTGTTAATGAGCGACGAGCGTACTATCGCGAAAATTCGTATGCAGGCCCTGCAGCCCCATCTGGCCGAGGCGGCCGAGGGCTGGGCGGCACGCTTGAACCTGCCGCTGCACGGCGACAGCGAGTACGCCCTGCAGGTGGGCGAGGACGGTTTGCAATTAGTTGAACTCGGTCCGCAGGCGCCAGGGCCGGTGCGGGTGGATTTCGTCGAGGGGGCGGCTGCGCATCGGCGCCTGTTCGGCGGCGGCAGCGGGCAGATGATCGCCAAGGCGGTTGGGGTGCAGCCGGGCATCCGCCCGCGGGTGCTGGATGCCACCGCCGGGCTGGGCCGCGATGCCTTCGTTCTGGCCAGCCTGGGCTGCGCGATGACCCTGATCGAACGCCAGCCGCTGGTCGCAGCCTTGCTGGAAGACGGCCTGGCCCGCGCCCAGGGCGATGCCCAGGTCGGTCACATAGTCGCGCAGATGCGGCTGTTGCAGGGCAACGCGATCGAGCTGATGGAGGCCTGGCAGGGCGAGCCGCCGCAGGTGATCTACCTCGATCCGATGTTTCCCCATCGCGATAAAAGCGCGCTGGTGAAAAAGGAGATGCGCCTGTTCCGCCCCTTTGTCGGCGACGATCAGGACGCGCCGGCGCTGCTCGCCGCAGCTCTGGCCCTGGCCAGCCACAGGGTGGTGGTCAAGCGCCCGCGCAAGGCGCCGTGCATCGAAGGCGCTAAGCCGGGCTATGCGCTGGAAGGTAAATCCAGCCGCTATGACATCTACCCGAAGAAGAAGCTGTAAGCCGCAAGCCGCGACCGCCTAGGGATATGCCAAAGGCTTGTCCGCCATCTCGGCGGGTGGACAAGGCTTCGCCCTGTCCACCCTACCAACGTGCAACGCGCGTTTCCCAACCCGCCAAGCCTTTGTAGCCCGGATGCAATTCGGGGGGCTCTCGGTCAGGTCGCGACCAGCCTGACACTCAGCCCGGCCGATAAGCGCGCACAAACATTCCCACCGCATCGCATACATGGCGTTCGGCAGCCTCGCCCTCCAGGGCGTCGGCGCAGCCGATCAGCAGGCGGAAGTTGTCGATGCCCTTGATCAGGCTGAGAAACTGATCGGCAGCCTCATGCGGGCTGGCGATGCGCAGTTTGCCCGCCCGGTCGGCCTGTTCGAGCAGATGCGCCATTTCGCTGAGCAGACGCTGCGGCCCGGCTTCGTAGAACATCTTCGAGAGCTTCGAATCCTGCGCCGCCAGGCTGATCATGATCCGGTGCAGCTCCACCGATTCCTGGCTGTTGACCAGCGCATGAAAGCCACGGCCGATATCCAGCAACTGGCTTTCGATCGATGCGCCTTCGACCAATTCGAACAACAGTTCGGGCAACTGGCCTTCGCATTTGGCCTTTACCGCCTCGGAAAACAACGTCTCCTTGTCGGTGAAGTGGCTGTACACCGTGAGCTTGGAAACTCCCGCTTCTGCGGCAATCGCATCCATGCTGCTGCCGTCGTACCCATGGCGCAGGAACAGGGTTTTCGCCGCTTCGAGGATGGCTTGGCGTTTGGCGAGATCTTTGGGACGGCCCGGACCGCTGGGCGGCAACATTTTGTTTGTCATCGGCAACTTTTAATACTGGACTGATGGGTTTGCTATTTTTACTATACTCCGCAGTACAAATATTCCAAACCTTTGCGAAGGTCGCCCATTATGTTGCGTCATGCCTTGTCTGTCGCTTTGCCTGTCAGCCTTGCCGTCCTGCTTGCCGCCTGTGGCGCTGGCGAGCAGATCGAGACCCCGGTTCGTCCCGCCCTGGTGATCCAGCCACAAACGGCTGGCGCGACCATGGATACCTATCCGGGCGAGGTGCGCGCGCATCTGGAGCCGGAGTTGGCGTTTCGCATTGCCGGCAAGGTCAGCAAGCGTCTGGTCGAAGTCGGGCAGCGGGTGAAGAAGGATCAGCCATTGGCCGAACTGGACCCGCAGGATGTGCGCCTGCAACTGGAAGCGACTCGCGCCCAGGTCGCCGCGGCCGAAGCCAACCTGCAATTGGCGCTTGCCGAGCGCGACCGCTACAAGGCGCTGCTGGCGCGTAATCTGGTCAGCCGTTCGCAGTACGACAACGCCGAAAACGCCTACCGTGCAGGCAGCGCGCGGCTCAAGCAGATAAAAGCCGAATACAACGTGGCCAACAACCAGGCCGGTTATTCGGTGTTGCGCGCCTCCCAGGATGGCGTGATTGCGCGGCGTATGGTCGAAGTCGGGCAGGTGGTCGCAGCCGGGCAAAGCGTGTTCGTGCTGGCCGCCGATGGCGAGCGCGAAGTCCTGATCAACCTGCCGGAGCGCGCGTTCGAGCGTTTCAGCGTCGGCCAGGAAGTGGTCGTCGAGTTATGGTCGCAGCCCGATCAGCGCTTCCCCGGCCGCATTCGCGAAATATCGCCGTCGGCCGATGCACAATCGCGCACCTTTGCCGCCCGCGTGGCTTTCACCGAGGGCGAAGTACCCGCCGAACTGGGCCAGAGTGCGCGGGTATATATCGCGCACAACGGCGTAGCGCCGCTGGCGATTCCATTGTCGGCGCTGAGTGCCGAGCAGGGCAGGCCGTTCGTCTGGGTGGTCGACCCCAAGGACTCCACCCTCAAGCGCACCTATGTGCAGGTCGGCCCCTATGGCGAAACGCTGGTGCCGGTTCTCGAAGGATTGAACGCCGACGCCTGGGTGGTTGCGGCCGGCGTACACGTATTGCGCGAAGGCCAGGTGGTGCGCCCGGTCGACCGTGACAACCGGTTGGTGAAACTGGCGGCGAAGGAGTAACCCCGATGGATTTCAATCTGTCCGCCTGGGCGCTGCGCAATCGCCAGATCGTGTTGTACCTCATGATCCTGCTCGCCGTGGTCGGCGCGCTTTCCTAT
This sequence comes from uncultured Pseudomonas sp., assembly GCF_946885955.1. The sequence goes on from NZ_CAMPHI010000011.1 coordinate 95,729, forward strand.
ACCAAGCTGGGGCAAAGCGAAGACCCACCGTTCACCTTCAAGGCCATGGTCGTGCGCACCATGTGGCCGGGTGCGAGCGCCGAGGAAGTGTCACGGCAGGTGACCGAACGCATCGAAAAGAAACTGATGGAGACCGGCGATTATCTGCGCATCGTCTCCTTTTCCCGTCCCGGTGAGTCCACGGTGACTTTCCTCGCGCGCGACTCCATGACCTCGGCGGAAATCCCCGACCTCTGGTACCAGGTGCGCAAGAAGGTCGGCGATATCCGCCATACCTTGCCCCAGGGTATTCAGGGGCCGTTCTATAACGACGAATTCGGCACCACTTTCGGCAACATCTATGCACTGACCGGCGACGGTTTCGATTACGCCGTGCTCAAGGACTATGCCGACCGCATTCAGCTACAGCTGCAGCGAGTGGCCGATGTCGGCAAGGTCGAGCTGGTCGGCCTGCAGGATGAAAAAATCTGGATCGAGCTGTCCAACACCAAGCTGGCGACCCTGGGTTTACCGCTGGCCGTGGTGCAGCAGGCGCTCGAAGAACAGAACGCCGTGGCGGCATCGGGCTATTTCGAAACCGCCACCGATCGCGTGCAATTGCGCGTCACCGGGCGCTTCCAGTCGGTTGAGGAAATCCGCGAGTTTCCGATTCGCGTGGCCGATCGCACCTTCCGTATCGGCGATGTCGCCGAGGTGCAGCGTGGCTTCAATGATCCACCCGCGCCGCGTATGCGCTTTATGGGCGAGAACGCCATCGGCCTGGCCGTATCGATGAAGACCGGAGGCGACATCCTGGTGCTGGGCAAGGCCCTGGAGGCCGACTTCGCCCGTCTGCAGGAAACCTTGCCGGCCGGCATGCAACTGCGCAAGGTCTCGGACCAACCGGCGGCGGTGAAAACCGGCGTCGGCGAGTTCGTTCAGGTGCTCACCGAGGCGCTGATCATCGTCCTGCTGGTGAGCTTCTTCTCCCTCGGCCTGCGCACCGGCCTGGTGGTCGCGCTGTCGATCCCCCTGGTGCTGGCGATGACCTTCGCCGCCATGTACTACTTCGGCATCGGCCTGCACAAGATATCCCTCGGCGCGCTGGTGCTGGCTCTGGGCCTGATGGTGGACGACGCGATCATTGCCGTGGAAATGATGGCGATCAAGATGGAGCAGGGCTACGATCGCATCAAGGCGGCCAGCTTTGCCTGGACCAGCACGGCCTTTCCGATGCTCACCGGCACCCTGATCACCGCCGCGGGCTTTCTGCCGATTGCCACCGCGCAATCCGGCACCGGCGAATACACCCGCTCGATCTTCCAGGTTGTGACCATCGCCTTGCTGGTGTCCTGGATCGCCGCGGTGGTGTTCGTGCCTTACCTGGGCGCCAAACTGCTGCCCGACCTGGCCAAGCTGCACGCGGCCAAGCATGGCGCCGGTGCCACCGCGCCAGACCCCTACGCGACGCCGTTCTACCAGCGTGTGCGCAACGTCGTGCAATGGTGTGTACGCCGCCGCAAAACCGTGATCCTGTTGACTCTCTGCCTGTTCGTCGGCTCCATCGTGCTGTTCCGTTTCGTGCCGCAACAGTTCTTCCCGGCCTCCGGGCGCCTGGAGCTGATGGTCGACATGAAACTCGCCGAAGGCGCGTCCTTGTCCGCCACCGAACAGCAGGTCACGCACCTGGAACAACTGCTCAACCAGCGCGAGGGCATCGACAACTATGTAGCCTACGTCGGCACTGGCTCGCCGCGCTTCTATCTGCCGCTCGACCAGCAACTGCCGGCCGCCAGCTTTGCCCAGTTCGTGGTGCTGACCAAGAGCATCGAGGACCGCGAGGCCACGCGCGCCTGGCTGATCGAAACCCTCAACGCCGAATTCCCGGCGCTGCGTACCCGCGTGTCGCGCCTGGAAAACGGCCCGCCGGTCGGCTACCCGGTGCAGTTCCGCGTCAGCGGCGAACATATCGACGAAGTGCGTGCGCTGGCCCGTCAGGTGGCGGACAAGGTGCGTGAGAACCCGGACGTGGTGAATGTGCACCTCGACTGGGAAGAACCGAGCAAGGTGGTGCGCCTGAATATCGACCAGGAGCGCGCCCGCGCCCTGGGCGTCAGCACCGCCGACCTGTCGCGCTTCCTGCAAAGCTCGCTGACCGGCTCGCCGGTCAGCCAGTATCGCGAAGGCAACGAGCTGATTGAAATCCTCCTGCGCGGCGGTACCCGCGAGCGCCAGGAACTCAGCCTGCTGCCGAGCCTGGCGGTGCCCACCGACAACGGTCGTAGTGTGCCGCTGGCGCAGATCGCAACCCTCGAATACGGCTTCGAGGAAGGGGTGATCTGGCATCGCAACCGCCAGCCGACGGTCACCGTGCGTGCCGACATCTATGGCAAGCAACAGCCGGCCAGCCTGGTCAAACGGATACTGCCGACCCTCGAGCCGATTCGCGCGGCGATGCCCGATGGCTACCTGCTCGATGTGGGCGGCACCGTCGAGGACTCCGCCCGCGGCCAGGCCTCGGTCAATGCCGGAATGCCGCTGTTCGTCGTGGTGGTGCTGAGCCTGTTGATGTTGCAGCTGAAAAGCTTCTCACGCAGCGCCATGGTGTTTCTCACCGCGCCGCTGGGGCTGATCGGCGTGACCCTGTTCCTGCTGGTGTTCAACCAGCCGTTCGGCTTCGTCGCGATGCTCGGCACCATCGCCCTGGCCGGGATGATCATGCGCAACTCGGTGATCCTGATCGACCAGATCGAGCAGGACATCCTCGGCGGAACGGATCGCTGGCACGCCATCATCGACGCCACCGTGCGGCGCTTCCGGCCCATCGTCCTGACCGCCCTGGCCGCGGTACTGGCGATGATCCCGCTGTCGCGCAGCGTGTTCTTCGGCCCCATGGCCGTCGCCATCATGGGCGGCCTGATCGTCGCCACCGCGCTGACCCTGCTGTTCCTGCCGGCGCTGTATGCGGCCTGGTTCAGAATCAAGGAACCGCGCGAAACCGTGTAACGCGGCGGTTTGCGAAACTGAAAAAGCCCGGGTCGATTGATCCGGGCTTTTTCGTTGGGGGTGTCCCAGCTACGTAACCGTTGGCGATGTATCCCGGTTACCTATCGCGCGGCGATCCACCAATCAGCCCCTCTACCCTCCGGGAAGAGGGCTAGGGTGAGGGGGCTACGCCATTTCGGCCGACGCAAATCGCAAGCCGTACTCAGCGCAGCGTATTGGTTTGGCTGTTTTGTCACTCGTCAGCAATCTCACAGGCGACGCTGAATGCCCCATCAGGAGGCCGAGTGGAGTCATTGTGTAAGGGGTTGAGCGGCATGGATGCCGCGAGAGCCGCGATGGGCCATGGATGGCCCTTGGCGGCGTGCCCCTGGAGCAATGATGGAACGAGGGAAGTCGAGCGCAGCGAGACCCGGATGCAAGGGGCAAGACTTTTTGCTTACTTTTAGGGCGTTTGCCAAAAGTGAGCCGCCGTAAGGGCGGAACCGTTAGGCGGGGCGATACAAAGGCGGCGTATGCACGCCAGTCTCCAGCCCAACCATCGGGCTCCATTGCCAAGTAGCTTCAAGGAAAAACCAATGAAATTGACCATGCTATTTCAATGGGAATTTATTTGGAGCATGATCGGTCATCGCTAGTGGCTTTTTGCCCACGCATAGCAGGAGTCAAGGATGGCCCGTCGTACCAAAACCACCGCCTTCGAAGACCTTGTCTCTATCGCCTCGTGCTTGCCCTGGTGGCTAAGCTTGCTGATCGCCTTGGCCGCCTGGTTGTTCTTCCACTCCGTCGCTATCAGCCCACCGCCTACCGCCGTTGATCCTAAACAACTCGCCTCAGCCATGACTGGGCAAATATGGCGAAGCTTCTCCCTGATCCTGCAATACCTGGTACCCGCAGCTTTTATCTTCGGCGCGATTGGCTCGGTGTTCACCCGCATAAAACGTCGTCAATTGCTGGACGACTTTGCCAGCGCCACACGTCCCGGCAAAACCGTCGAGGGCATCAGCTGGCAGCAATTCGAACAACTGGTCGGCGAAGCCTTTCGCCGCCAGGGCTTTATCGTCATGGAGACCGGCGGCAATGGCCCGGATGGCGGTATCGATTTGATCCTGCGCAAGGGCAGCGAAAAACATCTGGTGCAATGTAAACACTGGAAGTCCACCAAGGTAGGCGTTGCCGTGATCCGCGAGTTCTTCGGTCTGATCGCCGCAGAAGGCGCAGCAGGAGGCTTTGTTGTGACCTCGGGCGTCTTTACCGCCGATGCTAAGAGCTTTGCCAGTGGCCGCAATATTCGTTTGGTGGAAGGCGCAGAACTTCGCCGCTGGATCGCGGCGTCTCGTAATGCTCAAGCCAAACCGACACCAGTACCTCCGGTGCAAACAAGCTTTTTACCTGAGCAGCCTTTGAAAGCGCCGAGTTGCCCTGTATGCGGTTCGGTTATGCAGAAGCGAATAGCGAAACGTGGAGCGAATATCGGGAATGAGTTTTGGGGTTGTTTGCAGTATCCAGCATGTCGTGGAACGATCCAGATTTGATAAATAATGGCTTAATGAAAATGATCTGGTTCGTTTTCTACTGGTTGTTGTGAGGTAAGAGTATGCTCTTCTAGTGATAGGGTGAATCTTATCTGTTTATATAGTCGTGGTGAGTGTATGCCAGGGAAGAAAAAAGAAAGAAAAGAAAGATTGTCTATTTATCTTGCGAGAGATTCCTCTGTGCTGGATTCCGAGCTAATTAAGGTGGAGGGTGCCAAGCCTCCTATAAAGTTAGTGGTTGAAGGGGCTGAGTCTTTTTTTCTTTATATAAAGAAGGAGCCACCTAAGCATTCCCCTCCATGGACTAAGTTCTTTACTGCGAGGCCCGAGGTTTCAGAAGATGCCTTTGGCGATTCAAAAACTGTAGGTGCTGTCTTAATTGTACGTGTCTCGGGTGCGAAATTTGTACTTACCTTCGGTTCGGGGTTTCATCTTTTGCAGAACGAGCTAATTGAAAGGGATTTTGGGCTAAAAGTCACATTGAACTCGGTTGATCCTGACAAGCTTAGAAGTTTGGATAAGGCTAGTTATGACCATAATCCGCTAAACTCTAGAACTCAAAGTACTAGAGAAGTGGATATTTTCGATCTCCATATAGATTCTGAAACTGAGATGTTGTATGCGGTAACTGGAGTGTCTAAGGTTGATGTATTTGGTTCTCATGTTACCGGCAGGGATGCTCTTACTTTGGTTGTTGCTGTTTGTGTGGATGGTCTTGTTGATATTTTAAAAGAAGCTCTTGTTCGATATAAGCAAAAATTGCCCGAAAAATTTGAATGGGTTGAGAATATTTCTAGAGTAAGAGACGCAGACTCTAATCAGCTTCTCGATTATGAGTTGGATGATGCTCTTCAAAATGGAAATATCTCTTCGTTTTGGCTTGGGGAGCCTGAGGTGGTGGATTGGGAGTCTCAAATTGGATATTCGTTTGATATGTATCCTAAAACGCCTAGGCATGTTGTTCTAGACTTAGATGACCTGTTTGAATATATGAAAACTAAAGGGGTTGCGTGTAATGTAGATTCGCTTCGGTCAGTTAGTGTTCATGTGAATAATAATGAATATAAAGATGTAAAAAGTTGGAGTGCGTATAGGTGTTTATATGCTGAGTTAGCTGTTGGTGGTGAGCAGTATATTTTGCGAAATGGTATTTGGTATCGGGTTGACAAGTCATTTGTTGAGAGGATTGATAATTATTTTTCGGATTTGCTGATGTATGAGCATGCAATGCCGATTTATAGTCATGATGTGGAGGGCGACTATAATGAGTATGTGTGCTCGATAGATAAAAAATTCTTCTTGATGGATAAGAAAAACATTAAAGTTGGCGGGGTTTACGACAAGATTGAATTTTGTGACTTGGTCAGGGAATGGACGGATTTTGTTCATGTGAAATATTATCGCAGCTCGAGTACGCTGAGTCATCTTTTTGCTCAAGGATGTGTTTCGGCTGAAGTATTTGTACGCGATATGGAATTCAGGGAGAAGCTTAATATTAAACTTCCTTCTGGGCTGAAATTATTAGATGCTAAGGCAATGCCTGATGCTCGAAATTATCAAGTGGTTTATGCTATAGCCACAGATAAGGAAATTCCTAAGTTTCTGCCTTTTTTCTCTAAAGTAACCCTTAAGAATTCTCTTAGGACTCTTCGGTCTTTGGGGTATACAGTAAAGCTTTGCAAGATTGACGTTAATCCACTTGTTCGAGCTAAGAAGAAAATCAAACCAAAAACGCATTAATAGTTTTTGGTGAGATAGAATTGGAGTGTTGTTTTTACAATTAATATGACTTCTGACCTACTATAAAAAGCCAGACTCCAATGTCTGGCTTTCTCACATCTACCTAGCTCTTCCTACAAAACCCCAAACACCTTCTTCGCCAAACTAGTAGCCGCCCCCGCCGGATTCTCCCGAATGCTGGCTTCCTGCTTGGCAATCATCTCAAACAACCCATCCAGCGCTTGTTCGGTCACATAGTTTTCGATACTGGCGTTTTTCGCATCGATTACGCCGAAGGCGGCGGCCTGGCTGGCGAAGCTGTTGTATTGCTTGGCCAGGCCGACCTGGTCGGTGGCTTGTTTGACAATGGGCAGGAACTGCGCGCGGATCTGTTCGCGGCTGGTTTTGTTGAGGTATTGGGTGGCCGAGTCCTTAGGGCCGGTCAGGATGCCTTTGGCGTCCTGCACGGTCATTTTCTTCACCGAGTTCACCAGTAGCGCCTGGGCTTGCGGCACTGCGGCTTCGGCGGCCTGGTTCATACTGGCTTCGAGTTGTTCGATTTCTGCGCCCATGCCCATCATTTTCATGGTGCGCGCCGCTTTGCCGAGTTTGCCCGGCAGTTCGATGCGCAGGTCCGGGTTGTTGCTGAAGCCACCGGGTTTGCCCAGTTGTTGTACGGCAACCTGGGCGCCCTGGATCAAGGCGTCTTTCAGGCCGCCGCTGGCATCTTTTTGCGTGAGGTCGGCGAGCGACAGGGCGAAGGCGCTGCTGGACAGCAGCAGGGCGGTGGCGAGGGTGGCGATGCGGCGCATTGGGGGCGCTCCTGCGGGGTAGGTATGCGGCGAGCTTAGCCGAGCGGGAGTAGGGCGGCAAAAGGCTTTTGGCCCTCCCGCACGCGTCGATCCGTCCCGGCGGCGCTGGCCGATGGGCACATCTGCCGGCGTCAACCTGTTACCTTGGGTGCGGACGACGGCTTGTGCGTAGCTGCGGGCGATCCGCGGTGCGTGTTGTAGGGCCGGAGTCACACCATGAACTCAGGGAGAATGCAGTATGCCCTTGAACAATGGCGTCCAACTGATCGCCTATCCCAATCGTATCGGCGCGAATTTGCGCGAACTGGCCGATTTCATTGAAGAAAAGCTCGCCCATGTGCTGGCCGGTGTGCATGTATTGCCACCCTTTCCCTCGAACGCCGATGGCGGCTTCTCGCCCCTGACCCACAGACGTATCGATCCTATTTACGGTGGCTGGGCCGATATCGAGCGCCTTGCAGTGCACCAGGACGTGTGCCTGGATCTGGTGCTCAATCACCTGGCCGACGATTCGCCGGAGTTTCAGGATTACCTGCGCCATGGCGCCGCTTCGCAGTGGGCGGAGCTGTTCGTGAATGTCGACCGCCTCGGCGAGATCAGCCCTGACGACCTGGCGAAGATCCATATCCGCAAGGAAAAAGAGCCCTTTCGCGAGATCACTTTCGGCGACGGCAGCCGCGGGCGGGTCTGGTGCACCTTCACCGAAAAGCAGATCGATCTGAACTACGATGCCGCGGTGACCTACCAGATGATGGCCGAGACCATCGCCTTTCTCGCTGCGCGCGGGGTCAAGCTGCTGCGTCTGGATGCCTTCGGCTATACCACCAAGAAGATCGGCACCAGTTGTTTTCTGGTCGAGCCGCAGGTGTGGCAGATCCTCGACTGGTTCAAGACCACCGCGGCGGAGCACGGTATCGAGCTGTTGCCCGAGGTGCACGACCACCCGAGCTGGCAGCAGGCGATTTCGGCGCGGGGTATGTGGTCGTATGCCTTCGCCCTGCCGCCGTTGCTGTTGTATACGCTGCTGGACGGCAACAGCCACTATCTCAAGGCCTGGCTGCGCATGTGCCCGCACAACCAGATCACCGTGCTCGACACCCATGACGGCATCTGCATCCCGGATGTCGAGGATCTGCTGCCGCGCCACCATATCGAGGCGCTGATCCAGAACGTTTCCGAGCGTAGCGCCGATCCGATCCTGCGCCGCTCGGCCGCCAATGTGCACAGCGTCGGCGCGATCTATCAGCTCACCTGCACTTTCTTCGATGCCCTGCACCGTAACGAGGACGCCTATATCGTCGCCCGCGCGATCCAGTTCTTCACGCCCGGGATTCCCCAGGTCTATTACGTCGGTTTGTTGGCCGGCGGCAACGATGTCGATCTGATGCAGGCGACCGGCGAGGCGCGCGACATCAACCGGCACTATTACTCCTGGGCCGAGGCCGAGCAGGCCCTGCAGGCGCCAGTGGTGCAGCGCCTGCTGTGGTTGATGGAGTTGCGCTCGCAGCATCCGGCGTTCGCCGGCACCTTCGAGCTGCACCATTCGAACGACTCCAGCGTGTCGATGGGCTGGCGTTGTGGCGAGCACAGCTGCCATCTGTTCGCCGATCTGAATTTCCGCACCACGACCATCACCTATAGCGATCCAGTGACCGGTGAGGCGCTTTGCCGTCGCGGATAAGCATCGAGGCGTGGCATTATCGAAAAAACGCCGCCCTGGTCTCGGGTCTACCCTGAAATCAGGCGCGGTCACTGCGCCAGAAGGAGGGGCGATCGATGTAGAAAACTGCGGCTTGGGTCCAATAGCCTGATGGCCTATTGCTGTTAATCTTGCGCTGAACAGGGCGCTTGCCACCCTAGAATGACCAGCCGGCCGAGGGCTGAAGATGGCACCAGTAGTTGAACCGCTCCGTCCGCTTAACGCCAACTCGAACTCCACAGCCACGCGCAAGACACTCCTGTTTATTTCCGCCCTGTTGCTGGCTTTGTTCGTTATCGCCAGCGCCGTGTTGGTACAGATCGCTCTGCAGCAAAACCGGCACGCCGAGGTGCAGGGTCGTTTCTATGTGGAAAAGGCCACCCAGGCCCGGAAAAAAACCATTCTCGCCACCGTCAGCGACTATGCGTTCTGGGGCGAGGCCTATCGCAACCTGCATATCCGGGTCGACCCGGAATGGGCCTATACGCGGCAAAACCTGGGCCCGAGCATCTTTCCCGATTTCGCCTATGAGGGCGTGTTCGTCGTCGACGGCAGTGGCCGTACCCGTTACTCGGTGGTAGAGGGCGAACTGGTCAGCATCGAGGTCCGCGATTGGCTCGAACAGGACATTGACGCGCTGCTGGAGCAGGCCCGCGAGCAAGCGGAAGACGAGGAACCTTTGGTCGCCTACCTGCGGGTGGGCGACCAGCCGGTGCTGGTCGCCGCCGCCAGCCTTACCCCTGGCGGCGACCCGCAGGTCGAGCCCGTCGCGGGGCCGCCGTCGGTGCTGTTGTTCGTCGACAAGCTCGACGCGCCGAAGCTGGCGGCGCTCGGGCAAGCCTATGGGGTCGACAATCTGCATGTGGTGAATGGGGCCGAGAGCGGGCAAGGCATTTCGACGATGCAGGTCGCCACCTATGACGGTGCATCGCTGACGCTGGGCTGGGAACCGGGCCAACCGGGCAATCAGCTGCTGTATATGGTTTTACCGCTGCTCGGGCTGGCCGGGCTGATCGTCGCCCTGATCACCTGGCTGATTCTGCGCCGGGCGATCGCCGTGGCGCGCGAGATGGACAACAGTTATGCCTCCTTGCTGGCCAGCCAGCAGGCTTTGTCGCTCAGCGAAGGGCGTTTTCGCGACGTCGCTGAATCGGCCTCGGACTGGATCTGGGAGACCGACAGCGAGCTACGCCTGAGTTACCTGTCGGCACGCTTCCAGACGGTCACCGGCTACCCTGACAGCGCCTGGCTGGGTCGCCCGTTGAGCGAGCTGATGCAGTGCGCTGGCGGCCTCGATAGCTGGCTGGATAGGCACAGCACGCGGTTGACCGGCAGGGACCACCTGCAATGCCAATACCTCGCCAACGATGGTCGCCAGCACTTCTGCCGGATTTCCCTGCGGGCGATCAACAATGTGCCGGGCGGTTATCGCGGCACGGTCAGCGATATCACCGAAGAGCTGCAGGCCCGCGCGCGGATCGAACACCTGTCGCAGCACGACGCCCTGACCGGCCTGCCCAACCGCAATCGCATGCAGGAGTTTCTCGAAGGCAAGCTGCGCGGAAGGCCGACGGCGGACAAGCCGCTGGTGATGCTGAGCATCGATCTCGACCGGTTCAAACCGGTCAACGATTCGTTCGGCCACGAGACCGGCGATCTGGTGTTGAACGAAGTTTCCGAGCGCCTGCGCTACGTCTTGCGCGATGGTGATCTGGTCGCGCGCCTGGGCGGCGACGAGTTCATTCTGATCGTCAGCGATATCTCCAGTCAGGAGGAGGTCGAGCGCCTGTGCGAGCGTTTGATCGTCGGTATCGAGCAGCCTTTCGAGATAGACGGTCACAGTATTTTCATCGGCGCCAGCATCGGCGTGGCGATGGCCCCGGCGGATGCCAGCCAGGCCGACGAATTATTGCGTTATGCCGATATCGCGCTGTGCGAGGCGAAGGCGATCGGGAGCAGCAGTTGGTGTTTCTACGCCCGCGACATGAACGAGCGGATCATCGAGCGGCGTCTGCTCGAGACCGACTTGCGCCAGGCCCTGAAGAACGACGAAATGCGCCTGGTGCTGCAGCCGCGTTACAGCGTCGCCAGCCAGCGCATAGTTGCGGCTGAGGCGCTGGTGCGCTGGGAACATCCGCACAGAGGCCTGCTGAGCCCGGACACCTTTATCTCTATTGCCGAAAACACCGGGTTGATCATCGCCCTGAGTTCCTGGGTATTACGTCGCGCGTGCATGGAGGCGATGACCTGGAACGAGGCGCTTGTCGTTTCGGTCAACCTCTCGCCAGTGGAGTTTCGCCGCGAACACCTGGTCGCGCGGGTGATCAGCGCCCTCGAAGAAAGTGGCTTGCCAGCGGAGCGGCTGGAGCTGGAAATCACCGAGAGCGTGATGATGGAGGACGCGCCGGGGGCGCTGGCGTTGATGCACGAACTCAAGCAGGTCGGCGTGAGGTTGTCGATGGATGACTTCGGCACCGGCTATTCGTCGCTGAGCTACCTGCGCAAGTTTCCCTTCGATGGGCTGAAGATCGACCGCAGTTTCATGGCCGATCTCGCCGGCTCGCTGGACAGCCAGGCGATCGTCAAGGCGATTATCGGCCTGGGTCGCGCGCTGTCGCTGACGGTCACCGCCGAGGGCGTCGAGTCCCAGGCGCAACTCGAGATATTGCGCCAATGCGGTTGCGATGAGGTGCAGGGCTATTTCCTCGATCGACCGCTGGCACCCGAGGCATTGCGTCAGCGGTTGTAGCCCGGATGCAATCCGGGGATGAGGGGGCGATAACGCTTCCCTGATTGCGCCCAGGCTTATGTGGGCTGCGGGCGGTCTTGCGCTCGATCGCAAGGCCGCTACGGCGGGCTACACCGCCTCGATCGTCTCCTCATTTCTATCCATCGCTACCTGGCGGATCGACAGGCGGATCTCAGCCGGTAGCACACGCTTGGCCGCGCCTTCCGCCAATTCGTTGAGCAGCGGGTGATGGCTGAGCTTGCCGGCCGAATCCTGACGCAGCACGCCCTGGTCGAGCAGGCTCTGGATAAAGTGGCGGAACAGGCTCTTGTCGAAGAATTCCGGGGCGTTGAGGCCGTGCAGGATCGACAGGCGCTGGGCCATCACGGTGCACAGGTCTTCCAGTTCTTCGGCGCTGATCGCGTTCTGCCCGGCATTGAGCAGCAGTGCGGTGGCCATGTAGAAACGCTGCAGGGTTTGCACGATGGCGCGGGCCAGCAGGGTCAGCAGGACGAATTCACGCGAACTCGGCGCTGGGCGCACATAGACATCGCCCTCGATCTTCAGCAAACCCTGCTCGACGAAGGCCGCCAGCCACTGATCGACCACGCCGTCCAGTTCGTCCAGTTCCCAGCGGATGAACAATTCGGATTGCAGGTAGGGATACAGCGCCTTGGTGAAGCGCAGGATCTGTTCGCGGCTCATCCGCGCACTGCTCTGGAAGAAGCTCGCGAGCAGCGCCGGCAGGGCGAAGATATGCAGCACGTTGTTGCGGTAGTAGGTCATCAGGACGGCGTTGTGCTCATCCAGATAGAGAATCTTACCGAGCGCGTCGCTCTGCTCGGCGAGCAGGTCCATCTTTTTCACGTACTCGATCAGCGCCTGGCCATCGCCATCCGGCAGCGTGGTGTGCGGCGAGTAGGGCACGCGGCGCAGCAACGCCAGGAACAGATCGAGCACCCGCGCCAGCGCGCGGTCGTCGAGGGCCAGCTTGCTGGTGGAGAGCAGCGCCAGGGCCACCAGGTTGACCGGATTGATCGCCGCTGCTTCGTTGAGGTGCTGAGCGACGCGTTCGCCGAGGCGGTTGGTGGTCTGGTTCAGCCAGGCGGGGCGGAACTGCTCGCCATAGTCCTGGCTGCGCCAATCCGGCTGCTCGCTGTCGAGGAATTCGGCGAGCTTGATCGGTTCGCCGAAATTCACCCAGACATGGCCGAAGCGCTGCTTGAGCGCACCGATGACCTTGAAGATGTCGAAGATCGACTCCTTCTTCTTGCTCGCGCCGCGCAACTCGCCGAGGTAGGTGCGGCCTTCGAGCACCCGTTCGTAGCCGATGTACACCGGTACGAAGACCACCGGCAGGCGGTTGCTGCGCAAAAAGCTGCGCAGGGTGATCGCCAGCATGCCGGTTTTCGGCTGCAGCATGCGCCCGGTGCGCGAACGCCCGCCTTCGACGAAGTACTCGACCGGAAAGCCCTTGCTGAACAGGGTGTGCAGGTATTCGTTGAACACCGCGGTATACAGCGGGTTGCCCTTGAAGGTGCGGCGCATAAAGAAGGCGCCGGCACGCCGCAGCAGGCCGCCGATCAGCGGCATATTGAGATTGATCCCGGCGGCGATATGCGGCGGCGTCAGACCGTTGCGAAAAAGCAGGTAGGACAGCAGCAGGTAGTCGATATGGCTGCGGTGGCAGGGCACGTAGATCACCTCGTGACCCTGGGCGACTTCCTGCACGCCTTCGATGTGGTTGACCTTGATGCCGTCGTAGATCTTGTTCCAGAACCAGCTCAGCACCAGTTCGAGGAAGCGGATCGCGGTGTAGGCGTAGTCCGAAGCGATCTCGTTGCCGTAGTGCAGGGCCTTGCTCTGCGCCTTTTCCGCGCTGATGCCTTCGCGCTCGGCTTCCTCGAGGATCGCCTGGCGTACCAGCGGACCGTGCACCAGGCCCTTGACCAGGTTGCGCCGGTGCGACACGTCGGGGCCGATGACTGCGGCCTTCTGGTGGCGGAAGTGCACGCGCAGCATGCGCTGGACCATGCGCAGGGTGCGCTCGTGGCCCTTGTCCTGCTCGATCAGGGTGCGCAGATGAATCGGCGTGGAGAACTGCACGCGGGTCTTGCGCCCCAGGATCAGGATGCTGACCAGACGGCGCAGGCGCCCGGTGACCGCCCAGCTGTCGGCGAACAACAGCTTCCAGGCGCTGGTCTCGCGGTCCGGCGATTGGCCCCAGAACACGCTGACCGGGATGATCTGCGCATCGTCGACCGCGTGCTGGCTGAGCGCGCCGACCAACCGTTGCAGGGTCGGCGAAATACCGCGCTTGTCCTGGCGGCCGAGCCAGTCCGGCTCCGGCGTCAGGTAGAAGAATGCGGCGGGCTCGAGCAGATCGCCGACCGCCACCGGCAGCACCGGGCGCGGCAGCCCGGCCTTGCGGCACTCTGCGTCGACCACCGCCAGATCGCTCAGCGACGGCTGTTGCAGCACGTAGAACACCGGCTTGCTGCGGTCGAGCTTGAGGGTGAAGGCGGACTGGTTGATGGTTTCCGAGCGCACCCATAGATAGAGCAGGCGGTGCAGGGTGCCGAATACGAGACGGCGCAACGGGGATCGGGTCATACGAATCTGCGGGCTTGAAAAACGAGCGGTTGCTCGGGGCCGCTAGTGTGACGGATCGGCCGCCCGCCGGCAAAACCTTGTCGATTTGCCACCTTCTCCTTGATCGTTCCCACGCTCCAGCGTGGCAACGCCTCCCGTGACGCTCCGCGTCACCTTCGCCCCCGAGCCTTGCGAGCGATCCCCAATACCTATGACCCGCCGGTTCTTGGCTTGCACAGCGCGCCCGCAACTCCTTATAGTCCGCCAGCACTTTCAAAGCCCGGCCTGCGCCTGCATGGGTGCACGCAGGGTCTGTTACCGCAATGGTGAGAGGCCATGATCGAAATAAACAACCTGACCAAGCGTTTTGCTCAGCACACCGCCGTGGACGATCTATCTTTCAGCGTCCAGCAGGGTGAAGTGTTGGGCTTTCTCGGCCCCAACGGCGCCGGCAAATCCACCACTATGAAGATGCTCACCGGCTTTCTCGCGCCGACCTCCGGCACTGCGAGCATTCTCGGTTTCGATATCCAGACCCAGACCCTCAAGGCCCAGCAGCAGATCGGCTACCTGCCCGAAGGCGCGCCCTGCTATGGCGACATGACCGCTCGCGGGTTTCTTGAGTTCATCGCTGAGGTGCGTGGTTTCAGGGGCGCCGAAAAGCGCGAGCGGGTGGCCAAGGCCGTCGCCCAGGTCGAGCTGGAAAAGGTGCTCGAACAGTCGATCGAAACCCTGTCCAAGGGCTTCAAACGCCGCGTCGGCTTGGCCCAGGCAATTCTCCACGACCCCAAGGTGCTGATCCTCGACGAACCCACCGATGGCCTTGACCCGAACCAGAAGCACCAGGTGCGCAAGCTGATCCAGAGCCTGGCGCACGACAAGATCGTGATCATTTCCACCCATATTCTTGAAGAAGTCACCGCGGTTTGTACCCGCGCCGTAGTGATCGCCAGCGGCAAACTGCTCGCCGATGGCACGCCGCTGGAGCTGGAAAGCCGCTCGCGCTATCACCAGGCGGTGACCCTGGTCGCCGAAGAGCCGCTCGATCATGCGGCGTTCGCCGCCTTGCCGGGCGTGCTGGGGATCGAGGAAAACGCCGTGGAGCACAGCCTCAGCGTGCTGGCCAAGCCGGGCGAGGTGATCTTCCCGCAGGTCAGCGGCCTAATCGCCCAACGCGGCTGGAAGATCAAAGAGTTGAATGTCGAGCGCGGTCGGCTGGATGAGGTGTTCCGCCGTCTGACCCGAGGGGAGGTGGTATGAGTCGCTTGTCGGTGATTTTCAAACGCGAGCTGGCGAGCTATTTCGCCACGCCGCTGGCCTATGTGTTTATCGTGATTTTTCTGGTGTTGTCCGGGGTGTTCACCTTCTACCTGGGCGGCTTTTTCGAAAGTGGCCAGGCCAACCTGGCGCCATTCTTCAATTTTCACCCCTGGCTTTATCTGTTCCTGGTGCCGGCGATTGCCATGCGCCTGTGGGCCGAGGAGCGCAAGAGCGGCACCATCGAGCTGTTGATGACCCTGCCGGTCACCCGTTTCGATGCGGTCGCCGGCAAGTTCCTCGCCGCCTGGGCCTTTGCCGGCCTTGCGCTGCTGCTGACCTTCCCGATGGTGATTACCGTCAACTACCTGGGCGAGCCGGATAACGGTGCCATCGTTACCGGCTATATCGGCAGCTGGCTGCTGGCCGGGGGCTACCTGGCAATCGGTTCGTGCATGTCGGCGGTGGCGAAGAATCAGGTGATCGCGTTCATCCTGACGGTCAGCGTGTGCTTCCTGTTTATCGTCAGCGGCTTTCCCATGGTGCTCGACGGCTTCAGCGGCTGGGCGCCGCAATGGCTGGTCGATGCCGTGGCTTCGCTGAGCTTCCTGACCCGCTTCGAGGCCATCAGCAAGGGCGTGATCGATTTGCGCGACCTGCTGTATTTCCTCACCCTGATCGCCGCCTGGCTGGCTGCGACCGCGGTGGTCATCGATCTGAAGAAAGCCGACTGAGGATGCCCATGAAAAAGCTGATGGTTTCCAGCGCCGGGCTCGTGCTGATCGCCCTGGCGTTTCTCGCCTTCAACCTGTTTTCCAGCCTGAGCCTCAGCGGCGCGCGGCTGGACCTGACTGAACAGAAGCTCTACACCATCTCCGCCGGCACCGAGCAGATCCTTGCCGGGCTGGATAAACCGATCGAGTTGAGCTTCTTTTATTCCGACACCACCGCAAAGGATTTGCCGGTGCTGCGCAACTATGCCAGGCGCGTCGAGGAGATGCTCCAGGCCTACGAGCGCGAGGCCGGCGGCAAGATCAAGCTGAAGATCATCGACCCCGAGCCGTTCTCCGAGGAAGAAGACCAGGCCGCCGAGTTCGGCCTGCAGGCCGTGCCCTTGCAGCAGGGCGGCGATTCACTGTACTTCGGTCTGGCCGGCAAGAACGCTGCGGGCGATGTACAGGCGATTCCGTTCTTCGCCCTGGATCAGGAAGAGTTCCTCGAATACGAACTGAGCCGCCTGGTGCAGAACCTGGCCAAGCCGCAGCGTCCGGTGGTCGGGGTGTTGTCCGGCCTGCAGATCAATGGCGGTTTCGACATGGCCGCCCGGCAGCCTACACCGCCGTGGATGCTGATCGAGGAAGTGCGCCAGCTGTTCCAGATCGAAAGCCTGAAAAACGATGTCGACCAGATCCCCGAAGATGTCTCGGTGCTGCTCTTGATCCATCCGAAACAGCTGCCGCAACAGACGCTCTACGCGATCGACCAGTTCGTCCTGCGTGGCGGCAAGCTGCTGGCGTTCGTCGACCCCTACAGCGAGGCCGACAACCAGGCCGATATGCCGGGGGAAATGGCCATCGATAAGTCCTCCGATCTGGCTCCGCTGTTCAAGGCCTGGGGCCTGCGCATGGTGCCGGACCAGGTGCTCGGCGACGGCGCCTACGCGATGTCGGTGAGCATGGGCCAGGGCCAACGCGCGGTGCGCCACGCCGCCTGGTTGAGCTTGCCGAAGCAGGCCCTGAATCAGCAGGACATCAGCACCTCGGCATTGGAAACCCTGACCGTGGCCAGCGCCGGTATCCTCGAACCGCTGGAAGGGGCGAAAACCAAGTTCGTGCCGCTGGTGCAGAGCTCGCCCTATGCCATGCCGTTCGATGTGAAGCGCTTCGGCATGCTGAACAACCCGGAAGAGCTGATCCGCGAGCTGAAACCGACCGGCCAGCGTTACGCCCTCGCGGCCCGTGTCAGCGGCCCGGCGCAGTCGGCCTACCCGGACGGCATCGAAGGGCGCAAGGATGGCCTCAAGCAGGCCGACACCATCAATGTGATCGTGGTCGCCGATACCGACATGCTGACCGACCGCATGTGGGTGCAGGTGCAGGATTTCTTCGGCCAGCGCATCCCCCAGCCGTGGGCGGACAACGCCGGTTTCGCGATCAACGCCCTGGATAACCTGACCGGCTCGGAAGCGCTGATCAGCGTGCGTTCGCGCGGGCGCTTCAGTCGTCCGTTCGCGGTGGTCGAGACGATCCAGCGTGAAGCCGAAGCGCGCTTCCGTGAGAAGGAGCAGGCGCTGCAGGCGCAACTGGCCGATACCGAAGAAAAGCTCGCGGCCCTGCAACGCAGCGACGACCCGGAGAAGGTGCTCGAACTGACGCCCGAGCAGCAGGCAGCGGTGCAGCAGTTCGTGCAGCAGAAGCTGAAAATCCGCAAGGAACTGCGCGAGGTGCGTTACCAGTTGAACGCCGATATCGAAGATCTGGGGCGTACCCTCAAGGTGCTCAATATCGTCGCCGTGCCGCTGCTGTTGACTCTCGGCGTGTTGGCGCTGTGGCTGTGGCGCCGGCGCAAGCATGGTTGAGTGACTGTGGCCCGGGTAAGCCTGGGCGCAATCCGGGAGCGCAACCCCGGATTGCGCTGACGCTTATTCGGGCTACGAGGGCGGAGAGCTCTGGTCGAGTAGGGATGAGGCTTTTTTCATCCACCTTCCAGCAATAAGGCAGGGCTGGCCAGGCAAAACTCTTGTTCTATACTCGAAGCCCGTCGAGGCGTGGAACGTCTTTGCGTCACAATAAAAAATCGCGAGTTTGGAGACAGTAGTAATGGCTGATCGTGAGACTGGAACCGTCAAATGGTTCAATGATTCCAAGGGCTATGGCTTTATTCAGCGTGATAGCGGTCCCGATGTATTCGTGCATTTCCGCGCCATCCGCGGCGAAGGCCACCGCACTCTGGTCGAAGGGCAGAAGGTCGAATACAGCGTCACCCAGGGGCAGAAAGGCTTGCAGGCGGAAGACGTTTCCGCGCTTTGAGCCCTACCCGGGCGGTAAAGAGAAAGCCCGTCGATGACGGGCTTTCTTGTTTGTCGGATCTTGGTCTTGTTGAAACGCGCAGCCTTATGCGCCGACCGATGATCGCGGCCAAGGCCGCTCCTACAGGGCGTCGGTAATCCCGTAGCCCGGATGAAATCCGGGGAAATTCTCCGCCGACAAAGTGCTCCCGGATTGCATTCGGGCTACAAAAGCGGAGGTGAGCTTAGCTGGTGCGCCAGGTGATCTCTTCGACGCCATCGGCGCTGATGCGCATCCAGCGGTCGGCCTGTTCGTCGCTTTCCTCTTCCTGCCAGCCCCCGGGGGCGCAGCGTACTTCGACGCCGAGGGCGGCGAAGGCTGCCTGGGCGCAGGCGAGATCGTCGTCCCAAGGGGTGGCGTCGCTTTCCAGGTAGAGGCTGTGCCATTTGCCCACGGCCTTGGGCAGCCAGACCACCGGGATATCGCCGGCGCGGCATTTGAACGTCTGGCCCTTCTGTTGCCAGGGCGTACAGGGGCCGAGCGCTGCGCCGAGCCAGTTGGCGATGGCCACGTGGTCGGCATCCTTCAGGTAGATCTCGATATCCGGTTGGCGCATGGTCATTCTCTGTCTTCGGGGGCGTGAGAGGCCGTTTGAAATATGCGGCATAGGCGAGCGCAGCAGTTTCTCAATGGCCTGTGCGTTCGATCCAATCGTAGCGTATGGCAACCGTCACCTCTAAGGGTTCGGCGATTACCGCGGCGCGCCGTTCGGCGCTGGCGCGCCAGCCGTGCGGGGTCATCGCCAGCAGATCGGCGCGGGCTTCACCGCTGGTCAGTTGCAAGGGGAAGGTCAGGGTTTCGCTGTGGGCCAGGCGCATGCCTTGTGGAATCAACTCCAGGTGTTTCTGGTCGTCGTAGTCGCGCACTTCGTCATACAGCTTTTGCCGCAGCTCCATCAGGTGCACGCGGGTCGGGCCCATGCGCAGCAGACCACCGCCAGGGGCGAGCAGGCGTTTGGCCTCCTGCCAGTCGAGCGGGCTGAACACGCTGGCGAGCAATTGGCAGCTGGCGTCGGCCAGCGGTATCCGGGCCATGCTTGCCACCAGCCAGCTGAGCTGCGGCGCGCGCTTGCAAGCGCGTTTGATCGCCTCACGGGAGATGTCCAGGGCGTAGCCTTCGGCCTGCGGCAGCGCGTCGGCGATCTGTCCGGTGTAATAGCCTTCGCCGCAACCGATATCCAGCCAGCGCTGCGGCGCCTGCTCGGCGGCCAATTCGGCCAGGCGCCTGGCCAGCGGCGCGTAATGGCCGCTGTCGAGAAAGCGCCGGCGTGCCTCGACCATAGCGGCGTTGTCGCCCGGGTCACGGCTGTTCTTGTGCTGCACCGGCAGCAGGTTCAGGTAACCCTGGCGTGCGCGGTCGAAACGATGCCCGGCGGGGCAGGCCACGCCGTTGTCGAGGGCGCTGAGAGCGCCTTGGCAGATGGGGCAGGTGAGCATTACGAAAGCAATTTCACGAGGGTCTGATA
Organism: uncultured Pseudomonas sp.; assembly: GCF_946885955.1. The sequence goes on from NZ_CAMPHI010000011.1 coordinate 115,586, forward strand.
GTAAATCTCGGTCAGCACGTCCAGGTCGCTGGCCAATACCCGCTCGTTGATCTGGTGGATGGTCGCGTTGACCGGGCCGAGTTCGACGACCTGGGTGCCCATGGTGGCGATAAAGCGGCCATCGGAGGTGCCGCCGCTGGTCGAGGGCTGGGTGTCGCGGCCGGTGACGGTCTTGATGCTCGCGGCCACGGCGTCGAGCAGCGCGCCCGGCTCGGTGAGGAACGGCAGGCCGGACAGCGCCCATTCGATGTGATAGTCGAGACCGTGCTTGCCGAGAATCGTATTGACCCGCTGCTGCAGGCCCTCGACCGTGGATTCGGTGGAGAAGCGGAAGTTGAAGATCGCCTGCAACTCGCCGGGGATCACGTTGGTCGCGCCGGTGCCGGAATTGAGGTTGGAGACCTGGAAGCTGGTCGGCGGGAAGAAGGTATTGCCATCGTCCCAGTGCTCGGCGGCCAGTTCGGCCAGCGCTGGCGCGGCCAGGTGGATCGGGTTCTTCGCCAGGTGCGGGTAGGCCACGTGGCCCTGCACACCACGCACCGTCAGCTTGGCGCCGAGGGAGCCGCGACGGCCGTTCTTCACCACGTCGCCGACCAGCGAGGTGCTCGACGGCTCGCCGACGATGCACCAGTCCAGGCGCTCGCCGCGCGCGGCCAGACGTTCGACCACGGCCTTGGTGCCGTGTTGGGCCGGGCCTTCTTCGTCGCTGGTGATCAGGAAGGCGATGCGCCCTTTATGCTGCGGGTAATCGCCGACAAAGCGCTCCACCGCAATGATCATCGACGCCAGGCTGCCTTTCATATCCGCCGCGCCGCGGCCGCAGAGCATGCCCTGTTCGTCGATCAGCGCATCGAATGGCTGATGCTGCCAGGCTTGTGCCGGACCGGTCGGCACCACGTCGGTGTGCCCGGCGAAACACAGCACCGGACCCTCCTGGGTGCCATGGCTGGCCCAGAAATTCTCCACTTCCTCGATGCGCATCGGTTCGATGGCGAAGCCGACCGCGGCGAGGCGGCGCATCATCAACTCTTGGCAACCTTCGTCGACCGGGGTAACCGAAGGGCGGCGAATCAGGTCGCAGGCAAGCTCCAGAGTGGGCGTCAGGGTAGGCGAGGGGGCGGTCATTGCAGCTCCAAAACGGCATCAAGCGGAAAGGCCGCCATCTTAAAGCAAAACGGCGACCCTTGGCCGCCGTGTCGCATCAAACCGGAACCGGCTGTTCGTCGGTTTCGGGCTGCGGCTTGGGCAGGGACGAGAGTAGCGCCATGACCAGCGCCGCCAGGTAGGGCAGCGATTGCACCAGCAGCATCGCCACCCAGAACTTCTCATCGGCGCTGTCCAGGCCCTGGGTGAGGACAATGCCCAGCGCCGCGCCCCAGAGCAGGAACATGATGAACACTTCTTCGCGGGCCTCCGCCAATGCCACCATCAGGCCGTGGGCGTTGCGCATCTTCGGTGTGCGGAAGAACGGGATGCTGGTGGTGAAGAAGCCGTACAGCACCGCCTTGGCGATGGTGTGCGACAGCGCGAGGCCGGCCAGCGCGGCACAGAAGGCATCCTTCAGGTTGACGCCGACCGCGCGCTGGTAAAGGAAGACGATCTTCGCCACCTTGAACACGAACAGCGCCAACGGCGGAATGGCGAAAATCATCAGCGGCGGATCGACCCGCTGCGGCACGATGATCATCGCCGCCGACCACAGCAGCGCGCCGACGGTGAAGAAGATATTCATGCCATCGGCGACCCAGGGCAGCCAGCCGGCGATGAAGTGATAGCGCTGGCCCCGCTTGAGCTGGCAATCCTGACCGAGGAACAGACTGCGCGCATGGCCTTTCATGATCTGGATGGCGCCGTAGGCCCAGCGGAAGCGTTGCTTCTTGAAGTCGATAAAGGTATCGGGCATCAGGCCCTTGCCGAAGCTGTTGTGCGCATAGGCCGCGGCATAGCCCTTCTTGAACACGCGCAGGCCCAGTTCGGCGTCCTCGCAGATGGTCCAGTCTGCCCAGCGCAACTCGTCCATCACGCTGCGCCGGATCATGGTCATGGTGCCGTGCTGGATGATCGCGTTGCGGTCGTTGCGCGTGACCATGCCGATATGGAAGAAGCCCTTGTATTCGGCGTAGCACAGCTTCTTGAAGGTGCTTTCCTGATCGTCGCGGTAATCCTGTGGCGATTGCACCACGGCAATTTCCGGGTCGGCGAAGTGCGGCACCATGTGCTTGAGCCAGTTGCGGTCGACGCAGTAGTCGGAGTCGATCACCGCCACCACTTCGGCGTCCGCTGCGGTGTGCGGCAGGATGTAGTTGAGTGCGCCGCCCTTGAAGCCGGCCAGGGGCGCGACGTGGAAGAACCTGAAGCGCGGGCCGAGAACCTCACAGTAGGCCTGCACCGGTTCCCACACGGCTGGGTCCTTGGTGTTGTTGTCGATGATCAGCACTTCGAAGTCCGGATAATCGAGATTGGCCAGGGCGTCGAGGGTCTGTTTGACCATCTCCGGCGGCTCGTTGTAGCAGGGCACGTGGATCGACACCTTGGGTCGGTAGGCACTGTCAGCCAGCACCGGCTGGAACGGCCTGCGGCGCGCATGCATCCACACGGTTTCCGCCAGTTCGTGGGCCTCGGTCAGCAGCACGATAAACACACCGACCGCGCCAACGCCGAGCAGCAGGCCGACCATGATGCTGAACCAGGTGCTGTATTGCTGGCTGTAGTCGTAGCCGATCCATACCAGCAGCGAGCCGCCGGCGAATGCCACGAACGTCAGGAAGGTGCGCCCGCGCTGGCGCAATGCGCTGCCGTCGATCAGCAGCAGGGCCAGGGCCATCAACGCCATCACCACCGAGGCGATCGCCAGCAGGCGCCATTGCGGAATGGCCACCACCGGGCCTTCGAAATTGAATTTCGCCTGGCGGTCGAGGTTGTATACGCCCCAGTAGGCGCCGACCGAGCCTTCGTCGGTGCTCTTCCACGGTTGGTCGAAGGCCTCGATGACGAAGTAGTTGTAGCCTTTGGCATTGAGGGTGTTGACCAGGGTGCGCAGGTAGATCGCCTGATCGGCAGGGGAGGCGTCGGCGCCGCCGCGCATGCGGCCATTGCTCGGCCAGCCGACCTCGGACAGCAGCAGTGGCTTCTTCGGGAAGAGTTTCTTCAGGTCGCGGGCGCGGTCGAGGACGAACTGGGTCGAGTCCTCCATCGGGATGAATTCCCAGTAGGGCAGGATGTGCGCGGCGACAAGGTCGGTATGCTCGGCCAATTGCGGGTATTTTTCCCAGATGTGCCACTGTTCCGAGGTGGTGACCGGCACCTTCACCGCTGCGCGAACCCGGTCCAGGTAGGCGATCAGCTCGGTTGGCGTGGTCTCGCCGCGAAACAGCGCTTCGTTGCCCACGACCACGCGAACGACGCTGCGCGAATGGTTGGCGATGTCGATCGCCTTGTTGATTTCGCGTTCGTTGCGCTCCTGGTCCGGGCTGATCCAGATGCCCAGGGTCACGCGCAGGCCGAATTCCTCGGCGAGCTGCGGAATGTCGGCGAGGCTGCCGTCCACCGAGTAGGTGCGGATATTGTCGGTTTGCTTGGACAGCAGTTCGAGGTCGGCGCGTATTTGCGCATCGCTCGGGTAGCTGTTGTTCTGCGGGTCCTGTCCCTGCCGAAACGGCGAGAACGAATAACCGGCGATCTGCTCGGGCCAGTCGGGTGCGCTGACAGGTCGGTTGTACAGCGCCCAGATTCCAGAAAAGAGTGCGGCGATGGCCAGAACCACCACCAGATTGAGACCAAATTTACGCGCAGGCATAGCGTGTTGACATCCCGCAGAAAGGGCAGACGGAGGGGCGACGAGCGTCGATTGGCGCGCATGCTACTCCGCGGCCGATGGACTGTATAGCCGGGCGAGAGCCCCTGTTTTCGGGGCATTCCGGCATGCTCGGAATTGGAGCGGAAAAGTCCTGGGAAAGTTCGCTTCGCTTGGTTTTTCTGCGCCAGCAAGCGAGCCGGAGCGAGCTTGAAACGAAACGGCGCTTGGGTGTCGTCGCCGAGCTTTCTATACTGTGCGCCCGCCCGCGCCAGGGCTTCGAGGTAATGAAATGACGGTCGATGAACAACGCTTTGCCGGGATTGCCCGCCTCTATGGGCGCGAGGGTGCCGAGCGCCTTGCCGCGGCCCACGTGGCTGTGGTCGGCATCGGTGGCGTCGGCTCCTGGGTCGCCGAGGCGCTGGCGCGTTCCGGTGTCGGTGAGATCTCGCTGTTCGATCTGGACGATGTGTGCCTGAGCAATACCAACCGCCAGCTGCATGCGTTGGACAGCACCATCGGCCAGGCCAAGGTCGAGGTCATGGCGAGCCGCATTCGCGCCATCAATCCGGCGTGCGTGGTGCACGCGGTCGCGGATTTCGTCACCCGCGAGACGATGGCCGAATACATCACCGAGCAGCTCGATGCGGTGGTCGATTGCATCGACAGCGTCAACGCCAAGGCGGCGCTGATCGCCTGGTGCAAGCGGCGCAAGATTCAGGTGGTGACGACCGGCGGTGCGGGTGGGCAGATCGACCCGACGCAGATTCAGGTCGGCGATTTGAACAAGACCTGGAATGACCCGCTGGCCGCCAAGGTGCGTTCGACCCTGCGCCGCGACTACCAGTTTTCGCGGACCGCAGGGCGCAACTACAGTGTGCCCTGCGTATTTTCCAGCGAGCAGTTGCGTTACCCGCAGGCCGACGGCAGCGTTTGCCAAACCAAGGGTTTTGTCGGCGACGGAGTCAGGCTCGACTGCGCCGGTGGTTTCGGCGCGGTGATGATGGTCACAGCCACCTTCGGCATGGTGGCGGCGGCGAAAATTGTGGAAAAACTCCTGGCCGGGGCTCGGCGCCCCGCGGAACGCAGCCCGGCCTAACGGATGTTGCCGGCTTGGCTAAGCTGAGAGAACCAGCGGGGCCTGATGCAATAGGGGACGGCGATATGGCTTTGCGCAGAACGCGATGAGGTGCTGCAGTGGCATACAGGTTTTATCCGGCTCGGTTGGCAAAGTGGCGGGCAGTGTGTCGGCGCATTCCGCTGCTGCTCGCCATCGTCTGCAGCCCCGCCGCCCTGGGCGAGGAGGTGGTGCACATCGGTACGGGCGACTGGCCGCCCTACGTCGACCAGGCTCGCAGCGATAAAGGCGCACTGGCGCGGCTGATTCGCGCAGTTTTCGCCGAGGCGGGCTACCAGACCAAGCTGGTCTTCTATCCCTGGGATCGCAACGTGCTGCAATTGAAGCAGGGCGCCCTGGACGCGATCATGCCCTACACCTGCACCGCCGCGCGGCGCACCTTCAGCCATTGCAGCGATCCGCTGGTGCGTGGCGAGATGGTGCTGTTTCACCGTAAAGAACTGGATTTCGATTGGCTGCGAATCGAGGACCTGCGCAAATTCCGTATTGGTACCACGCTGGGTTATTCGTACGGGCCGCAATTCGACGAGGCGGACCGCTCCGGTCAATTGCAGATCCTGCAAAACGGCAAGGAGCAGACCAACTTCCGGCTGCTGCAGTTGGGCCGTATCGACCTGCACCCGCAGGATCGGGCGGTAGGCTATGCCATTTTGCAGAGCCTGTTCTCCGCCGAGGAGCGCGCGCACATCACTCACCATCCACGCAGCCTGGCTGCCGAGCCGCTGCACGTGCTGTTCCGCAAGGACGACCCGCGCGCCGCGGAGTTGCGCATGGCGTTCAATCGCAGTTTGCGCAAGTTCGCCGAGCGTGGCGATCTGGCCCGGCTGCAACAGGCCCTGTATGGCGGCAGTGCGGATCAGTGGGCGCCGACGACTACGCCCTGACGTGTCGTTGGTCAGGAGGCCCGGTCAGCTCGCGCATGCGCTGCAATACCGCATGCAAGCCATTGCTGCGCGAGGGTGATAGCTGGCGCGACAGGCCGAGCTGGGCGAACCAGTCGGCCAGTTCGATTGCCGCCAGTTGCGTGCCGTCCAGGCCGTTGACCCTGGCCAGCAGCACGGCCAACAGTCCGCGCAACAGGCGCGCGTCACTGGCGGCGCGGAACTGCCAGTGTTGATCCCGTCGTTCGGCCACTAGCCAGACCCGGCTTTCGCAGCCATGCACGCGGTTGTCTTCGTTGCGTTCGGGGTCCGCAAGCGGCTCGAGGCGCTCGCCCCATTGCATCAGCAAGCGCGCCCGCTGTTCCCAGCCTGCGCATTGGCCAAAGGCTTCCAGGGCTTCCCGGGCGCCGATAGGCAGGCTCATCGCAGCAGGTCCAGCGCCTGGTCCAGAGCGACGAAGAAGCGCTGCAGATCGCTGGCGTCGTTGTACAAGCCCAGGGAAACCCGGATCGCCCCGGCCAAGCCGAGGGTTTGCAGCAGCGGCATGGCGCAGTGATGACCGGCGCGCACGGCTATACCCTGGTCGGTCAGCAGATGGGCGAGGTCGGCGTTGTGCACATCCTCGACGACGAAACTGGCCAGGGCGACCTGCGGGGCGCCGAGCAGTTGGATACCTTTGCGCGCGACGAGTCCGTCGAGCAGCTGCGCGTGGAGCGCGGCTTCGTGAGCGGCCACCGCCGCGGCGTCCAGCCCAGCCAGATAATCCAGGCTGGCGCCTAGGGCGATGACCCCGGCTATCGCCGGGGTGCCGGCTTCGAAGCCCAATGGCGCAGGGCGGAACTGCGCGTTCTGGTAGTCGGTCTGCAGTACCATCTCGCCGCCGAACTGCCAATGTTGCAGGCACTGCAAGGCGTCCTCGCGGCCGTAGAGAATGCCGATGCCGTCAGGGCCGTACAGCTTGTGGCTGGAGGCCACATAGAAATCGCAATCGAGCGCCTGCATATCGTGCCGGCCGTGCACCGCAGCCTGGGCGCCGTCGACCACGCTCAGCGCATTCTGCGCCTTGGCCAGTGCGAGCAATGGCTCGAGCGGTTGCCAGCAGCCAAGCACATTGGATAACTGACTGAGCGCCAGCAGGCGCGTACGCGGACCGATCAGGCGCGCGGCCTGGGCGAGGTCGATCAGCCCGTTCTGCTCCAGCGGCAGCACCACCAGCTTGAGGCCGCGGCGCTGCGCCAGCTGTTGCCAGGGCAGCAGGTTGGCGTGGTGTTCCAGCGCGCTGACAGCAATTTCATCGCCCGGCTGAAACAGATGTTCCAGCCCATAAGCCAGCAGATTGAAGGCCTCGGTGGCACCGTGGGTAAAGACGATCTGCATTGGTGATGCAGCATTCAGCCACTGCGCAAGCTTGTCCCGCGTGGCCTCGAAGGCGCGCGTCGCGCGTTCGCCGGGCAGGTGCTGGGCGCGATGGACATTGGCCGCGCCACTCGTGTAATAGCCGAGCAGGGCATCGAGCATGGCCTGGGGTTTTTGTGCGGTGGCGGCGCTGTCCAGATAGGTCTGGCCTTCGGCTTCGAGGGCCAGGATGCCGGGAAAATCAGCGCGCCAGGGGGAATCAAGAGCCATAAGCTTCAAGCCACGAGCTGCAAGTTGGAGCCGCGATCACTTGCGGCTCAAGGCTTGCAGCTTGCGGCTGCCTCTTAGTTATGCGCGTGCAGGGCTTCGTTCAGCTCGATCGCCGACTTGTGGGTCTTGCATTCCACGGTGCCGGTTTGCGAATTGCGGCGGAACAGCAGGTCCGGTTGGCCAGCCAGTTCGCGGGCCTTGACCACTTTGACCAATTGGTTCTGCGCGTCGAGCAGAGCCACCTTGGTGCCAGCGGTGATGTACAGGCCCGATTCCACGGTGTTGCGATCGCCCAGGGGAATGCCGATACCGGCGTTGGCGCCGATCAGGCAGCCTTCGCCGACCGAGATGACGATATTGCCGCCACCGGACAGGGTGCCCATGGTCGAACAGCCGCCACCCAGGTCCGAGCCCTTGCCGACGAACACGCCAGCGGAAACCCGGCCTTCGATCATGCCCGGGCCTGCGGTGCCGGCATTGAAGTTGACGAAGCCTTCGTGCATCACGGTGGTGCCTTCACCGACATAGGCGCCCAGGCGGATGCGAGCGCTATCGGCGATACGCACACCAGCCGGCACCACGTAGTCGGTCATCTTCGGGAACTTGTCCACCGAGAAGACTTCCAGCAGCTCGCCTTTCAGGCGCGCTTCCAACTGCAGTTCGGCCAGTTCGGCGAGGTCGATCGCGCCCTGGCTGGTCCAGGCGACGTTCGGCAGCAGCGGGAAAATACCGGTGAGGTTAAGGCCGTGGGGCTTGACCAGACGATGCGAGAGCAGGTGCAGCTTGAGGTAGGCCTCGGGGGTGCTGCTCAGGGGGCTGTCTTCGGCGAGGAAGGTGGCGACCAGCGGCTTGTGGCTTTCCGCCAGGCGGGTCAGCAGTGCGGCCTGGGCGCTGTCGACGCCTTTCAGGGCTTCGGCCAGTTCGCCCGCCTGTGTGGTGGTGAAGGTAATGGCCTGGTTGCCACCGGTGTAGCCCAGCTTCTGCGCGGCTTTTTCGACCAGTTCGGCCGAGGGATTGAGCAGCGGTTGGGCATAGAACACTTCCAGCCAGTCAGTTTTGCGGTTTTGCGAGCCGACACCGAAGGCCAGGCTGAAAAGAGTAGCGGTCATGGGGCTTTCCTTAATACGAATTCAGGGTTTTAGGGTGTTTCACGCCAGCGCTGCTTCGTAGCTGGCGGGTTTGAAGCCGATCAGGGTCTTGTCGCCGATATCCAGTACCGGGCGCTTGATCATCGAGGGTTGGGCGAGCATCAGCTCGATCGCCTTATGCTGGTCGAGGTCGGCCTTCTGCGCCGCGTTCAGTTTGCGAAAGGTGGTACCGGCGCGGTTGAGAACGGTCTCCCAGCCATGCTCGTTGCACCAGCGCTGGAGACTGGCGCGATCGATACCGCCGGCCTTGTAATCGTGGAAGGCGTAATCGAGGCCGTGTTCGTCCAGCCAGGTGCGGGCCTTTTTCATCGTGTCGCAGGCTTTGATGCCGTACATGCGCAGCGCTTTAGCGTTCGCGGTCATGGGAGCCTCTGAGCGTGTTGCCAAAATAAAGCGCTGATTATGCCATGACATCGCGCGCTGGATGGGCCGTTGCATGCCTTTGCGGCACGGCCCTTGCCAGAGCTCTGTCGGCCATGGGCAATCGGTCGCCGTTCAAGGCGTCCATTTAACTGGCTGTTTAATGGCTAAATAATGCAATTGTGATGTTAAAAACATTAAATATGCAGGTAATGGCGTCAATTGCGAGCGTTTTTGCGGCCGTCTGTCCGGCCGTGTCATGAAGTTGTCATCAACATAATAATATCCGTGCGCGGCATCAGACCGCAGCGGCGATCAAGAGGATCGCTCACGTTAACTGCCTGCACGTAGTAGCCGGATGCCCCGCTGTGCAGGCGTGAACGATGGATGCACCATGATTGATTTCAACGATTGGAGTTTAACCGTACCGGAACAGGACCCTGTGCGGGTCGTAAGCGCCCAGGCGATCACGTCGGGTTATCAGGATCGCTATTTTTACCGTACCGACAATGGTGTGGTGTTCTGGGCGCCGGTAACCGGCACCAGCACCCGCGGCAGCAGCTACCCCCGCAGTGAATTGCGCGAAACCAATAGCAAGGGGCAGCAGCGCAACTGGTATATCCGCGACGGCCAACATGAGCTGCGCGCGGCGCTGGCGGTCAAGCAACTGCCTTCCAGTGGGCGCATTGTGATCGGCCAGGTGCACACCAAGGACGGTCCGGCGCCGTTGCTGAAGATTCTCTATCAGCAGGTGAACGGCACGGGCTACGTCTATGCCGAGCTGCGTGAAAAGCCCGGCTCAAAGCAGAGCCCCAGGGTACTGACCTACAAGGGAATGCCGTTGGGCTCGAGCTTCACCTATGAGATCGACCTGTCGAAGAACGGCGGGTTGCGGATCGATATCAACGGCATGGTTTATACCGGCAAGGTCAATTCGGCCTGGGCGAAAAGGCGGATGTACTTCAAGGCGGGGGTCTATACCCTCGATAACAAGGGGCCTTCGAGCGAGGGCGGGCGGGTCGAATTCTGCGATCTGCAGGCCTCGCACCGCACTTAGCGCGAGCGGCTCGCCCCGGAATGTTCCCTGGGGCGAGCGCTTCGAGGGTCGCTAATTCTGTTGAATGAAACTGCGAATGCGTTGCGCCGCTTCGATGCATTCGGCTAGCGGCGCCACCAGGGCCATGCGCACGCGACCGGCGCCGGGGTTCTCGCCCTCGACGCTGCGCGACAGGTAGGAGCCCGGCACCACGGTGACGTGTTCGCGGGCGAACAGGTCGCGGGTGAAGCTTTCGTCGTCGCCCGGGGTCTTCGCCCACAGATAGAAACCGCCATCCGGACGCTGCACATCCATCACGCCATCGAGGATCGCGAGCACTGCATCGAACTTCTCGCGGTACAGCTCGCGGTTGGCCTTGACGTGCACTTCGTCACGCCAGGCGGCGACGCTGGCCAGCTGGGTTTGGACCGGCATGGCGCAGCCGTGATAGGTGCGGTACAGCAGAAAGGCTTTGAGAATCTCGGCGTCGCCGGCGACGAAGCCCGAGCGCAAACCAGGCAGGTTGGAGCGCTTGGACAGGCTATGGAACACCACGCAGCGCTTGAAATCGTTGCGGCCCAGCTCGGCGCAGGCGCTGAGCAGGCCGGCCGGTGGGTTACCCTCATCGAAATACAGCTCGCTGTAGCACTCGTCGGCGGCAATCACGAAGTCGAACTGGTCGGCCAGGGCGATCAGCTTTTTCAGGGTCTCAAGGGGTATCAGTGCGCCGGTGGGGTTGCCCGGCGAGCAGAGAAAGAGGATCTGGCAGCGGCGCCAGACGTCGTCGCTTACTGCGTCGAAATCCGGGTTGAAGCCATGTTCTTCCAGGCAGGGCAGGTAGTGCGGCTGGGCGCCGGCGAGCAAGGCCGCGCCTTCGTAGATCTGGTAGAACGGATTGGGGCTGACCACCAGGCCGTCCGCATCGCGCTGTACCACCGTCTGGGTGAAGGCGAACAGCGCCTCACGGGTGCCATTGACCGGCAGCACATGGCGCGCCGGGTCGAGCGTGCCGCTCGGCAGGTCGAAGCGCTGGCCGCACCAGTCGGCGATGGCTTCACGCAGCGCCGGCAGCCCCAGGGTGGTGGGGTACACCGCCAGTTGATCGAGGTTGGCGCTCAGGGCTTCGGCGACGAAGGCCGGCGAGCGGTGCTTGGGTTCGCCGATCGACAGGGCGATGGCGCGCTTGTCGGCAGGTGGCTGGATACCGCCGAGCAAGGCGCGCAGTTTCTCGAAGGGGTAGGGCTGCAGCTGATTCAATGCGTGGTTCATATTGCTTTCCTGGAACGGCTGGCCGCCGGCGCGGATGGCGCGTCGCGGCGGTAATCAAAAGCTGATGCGGGTGGGCTCGGGTTTCTGGCCGTTGGCGTCGGACAGTTGCTTGACGATGGCTTCCTGCAGGCGGGTGCAGAGCTCGGGGTCGGACAGCGGCTGGTTATGCGCGTCGGTGACGAAGAACACGTCCTCCACCCGCTCGCCGAGCGTGGCGATCTTGGCGTTCTGCAGTGACAGGTCGAAGTCGAGGAAGATGCGTCCGACCCGCGCCAGCAGTCCGGGGCGGTCCGGGGCGATCAGCTCGAGGATGGTCACCGGTCGATGCGCGTCGTTATGGATGGTCACCCGTGGCGCGAAGGCGAAATGCTTGAGCTGGCGCGGCACGCGGCGCTGAATGATGCTCGGGTACTCGTCGGGGTTTTTCAGGGCGTCGATCAGGCCCTGGCGGATCTGTTTGATCCGTGCCGGGTTGTCGCCGATGGAATCGCCTTCGGCCTCCAGCACTATGTAGGTATCGAGGGTGAACTGGCTGGTCGAGGTGAGAATCCGTGCGTCATGAATGCTCAGGTTGAGCTGCGCCATGGCGGCCACGGTCACGGCGAAGAAGTCGTGCTGATCCTGGGCATAGATGAAGATCTGCGTGCCGCCTTCGAATTCGCGCTGGGTGGTTTCCTTGATCAGCACCAGCGGGTTGCCGTCGTTGGGGTGCTGCAGGATCGCCTCGGTGTGCCAGACCACATCGCTGGCGCTGTGGCGCAGGAAGTAGTCGTCGCCGAGCTGTGACCAGAGTTGCTCGGCGTCGTCCGGGTCGGTACCGCTGCGCACCAGGGTGTCGAGCGCCGCGCTTTGGGTCAGGCGGATCTGCTCTTCGCGGTCCAGCGGGTTTTCCAGGCCGCGGCGCAGGGCGCGCTTGGTCTCGGTGTAGAGCTGGCGCAGCAGGCTGGCGCGCCAGGAATTCCACAG
>NZ_CAMPHI010000012.1 GCF_946885955.1 uncultured Pseudomonas sp.
GCATCAGGGTGTAGGCCTCTTCCTCGTTGCAGCTCTTCATCTTCATCAGCAGGCCCTTGGCCAGTTCGATGCGCTTGCGCTCGGCAAGCTGGGCGTCGCGGGCTTGCAGTTGTGCGCGCAACGCCTGGTCGCTCTCGAAGCGCGCCATGGCCACGTCGAGGATCGGTTGCAGGCGCTGGGCGTGAATGCCTTCGACGATATAGGCGCTGACGCCCGATTGGATGGCCTGGCGCATCACGCCGGGGTCGTGCTCGTCGGTGAACATGACGATCGGTCGTGGCTGGTCGCGCGAGACCAGCACCACTTGTTCCATCACGTCGCGGCTCGGCGATTCGGTATCGATCAGGATGACGTCAGGGCGCACGGCCTCGACCCGCTCGGGCAGGTCGATGGTCAAACCGGATTCGTCGATGACTTCGAAACCCGCTTCGATCAGTGCGGCTTTCAGGCGACCGACTTTTTTCGGTGTGTCGTTGATCAACAGGATACGCAGCATGAAGGGCTCTCCTGTTCGTTACAGGCCGACAGCGGTGCTGTCGGCCAGGGCGTTGAGACTGAAGCTGCGGGCATAGCCGACCGGATCGCTGCCATCCCAGACCTGGCCGTCGAGCAATTGGCTGCTGCGCATCACCTCGGGTACCGCGATGCCGAGGCTTTCAGCTGCCTGACGGTATAGCCCGAGCTGGTGAACCTGCTGCGCCACGGCCAGGTAGTCGGGATCGTCACGCAATAGTCCCCAGCGGCGGAATTGGGTCATAAACCACATGCCGTCAGAGAGGTAAGGCATGTTCACTGCGCCTTCTGCATGAAAGCGTAGCGGATGGGCATCGAGCCAGGCGTGGCCGAGGCCGTCCTGATACTGGCCGAGAAAACGCGGCTGGATGACGTTCAAGGGTGCATCGACGTATTCGCTGCCGCTGAGCAATTGGGCGGTGCTGCGTTTGTTCTCTTCGTTTTCGTCGATAAAACGGCTGGCCTCGAGGATCGCCATGATCAGCGCGCGCGCGGTATTGGGGTTTTGCTCGACAAAGGCGCGGGTGCAACCGAGGACCTTTTCCGGGTGATCCGGCCAGATCGATTGGCTGGTCGCCAGGGTGAAGCCGAGACTTTCCTCAACCGCCTGGGCGCTCCAGGGCTCGCCGACACAAAAGCCGTCGATACGCCGTGCCTTGAGATGGGGCACCATCTGCGGCGGCGGGACCACGACGCTATCGACGTCATCGAGCGGGTGGATGCCCTTACTGGCCAGCCAGTAGTAAAGCCACATGGCATGGGTGCCGGTAGGGAAGGTCTGGGCAAAGGTCAGTTTTGCGCCACTTTGGTGCGCGCGCACGTTGAGTGCGTCGCTAGTGGTCACGCCGGCGAATTTCAGACCCTGGGAGAGATTGATGCTCTGACCATTCTGGTTCAGGCCCGCCAGGATCGCCATGTCGGTGGCGGTTGCGCCGCCAAGGCCGAACTGAGCGCCGTAAATCAACCCGTAGAGGCTGTGGGCGGCATCCAGTTCGCCGCTTAGCAGCTTGTCGCGCAAGGTTGCCCAAGAGGCCTGGCGCTGCAGGTTGAGGGTCAGACCATATTTCTCTGCGAAGCCCTGAGTCGCCGCGACAATCACCGATGCCGCATCGGTCAGGGCCATGAAGCCGATGTTCAGAAGGCGCTTCTCGGGGACATCATTGGCGGCAACCCAGGCCTGTGCATCGTTACGGCTGATAGCGTGTTCGCTCATTGCGTTTTTCCCAGGTCAACACAAAAGGGGGTCGTGCCAGTGGCTGTCAGGCGCAGCGATCGGGACGACACCATTGTCAAAATAAGCCGATTCCGCCGTTGGAAATGGCTTTGCTGCCTATGCCTTAGCAAGGCATATGCCAGAGGTGTTACCGGGGTGACATTCTCGTAGTCCGGATGAAATCCGGGGGCGCATCGCCGCGCAAGCCGCTCCCAGGATGCATCCGGGCAATGAGCGCGCTTCTGTAGATATCGCCACCGGACATGGCTTGGCGGGCTTACAAAACAGAAAAGAAAAAGCCCCGCACGGGGCGGGGCTCTTTTGACGCGGGTAACGCTTAGGCTTGAACGACCGGGATCTGGGCGTTGGCAGCCGCTTCGCGGAACTCGGCGATCTGGTCGAAGCTCAGGTAGCGGTAGACGTCGGCAGCCATGCTGTCGATGTCCTTCGCGTAGCCCATGTACTCCTCGACGGTCGGCAGGCGACCGAGGATCGAGGCGACCGAAGCCAACTCAGCCGAAGCCAGGTAGACGTTGGCGCCATCGCCCAGACGGTTGGGGAAGTTACGGGTCGAAGTCGAAACCACGGTGGCGTTCGGTTCGACGCGTGCCTGGTTACCCATGCACAGCGAGCAGCCCGGCATTTCCATGCGCGCGCCAGCCTTTCCGTAGATGCCGTAGTAGCCTTCCTCGGTCAGCTGGTGAGCGTCCATCTTGGTCGGCGGCGACAGCCACAGGCGGGTCGGCAGCTGACCTTTGACCTTATCCAGCAGCTTACCGGCTGCACGGAAGTGGCCGATGTTGGTCATGCAGGAACCGATGAACACTTCGTCGATCTTCTCGCCTTGAACGCTGGACAGCAGACGGGCGTCGTCCGGGTCGTTCGGGGCGCAGAGAACCGGCTCGTTGATGTCGGCCAGGTCGATTTCGATGACCTCGGCGTATTCGGCGTCCTTGTCGGCTTCCATCAGCTTCGGATCGGCCAGCCAGGCTTCCATCGCCTGGGCGCGGCGCTCCATGGTGCGGGCATCGCCGTAGCCTTCGCTGATCATCCAGCGCAGCAGGGTGATATTCGACTTCAGGTATTCGGCGATGGCCTTTTCCGGCAGCTTGATGGTGCAACCTGCAGCGGAACGCTCGGCGGAGGCGTCGGACAGTTCGAACGCCTGCTCGACGGTCAGCTCGTCCAGACCTTCGATCTCGAGGATGCGGCCGGAGAAGATGTTCTTCTTGCCTTTCTTCTCGACGGTCAGCAGGCCTTTCTGGATGGCCACGTAAGGGATGGCATGCACCAGGTCACGCAGGGTGATGCCCGGTTGCAGTTTGCCCTTGAAGCGCACCAGTACCGACTCCGGCATGTCCAGCGGCATGACGCCAGTGGCTGCGGCGAAGGCCACCAGGCCGGAACCGGCCGGGAAGGAGATGCCGATCGGGAAGCGGGTGTGCGAGTCGCCACCGGTGCCGACGGTGTCCGGCAGCAGCATGCGGTTCAGCCAGCTGTGGATGATGCCGTCGCCAGGACGCAGGGACACGCCACCACGGGTGCGGATGAAATCCGGCAGGGTGTGGTGGGTGGTGACGTCGATCGGCTTCGGATAAGCCGCGGTGTGGCAGAACGACTGCATCACCAGGTCAGCGGAGAAGCCCAGGCAAGCCAGGTCTTTCAGCTCGTCGCGGGTCATCGGGCCGGTGGTGTCCTGGGAGCCGACGGTGGTCATCTTCGGTTCGCAGTAGGTGCCTGGACGCACGCCTTTGCCTTCCGGCAGGCCGCAGGCCTTGCCGACCATCTTCTGCGCCAGGGTGAAACCCTTGGTGCTGGCAGCAGGCGGCTCAGGCAGCTTGAACAGGTCGGTTGGGCCCAGGCCCAGTTCGGCACGGGCTTTCTCGGTCAGACCGCGACCGATGATCAGCGGGATACGGCCGCCAGCGCGGACTTCGTCGAGCAGAACCGGGGTCTTCATTTCGAAGGTGGCCAGTACTTCGTCGGTACCGTGCTTGCAGACTTTGCCGGCATGCGGGTACAGGTCGATCACGTCGCCCATGTTCAGTTGGGAAACATCGAACTCGATCGGCAGAGCGCCGGCGTCTTCCATGGTGTTGTAGAAGATCGGGGCGATCTTGCTGCCGAAGCAGAAGCCGCCAGCGCGCTTGTTCGGCACGTTAGGGATGTCGTCGCCAAAGAACCACAGCACCGAGTTGGTGGCGGATTTACGCGAGGAGCCGGTACCGACCACGTCGCCGACGTAGGCGATCGGGAAGCCGTCGTTGCGCATCTGCTCGATCTGTTTCATCGGGCCGATGGCGCCTTGCTGGTCAGGCACGATGCCGTCGCGGGCCATTTTCAGCATGGCCAGGGCATGCAGCGGAATATCCGGGCGCGACCAGGCGTCGGGAGCCGGGGAGAGGTCGTCGGTGTTGGTTTCGCCGGTGACCTTGAATACCCGCAGGCTGATCTTGTCGGCCAGGGTCGGGCGGTTCTTGAACCACTCGCCATCGGCCCAGGATTGCAGTACGCCTTTAGCGTGAACGTTGCCGCTCTTGGCTTTTTCTGCGACGTCATGGAAGGCATCGAACATCAGCAGGGTGTGCTTCAGTTGCTCGGCAGTCACGGCAGCCAGTTCGCTGTCATCGAGCAGGCTGACCAGGGTGGCGATGTTGTAACCGCCTTGCATGGTGCCCAGCAGCTCAACGGCGTGTTTTTTGCTGATCAGCGGGGAAGTGGCTTCGCCTTTGGCGATAGCAGAGAGGAAACCGGCCTTGACGTAGGCGGCTTCGTCGACGCCTGGCGGTACACGGTTGGTGATCAGGTCGAGCAGAAAAGCTTCTTCGCCTGCTGGCGGGTTTTTCAGCAGCTCGATCAGGCCTGCGGTTTGTTCGGCGTTCAGCGGCTGGGGCACGATACCCTGAGCGGCACGCTCTGCTACGTGGTTGCGATAGGCTTCAAGCACAGTTATTACCCTCATCATTGGTCCCAAAGGGTTGTCCGGGACACGATCCAGAAACCAGCAAACCAAGCGCTCCGTGGCTTCATGGGCCACTTAGCCGAGGTTTCGCTGATCCCTTCCAGAAGCTGCTTTCAAAGTTTTACGCCGGCAGGACGGTTTGATGAGGGCTGTCGCAAGCGCTTGAAAAGGCTTTTAAATGCTTGCGACAACTAACGTACTGCAGGATCGACTGTGCTCGTGACGCTTTGAAAACAGCTTCCAACGGACATCGGCGCCTATAAAAGGCGGGCCGATTCTACTGGAAAGCTTAGATAAAGTTAAGCTAAAGCCCCAGCTGATCCAGGGGTGATTCGCCTTAGACAAAGGGCTAAGATGCGCAGCTGTCAGCTAGTGTCCGCGTCTGCCTTATGTCTAATCAGCGTATTAAAACGCCTTGTGTCGGTCTTTGTTCCACGGTCTATGGCGATGTGGTGTGCCGCGGCTGCAAGCGTTTCCATCATGAAGTGATCAACTGGAACGGCTACGACGAAGAACAGAAACAGGCGGTCTGGACACGCCTCGAGGTGCTTCTGGTTCAGGTGATGGCGGCCAAACTGGAAGTTTTCGACGCCGCTCGTCTGCGTGCGCAACTGGAGCAGCGGCAGATCCGCTTCGTGCCGCAGCAGTCGCCGTATTGCTGGGCCTACCAATTGATTGCGCGCGGCGCGCGGGTGATCAGCCAGCTGGATGCTTATGGCATGGTGCTACTGCCGGAGTTCCGCGACTGGGATCTGCCGGCGTTGCGCGATGCCATCGATCGCGAATTCTTTCTGCTGTCCGAAGCCCATTACGAGCGTTATATCGCGCCGCGATTCCTGCGTGAGGGGCTGGAAATTCGGGGTTAAGGCAGGCCGCAGCCCGGAAAGTATTCGTTCGTCCTCAGGCATCCAATACGACAAAGCCGCCTCGGTTGGGCGGCTTTGTGCAGGTGCGTCGAGGCTGATCTCAGTGCTGGGCCACCAGCTCTTCCAGGTGCGCCATGATTTCCTCGGGCTTGAGCACCAGGACATCGCTTTCCAGCGAGTCGAGCACCACCTCGGCGGTGTTGCCGATCAATGCGCCGGAAATGCCGGTGCGCGCCACCGTGCCGATGACCGTGACCGTCGCGCCGAGTTGGTGGGCGACCTGAGGAATCACCGCATCTGCCGGGCCTTCGAGTACATGCAGGCGATCGTCGGAGATGTCGTACTCGGCCTGGAAGGCTTTGCACTGCTCGCGGTAGCGCGCCTCGATGGTTTCCTTCAGTTGAAAGGTCGGGTCGGCAGCCGAAAGCATCGGTGTTGGGTGAGCGGCAATCACATGCAGCTTGGCATTGGCCAGGGCGGCGATGTCGTAGCCGTGGCTGATGATGCTCGAATGCAGGGTGCGATGCTCGCCGTCTGCGTTGCCAACATCCACGGCGGCAAGAATGACGCCATTGGTCCAGGGCTTGTCGGTTTTCACCATCAGTACCGGGCCCGGGCAATAGCGCAACAGCTTCCAGTCATCGGGTGTCAGCAGGGCACGGCGCAGTGGGTTGTCGGGCAGGTGTTGCTTGATCACCAGGTCGCAGCCTTCGGCTTGTTTCACGGTGATGATGGTGGTGTGCAGGCTCTCGTGCCAGGCTTGTTGGCCGGAGACGCTGAAGCCCTCGAGGGCGAGCGCGGCACGGTGATCGTTGAGAAAAACCGAATAGTCATGCTTTCTGTCGCAGACCAGCAAATGCAGGTGGGACTGGGTCACGCTCGCGATCAGTTTGGCGCGTCTAAGCGCCAGCGCTTCCGGTTGATCTGGCTCCATGACAACTAACAGGTTGCGAATAGATTGCATGTTCGTCTCCGTTCGAATGTTTTTCTGATAATACTGCTTCCGACAACTATAGATGCAGCGCGTAACCTTTGTTGTTGACAGGTATCAACTGACCGGCTGGTCGCGCGCTGCTTCACTCGTATAATGGCCCGCCCGATTCGCCGGCCACCATCACCCACTGTCGTGAGCTTATGCAACTGTTACCAGAAATCGAAACCTTCCTTCTGTGTCAAACCCCCGATACCTGGATTACCCAAGCATTGGACAACCAGGACGTGATGTTGATCGATCACGCCAATTGCGAGAAAAAGGCTGCCTCGACCGCGCTTACGCTGCTCTTCCGTTATATCGAGAAGGCTGACCTGCAGCACAACCTGTCGCGGCTGGCGCGTGAAGAGTTGCGTCATTTCGAACAGGTTGCGGCATTGATGAAAAAGCGTGGGGTCGTCTATCGCCCGGTCAGTGCGGCGCTATACGCCCAGCGACTGCACAAGCACATACGTACCAGCGAACCGCACAAGCTGGTCGATACCTTGATCGTCGGTGCCTTTATCGAAGCGCGCTCCTGTGAGCGGTTCTTCCGCCTGGCCCCGCACCTGGACGAGGAGCTGGGTCAGTTCTACCAATCCTTGCTCAAGTCAGAGGCGCGGCACTATCAGGGTTACCTGAAGATGGCGCGGGATTATTCCGCGGAACCAATCGATGAACGGGTGGCTTTCTTCGCCGAAGTCGAGCGCGAGGCGATACTCACACCGGACAAAGAGTTTCGCTTCCACAGCGGTGCCGCCGCCTGAAGCAGCGGCGCGTGGCCGTTCAGATGGCTTCGCTCGCCGCCGGTTTCGCCGCCGCTGCTTTGCGATCGCCGCGCAGAATGACGATGGCCAGGGCCACCAGCAGCAGCGATGCGGCGCTCAGCGCCAGGAACACGTCGTGCAACGAGCCGGTGCTTTCGCGGATATAGCCGGCCAGCAGGTTACCCAGGGTTCCCCCCAGGCCGAACGTCACCATGCAGATGCCGCTGATCTGCATGGTCGCCGTCGATGAGTAGGACTGGTTCACCCAGCCGGCGACGATGCCCCACATCGGAAAATACATCAGGCCATAACCGAAGCCGGCAATCAGGGCGCCTTTGCCCGGATCAATGACAAACGCCATCAGGCCCAGGGCGAAGCCGCTGAAGATCACCGCAAGCGCAGTGCCATGGCCCTTGCGATCGGCCAGCTTGCCGGTGATGAAACCGGCCACCATGCCTGTGCCGCCGACCGTCGCCCAGGTATAGCCACCCAGGGCTGCCGGCAGGCCGCGCTCATCCAGGTAGCTGTTGAGCCAGTAGGAAAACGGCATGGTGGTAAAGCCCACCAAAAGGCAGATCAGGCAGGCGAACAGGGCGGTGCGCTCGCCGATAACGGTGGCGAACAGGCGGCGCGGCGGAATAATCGTGTCGCGGTTGTCCACCTGGACCTCGGGCAGGCTCTTCAGGTTCGTCAACAGGTGCCAGGTCAGGCAGACCACCAGGGCACCGAACAGCGAAGCCAGCTGCCAGCTCCTTTGCCAGCCGAGCAGGGGCACCGCCAGCAGAATCAACAGGCCGTTGAGCGCATAGCCCCAGGCCGTGCCGCTGGAAATGCAGGACAGGTAGGTGGAGCGCAGTTCGGCGCGGGCGCAGCGGCTGACGATTTCGACGATGCAGCCCCAACTGATCGCCGCACTCGCAGCCAGACAGGTCAGTACCAGGGTAATCAACATGGGGTCATGCAGCTGCGACATGGTGAACAGCAGGCTGCTGCTGACGATGCCGGTGAGCAGCGCCAGACGGGCCGTGCCCAGTTGGTGACCGACCAAGCCGAGGAGCATGGCGCCGCCCAGATAGGCCAGTTGCGTCAGGGCGCCGATGCTCGCCAGCTGCCAGGGGGTGATCTCGATGGACTCGCGCATGAACGGCATCAGTGCGGCGAACAGGAACATTCCAAAACCGTGGCTGACGATCTGGTTCATGCCGAGCGTGGCGGGCATTCGCATCATTCGAACTCCGTGATGGCGCATAGGAGGCGCTTGGGTGACGCCTACGATATTCGCTTGCCAGAATTCGGAGAAACGATAAATATTGATCGCCTCATTCAAGAAGATTGAACTCTGCCATGCGCGACCTGCCGATTGTCCTGCTGCGTACCTTCGCCGTGGTGGCCGAGACGCTCAACCTGACCACCGCCGCTCAACGCCTGCATCGTGCGCCTTCGACCATCAGCATGCAGCTCACGCGGCTCGAAGCCCTGGTCGCGGCCGAGCTTCTGCAGCGCGGGCAGTATGGCGTCAGGCTGACTCCGGCCGGCGAGCAACTGAAGTCCTGCGCACAGCAGCTGCTCAATCTGCATGACCGTATCCTGGGTACGTTTCAGCATGCCGAGGTAGGCGGGCAGGTGCGTTTCGGCACCCATGACCAGTACGCCACGCGCAGCCTTATTCCGTTGCTGGAAGCATTCGTATTGAGTTACCCCGAGGCCAGTCTCGAGGTGGTCTGCGATCATCGTCCCTTTCACCTGGCGTCGCTGGTGGCCGAAGGCAAGCTGGATCTGGCGCTGGTTGAGATGCCGGCGCTGTCCGATGGTGGACGGCGGCTGTTCCGTGACGAACTGGTCTGGGTGCGCGATCAGGCGCATTCGACTCATGAGCGTGAACCGTTGCCCCTGGCGGTGTTCGTCGAGGGCTGCTATCACCGCGACTCGGCACATAAAGCCTTGGTCGGGGCGCAGATCCCGTACCGTATTGCCTTCACCAGCCAGAGTCGGGCCGGAGTGCTGGCGGCCGTGCGTGCGGGAATCGGTGTCGGCATCATCCCGCGCTCCACGCTGGAGCCAGGTTTGCAGGTGATCGAGGAGGGCTTGCCGCCCTTGCCAGGCACCGATATCACGCTGTTCGTTGCCGATCGGGTCAACGAGGCCAGCCAGCGCCTGGCGCAAACCATCGAAACGAGCGAGCAATACGTGCGGCACGCGCACCATTTCACTCAACAGCGTTAAGGCGAGGGAGTGCTCGATCAACTAATCGTTGCTGCGATAACCATCGAAAGCGCTGCCATACACCGGCCTGCTCGACTAAAGAAAAATCGAGCAAGGAATCCAGCCCTCGATTGAGCTGGGAGTGAAGGCGATGTTGTAGGTGAATTCCAGTGCCTGAGCGAGACGCATAAAAAATCCGATGCCAAACTGGCATCGGATTTTGATTTCTTGCGGCCAAAGGTCAAGCAAGAGGGCTTAACTGGTCGGCATTAGCCGTTGGGGCGCTTTTCTGGATTAGGGTCAGGCTTATTGCTGCACTTTCAGGTCCAGCGCCAGGTCGCGCGCCGCCTTGGTGGCGAGTACGCCCATCAGTTGACCGATTTCATCCTGGCGACTGCTCGCGCCATCCTTGCCAGCCATCATCACGCTGGGTACCGGCGCTTGTGCTGCCGCCTCGGCCCAGACCTTGTTGATCTCGATCAGGGCGTCGAGCTTGGGCTGTAGCGCGCCGTCGGCCTTGATCACCGCTTCGCGGGCGTAGGCTTCGGCGTCGGCGGTGATCTTGGTGGCGTCGGCGGTGATCGCCGCCTTGTCGCGCAGCAGCTCGGCGGTCTGCTTCTCGATCTCGGCGCGGCCTTTTTCGCGTTCGGCATTGATGCGCGCCAACTGTTTTTCGGTTTCGGCCTGGGTGGTGCGCTCGATCTGGTCGCGCAGGGTTTCCTGGCGACGCGCTTCGACTTCCTTTTCGCCGCGGGCGGTGACCAGCAGTTTTTCTTCCTCTTCCTTCAACCGGTTCTGCCGCGCCACGGCGAGCTCGGCAAGGGCCTGCTGAACCTTGACCATGCGCTGCTTGTACTGCGGATTAGGGTCGACATTGGTGATGCGCGCTTCGACCACTTCCACGCCGTACTTGCGGAACTGCTGTTGCTTGCGCACCGGGATGCCTTTGCTGTCCAGGACCTTCTCGGTGATGAACTGACTGACGTTGTTGTCGCCAAATGCGCCTTGCTCGGGGCCGGCTTGCAGAATAGCGGTCTGGCTCGGCTGGTGGCCGCGCGGGGCGCGGATTTCTCTGCGCTTGATCAGATAGAGGTCGTCGTTGAGCTGATTCTCGAACTCAGCGGCGAATTCGCTGCGGGCACCGGCGTAAAAGTCATCCGCGCTCATCAGCGAGGCGGTGGCTTGCAGCGTTTCCTTGATCGCGGGAACCAGGGCGGTCTTGATGAAGTTTTCCGGGTTGCGGTACTCCCGGGCAATTTTCAGAAACTCATCGCCGACGGGCAAACGGAACCGAGCGGAGGACTCGACCTTGGCGTCGACGTTGCCGAGGAATACGATCGGGAAGGCCTCGATGGTGGCGCTAAGTGAGTCGTTATCGCTGCTGTCGTCGATTGCCAGGGCTTCGGTGAGGACCGATTGCACACTCAAGGCTTTTTTCCAGGCGGTGGCGCGACCGAACCATTTGGTTGCGTAGCCGACGTCGTCGACCACTTTTTCTTCACCGAAAATGGTCCGTACATGAGTGGCAAAACCGGCTTCGTTGTAGAAAAAAACACCGTTGAATATTACGAAGGCCATGGCGACCAGCGATACCGGCGCAATGACATATTTGAACAGGCTTTCCTTGCTGAGCAGCATGATTGTTCCCTGATGGCATTTTGAGGGCGCAGATGCTGATGGGCGACAGATTGCCCGTCAAGGGCGCCTGTCGAGCACTTTGTGCGCGCCTTCAAATTCCCAGAAATTTCATAGCGGGAAGGGCGTTTGCTCAACGCCATGCTCATCGATTTGCAGCGCCCACCCCTGCCTGTCCCAGTCGCCCAGCACGATGCGTCGAGCGGCTTGGCCGTCGAGCATGAGTTGGTGCACCGCAGGGCGGTGAGTGTGGCCGTGAATCAGGGTGCGCACATCATGGAGGGCCATCACGCGCGACACTTCGTCTGGCGTCACGTCGACGATCTCGCTGGCTTTCATGCGCGTCTGCGTGCGGCTTTCGTTGCGCAGTTTGCGCGCCAGTTTGTGGCGGGTCGCCAACGGCAGGTTGCGCAGGATAAAAAGCGATAGCGGGTTGCGCAGCCAGCGGCGTAGCTTCATATAAGCAGCGTCCTGGGTGCAGAGGCTGTCACCGTGCATCAGCAGCACACGCTCGCCGCCCAGTTCGACCACGCTGGGGTCGCTGAGCAGGGTGCAGCCCGCTTCGCGGCAAAAGGCCTTGCCGAGCATAAAGTCGCGATTGCCATGCATCAGATAGATGCGTGTGCCGCTGTCGCTGCATTGGCGCAGGGCTTGGGCAATCGAACGTTGAAAGGGGCTCATGGCATCGTCGCCGACCCAGACTTCGAAGAAGTCGCCGAGGATATACAGCGCTTCGGCCTGAATCGCGCGCGTCTCGAGGAAATGCAGAAACGCCCGGCTGATATCCGGGCGCTCCTGTTCAAGATGCAGATCGGAGATCAGCAATATCACTCAACGATCTCGGCACGCTCGATGATCACGTCGTCGACCGGCACGTCCTGATGGCCGGACTTCATGGTGGTCGGCAGCGCTTTGATCGCGTTGACCACGTCCATGCCTTCGACCACTTCGCCGAATACCGCGTAACCCCAGCCTTGCACGGTCGGTGCGCTGTGGTCGAGGAAGCTGTTGTCGGCAACGTTGATGAAAAACTGCGCGGATGCCGAGTGCGGCTCCATGGTGCGGGCCATGGCCACGGTGCCGATCTTGTTGGCGACGCCGTTGTTGGCTTCGTTCTTGATGGGTGCGCGAGTGGCTTTCTGCTTCATGCCCGGCTCGAAACCGCCGCCCTGGATCATGAAGTTGCTGATAACGCGGTGGAACACGGTGTTGTCGTAATGACCTTCTTTGACGTACTGCTTGAAGTTGGCCACGGTTTCCGGCGCTTTGTCTTCGAACAGGTTGAGGGTGATGACGCCGTGATTGGTGTGCAGCTTGATCATGTAAGTAATCGCTCTGTCGAGAAATCCGTGAGCCGGCTCGATTTCCTTTTGATTACGCCGCGTTAGCGTTGCGTAATGGGCCTCGAGACGCCTCTTGGGCCTGTCAGGGGGTTGACAGCTTCGGCTATGATAAGCGCTTTGTATAAGCCGGCCTACCCTGAGCGCTTGTCCACGATACCGCTGCGAGATCGTGAACAGGCTCTGAGCCGTGCCCCGCACTCGTTAAGGACCCCATGAGCAAGCCAGAGACTGTCGCCGCTTCGAACTTTCTTCGCCCCATCGTCCAGGCCGATCTGGACTCGGGAAAACACGCCAAGATCGTCACCCGTTTCCCGCCGGAGCCCAATGGCTACCTGCATATCGGCCATGCCAAGTCGATCTGCCTGAACTTCGGTCTGGCCCGCGAATTCGGCGGCGAGTGCAACCTGCGCTTCGACGACACCAACCCGGCCAAGGAAGACCAGGAATACATCGACGCGATCAAGAGCGATGTGCAGTGGCTGGGTTTTCAGTGGGCCGGCGAGGAGCGCTACGCCTCCAACTATTTCGACCAGTTGCACGCCTGGGCCATCGAGCTGATCAAGGCCGGCAAGGCCTATGTTGACGATTTGTCGCCGGAGCAGGCCCGCGAATACCGCGGCACGCTCAATGAACCGGGCAAGAACAGCCCGTTCCGCGAGCGCTCGGTGGAAGAGAACCTCGACCTGTTCGCCCGCATGAAGGCCGGCGAGTTCGCCGATGGCGCTCGCGCCCTGCGCGCCAAGATCGACATGGCCTCGCCGAACATGAACCTGCGCGACCCGATCCTTTACCGCATTCGCCACGCCCATCACCACCAGACCGGCGACAAGTGGTGCATCTACCCGAGCTACGACTTCACCCACGGTCAGTCGGACGCCATCGAAGGCATTACCCATTCGATCTGCACCCTGGAGTTCGAAGACCACCGCCCGCTGTACGAGTGGTTCCTCGAACAACTGCCGGTGCCGGCGCAGCCGCGTCAGTACGAGTTCGCCCGGCTGAATCTGAACTACACCATCACCAGCAAGCGCAAGCTCAAGCAGCTTGTCGACGAGAAGCACGTCAGCGGCTGGGACGACCCGCGCATGTCGACCCTCAGCGGCTATCGCCGCCGCGGTTACACGCCAGCATCGATCCGCACCTTCTGCGACATGATCGGGGTCAACCGCGCCGGCGGCGTGGTGGATATCGGCATGCTCGAATTCGCCATCCGCGAAGACCTCGACGCCAACGCGGCGCGCGCCATGTGCGTGCTCAAGCCGCTGAAGGTGGTTATCACCAACTACCCCGAAGGCAAGGTTGAAAACCTCGAGCTGCCGCGCCACCCCAAGCAGGACATGGGCGTGCGCATGCTGCCGTTCAGCCGCGAAATCTATATCGATGCCAGCGACTTCGAAGAAGTCCCGCCGGCCGGCTTCAAGCGCCTGATTCCCGGTGGCGAAGCCCGTCTGCGCGGCAGTTATGTGATCCGTGCCGACGAGGCGATCAAGGATGCCGACGGCAATATCGTCGAACTGCGTTGCAGCTACGATGAGAACACCCTGGGCAAGAACCCCGAGGGCCGCAAGGTCAAGGGCGTGATCCACTGGGTGCCGGCCGCCGAAAGCGTCGAGTGCGAAGTGCGCCTGTACGACCGCCTGTTCCGTTCCGCCAACCCGGAGAAGGACGAAGAGGGCGGCAGCTTCCTCGACAATATCAACCCGGATTCGCTGGTCGTGCTGACCGGTTGTCGCGCCGAGCCCTCGCTGGCCCAGGCCGCACCTGAAGAACGCTTCCAGTTCGAGCGTGAAGGCTACTTCTGCGCCGATATCAAGGACAGCAAACCGGGCGCGCCTGTGTTTAACCGTACTGTAACCCTGCGCGATTCCTGGGCTTAATCGAGCCGGTCGCGCGATCGGGCCAGCTAACTGGCCCGTGGTTTTCCAAGGAATGCCGATGCTCTCGATCTACAACACGCTGACCAAAAGCAAAGAAGCCTTCAAGCCGCTGGATGGCAACAAGGTGCGTATGTACGTGTGCGGCATGACCGTATACGACTACTGCCATATCGGCCACGGCCGTAGCATGGTGGCCTTTGACCTGGTAACCCGCTGGTTGCGCTTTAGCGGTTATGACCTGACCTACGTGCGCAATATCACCGACATCGAAGACAAGATCATCAATCGGGCTCGGGAGAACGGCGAGCCGTTCGACGCGCTGACCGAACGCATGATCGCTGCGATGCATGAGGACGAGGCTCGTCTCAATATCCTCAAGCCCGACATGGAACCGCGTGCCACGGACCATATTCCGGGCATGTTGAGCATGATCCAGACCTTGATCGACAAAGGTTACGCCTACGCCCCAGGCAATGGCGATGTGTACTACCGCGTCGCCAAGTTCATGGGTTACGGCAAGCTGTCGCGCAAGAAGATCGAGGACCTGCGTATCGGCGCGCGCATCGAGGTCGACGAAGCCAAGCAGGACCCGCTGGACTTCGTCCTGTGGAAAGGCGTGAAGCCGGGCGAACCGAGCTGGGAGTCGCCCTGGGGGGCGGGCCGCCCTGGCTGGCATATCGAATGCTCGGTGATGTCGACCTGCTGCCTGGGCGAGACCTTCGACATTCATGGCGGCGGCAGCGACCTGGAGTTCCCGCACCATGAAAACGAAATCGCCCAGAGCGAGGCGGCCACCGGCAAGCCATACGCCAGCACCTGGATGCACTGCGGGATGATTCGCATCAACGGCGAGAAGATGTCCAAGTCGTTGAACAACTTCTTCACCATTCGCGATGTGCTGGAGAAGTACCACCCGGAGGTGGTGCGCTACCTGCTGGTGTCCAGCCACTACCGCAGCCCGATCAACTACTCTGAAGAAAGCCTCAAGGACGCCAAGAGCGCTCTGGAGCGCTTCTACAACGCGCTTAAAGGTCTGCCGGACGCAGCACCGGCTGGCGGCGAAGCCTTTGTCGAGCGCTTTACCTCGGCCATGAACGATGACTTTGGTACGCCGGAAGCCTGCGCCGTGCTGTTCGAACTGGCCCGCGAGATCAACCGCCTGCGTGAAACCGATGTGCGTGCAGCTGCCGGTTTGGCGGCGCGCCTGAAGGAGCTGGCCGGGGTGCTTGGCGTGCTGCAGCTTGAGCCCGAGGCATTTCTCCAGGCCGGCCCTGCCGGCAAGGTCGATGCAGTGCAGGTCGAGGCGTTGATCGCCGCGCGTCTGCAAGCCCGCGCCGAGAAGAACTGGGGCGAATCCGACCGCATCCGCGACGAGCTCACTGCCATGGGCGTGGTGCTGGAAGACGGCAAGGGCGGCACGACCTGGCGCCTGGCCGAGTAATAAAGCCGTGCTACGCAATGCGATGCTGCTCACTTAAACCAGTGAGCGGCATTTTTTTATATTCGGGTGCCGAGATAAAGGCTTTGCTTGCACCTGCTTCGCTCCCGGATTGCGCTGACGCTTATTCGGGCTACGGACTTTGGGTAGGCGGCAAGGCACGATTTCCGTAGCCCGAATAAGCCTTTGGCGCAATCCGGGACGCTTTTGTCGACGCCAAACTCTCTGCGTAAAAACGGCGCCCACGAGGGGCGCCGTGAAGTGGCTCAATGGCAGCGACGTAATGCCCAAAGAGCTTGGGCACCAGCGGCGTTGCAACGCGTTGAGAAAATCGCGCGCGTAGCGCCTGTTAGCGAATATCCACGGTGTAATCCTCCACCTCGCCATAGTTGAAGGTGCCGCATGGCGTGGGCGCGCTGTTGTAGCGCATGGCCACGCGCATCCGGGTTTTGCCCAAGGCGGTACCCGCGGGGATAGTCAGGTTGCCGGTCACCATACTGGAGCGCGCGCGGCCGGAGCTGAACACTTCTTCGTTGCTGTCGAAAGTGCCGTTACGGTTCAGGTCGATCCAGACCTTCCAGTACTCGTTGTACGAGCGCCCGGAGAACTGCGGCGTCAGGCTCAGGCTATTGGCGCCGCGGATCAGCGGGACGATATCGCCGGTAAAGTCCGAGTATTGGCTCGATCCCGAGGTTTTCGCGAAACCACCCAGCGCGACCCGGCCGATCCACTCCTCGTTGGCATTACCGCTGCCCGCTGCGCAATAGCTCAGCGGCGGTTCGCCACCATCCTCGCCTATCACCAGGAATGCCGCCGTCACTGCGCCCCAGGTGCCCGAGGTATCGCGACTGCGCACATACACCATATGTTTGCCGAGCGCCAAATCGCCCGTATAGATGGTACCGGTCAGCGCCTCGGTCTTGCCGTTGAAGCTGCCATCCTGCGCTTGTAGAGGGATGGCGCTGGCGCCGGCCTCCCAGGGCGCTTTATCGATGTAGTATTCGGCCGCGGCGATGTTCTGCGTCGTTTCGGTGCCACCGCTGTTATTGAAGCGCGTATCGGTCGCGCTGGCGCTCAGGGTCACTGCTGTTCCTGCGGGTACGCCTGCGCCAGAGGCTGCGCCGCTCAGGCCCACCGCGGTGATATCCGGCCCGCCCGGGGTGATGTAAGGCGTGCGCACCACCTTGGCGGCATAGATAAGCGCCGGCAGGTTGCCCGGTTTGACGGTGTTCTCGTAGGTCGTGCAGTTCTGGAAGAACTGGGTGCCCAGTTCGAAGGTATAGGCCGCCACGCCCAGCTCGCCGTAGCTGATGCCATCACTGGTGCCGTCGGTGGGGTAGAGGCCGATGGATTGCTGCGGCGCATAGCCGTTGAAGTACGCGAACTTGCGCCCCAGGGTTTGCAATGCCGAGCCATTGGGGGCCGGTTGGCTGGTATCGCCCCAGGGCCAGAGCACCAGCTGGCTGTAGCTGTGAATATCCAGGTGGATACCACTGGTGTCGCTCGGTGCGGGGTCGTTCGGGCCGGCGCCTCGGCGATCGGGCCAGATGGTGCGCAGGTAGCTCTCCAGCGCCTGGATCTCCGGCTCGGACCCGGCGCTGGGGCCCCGATAGGTCTCGTCGCACTGGCTACCGCTGGAACCCTCACCGTTGGTGCTGTTCCAGCCAAAGGTGAAGTTGCGGTTGAGGTCGGCGCCGCGGCTGTTGCTGTTGGCGCCGCAATAGTTCTGGTTGGCGTTCTTGCGCCAAGATAAGCCCGCTTCGGCCTTTTTCCGTCCGTCCGGGTTGCTCTGTAACAGTAGATGCACTTCGTGGTGATCGAGGATCCAGGTCGCGTCGGCATTGACGCCGTAGCCCTCCACCAGCCAGCGGGCGAAGTCCAGGGCCAAGGGGGCCGTGGTGTATTCGCGGGCATGAATGGCGCTGTTGATGAACAGCTTTGGCTTGTCGCCGCCAATCGCCTTGTTGGTCAGCTTGAGTACACGCATGTCGTAGCCGCCCAGTCCCTGGGACTGCTGCCATGAGTCGCCAATCTTGAACCATTCCGCCAGGTTCGGTTTGCTCGCGGCCATATTGGCGGCCACGGCAAAGGTTTCTTCCACTGTTTCATAACAGGAATAGCCCGGAATGCTGGCAATACCCATATCCGCCATGGTCGATACCGAGCCGTCATTGGACTGCATATTGTTCTGCAGCTTGGACAGTACGCTGTTGCGCTTTTCGATAAACTCCGTTGCCGGCGAAAAGGTGAAGTCGAAAACCCGGAGTTTCTCCATCTCCTTGTCGGTCAACTCCATGATCAAATAGCCATCGTCAAAGTGTGACTCCAGCAATTGCCCGTGAAAACTGATAGCCGCCTTGCGCGCAATATCCAGATTGGGGAAATAAGCCTTGTAAACGCGGTTATCGGCTTTTTCCTGTTCGAGCAACATGAAGGCTTCATGTTTGTCGTTGGCATATGCGAAATAAGGCGAGGCGAATAACGACGCGGCGACAATGGCCGTTAACGGTAACGCTTTTTTTTTGAATTTCATTTCAGTTCCCTGTGACGGATATTATTCCTGACGAGCGTTCCGAATGAGAACGCCTGGCTGGGCGTTGCCCTTGTGGAGCAAGCCTTTCGAGTGCAACCAATGAAATCCTCGACTGCTACCGCACTCCGACAGAACGACGCGTCTGGTTATTGCCGCAGGCTGGGGAAGCAGAGAGATTTTTGAAAGTAGAGGGGGTTCTATAGGCTGTCAAACATGGCGCTCGAGCCAAGATGAAACTGCTGTCAAAGTGCCTGTATGACAGTGAATCGCCAAGTATTTGGCCGTTGCGCGGGAAGTGCGACATAATCGTTCGCCAAATCGACATTATCTGGTTGTCTGCCGTTTTGACGAATAATGTCCCCTAACTTTAGTTTGTTTATTTGCTTATCGGCGGGGCTGTGAATATGGGCGATAGTTACCTTTATAGGGCGTTTTCAAAACCTCAAGTTCTATTAGCGAGCATTCTGTTTTTCATGTTTCTTGCGCTGCCTCACAGTTATGCCGCCGAGGAAGCTGAGCCGGGCGCGCAGAGCATGGCGAGGGAATTTCTCCAGCTACGCCAGATCAAAGGTCACTTCGAAGGGGGCGTCTGGAACGACGCGGTCGACAAGTGGCAGGGCGATAAGCATCGCCTGCTGCAAAGGGCGCTGGCACTCATGCTGCGAGACGCCTACAGCGCGCAACAGATACGGGACTTGCTGGGTGAGCCGGACAGCATCTTGCCAGTATCGGCGGCCGAGTATGCGCAAACACTTGAACACACCGATTGGCGAGGCGTGCCATCCGGCGAGCTCTGGGCTTATTACTGGCGAGGTGCGCATGATCAACTGATCGTCGCTGTAGCGCAGCAGCAGGTTACCGCAGGCGGTTGGCTGATGGCCTGGGAGTAAGCGCCCGAGCGCCGGCAACGTTCGGCTTCAGCAGTTATTTCACCAGTGCCATCCAGGAAGGGCGAGCCAATGAGCATCAGACGAGTGTCGCGCGTGGTGATTTCGCTTCTGGCCCTGCTGGTGCTCCTGTATGTATTGCTGTGTATCTCCCTGTTGCTGTTCCAGCGTTCGTTCATCTACTTCCCACAGCCACGTGCAGTCAATGAGCCGGGGTCTCTGCTCCGGTTACCCGTCGCCGATGCCGAAGTGCTGGTTACCGTGAGGCCTCATCCCGGGCCGAATGCGCTGATCTACTTTGGTGGGAATGGCGAGGATGTTTCGCGGAATTTGCCGGTATTCTCCAAGGCCTTTCCCGATCAGGCACTTTATCTGCTGCATTATCGGGGCTACGGCGGCAGCTCTGGCGAGCCATCTGAGGCAACCATCCGGCGCGACGCCCTGGCATTGTTCGATCGGGTCCACGACGAGCACCCTTGCACCACGGTAGTCGGACGCAGCCTGGGCTCCGGGGTCGCGATCCGGCTCGCAACGCAGCGACCGGTCGCGCGACTGGTGTTGGTCACGCCCTACAACAGCATCGAAGAACTCGCACAGCGCAAATTCCCCTTCGTGCCGGTGAAATGGTTGCTGCAGGACAAATTCGAGTCCTGGCGGTATGCCCCCCAGATCACCGTGCCGACCTTGCTGATCGCTGCCGCCGACGATCAGGTCGTGCCGCGCTCCAGCAGTGAAATGCTGCTTAGTCGGTTCCCCAAGAGTGTGGCCGCGCTGGAACTCATCCCGGCCGTCGGCCATAACAGCGTCTCGGAAAGCCCCGAGTATCTGCGCCTGATAAAGGGTGCCTTGTGCAAGGGCCAGGGCCTGGCGCCCTCAATTCCAGATCCACTCCCATAGCCCGGGCAGGTGCGCGTATTGCAGCGGATCGCCCAGGGCCCGCTTCAGCGCGGCACGCTCGAGGGCATCGCGCTGATCGTAGAAGGGCTTGCTCGCCACGGCGAGGCCGACGTCGCGGGCCACCTCCACGAGGATTTGCAAATACTCCTGCATATGCCGCGCGGTGTAGGGATTGAGGTCGTGCAAGGTGACCACTACCGGAATGACCCCGTCCACCACCGGTAGGGCATCGGCATGGATCTGCCCGGCGACCAGCGCCAGCTGGTTGCGCAAGTTGCTGCGCCGGCGCAGGCTGCCGTTGATGCCCCAGGTTTTGCCGTCATAGGCGCTCAGATCGGTCAGCAGCAGCCGCAGGCCGTGGGCCTGATAGGCGGCGAAGGTGCGTTGGTCGTAGTTCCAGAATGGCGGCCGTACCAGGCGTGGCGGTTTTGCGCTGATGGCGGTGAGGTCGGCCACACCGTCGAGCAGCGACTGTTCCAGCTGCTCGGGACTGAGAAAGCGGTGATTTGAATGCGCGGGCGTTGCGGTATGAAAACCCAGCAGATGCCCGTCTTGCTGCTGTCGCCGCAGCAGAGCCTGACCTTGAGCGCTGCCTCCGGCATAGGGGGCACGGGTCTGGATAAAGAACAGGGCCTTGATTCCCGGTTGAATCGGATTATCCGCCAGCACGTCGAGAATCCGCTGGGTCGGATTGGCCTCGAGATCCGCGCTCGGCCCGTCGTCGAAACTGAGTAAAAAACGTATTGGCGCGATGCCGGGTAAAGGTACGGGCGGCGGAGTGCTGACACAGGCATTCAGCGCCATCAATAGGGCAATCGCCAGGCAGCATTTGCCCAGCTTGCGCAGGATGGGAAAACGCAGTGCCGCCAGTGGGGCGGCGTCCGGTGGTAGTGGATGGTTCATCGTGTTTTCGGCTCGTGCAGGCGGGGCGCAGACAATCTCTACTCCCGGAGACCTTGTTCCCTGAGGCGCTTGTAAAGCGTATTGCGACTGACGCCTAGCAACTTGGCGAGCGATGAAATATTGCCGCCGCAGGCCTCGAACTGCGTTGCCAGATCATCGTCGCCGGCCATTGCCGGGGCCGTCGGTGGTGATTCTGGTGGCCCGGCGGAGGCGCTGCCGGCCGGCGTCTGCTGCAAGTCTGCAAAAAAATCATCCGGTAGATGCTCCGGGCGAATTGGCTGGTCGTCGGCCATCGCCAGGGCGATCTGCAGCACGCTGCTCAACTGGCGCAAGTTGCCCGGCCAGGGGTGCCGCTCGAACAACGCCATGACTTCGGCGCTGGGCGCGGCCCATTGCTGCGGTTCGCGGTGGTAATCCCAGATGCGTTGCACCATCGCGGCTTTATCGGTGCGTTCGCGTAGCGGCGGCAGCTCCAGGTTGAGGCCGCTGATTCGGTAGTAGAGGTCCTGGCGAAACAGGCCGGCATCGACGTCCTGGCGCAATGAGCGGTTGGTGGCGGAGATCAGACGGATATCCACCGGGAACAATTCGCTGCTGCCCAGCGGCTGCACGCAGCGCTCCTGCAGTACTCGCAACAGTCGGGCCTGGACCCGCAGCGGCATGTCGCCGATCTCGTCGAGGAACAGCGTGCCTTTATGGGCCTTGCGGATTAGGCCGACGCTGCCTTTCTGGTTGGCACCGGTAAAGGCGCCTTTCTCGTAGCCGAACAGTTCCGATTCCACCAGCTCGGCCGGAATGGCCGCGCAGTTGACCGCGATCAGCGCCTGCTTGGCGCGGGAGCTGGCGTGGTGCAGGGCTTTGACGAATACCTCCTTGCCGACCCCGGTTTCGCCATGCACCAGGATCGGGATGTCCTTTTCCAACAAACGCTCGGCCTGACGCACGGCCTTGTCGACGCGCGGATCGCCGAGGTTGATCGAGGCCAGGGTAAAACCCTCGTCGCGTTCTTCTGGCTTGGTCGTCGGGCGGAAATCCCGGGCCTGGATAGGGGCGGGCTGATGCGGGCGCTTGACCTGGGCGTGGAAGCGGAAACGCCCGCTGGCGCGCAGGTTGAAGGGCAGCGCTTCGGGCTGGTTGAGCAACTGGCGCAGGGGCACGTCGAACAGGCTTTCGATATTCACCCGGGCCAGACCGACACCGAGCAGGCTGTCGGCGCGGCGGTTGGCGGAAACCACCTGGCCCTGCTCGTCGAAAATCAGCAGGCCGGCCCAGGGGCTGTCGAGGTTGTTCAGGCTGGTATTGAACGTCAGCTGGAAGTAGCGCTGCTGGAAGAGATTGAGGATCAGCCGGTTTTCCACCGACTGGCTCATCATCTTGACCATGCCCAGAGTGTGGGCGGGCGGTAAGTAGCTGTCGCTGGAGACATCCAGCACCGCGATCATCTGCCGCTGCTCGTCGAAGATTGGCGAGGCGGAGCCGGTCATGAAGCGATTGAACTTGAGAAAGTGCTCATCGTGCTGGATATGCACGGCCTGGCCGCAACTCAGGGCGGTGCCGATCGCGTTGGTGCCGGTATAGCGTTCCTGCCAGCTGGCGCCGGCGACGAAGCCCGGCGCGCGACTGGGCTCGATAAAGCGTTGATCGCCCCAGGATTGCAGAACCTGGCCCTGGTTATCCGCGAGCATGATCAGGCAATTGGAGTTGGCGAGGATGTTGCCGTAATAGGGCAACACTTCCTTGTGCGTGGTTTGCACCAGGGCGTGCTGGTTGTCGAGCAGGGCAGAGACTTCGCCAGGGCTGGGGCGGGTAAAGATCGGCGTGCTCTGGTGGGTCAGGCCGAAGTCCCGACAGCGCGACCAGGAATCCTGAATGATGGTCTCGTGGGGCAGCGCGGGGGCTTCTTCAGCCATAACGACGGTCTCGCTGGGTTCTTGTTGTTATCGGCGCCGGTCTTCGCCAGCAGGCCCCCAGTGTCGCGCATAAGTGTTCAATGTCAACGCCTGGAGTGTTCATTTGTTCACATCTGACTGTTCAAATCTGTTCAGTTTCGAAAATTCGCCTCTAGGCTGTATTTAATTAAATCTTTAAAAATCAATGACAAAGGAGGTTTATTCGGTATCTGGCACGGAACTCGCCTTATCACTGCGCAGAACGAAAGCACATAACAAGAAAATAGGACGGCCCATGTCACTTACGCTTGAGCATGTCACGCGTATCGTCGATAACCAGGTGCACATCGACGATGCCTGTCTGAGTTTCGAACCCGGTTCCTTCAATGTCTTGCTCGGTCGCACGCTTTCCGGCAAGACCAGCCTGATGCGCTTGATGGCCGGGCTGGATAAGCCGAGCAGCGGACGCATCCTGATGAACGGCGCGGATATGACCGGCGTGCCGGTACGCCAGCGCAATGTCTCGATGGTTTATCAGCAATTCATCAACTACCCGACGCTGACGGTATTCGAAAACATCGCCTCGCCTCTGCGTCAGGCTGGCGTGAGCAAGGCCGAAATTCTCGAAAAGGTGCATGCCACGGCGAAAATGCTGCGCATCGAAGGATTGCTCAAGCGTTATCCCCTGGAGTTGTCGGGCGGTCAGCAACAGCGCACGGCGATGGCCCGCGCATTGGTCAAGGACGCCTCGCTGATTCTGTTCGATGAGCCGCTGGTCAACCTCGACTACAAGCTGCGCGAAGAACTGCGCCAGGAAATGCGCGAGCTGTTCCAGGCGCGCCACACCATTGCCGTGTACGCCACCACAGAACCGAACGAGGCTCTGGCGCTGGGCGGCACCACCACCATCCTGCATGAGGGGCGCGTGGTGCAAAGCGGCAAGACCGCCGAGGTCTATCACCAGCCGCAGCAGGTCTTGGCCGCGGAGCTGTTTTCCGAACCGGCGATCAACCTGATGCCCGGGCGCATCAGCGGCACCGAGGTGAGCTTCGCCGGAGCGGTGCATTTTCCATTGAATCCCGATTTGAAGAACATCGCCGAAGGCGAATACCGCTTCGGTGTGCGCCCCAGCCATATCGGCCTGGTGCCGTCCAACGACGATGATCTGGAACTGGCGGTTACCGTCGAGCTTGCCGAGATCAGCGGCTCGGAAACCTTCCTGCACGTGCGCAACGAGCAGTTCGTGCTGGTGCTGCACCTGCCGGGCGTGCACGAGTACGACGTGGATACCGCGATCCTGATTTATATCCCGACGCACAAGCTGTTCGTTTTCGGTGCCGATCAGCAGTTGATCCAGGCGCCCAGCCGCCGTTTAGCGAGGAGCGCCTGATGGCCGAGATACGCCTGCATAACCTGGCTCACAGCTATAGCCGCGAGCCCAAGAGCGCCGCGGACTATGCGATCCGCGAGATGAATCATGTATGGGAGCAGGGCGGCGCTTACGCCTTGCTCGGCCCATCCGGCTGCGGTAAGTCGACCCTGCTCAATATCATCTCCGGTTTGCTCAGCCCGTCCCATGGCGAGGTGCGTTTCGACGGCAAGGTGGTCAATCAACTGCATCCCGAGCAGCGCAACATCGCCCAGGTTTTCCAGTTTCCGGTGGTCTACGACACCATGACGGTGTTCGATAACCTGGCCTTTCCGCTGCGCAATCAGGGCATGGCCGAGGCGAAGATCCTCAGCAAGGTCAACGAGATCGCCGAGGTGCTGGAGTTGCACCCGCTGCTGCACAAGAAGGCCAGCAACCTGACCGCCGACGAGAAGCAGAAGGTCTCCATGGGGCGCGGCCTGGTGCGCGACGATGTGTCGGCGATTCTCTTCGATGAGCCGCTGACAGTGATCGATCCGCATCTGAAGTGGAAGCTGCGACGCAAGCTCAAGCAGATTCACGAGCAGTTCAACATCACCATGGTCTATGTCACCCACGACCAGCTCGAAGCTTCGACCTTCGCCGACAAGATCGCGGTGATGTACGGCGGGCAGATCGTCCAGTTCGGCACCCCGCGCGAATTGTTCGAGCGGCCGCGGCACACCTTCGTCGGTTATTTCATCGGCAGCCCGGGGATGAACCTGATCGAGGTGCAGCGCTGCGACGGCGGCGTGCGCTTCGCCGATACCGTCCTGCCGTTGTCGCCGGCGCTGAATGCACGGCTCGACGCCCAGCAATGGACATCGCTGAAAGTCGGGATCCGCCCCGAATTCGTCCATGTCTGGGAAGGCCCGAACGAGGATGCGCTGTGCGGCGAGGTGGTGCATGTCGAGGATCTCGGCACTTACAAGATCCTCACCCTGCGTCTGGATGGGCAATTGCTCAAGGTGCGCCTGCAGGAGGATCAGCCGGTGTCGCAACAGCGGGTCTACCTGAGCTTCCCGGCGCAGTGGCTGATGCTTTATGCCGATGAGTACCTGCTCGAAGAGGTGGTGCCAAGCCAAGTGCAAGAGCCCGCGGAGGTGCAGCCATGAAGGTATACAACAACAAGGCCTGGTGGCTGGTGCTGCCGGTGTTTCTGCTGGTGGCGTTCAGCGCCATCGTGCCGATGATGACGGTGGTCAACTACTCGGTGCAGGACATCTTCGACCA
Organism: uncultured Pseudomonas sp.; assembly: GCF_946885955.1. The sequence continues at coordinate 25,537 of NZ_CAMPHI010000012.1, forward strand.
GTCGACACGCTTCTTCGTTGGCGTCGACTGGTACAAGCAGGTGCTGCAGGACACGCGTCTGCACGATTCGCTGCTGCGCCAGTTCATCTATTCCGGCTGCGTGCTGTTGATTGAAATTCCCCTGGGTATCGCCATTGCGCTGACCATGCCGACCAAGGGGCGTTGGGCCTCGTTGACGCTGATCATCATGGCGATCCCGTTGCTGATCCCCTGGAACGTGGTCGGCACCATCTGGCAGATATTCGGCCGCGCCGACATCGGCCTGATGGGCTGGACGCTGAACAGTCTGGGGATCAGCTACAACTATGCTTCCAACACCGCTGACGCCTGGGTCACCGTGCTGATCATGGATGTCTGGCACTGGACTTCGCTGGTGGCGCTGCTCTGCTATTCCGGGCTGCGCGCGATTCCCGACGTCTACTATCAGGCGGCGCGTATCGACCGCGCCTCTGCCTGGGCGGTGTTCCGCCATATTCAGCTGCCGAAGCTGAAAAGCGTGCTGCTGATCGCGGTGATGCTGCGCTTTATGGACAGCTTCATGATCTATACCGAGCCTTTCGTGCTCACCGGCGGCGGGCCGGGTAACGCCACCACTTTCCTCAGTCAGACCCTGACGCAGATGGCCATCGGTCAGTTCGACCTGGGCCCGGCCGCGGCGTTCTCCCTGGTGTACTTCCTGATCATCCTGTTGGTGTCCTGGCTGTTCTATACCGCCATGACCCACAACGACAAGACACGCTGAGGCCGACCATGACCCTACGAAAAAAAGCGGTGCTGGGGCTGTATATCCTGTTTCTGCTGGTGCCCATCTACTGGCTGCTGAACATGTCGTTCAAGAGCAATACCGAGATTCTCGGTGGCCTGAGCATGTGGCCGAACAGTTTCACCCTGGCCAACTACAAGGTGATCTTCACCGATCCGAGCTGGTATGAGGGCTACCTCAACTCGCTGTACTACGTCACCTTGAACACCCTGATCTCGCTCGCGGTGGCGTTGCCGGCGGCCTATGCCTTCTCGCGTTATCGCTTTCTCGGCGACAAGCACCTGTTCTTCTGGCTGCTGACTAACCGCATGGCGCCGCCGGCGGTGTTCTTGCTGCCGTTCTTTCAGCTGTATTCCTCGATCGGCCTGTTCGACACACATATCGCCGTGGCCCTGGCGCATTGCCTGTTCAACGTGCCCTTGGCGGTGTGGATTCTCGAAGGATTCATGTCTGGGGTGCCGAAGGAAATCGATGAGACCGCCTATATCGACGGTTACAGCTTTCCGAAATTCTTCGCGAAGATCTTCATCCCGCTGATCGGCTCGGGGATCGGTGTCACTGCGTTCTTCTGCTTCATGTTCTCCTGGGTCGAGCTGCTGCTGGCGCGCACCCTGACCTCGGTCAACGCCAAACCCATCGCCGCGGTGATGACCCGCACCGTTTCAGCTTCCGGTATCGACTGGGGGGTACTGGCAGCCGCCGGCGTGCTGACCATCCTGCCGGGGATGCTGGTGATCTGGTTCGTTCGCAATCACGTGGCCAAGGGCTTCGCCCTGGGCCGGGTTTAAGGAGCAAAGATTATGGATTGGATGGCTTGGACTCTACCCACCGCGTTGTTCTTCGGCGCCATCGCGACGATTTTGGCGGGGATGACAGTGTGGGAACTGCGTTCTCCATGCGTTGAACGCAAAGGCTTCTTGCCGATCAGCACCACCCGTGGTGATCGGCTGTTTATCGGTCTGCTGGGAAGCGCCTACCTGCATCTGCTGGTGGTGGGCACGACCGATTGGAGTGTCTGGATAGCCTCTGTGCTGTCCTTGTTTTGGCTGTTTGCAGTGATGCGTTGGGGCTGAGCCGGGTGCCTATGGCCGTGTCCAATTTCGGCAACACGGCTATCCCGTTTCACCTCGCCTAAAACCCTGAGATGGAGGTCTCTATGCTCGACAATAACAACAAAACTCGACATAGCATGGCGTTGGCCGCCTTGCTGACGTTGTCTGGATTAAGCGGCGCAGCTTGGGCGGATGCTTATGAAGAGGCGGCAAAGAAGTGGATCGCCAATGAGTTCAGTCCCTCGACGTTGGCCGCCGAGCAGCAACTCGCGGAGCTGAAGTGGTTCATCAAGGCAGCCGAGCCGTTCCGTGGCATGGAAATCAGCGTGGCCTCGGAAACCATCGCCACCCACGAGTACGAGTCCAAGGTGCTGGCCAAGGCCTTCAGCGAAATCACCGGAATCAAGCTCAAGCACGATCTGATGCAAGAAGGCGATGTGGTTGAGAAGCTGCAAACCCAGATGCAGTCGGACAAGAACATTTATGACGGCTATATCAACGACTCGGATTTGATCGGCACCCACTTCCGTTACGGCAAGGCCGTACCGCTGACCGACATGATGGCCGGCGATGCCAAGGACTTCACCTCGCCGACCCTGGATCTGCCGGACTTTATCGGCCTGGATTTCACCACCGCGCCGGATGGCAAGTTGTATCAACTGCCCGATCAGCAGTTCGCCAACCTCTATTGGTTCCGCGCCGACTGGTTCGAACGTCCGGAGCTCAAGGCCAAGTTCAAGGAAATCTACGGTTACGAGCTGGGCGTGCCGGTCAACTGGTCGGCCTATGAGGACATCGCCGAGTTCTTCTCGGAGAAGGTCAAGGAAATCGACGGCCAGCGCGTCTATGGCCACATGGACTACGGCAAGAAAGACCCGTCCCTGGGCTGGCGTTTCACCGATGCCTGGTTCTCCATGGCCGGTGGCGGCGACAAGGGGCTGCCCAACGGTCTGCCGGTCGATGAATGGGGTATCCGCGTCGAAGGTTGCCGGCCGGTGGGTTCCAGCGTCGCCCGCGGCGGCGCCACCAATGGCCCGGCGGCGGTCTACGCGACCACCAAATATGTCGACTGGATGCGCCAGTACGCGCCGCCGGAAGCTCAGGGCATGACCTTCTCCGAGGCCGGTCCGGTGCCGGCGCAAGGCAATATCGCGCAGCAGATATTCTGGTACACCGCCTTTACCGCGGACATGACCAAGCCCGGCCTGCCAGTGGTCAACGAAGACGGTACGCCGAAGTGGCGCATGGCACCGTCGCCGAAAGGCCCTTACTGGGAAGAAGGCATGAAGTTGGGCTATCAGGACGCCGGCTCCTGGACCTTCCTCAAGTCCACGCCTGACAAGCAGCGCCTGGCTGCCTGGCTGTATGCACAGTTCGTCACGTCGAAAACCGTGTCGCTGAAGAAGACCCTGGTCGGTCTGACGCCGATTCGCGAGTCGGACATCAACTCCCAGGCAATGACCGATATCGCGCCGAAGCTGGGCGGGCTGGTCGAGTTCTACCGCAGCCCGGCGCGGGTGCAATGGACGCCGACCGGTACCAACGTCCCGGACTATCCGCGTCTGGCGCAGCTGTGGTGGCAGTTCATCGCCGAGGCGGCCAGTGGCGACAAGACGCCGCAGGAAGCGCTGGACGGGCTGGCCAATGCGCAGGACACCATGCTCGGTCGACTCGAGCGTTCCAATGTCCTGGGCGAGTGTGGGCCTAAGCTGAACGAGGCGAAAGATCCGCAGTACTGGCTGGATCAACCGGGCGCACCCAAGCCGAAACTGGCGAACGAAAAGCCCAAAGGCGAAACCATCAGCTATGACGAGCTGCTCAAGTCCTGGGAGCAATCCGCCAACTGACGGTTAGTCCACGCAAAAAAAACGGCACCTCAGGGTGCCGTTTTTCATGTGCGCCGTACGCTATCAGTCGTGCAGGTGCTCTGCGGCATGCAGGGTGTTTTCCAGCAGGCCGGCGCGGGTCATCGGGCCAACGCCGCCCGGCACCGGGGTGATCCAGCCGGCGCGGGGCAGGGCGGTGTCGTAGACCACGTCGCCGATCAGCTTGCCGTCGGCCTGACGATTGATGCCGACGTCGATCACGATTGCGCCTTCCTTGATCCATTCGCCCTGCACCAAGCCGGGCTTGCCGGCGGCCACGACCACGATGTCGGCCTGGCTCACATGCATCGGCAGGTTCTTGGTGAAGCGGTGGGTTACGGTGACGGTACAGCCGGCCAGCAAAAGCTCCATGGCCATGGGGCGGCCGACGATATTCGAGGCACCGACCACCACGGCGTGCAGCCCATAGAGATCGACGCCGGTGCTCTCCAGCAGCGTCATGATGCCTTTGGGCGTACAGGGGCGTAGCAACGGCATGCGCTGGGCGAGACGCCCGATATTGTAGGGGTGGAAACCATCGACGTCTTTGTCAGGGCGAATCCGCTCCAGCAACAGGGACGCATCCAAGTGTTCCGGCAATGGTAATTGCACGAGAATGCCGTCGATGGCGGGATCGTCGTTGAGTTTATCGATCAGTGCCATGAGGTCCGCCTGGCTGGTGTTCGCCGGCAGGTCGTAGGCCTGGGACATGAAACCGACTTCCTCACAGTCCTTGCGCTTGTGCGAAACATAGACCATAGAGGCGGGGTCGCTGCCGACCAGAATGACGGCGAGGCCCGGGGCGCGTTTACCCTGCTCGCGTCGCTCGGCGACACGTTTGGCGATCTGCAGGCGAAGGCTGGCGGCGATCGCTTTGCCGTCGATAAGTTTTGCGGTCATTGCGCTTGGTTAACCATTGGGGATGATTGAAAAAGGAGGCGCATTCTCGCATGGAGAGCCCCGTGGGCAAAGGCACGCGCCGGGCTTTTCGCGTAACTCCTTTATATAGCTGAATTTTTTTCGCTTTCCCTGTTGACGAGTTATCGGCGCCTCTATAACATTCGCCCCGCTTGTCGAGCACAGCCAGTCGCTGGGTAAGACGGCAAACGCAGCGCTCGCAAGAGTTCTGCCGGAGCCGAAAGCTTTGAGTCTGCTTGCAGATGGATAGGCGCCCGTAGCTCAGCTGGATAGAGCATCCGCCTTCTAAGCGGATGGTCGCAGGTTCGAGTCCTGCCGGGTGCGCCATTTGGCGGTCAGGCAAATCGAGTAAGCAAATGCAATATGGTGGGCGTAGCTCAGTTGGTAGAGCACAGGATTGTGGCTCCTGGTGTCGTGGGTTCGATTCCCATCGTCCACCCCATATTCCGAAACGCCAGGCCTTGGGCCTGGCGTTTTTGTTTGAAAAGCTGATTCGCGGACGTGGTGGAATTGGTAGACACACTGGATTTAGGTTCCAGCGCCGCAAGGCGTGAGAGTTCGAGTCTCTCCGTCCGCACCATGTAAGTAGCTGTTCCGCTGGTTTTTCCTTTGATTTCGGCAGAAGGTCGCTTTCGGGGATGTATCGGAGCAGGAATAAAAAGGCAGCTCCGAAAGGACTGCCTTTTGTCGTTTCTAGGGTTGCGACCCAGGGCTGTAGGGCGTGCCTGAGTTGATTCAGGGTAAAAGGGGCTCGGCTGTTTCAGCTTGGCCATGGACAACCACTTTCGATATCTGCGGGCTACGCGGCCCGGGTCTGGCCCGCTTTCACGCGGCAATGCAGGGTGAGATGGAATAGAAGCTGCCCTCGGGGTGACTTCTGCAAGTTGAGTCTCTAGAATGCATGCCCTTGATCGGGGCCGGAAACGGCCGGCCTATGTCTGTGCAACGAGGAATATCCATGCAAGTTTCTGTTGAAAATACTTCTGCTCTCGAGCGCCGCATGACCGTAGGCGTCTCCGTCGAGCGCATTGAGACTGAAGTCAACAAGCGTCTGCAGCAGACTGCCCGTCGCGCCAAGGTTCCCGGCTTCCGTCCTGGCAAGGTGCCGATGAGTGTCATTCGTCAGCGTTACGAAGATGCCGCTCGTCAGGAAGCTCTCGGCGATTTGATCCAGGCGACTTTCTATGAGGCCGTGGTCGAGCAAAAGCTCAATCCGGCTGGTTCGCCGGCTGTCGAGCCGAAGACCTTCGAAAAAGGTAAGGATCTGGAATACGTGGCCACTTTCGAAGTGTTCCCGGAATTCCAGGTTAGCGGCTTGGAGTCCATCGCCATCGAGCGCCTGCAAGCCGAAGTGGCTGACAGCGACCTGGACAACATGCTGGAAATTCTGCGCAAGCAGAACACCCGTTTTGAGGCCGTCGAGCGCGCTGCAGAAAATGGCGATCAGTTGAACATCGATTTTGTCGGCAAAATCGATGGCGAGGCCTTCGCTGGCGGTTCCGCCAAGGGCACGCAACTGGTACTCGGTTCCGGTCGCATGATTCCTGGCTTCGAAGACGCCCTGGTCGGCGCTACGCCCGGCGAAGAGCGGGTGATCAATCCGGTGTTCCCCGAGGATTATCAAAACCTCGATCTGGCCGGTAAAACCGCCGAATTCACCGTCACCGTCAATAGCATCAGCGCTCCTCAGCTGCCCGAACTGAACGAAGAGTTTTTCGCCCTGTTCGGTGTCAAGGAAGGTGGCCTGGAAGGCTTCCGTGCGGAAGTTCGCAAGAACATGGAGCGCGAGCTGCGTCAGGCCATCAAGTCCAAGGTGAAGAGCCAGGTGATGGATGGTCTGCTGGCTGCCAACCCGATCGAGGTGCCCAAGGCGCTGGTCGGCAACGAAATCGACCGTCTGCGCGTCCAGGCTGTCCAGCAGTTCGGTGGCAACATCAAGCCGGATCAACTGCCAGCTGAACTGTTCGAAGAGCAAGCCAAGCGTCGTGTGGTGCTCGGCCTGATCGTCGCAGAAGTGGTCAAGCAGTTCGAGCTCAAGCCCGACGATGCCCGCGTCCGTGAAATGATTCAGGAAATGGCCTCGGCCTATCAGGAACCTGAGCAGGTCATCGCCTGGTACTACAAAAACGACCAGCAAATGAACGAGGTACGTTCTGTTGTGCTGGAAGAGCAAGTTGTAGATACTGTTTTGCAGAAGGCCAACGTGACCGATAAATCGGTCTCTTACGAAGAAGCTGTCAAGCCGGTGGAAGCCCCACAAGCCGCCTGATTCCTTACCTCGTTCGAGCAAACCATAAGCCAGCCTCCGTGCTGGCTTATGCGTATTTGAGAAATGACTATTTAGGGAGCGAGTGCACGAATGTCGCGTAATCCTTTTACCCAGCAAATGCCTGATATCCAAGCCGCCGGCGGCCTGGTGCCCATGGTTATCGAACAGTCGGCCCGCGGTGAGCGCGCCTACGACATTTATTCGCGTCTGCTCAAGGAACGAGTGATTTTCCTGATTGGCCCTGTCGAAGACTACATGGCCAACCTGATTGCCGCTCAGCTGCTGTTCCTCGAAGCAGAGAACCCGGACAAGGACATCCATCTCTACATCAACTCGCCTGGCGGTTCGGTTACCGCGGGCATGTCGATCTACGACACCATGCAGTTCATCAAGCCGGACGTTTCCACCATCTGTATCGGCCAAGCCTGCAGTATGGGGGCCTTGCTGCTGGCCGGCGGCGCAGCGGGCAAGCGCTACTGCCTGCCGCACTCGCGCATGATGATTCACCAGCCATTGGGCGGTTTCCAGGGGCAGGCTTCGGATATCGAAATCCATGCCAAGGAAATCCTGTTCATCCGCGAGCGTCTCAACCAGGTTTTGGCCAATCATACTGGTCAGCCTATCGAGGTAATCGCTCGGGATACCGATCGCGATCGCTTTATGAGCGGCGAAGAAGCGGTGAATTATCGGCTTATCGACCAGGTTCTGGCCAAGCGCGATTTACCCGCAAAGCCCGCCTGAAACCGCTAGTCGAGTTTAGCTGAACAGCCTGCGGGCTTGAAAATGCCCGCATTTGCCTTCATCTTGTGTTTTAAGCCTATCGGATTTGGATTGATCGAATGACTGACACCCGCAACGGCGAGGACAACGGCAAGCTGCTTTATTGCTCCTTCTGCGGCAAAAGCCAGCATGAAGTACGCAAATTGATTGCCGGCCCCTCGGTCTTTATCTGCGACGAGTGCGTCGACCTGTGCAACGACATCATCCGCGAGGAGGTGCAGGAGGCACAGGCCGAGAGCAGCGCGCACAAACTGCCTGCGCCCAAGGAAATCAGTACCATCCTTGACCAGTACGTAATTGGCCAGGAGCGGGCGAAGAAGGTCTTGGCGGTAGCGGTCTACAACCATTACAAGCGCCTCAACCAGCGCGAGAAGAAAGACGACGTCGAGCTCGGTAAAAGCAACATCCTGCTGATCGGACCTACCGGCTCGGGCAAGACGCTGCTGGCCGAAACCCTCGCGCGTCTGCTCAATGTGCCCTTCACGATTGCCGATGCCACCACGCTGACCGAAGCCGGTTATGTCGGGGAGGATGTCGAAAACATCATTCAGAAGCTGCTGCAGAAGTGCGACTACGATGTGGAAAAAGCCCAGATGGGCATCGTCTACATCGATGAAATCGACAAGATTTCCCGTAAGTCCGACAACCCGTCCATCACTCGCGACGTATCGGGTGAAGGCGTTCAGCAGGCTTTGCTGAAGCTGATCGAGGGGACTGTGGCATCGGTTCCGCCGCAGGGCGGTCGTAAGCACCCGCAGCAGGAGTTCTTGCAGGTCGACACGCGCAATATCCTGTTTATCTGTGGTGGCGCCTTCTCCGGCCTGGAGAAAGTCATCCAGGGACGCTCCACCCGGGGCGGCATCGGTTTCAATGCCGAGGTCCGCAGCAAGGAGGAGGGCAAGAAGATTGGCGAATCCTTGCGTGCCGTCGAGCCGGACGATCTGGTGAAATTCGGCCTGATTCCCGAGTTCGTGGGGCGCTTGCCGGTTATCGCGACACTGGACGAGTTGGATGAAGCTGCCTTGATGCAGATTCTGACCGAGCCCAAGAATGCGTTGACCAAGCAGTATGGCAAGTTGTTCGAGATGGAAGGGGTCGAGCTCGAGTTCCGCCCTGACGCCTTGCGGGCCGTCGCGCGTAAGGCGCTGGAGCGCAAGACCGGTGCTCGTGGCCTGCGCTCGATCCTGGAGGGTATCCTGCTCGACACCATGTATGAAATTCCGTCGCAAACCGACGTGAGCAAGGTGGTGATCGACGAGGGTGTGATCGATGGGTCCACTCAGCCATTATTGATCTACGAAAACAGCGAGCCGCCAGCCAAGGCAGCGCCTGACGCGTGATCGAAAAGGCGTCTGTTACATGTTGAAAGCAAAGGGGCCTTTTGGCCCCTTTGCTTTTACCGCGGCAACGCTTGTTTTTTACCGGGGCTGCCCCCATCTTAGGTTCAAGGGTAACCCATCTACTTACTGCCTTTGTGGCCGACCTAGAGCCGAAAATCATGAAGACAACCATCGAATTGCCTCTCTTGCCGCTGCGCGATGTCGTGGTCTATCCGCACATGGTCATTCCTCTGTTCGTGGGGCGCGAGAAATCCATCGAAGCGCTCGAAGCAGCAATGACCGGCGAAAAGCAGATACTCCTGCTCGCGCAGAAAAATCCAGCCGACGATGACCCGAGTGAAGAAGGGCTTTACCGGGTCGGAACGGTCGCCACCGTTCTGCAATTGCTCAAGCTCCCCGACGGTACCGTCAAGGTGTTGGTCGAAGGCGAGCAGCGTGGCGAGATCGAACGTTTTATCGAGGTCGATGGCCATTGCCGTGCCGAAGTACAGCTGATCGATGAGGTCGACGCGCCCGAGCGTGAGTCCGAAGTGTTCGTGCGCAGCCTGCTCAGTCAGTTCGAGCAGTACGTGCAGCTCGGCAAGAAAGTGCCGGCCGAGGTGTTGTCGTCACTCAATAGCATCGATGAGCCAAGCCGCCTGGTCGATACCATGGCCGCGCATATGGCGCTGAAAATCGAGCAGAAACAGGAAATTCTGGAAATTACCGATCTGTCGGCACGTGTCGAACACGTGCTGGCCCTGCTGGATGCCGAAATCGATCTGCTTCAGGTCGAGAAGCGTATTCGCGGTCGGGTCAAAAAACAGATGGAGCGCAGCCAGCGCGAGTACTACCTGAATGAGCAGATGAAGGCCATTCAGAAAGAGCTCGGCGACAGCGAAGAAGGGCATAACGAACTCGATGAACTGAAAAAGCGCATCGAGAATGCCGGCCTGAGCAAAGAGGCCTATGGCAAGGCGCAGACCGAGCTGAACAAGCTCAAGCAGATGTCGCCGATGTCTGCCGAGGCTACCGTGGTGCGTTCCTATATCGACTGGCTGGTGAATGTGCCGTGGAAGGCGCAGAGCAAGGTCAGGCTCGACCTGTCCCGCGCCGAAGCGATCCTGGATGCCGATCACTACGGTTTGGATGAGGTAAAGGACCGCATTCTCGAGTACCTGGCGGTGCAGAAGCGGGTGAAAAAGATCAAGGGGCCGGTGCTCTGCCTAGTCGGTCCACCCGGTGTCGGCAAGACCTCGCTGGCCGAGTCGATCGCCAGCGCGACCAATCGCAAGTTCGTGCGCATGGCGCTGGGCGGCGTGCGTGACGAAGCCGAAATTCGCGGGCATCGCCGTACCTACATCGGTTCCATGCCTGGTCGCCTGATTCAGAAAATGACCAAGGTTGGCGTGCGTAACCCGCTGTTCCTGCTCGACGAGATCGACAAGATGGGGCAGGACATGCGTGGCGATCCGGCTTCCGCATTGCTCGAAGTGCTCGATCCGGAGCAGAACCATAATTTCAACGACCATTACCTGGAGGTCGACTACGACTTATCCGATGTGATGTTCCTCTGTACCGCCAACTCGATGAATATTCCTGCGGCGTTGCTCGATCGGATGGAAGTGATTCGTCTGCCCGGCTATACCGAGGATGAGAAAATCAACATCGCGATCAAATACCTGGCACCCAAGCAGATTCAGGCAAATGGCTTGAAAAAGGGCGAGCTGGAATTTGACGAGTCGGCGATTCGCGACATTATCCGCTACTACACCCGTGAAGCGGGCGTGCGCAGCCTTGAGCGGCAAATTGCCAAGGTGTGCCGCAAGGCCGTCAAGGAGCACACCCGCGAAAAACGCTTCAAGGTGGTGGTCACGGCGGATTCGCTCGATCATTTCCTTGGGGTGCGCAAGCATCGTTACGGACTCGCCGAGTTGCAGGATCAGATCGGTCAGGTGACCGGCCTGGCGTGGACCCAGGTGGGCGGCGAACTGCTGACGATCGAGGCCGCTGTGGTTCCGGGCAAAGGGCAATTGATCAAGACCGGCTCCCTGGGGGATGTCATGGGCGAGTCGATCACCGCTGCGTTGACGGTTGTACGTAGCCGGGCGAGAAGCCTGGGCGTGCCTGTGGACTTCTACGAGAAGCGCGATATCCATATCCATATGCCGGAAGGGGCAACGCCGAAAGACGGCCCTAGCGCGGGCGTAGGGATGTGTACTGCGCTGGTCTCGGCGCTGACCCAGATTCCGGTGCGTGCGGACGTGGCTATGACCGGTGAAATTACCTTGCGTGGCCAGGTGCTGGCCATCGGCGGTTTAAAAGAAAAACTGCTCGCGGCTCATCGTGGCGGAATCAAGACCGTTATCATTCCCGAAGAAAATATGCGTGATCTGAAAGAGATTCCGGAGAATATTAAGCAGGACTTGCAGATTAAACCGGTTAAATGGATTGACGAAGTCCTGCAAATTGCGCTGCAATACGCCCCGGAGCCCTTGCCTGATGCGGCTCCGGAGCTGGTTGCAAAGGATGATAAGCGCGAGTCTGATTCCAAGGAGCGAATTAGCACGCATTAGCCGGAGGGCTTCCTTGACACCATTTTCAGGCCCTTGCTATAAAGCGGCTCTTATTGTGTCGGCAAGCCATCCAGCACCGCTTTGCTTTCACTAAAATTCAAAGAAACAAACTCAACAGAAATTAAGGGGACTTAGAGTGAACAAGTCGGAACTGATCGATGCCATCGCTGCATCTGCTGATATCCCGAAGGCTGTTGCAGGCCGCGCGTTGGACGCAGTGATTGAATCCGTTACTGGCGCCTTGAAGGCTGGTGATTCCGTTGTACTGGTTGGTTTCGGTACCTTTGCTGTCAAAGAGCGCGCCGCTCGCACTGGCCGCAACCCGCAGACCGGTAAGCCCATCAGCATCGCCGCTGCTAAGATTCCAGGCTTCAAAGCCGGTAAAGCACTGAAAGACGCTGTCAACTAAGCGTCTTCCAGACTTTACCTCTCAGACCGGGCTAAGCCCGATCTGACAGCGGAGCGGTAGTTCAGTCGGTTAGAATACCGGCCTGTCACGCCGGGGGTCGCGGGTTCGAGTCCCGTCCGCTCCGCCAGTTTACGAGAAGGCGCATCCTCGGATGCGCCTTTCTTCTATCCGGACTTTACCCACACTGCGCGACTGCTTTATTTTTGTTCAGTCGTTCTGGGGGACGCATGCTGCAAAACATCAGGGACAATTCACAGGGTTGGATTGCCAAAACCATCATCGGTCTCATAGTCGCGCTTTTGGCGCTGACCGGTGTGGACGCCATTTTCACCAGCACCAGCAATAGCCAGAACGCCGCAAAGGTGAACGGCGATAAAATCACCACGGTAGAGCTGGGCCAGGCGGTGGAAATGCAGCGTCGCCAGCTGCTGCAGCAACTGGGGCGTGATTTCGACGCATCACTGCTCGATGAGAAGCTGCTTCGTGGTGCGGCGCTGGATGGGTTGGTCGAGCGCACGCTGTTGCTGCAGGCCGCAGAAAAGGCCGATTTCGCCTTCTCCAAGGAAGCCATCGATCAACTGGTGCTGCAAACGCCGGAATTTCTGGCCGACGGCAAGTTCGATGTAAATCGTTTCGATCAGGTCATCCGCCAGCTGGGCTACACCCGCATGCAGTTCCGGCGCATGCTCGAAGAAGAAATGCTGATCGGCCAACTGCGCGCAGGTCTGGCCGGCAGTGGTTTCGTCACCGATGCCGAGATTGCCGATTTCGCCCGCCTGGAAAAGCAGACCCGCGACTTCGCCACCCTGACATTGCCTGCCGATAGCGCCGCCGTAGAACTGAGCGATGACGACGTCAAGGCGTATTACGAAGCCCAGGCCAATGAGTTCATGAGCCCTGAGCAAGTGGTGCTGGAGTATGTCGAGCTGAACAAGGATGACTTCTTCGATGAGGTCAAGGTCAGCGACGAAGCCCTGCAGAATGCCTACCGGGATGAAATCGCCAACCTCTCCGAACAGCGTCGGGCGGCTCACATCCTGATCGAGCCAAGCGATTCGCTGACTGACGAGCAGGCCAAGGCGAAGATCCAGGACATTGAAAAACGCCTGCAGCAGGGTGAAGATTTCGCCGCGCTGGCCAAGGAGTTTTCCGCGGACCCGGGTTCTGCCGCCAACGGTGGTGACCTCGGCTTTGCCGGTCCTGGGGTCTATGACCCTGCATTCGAGAAGGCGCTGTACGCGCTGCAGAAAGACCAGGTTTCGGCGCCGGTTCGCAGTGAATTCGGCTGGCACCTGATCAAGCTTCTTGATGTACAGGCTCCCGAAATTCCAAGTCTCGACAGCTTGAAAGACAAACTGCTGCATGACCTCAAGGCACGTCAGGTCGAGGAGCGCTTCGTCGAGGCTTCGAAACAACTCGAAGACAGCGCTTTCGAAGCGTCCGACCTGGTTCAGCCTGCTCAGGAGCTTGGGCTTGAGGTGAAAACCACCGAGCCGTTCGGTCGCGAAGGCGGCGAGGGCATTGCCGCCAATCGGCAGGTGATCAAGGAAGCGTTCAGCAGCGAGGTTCTGGAAGACGGCGCCAACAGCAGCGCGATCGAGCTCGATCCCAATACAGTGGTGGTCGTGCGCGTCAAGGAGCACAAAAAACCTAAGCGCCTGGCGCTTGATCAGGTCGCGGAGAGCATTCGTGCGCAACTGACCAAGGTCCGTGCCAGCGAGGCGGCCAAGGCGCGGGGCGAAGAACTGCTGAGCGCGCTGCGTTCAGGGAAGTCGTCGACCGACCAAGCAACCTGGAAGGTGACCGAGGCGGCAACCCGCAGCCAGGAAGGTTTGGAACCTGCCATTCTGCAGGAGCTGTTTCGCATGCCCAAGCCGAGCGACGCTGGTAAGCCCACGTATGCAGGTGTGAGCCTGCAAAGCGGCGATTACGTGATCGTACGCCTGGACGGGGTAAACGAGCCGGAGAAGGCTTTGTCTGACGAAGACAAGGCGATGTATGGCCGTTTCCTGGCCTCGCGTAGCGGCAAGCAGGATTTCGCTGCCTTCCGCAAGGAGCTGGAAGCCAAGGCCGAGATCGAGAAGTTCTGATCGACTCCGCCACATCAAAGGCCGCTTATCCAAGCGGCCTTTTTTGTACTCGTGATTTTGTATCCGTAAAAATGTGGTGCTCTCAAGAGAGTGTGCGGCCTCGCGGCGAACGCGCGCCGTGAGGGCGAGCTGCTTATCGTGGCGAAGCGCCACAGCACACCTCATGGCGATACGAGAGGGGCGTTGGGGGCAGTGGCGCCGCACAAACAAAAACGCCCGGTGCTGAGCACCGGGCGTTTTTCATGCAGCGGTCACTGACTTACTCTTCGTCCATGGCGCCCATGGCCGTGGTGTTGAAGCCGCCGTCGACATACATGATTTCACCGCTGACACCCGAAGCCAGGTCGGAGCAGAGGAAAGCGCCGGCGTTGCCGACTTCTTCAATGGTCACGTTGCGGCGCAGCGGGGTCTGTTTCTCGTTGGCTGCGAGCATCTTGCGGAAACTCTTGATGCCCGAAGCGGCGAGGGTGCGGATCGGTCCAGCGGAGATGGCGTTGACCCGGGTGCCCTCGGCGCCAAGGCTGCCGGCCAGGTAACGTACGCCGGCTTCCAGGCTGGCTTTGGCCATGCCCATGACGTTGTAGTTGGGCATGGTGCGTTCGGCACCCAGGTAGGAGAGGGTCAGCAGACTGCCGTTACGGCCCTTCATCATCTCGCGGCCTGCTTTGGCCAGTGCGACGAAGCTGTAGGCACTGATGTCATGAGCGATGCGGAAGCCTTCGCGGGTGGTGACTTCAGTGAAGTCGCCGTTGAGCTGGTCGCCCGGGGCGAAGCCCACGGAGTGAACGATACAGTCGAGGCCGTCCCACTGCTTGCTCAGGGCTTCGAATACCGAGGCGATTTCCTCATCGCTGGCGACATCGCACGGGAAGCACAATTCGGGGCTGGAACCCCAGCCTGCGGCGAACTCTTCGACCCGGCCCTTGAGCTTTTCATTCTGATAGGTGAAGGCCAGTTCCGCGCCCTCGCGGTGCATCGCAGCGGCGATACCCGAGGCGATGGAGAGCTTGCTGGCGACACCAACGATCAGTACGCGCTTACCGCTTAGAAAACCCATATGTGTTCTTCCTCTTCCTGCTTTCAAGGATTATCAGCGACGGCTGGTGCCATAAAGGCGGCTTCCAGCAGTTGCTGCGTATAAAGATGTTGCGGTGCGGCGAAGATCGCACCTGCCGGCCCCTGTTCGACCGCTTGCCCCTCCTTGACCACGATCAGGTGGTGGCTAAGCGCCCGAACCACAGCCAGGTCATGGCTGATGAACAGGTAGGTCAGGTTGTACTTGGCCTGCAACGTACGTAACAACTCCACTACTTGGCGCTGCACTGTGCGGTCGAGCGCCGAAGTCGGCTCGTCCAACAGTATCAGCGCCGGTTTCAATACCAGCGCCCGGGCAATGGCGATACGCTGGCGTTGCCCACCGGAAAATTCATGGGGGTAACGGTGCCGGGTTTCCGGATCCAGGCCCACTTCCAGCAGTGCATCGACAATCGCCTGCTCCTGTTCCGCAGCAGAGCCCATACGATGGATTCGCAACCCTTCGCCGACGATCATGCCCACCGTCATACGGGGGCTCAAACTGCCGAATGGGTCCTGAAACACCACCTGCATCTGTCGGCGAAACGGCCGTACTTCTTGTTGCGACAACCCTTCCAGGGCTTTGCCCTGAAAGCGAATGCCCCCCTGGCTACCCAGCAGTCGCAGGATGGCCAGGCCCAGTGTGGATTTGCCGGAACCGCTTTCGCCGACAATGCCCAGGGTTTGGCCCTGGAGCAGGCTGAAATTGATGCCATCCACGGCTTTCACATAATCGGCGGTGCGGCGTAACAAGCCCTTTTTTATCGGGAACCACACACGTAGATCCTGCACCTCCAGCAACGTCTCGCCTGCCGGAAGCTCCACTGGTTGGCCACTGGGTTCGGCACCGAGCAGTTCCCGGGTATAGGCATGCTGCGGCGCGCGGAACAATTGTTCGCAAGACGCTTGTTCGACGACCTGTCCGCGCTGCATGACACATACATGGTCGGCAATTCGCCGAACCAGATTGAGATCGTGGCTGATCAGCAGCATCGCCATGCCGGTGCGCGCCTGCAGTTCCTTGAGTAGTTCGAGGATTTTCAGCTGTACGGTGACGTCCAGAGCGGTGGTCGGTTCATCGGCAATCAACAGTTCGGGCTCGTTGGCCAGGGCCATGGCGATCATCACGCGTTGACGCTGACCGCCAGAGAGCTCATGCGGATAAGCCTTGAGTCGCTTGCGCGGCTCCGGGATGCCGACCATATCGAGCAGTTCCAGGGTACGTGCGGTAGCCGCCTTGCCGGTCAGGCCCTTGTGCAGGGCGAGCACTTCGTTGATCTGCTTTTCGATGGTGTGCAGCGGGTTGAGCGAGGTCATCGGTTCCTGGAAGACCATGGCGATACGATTGCCGCGAATCGCCCGCAGTTTCTTCTCGCTGGTCTTGAGCAGGTCTTCGCCGCCGTATTCGATAGTGCCGCTGGGGTGCTGCGCCAGCGGGTAGGGCAACAGGCGCAGGATCGAATGGGCGGTGACCGATTTTCCGGAGCCGCTCTCGCCAACCAGCGCCAGGGTTTGACCCCGCTGAATGCTGAAGCTGACGTTCTCCACCACGCGCTCACGCCGCTCGCCGGTGACGAACTCGATAGCCAGGTCGCGCACTTCGATGAGGGTATTGGATTCGCTCATGTCATTTCCTCGGGTCGAAGGCATCGCGAGCCGCTTCGCCGATAAACACCAGCAGGCTGAGCATCACACCCAGTACGGCGAAGGCACTCATGCCGAGCCAGGGCGCTTGCAGATTGGATTTGCCCTGGGCCACCAGCTCTCCCAGGGACGGCGCGCCAGGCGGCAGGCCGAAGCCGAGGAAGTCCAGTGCGGTCAGGGTGCCAATGGCGCCGGTGAGGATAAAGGGCATGAAGGTCATGGTCGAAACCATGGCGTTGGGCAGGATGTGGTGGAACATGATCGCGCCGTTTTCCATGCCCAGCGCCCGTGCCGCGCGCACGTACTCCAGGTTGCGCCCGCGGAGAAACTCGGCGCGCACCACATCGACCAGACTCATCCAGGAGAACAGCAGCATGATGCCCAGCAGCCACCAGAAATTCGGCTGCACGAAACTGGCCAGGATGATCAGCAGGTAGAGCACCGGCAAGCCCGACCAGATTTCCAGAAAGCGCTGGCCGATCAAGTCTATCCAGCCGCCGTAGAAACCCTGCAGGGCTCCGGCGAAGACACCGATGATCGAGCTGAAGAAGGTCAGAACCAGCGCGAACAGTACCGAAATACGGAAGCCGTAGATCACCCGCGCCAGTACATCGCGGCCCTGATCGTCGGTGCCCAGCCAGTTGTCCATGGATGGCGGCGCAGGCGCGGGCACCTGCAGGTCGTAGTTGATGCTGGAGTAGCTGAACGGGATGGGCGGCCAGAGCATCCAGCCGTCCTTCGCAGCGATCAACTCCTTGATATAGGGGCTCTTGTAGTTGGCCTGCAACGGGAATTCACCGCCGAACACGGTTTCCGGGTAGCGTTTGAAAACCGGGAAATACCACTCGCCATCGAAGCGCACGGCCAGGGGTTTGTCGTTGGCGATCAGTTCGGCGCCAAGGCTCAGGGTGAACAGGCCGAGAAACAGCCAGAGCGACCACCAGCCGCGCTTGTGGGCCTTGAAACGATCAAGGCGTCGTTGATTGAGCGGGGAGAGTGCCATCTCAAGCCTCCCTGCTTTCGAAGTCGATACGCGGATCGACCAGGGTGTAGGTCAGGTCGCCGATCAGTTTCACCACCAGGCCTAGCAGAGTGAAGATAAAGAGCGTGCCGAAAACCAGGGGGTAATCGCGGTTGATCGCCGCCTCGAAGCTCATCAGGCCCAGGCCGTCGAGGGAGAACATCACCTCGATCAACAGGGCACCCGTGAAGAAGATCCCCATGAAGGCCGAGGGGAAGCCGGCAATGATGATCAGCATGGCATTACGGAATACATGGCCGTAGAGCACGCGGACTTCGCTCAGGCCTTTGGCGCGAGCGGTGACCACGTACTGCTTGTTGATTTCGTCGAGGAAGCTGTTTTTGGTCAGCAGTGTCAGGGTGGCGAAGTTGCCGATGACCAAGGCCGTTATCGGCAGCGCCAGGTGCCAGAAGTAGTCGAGGATCTTGCCGCCCAGGCTGAGCTGGTCGAAGTTGTTCGAGGTCAGGCCGCGCAGCGGGAAAATATCCCAGTAGCTGCCGCCGGCAAACAGCACGATCAGCAGGATGGCGAAGAGGAACGCCGGTACCGCGTAGCCAATGATGATTATCGAACTGGTCCAGATATCGAAGGCGCTGCCATGCCGGGTGGCCTTGGCGATGCCCACCGGAATCGACACCAGATACATGATCAGGGTGCTCCACAGCCCAAGGGATATCGATACCGGCATCTTTTCGATGATCAGGTCGATAACCTTGGTGTCGCGGGCGAAGCTGACGCCGAAATCCAGCTGCGCATAATTTTTCAGCATGATCCAGAAGCGCTCGGGCGCCGACTTGTCGAAGCCGTACATCTTCTCGATCTCGGCGATCAGGTCGGGGTCCAGGCCCTGGGCGCCACGGTAGTTGGAACCGGCCACCGAGACCTCGGCACCGCCACCGGCGATACGGCTGGTGGCGCCTTCGAACCCCTCCAGTTTGGCGATCATTTGCTCGACCGGGCCACCGGGCGCGGCCTGGATAATGGCGAAGTTGATCAGCAGGATGCCGAGCAGGGTCGGGATAATCAGCAACAGACGACGAATGATATACGCCAGCATCTTATTGCTCCGCGCTCGACGGGGATTGGCTTTCGACTGCTGCCGGTTGCGTTTCGGCTTGCGGCCGAATCCACCAGGTGTTCAAGCCGATATCGAATAGCGGAGTGGTCTGCGGGTGTTCGAGACGATCCCAATAGGCCACGCGCCAGGTCTTGATATGCCAGTTGGGGATTACGTAGTGGCCCCACAGCAATACGCGGTCGAGGGCGCGGGTATGGTCGATCAGGCTCTGTCGCGAATTGGCGTTGATCAGGCCCTCGACCAACTGGTCGATCGCCGGATCTTTCAGGCCGATGAAGTTGCGGCTGCCCGGTTTGTCCGCGCTGCTCGAATGCCAGTATTCGCGCTGCTCGTTACCCGGTGAGTTGGATTGACCGAAGCCGCCGACGATCATGTCGAAATCCCGCGAACGCAGACGATTGATGTACTGGGAGACATCGACGCGGCGAATCACCAGTTCCATGCCCAGGTCGGCGAGGTTGCGCTTGAACGGCAGCAGCACCCGCTCGAATTCGGCTTGTGCGAGAAGAAACTCGAAGCTCACCGGTTTGCCCTCGGCGTCGAGCATCTGGTCGCCTTCGATGCGCCAGCCGGCTTGCTGCAGCAACTGGTACGCCCGGCGCTGCTGGTCGCGAATGATCCCGCTGCCATCGGTGACTGGCACGCTGTATTCGTCGGTGAACACCTCGGGCGGAATCTTGTCGCGCAGCGGTTCGAGAATCTTCAGCTCATCGTCACCCGGCAGGCCGCTGGCGGCCAGTTCCGAGTTGTCGAAATAGCTGTGGGTGCGGGTATAGGCGCCGTTGAACAACTGGCGATTGGCCCATTCGAAATCGAACAACAAGCCCAGGGCTTCGCGCACCCGGCGATCCTGAAACAGCGGCCGGCGGGTATTGAAGATAAACCCCTGCATGCCCGCCGGGTTGTGGTTCTGGATCTCTTCCTTGATCAACCGGCCTTCGGCGACGGCCGGCGTGTCGTAGGCGCTGGCCCAGTTCTTGGCACTGGTTTCCAGCCAATAATCGAACTGCCCGGCCTTCATCGCCTCGAGCGCGACGGTATTGTCGCGGTAATAGTCGATCAGCATATTGTCGAAGTTGTAGAAGCCGCGATTGACCGGCAGATCCTGGCCCCACCAGTCCTTGACCCGCTCATAGCGGATCGAACGCCCGGCTTTGACTTCGGTGACCTGATAGGGGCCGCTGCCGAGGGGAATCTCCAGGCTGCTTTTACCGAAGTCGCGCTTGGTCGGTAGCAGCCGCAGGGCTTTGATCGCCGCAGTGAGGGATTCGGCCGTGGACTTCTTGAATTCGATGCGCAGCAGTTGCTTGTCTTTTCGCTCGTAGTCGGTGATCGAGCGCAGCGGGGCGAAGGCCTGATCGCCGGAGCGGGCGGCCGCTTGCAGGTTCAACTGCAGGCGCTCGGCATTGAGTTTCTGACCGCCAACCAGGCGCGCGTCGTCGTGGATGCGTAGCGTCAAATCGCCTTTTTCGGCGGACTCGATGATATCGACCAGGCTGTCGTCGCCGAGCAATGGCTGGTCTTGAGCCTGGCTCTCGTCCAGTTCGGTCCACCAGTGTTCAGGCAACACCGGCAGTTGCCCGAGGATCAGCGGCAGCTCGCGGTTATTCGCATGTTTGAAGACAAAGCGCACCTTGTGCGGCCCCTCGATTTCGACCCGGTCGACGTCGGCGTAATAACCGCGGTACATGGGCACGCCTTTGCTCATCAGGGTTTCGAAGGTGAACTTGACGTCCTCGGCGGTGACCGGATGACCATCCTGGAAGTGAGCTTCCGGGCGCAGATAGAAACGCACCCAGGCGTTATCCGCGGCTTTCTCGATCTTGCCGGCGATCAGGCCATATTCGGTAAAGGGCTCATCCAGGCTGTGGCGGGTGAGGCTGTCGTAGATGATGCCGATGTTGTCTTCGGAAACACCTTTGCTGATAAACGGATTGAGGCTGTCGAAGCTGCCGAAGCCCGCCTGGCGCAAGGTACCGCCCTTGGGCGCATCCGGATTGACGTAGTCGAAGTGCTTGAAGTTGGCGGGGTACTTCGGCGCTTCGCCGTACAGCGTCAAGGCATGTTGCGGTGCGGCGTCGACGAGGCCAGCCAGGGCCAACAGCAGAAAGCCGCTGCCGTGCACGAGGAGGGTGCGCAGGGGACGCATCATCGTTTTTTCTCCGTGGGTTTCAGCCACCAGCTACGCAGGCCCAGGGTATAGGGCGGGACGGTGACGAAGGCAAACCGGTTGCGGTAGGCCAGGCGGTGATAGTTGATGTACCAGTTCGGCACTGTGTAGTGCTGCCAAAGCAGCACGCGATCCAGCGCGCGGGTCGCGGCCACCTGCTGATCGCGGGTCTGCGCGGAGAGCAGTTGGTCGAGCAGGGCATCGACCACCGGATTGTCGATGCCCGCATAGTTCTTGCCGCCCTTGATCTTGGCCTGGCTGGAATGGAAATACAGCGACTGCTCCAGGCCCGGGCTCAGGGTTTGCGGCAGGGTCAGGGAAATCACATCGAAATCGAATTGATCCAGGCGCTGCTTGTACTGCGCCCGGTCAACGGTGCGGATGCTCGCCTGAATACCCAGGCGCGAGAGGTTCTCGACATAGGGCTGGTAGATGCGCTCCAGCCCGGGGTTGACCAGCAGGATCTCGAAATTCAAGGGTTTGCCATCAGCGTTCAACAAGCTATCGCCGGACGGCTTCCAGCCGGCTTCGGCCAGTAGGCCGAGCGCGCGTCTCAGGGTTTCCCGCGGAATACCCCGGCCTTCTGTGGTCGGCACCCGGAAGGGTTCGGTGAACAGCCGCGCCGGCAGTTGTTTGCGAAAAGGCGAGAGCAGCAGCCATTCAGCGCCCTCGGGTTTGCCGGTGGCGGCGAATTCGCTGTTAGGGTAATAGCTGTTGGCGCGGATGTAGGAGCTGCTGAACAGCGTGCGATTGGTCCATTCGAAGTCGAACATCATCGCCAGCGCTTCGCGCACCTTGCGTTCGGCGAACTCCGGACGGCGGGTGTTCATGAACAGCGCCTGGGTCTGGGTCGGGATGCTATGCGGAATCTCCGCCTTGATCACTTCGCCACGTTCAACCGCCGGAAAGTCATAGCCATTGGCCCAGTTCTTCGCTTGCTGCTCGATATAGAAATCGAATTCGCCAGCCTTGAAGGCTTCGAAGGCAACATGGCTGTCGCGGTAGAACTCGACATCCACACGATCGAAATTGTACTTGCCGCGATTGACCGGCAGCTGTTCGCCCCACCAGTCCTTCACCCGGGTGAACCGCAGGCTACGTCCTGGGCGCACGCGCGTAATGCGATAAGGCCCGCTACCCAGCGGCGGTTCGAAGGTGGTGGCCTTGAAGTCGCGGTCCTTCCAGTAGTGCTGGGGCAGCACCGGCAGTTCGCCCAGGCGCATGATCAGCAGCGGATTGCCGGAACGTTTGAAGACGAAACGGATGCGATGACGATTGAGCACATCGACGCGCTTCACTTCCTGCAGGTTGGTGCGGTATTGCGGATGCCCCTCCTTGAGCAACAGGCGATAAGAGAACGCCACGTCATACGCTGAAATCGGCTTGCCGTCATGGAAGCGCGCTTCTGGACGCAGGTTGAACACCACCCAGCTGCGGTCCTCGCTGTATTCCACCGATTTTGCAATCAGCCCGTAACTGGACGCCGGCTCGTCGCCAGAAGGATCATAGGAACCGGTACCGGCCATCAGCGTCGCGTTTAGCTCGGTAACCCCGTACTGCTGGAAGTTCGCCGTACTGATCGGGCTGCTGCCCTTGAAGGTGTAGGGGTTGAGGGTGTCGAAGGTCCCCGAGGCCATGATCCGCACCGTGCCACCCTTGGGTGCATCGGGGTTGACCCAGTCGAAATGGGTAAAACTGGCGGGATACTTGAGCATGCCGAACTGTGCGTAGCCATGGCTTTCGCGAATGGTTGCCGCAACGGGGGCGCTGATGGCCAGCGTGAGGGACAGCAGGAGAAGGAGACGCATCAAGTGAGAGATCCGGTCGGCGGCGTCTTGGAAGCTGGGCGGTACAGTAACAGCTTGTATAAGCAGGAAAAAGGCCACATCTGCGGTTGCGTGAAAACTACCGTCGCCACTGGCTCGGCGATAGCGCGAGTGCCGCCGCCGCGCGCAGTCGGGGGCTGCAGTAGAGTCCGCTTTAGCGCCTGGCTTCGCGTGCAGGGTTTGCACTTCGCCGATCTATCGACGATGTGACGCAACACCTTGCTACACTTGCGGAAATTCTACAGAGGGCTTGAACTTGGGTACCCACAGCCACGGTCTGCAATCCTGGATCGATCGTTTGAACCAAGCCGAATTGCCCGCCCTGGCCGCTGTGGTGCAGGACCTGCATCGTTTGGCGCAACAGGATAAGTCGTCGGTCCAGCAACTGGCCGACGTTCTGCTGCGCGATGCGTCGCTGACCTCGAAAGTGCTGCGTATCGGTAATAGCGTCTATTACAACCCGTCGCAGGAAGCGATCAAGACCATCTCGCGGGCGATCATGATGATCGGCTTCGATAACGTGCGCCTGATCGGCATGTCCGTCGCCCTGATCGATGGGTTGCTGGTGCGTGCACCGCGCGAGCAGTTGCAGGAGTTGCTCGCGCGCTCGTTCCATGCCGCGGTACAGGCGCGCAACATCGCCGGCTATGTCCTGGCCAAGCACCAGGAAGAGGTGTTTATCGCCGCTTTGCTGTTTCACCTTGGCGAACTGGCATTCTGGGGCTGTGGCGGTGATCAGGCCGACGAGTTGGCCACTGCTCTGGAGCAGCCAGGCGTCAATGTCGACGAGGCCGTGCAGCAGGTACTGGGCACCAGTTTTCGCCAATTGACCCAGGGCTTGGTCAAAAGCTGGAACCTGGGCGATATCGTCAGCCAGGCGCACAGCAGCGCCAATCGCAACGACCCGACGGTGTTTTCGGTCAATCTGGGGGCACGTATCAGCCAGGCGGCGCTGGAAGGCTGGGACTCGGCAGCCATGGAAAGTCTGATCGAGGAGATGGCCAATTTTATCGGGGTCACGCCTGAAGAAGCCCTGCAGCAGGTATTCGCCAGTGCCGAAGAGGCGGTCAAGGTGGCGACCACCTTTGGCGCCAGCAAGCTGTGCAAGTTGATCCCCAATACCGATCCTGAACAGATCCGCCAGCAGCAGGAGCAGCGCCGCGCCCGTTTGCTGCAGCCCAATCTGCTGACGTTGCAACAAGCCTTGCAGGACCTCGGCATGATGGCGACCCGGCGCGGCGATGTCGCACAGATTCTCGATACGCTGCTCGACGGCTTGCATCGGGGCGCGGGGCTGGAGCGGGTGATGCTGGTGGTGCTGGCCGATGGGCATAGCTGCTTTCGCACCAAGCGGGTGGTGGGCGAGGGCAGTCAGGGTTGGCTCAGCGATTTCGTCCTGCCGGTCGATCAGCCGGAACAGCCGCATATCTTCAGCTATGTGCTGCGCAACCGGGAATCGCTATGGATGGGCGTACCGGCCAGTTACAACCTTGCCGAGTTGGTCACCCAGCCGATTCGCAAGAGCCTGGGCCAAGGCATGTTCTTTATTGCGCCCTTGCTTGCGGGAACTCGCGAAATCGGTGTTGTGTATGCCGATAACCGGGTCTCCGGGCGAGCCCTGAAACACGAGCAATTCATCGCTTTCCAGCGGTTCGCGCAGATGACCGGGCGCTGCCTGGAGGCCTTGAGCAAGCGCCCTTGAGCGATCAGCGGGGCAGGTACAGGGTCAGTGTTTGCCCGGGCTTGAGCGCTTTGCCGGTCTTCGGGTTCCAGCTTTGCAGATGCTGCATGTGCACATTGAAGCGTTTGGCGATTCGATACAGCGAATCGCCCTGGCGCACCCGATAGTAGGTGGCGTTGCTACGGCTGTCGTCAGCGGCGCCCGCTGCGCTTCCCGCTCTGAGCGTGAGTACCTGGCCGACGCGCAGGTTGTTGCCGCTGAGGTTGTTCCAGCGCTTCACGTCCTTGACCGATACTTTGTGCGCCTTGGCGACTAGCCAGAGATTGTCGCCACTTTTCACCCGATAGGTGCTGCTTTGCTCGTTCGAGGCGACGACTGCCGGGCTGGGCTGGCTACGAAACAATGGCTCGTCGGGGGAAGTGCCGGGCTCCGCCGGAATACTGAGCACCTGGCCGATGCTCAGGTGGTTGCTGGTCAGTCGATTGATGTCCTTCAGCGTGCTGACGGTCAACCGATAACGGTTGGCGATCGCGTGCAGGCTATCGCCGGCGCGTACCCGATATTGCTGCCAGTCGACCAGCTGATCCGGCTTCATCAGCAGCAGGTTGGCGGCCAGCAGCTCGGCCTTCCCCGCCGGCACCAGCAGGTGCTGGGGTCCATCGAGCGTGATGCGTCGCTTGAAAGCCGGGTTGAGCAGGTAGAGTTCGTCTTCGTCGAGGTCTGCGAGAGCCGCTACGCGGGACAGATCCATGCGTTGCTTGAGCTCGACTTGCTCGAAGTAAGGCTCGTTGGCAATCGGGTCCAGGTTGACCCCGTACGCTTCTGGGCTCATCACCACCTGTGACAGGGCGAGCAGCTTGGGTACGTAGTTTTCGGTCTCGCTCGGCAGCGACAGGTTCCAGTAATCGGTCGGCAGGCCGAGCTTGCGGTTGCGTTCGATAGCGCGGCTGACTCGGCCTTCTCCCGCATTGTAGGCGGCGAGGGCGAGTAGCCAGTCGCCATCGAACATGTCATGCAGGTAGGACAGATAATTCATCGCGGCGTTGGTCGATGCCATTACATCGCGCCGGCCGTCGTACCAGCTGGTCTGACGCAGGTTGAAATTGCGTCCGGTAGAGGGCATGAACTGCCACAGACCAACAGCATTGGCATGGGAGTACGCCAGGGGGTTATAGGCGCTCTCGATCATCGGCAGCAGCGCCAGCTCCATCGGCATGTTGCGCTCTTCGAGGCGCTCGACGATGTAATAAATGTAGGGGTTGCTGCGTTCGCTGACTTTATCCACGAACGATGGGTTGCCGGCGAACCACAGTCGTTGCTGCTCAACGCGTGGATGTACGCCGATCTCGCCTTGTAACTGGTAGCCGTTGCGCACGCGCTGCCAGATGTCTTCGGGCTCCTGCGCGCGCTGCGTTCCGTTGAGCCATTCGGGCTCCTGTTCAAGGCCCAGGGCGGTGTCGGTGTCGCGGCTGGAGTCGGGGGCGGGAGAGGTGCTCTGGCAACCGGCCAGCACGGCGCAAAACACCAGGGCGAGTGCTCGTGCGCTACAGGACAATGCCTTTGAATTCAAAAGTTTGCATAGTGATGAAAGCATTGGCCAATGAGTTCTTGTTGTATCGAAAGTCGGGCGATTCTAGGAATCGACGCTCCGATGGTCAAGTTTTAACCAATCTTTTGCATACTCGTCGACTATTTCAGAACTTATCCTTCCAGGCCCGCAAGCAGGCAAAAACTTCATTGTCGGTGCGCTCGGTCGTCCCGTCGCGTTGGTTGATTCGCTCGATAACCGAGGGCTCGTCGCAGCGCAGAAAGGGGTTGGTGGCGCGTTCCAGTGCCAATGTCGTCGGCAGGCTGATGTCGCCCGCCGCCCGCCAGGTGCTGACTTGTTGCAGGCGCTCGGCTATCTGCGGGTTGGCCGGCTCGACCGCCTGGGCAAACCGCAGGTTGCTCAGGGTGTATTCATGGGTGCAATAGACTTGGGTCTCGTCCGGCAGGGCCGCCAGGCGTTGCAGCGAATCGTGCATTTGCGCGGGGCTGCCTTCGAACAGACGGCCACAGCCGGCGGCGAATAGGGTATCGCCACAGAACAGCCAGTGTTGTTCGCCCTGGTAATAGGCGATATGGCCGAGGGTATGGCCCGGCACCTCGATAACCTGCAATGTATGGCCGAGCACCTCGATTCGCTCGCCCTGACTGAGCGCCAGGTCGCGCGCGGGAATGTTTTCCCGCGCGGGCCCGACCACGCGCGCGCCGCTCGCTGCCTTGAGCTGGGCGATACCGCCGACATGGTCGGAATGGTGATGGGTGATCAGAATATCGCTCAGCTGCCAGCCCGGATGGGCTTCGAGCCAGGCCAGCACCGGCGCCGCATCGCCCGGATCGATCACTGCGCAGCGCTGCCGCTGGCTGTCCTGCAATAGCCAGATATAGTTGTCGGAGAAAGCGGGTAGGGCGTCGATTTTAATCATGGTACGGTCGCAATTCAGGCAACAAAGGTGCAGTTTAGGCTTCATTGATACCGACGGCTATGCAGGTGATCTCCATGTCCGACCATCCATTTGCCCAGGCCGACGCCGATTGGCTCAGCCTTATAGGTGCCGCGCGGGGTTGGTTCAACGGCCCCCATGGCCAACTGTTACTGGTGGAGGAGCAGCGCCTGCTGGAAGACGAGCTGGCGCGCTTTTTCGGCAGTTATCTGGTGCACTACGGACCCGCCGCGGAGGACACCGCCAATGCCGCGCAGATCCAGCGCAGCGTTCGCCTCGGGGCACCGTTCAGCGGGGTGGATATCGTTTGCGAGGAGCAGGCCTGGCCATTGACCGAACATGCCGCCGATGTGGTGCTCCTGCAGCATGGCCTGGATTTCAGCCTCTCGCCCCATGGCCTGCTGCGCGAGGCCGCTCGTAGCGTCAGGCCCGGCGGTCATCTGCTGATCCTCGGGATCAACCCCCTGAGCAGCTGGGGGGTACGCCATCTGTTCGCCCAGGACGCATTGCGGCAAGCGCGCTGTATCGCGCCGAACCGGGTCAGCGACTGGCTGCACCTGCTGGGTTTTGCGCTGGAGAAACGTCGCTTCGGATGCTATCGTCCGCCGCTTTCTTCCGTGGGTTGGCAGGCGCGCCTGGCCGGTCTGGAGGCCTGGGGTGACGCCTGGCAACCGCCGGGTGGCGGCTTCTATATTCTGGTGGCGCGCAAGTTGGTGGTGGGCTTGCGCCCCTTGCGCCAATCGCGCCGCGAGCCCATGGGCAAGCTGCTACCGCTGCCGGTGGCCAAGGTCAGCCGGCGCAATTCCGAGCATTAAGACGAACTATGAGTGAACAGGTCGAGATCTACACCGACGGCGCCTGCAAGGGCAATCCCGGCATTGGCGGCTGGGGCGCGCTGCTGATTTTCAAAGGGGTGGAAAAGGAACTCTGGGGTGGTGAGGCGCAGACCACCAACAATCGCATGGAGCTGACCGCGGCAATCCGTGCCCTCGCCGAGCTCAAGCGCAGCTGCGATGTGCGCCTGGTTACCGACTCGCAATATGTCATGCAGGGTATCCAGGACTGGATGCCCAACTGGAAGAAACGCGGCTGGAAAACCGCGGCGAAGCAGCCCGTGAAGAATGCCGACCTGTGGCAGCAGCTCGACGAGCAGGTAAACCGCCATAACGTCACCTGGCAATGGGTGCGTGGCCACAACGGCCACCCCGGTAACGAACATGCCGACCTGCTGGCCAACCGCGGTGTCGATGAAATGAGAGGCTTGAAACATGCGTAGCGTTGTACTCGATACCGAAACCACCGGTATGCCGGTAGCCGACGGCCACCGGATCATCGAGATCGGTTGTGTCGAGCTGATGGGTCGACGCCTGACCGGCAGGCACTTTCACGTGTACCTGCAGCCGGACCGGGAAATCGACGAAGGCGCGATCGCCGTTCACGGCATCACCAACGAGTTCGTACAGGACAAACCGCGCTTCCGGGAAATCGCCGACGAGTTCTTCGAGTTCATCAAGGGCGCGCAGCTGATCATCCATAACGCGGCGTTCGACGTTGGCTTTATCAACAACGAATTCGCCCTGATCAAGCAGAGCGAGCGCGCCGACATCAGCGAGCATTGCTCGATTCTCGACACCCTGATGATGGCCCGCGAACGCCACCCGGGGCAGCGCAACAACCTCGATGCACTGTGCAAACGCTATGGCGTCGACAACTCCGGCCGTGACCTGCACGGCGCCTTGCTCGACGCCGAGATTCTCGCCGACGTCTACCTGACCATGACCGGTGGGCAGACCAATCTGTCGCTGGCCGGTGATGGCTCCGAAGGCGATGGCAACGGTCGCCAGCAGCCCAGCCCGATTCGCCGCCTGGCTGCGGAGCGGGCCCTGACCCGGGTGATTCGTGCCAATGCCGATGAACTCAGCGCGCACTTGGCGCGTTTGGCGATCATCGAAAAATCCGCCGGCGCGCCAGCGCTCTGGGTGCAGATGGAACAGCAGGAAGGGTAGCTAATACCCAGCCGCTTAGCGGATCCAGAAAGTAGGCTGAGCTATGCGAAGCGCCAACAAGGCGCATGCACGACTCCCGGATTGCGCTGACGCTTTGATCGTTCCCACGCTCCAGCGTGGTAACGCAGCCCGTGACGCTCCGCGTCACCAACCCGCAATGGTTGGGCGCGGGCACGGTAGACATATCTATCTGCCAGCTGCTCTGTTGGGCTTCGCTGCGCTCAGCGCCAACCTACCAATCGCCGTTGGCCAGATGGTGGACAAGCCTGCGGCATGTCCATCCTACGGCGCTGTATTTCCATCCGGAGGGTTCGACGCCACGACGTGAGGAATGATCGGTGGCGGGAGGTAGGGCGGGTGCAACCCGCCGGGCATTGTACGGCGCCTTGCCATGGCGGATTGCACTCGTTCGAGATGGCGGCGTATTTATCCCGATCATAAAAAAGCCGCCCCAACGAAATTCTGGAGCGGCTTGGCGATTGCCATCACTCAGTCGAAGACGATGCCCTGGGCCAACGGCAGTTCGCGCGAGTAGTTGACGGTGTTGGTCTGCCGACGCATGTAGGCTTTCCAGGAATCGGAGCCGGACTCGCGGCCGCCGCCGGTTTCTTTTTCGCCGCCGAAGGCGCCGCCGATTTCCGCTCCGCTCGGGCCGATATTCACGTTGGCGATGCCGCAGTCGCTGCCGGCCGCGCTCTGGAACGCTTCCGCCTCGCGCACATCAAGGGTGAAAATGCACGAGGACAGGCCCTGGGGTACTTCGTTGTTCAGGCGCAGCGCCTCGTCGAACTCGCGATAGCTCAGTACATAAAGGATCGGGGCGAAGGTTTCGTGGCGCACCACCGCGCTTTGCGCCGGCATATCCACCAGCGCCGGGGCGACGTAGTAGGCGTTCGGGTATTGATCGCTCAGCTGACGCTCGCCGCCAAACACCTGGCCGCCCTCGTCGCGGGCTTTGCTCAGAGCGTCCTGCATGGCCTGGTAGGCCTGCTGGTCGATCAGTGGGCCGACCAGATTGCCTTCGAGCGGGTTGCCGACGCGAATCTTCGCATAGGCGACTTTCAGGCGGCTGACGATCTCTTCCTTGACCGACTCGTGAGCGATCAAGCGGCGCAGGCTGGTGCAGCGTTGCCCCGCGGTGCCCACGGCGCTGAACAGAATGGCGCGCACGGCCATATCCAGATCGGCGCTCGGCGCCAGGATCATCGCGTTATTGCCGCCCAGCTCGAGAATGCAACGGCCGAAGCGCGCGGCAACCTGCGGTGCCACCTCGCGGCCCATGCGGGTGCTGCCGGTAGCGCTGACCAGCGCCACACGTGGGTCGGCGACCAGGGCTTCGCCGGCGTCACTGTCACCGACGATCAGTTGGCTGAGGCCAGCCGGCGCATCGCCGAAGGCGTCCAGCGCCTTGTCGAACAGCGCCTGGCAGGCGAGGGCGGTAAGCGGGGTCTTTTCCGAGGGCTTCCAGACAACGGCGTTGCCGCAGACCAGCGCCAGGGTGGTATTCCAGGCCCAGACCGCGACCGGGAAGTTGAAGGCACTGATCACCCCGACCACGCCGAGCGGATGCCAGGATTCGCGCATATGGTGGCCCGGACGCTCGGAGGCGATGGTCAGGCCATAAAGCTGGCGCGACAGACCGACGGCGAAATCGCAGATATCGATCATCTCCTGCACTTCGCCCAGACCTTCTTGGGTGATCTTGCCGGCTTCCCAGGAAACCAGCTCGGCCAGGTCGGCCTTGTGCGCACGCAGCACTTCGCCGAACAGGCGCACCAGTTCGCCGCGACGCGGCGCTGGCACACTGCGCCAGCTTTCGAATGCCTGCTGTGCGGTGGCGACCTTGGCCGCCACGGCGCTGGCCGGCTCCAGGGTCACGGCGCCGATGCGGCTGCCGTCGATCGGGCTGTGAATCGCGTGGTTGCCAGTGGTGGCGGCGTGAGCATTGACGCCCAGGCGGCTGAGGAGGTTATCGAGCATTACTGTCTCCTGTCGCATGTCTGATTGAATTTATGCGTGACACTCAGTATTAATCTGCATGCTAAGGCTCACAAGTGAGCTTTTTTTGTCATGTCATTCCTTCAATTCATGCTGCGAGTCCGCCATGTCCAAACGCCAGATGCCTTCCATGACCGCGCTGCAGTGTTTCGAGGCCGTGGCGCGTCACCTGAGTTTCACCCGCGCCGCCGAAGAGCTGTTTCTCACCCAGAGCGCGGTGAGCAAGCAGGTGGCGCAACTCGAGGACATGCTCCAGCATCTGCTGTTCCGCCGTATTCGCCGGCGCCTGCAACTGACCCCGGCGGGCTCGTTGTACCTGACCGAGGTGAACAAGATCCTCAATCAGGTGGAAATATCCACCCACTACATCCTGTCCTACGGTGGCAATACCGAAGTGCTCAAGGTCGCCACCCAGCCGACTTTTGGCGCGAGCTGGCTGATCCCTCATCTGAAAGGCTTCGGCTCGGCCAACCCGAATATTCACCTCGATCTGCACAATGAACTGGAGCCATTCGACTTGTTGCAGAGCAAGGCCGATGTGGTGTTTTTCTTCGGCCAGGGCACCTGGCCCGGCGCCGAATGCATCGAACTGTTCGGCGAGGAGATGGTGCCGGTGTGCGCACCGGATCTGTTTGCTGCCGGCATCGCCAGCGCCGAACAGCTTGGCGAGCAGGTGCTGCTGCAATGCGCCTCGCGCCCTGAAGCCTGGCATGACTGGTTCGACAGCCTGGGCCTGCAGAGCAGCCACAGTTACCACGGCCCGCGCTTCGAAACCTTCCATATGTGCATTCGCGCCGCCCAGTGTGGTTGCGGGGTCGCACTGGTGCCGCAGTTTCTAGTCGAGGACGAACTGCGCGAGCACAAGCTGGTGATTGCCTGGGATCACCCCCTGCGCAGCAGCGGAAAGCACTTCATGGCCTATGCCGAACACGCAGCGGAAGTGCCGAAGATTCGCAGCTTCGTCGCCTGGATCAATGGGCAGATTGATCAGCAAAGCCGTTCGTGAGGCAGTGATCGTGAAAAAAAGGAATCGATGAGCGAATTTTTTTCGTTTGTCGATAACGCCGTATTGCCGATTTGATGGCGCGCATCCATTCCTGTCAGGAGTCGCGCCATGCATCCCGATCATGCCCATATCAGCCAGTCGCTGGCCATCGTCCACCCGATCATGCTCAGCCATGGCCGCAACGCCGAGGTCTGGGACGATTCCGGCAAGCGCTATATCGACTTTGTCGGCGGTATCGGCGTGCTCAACCTCGGACACTGTCACCCGAGAATCGTCGAGGCGGTGCGCGAGCAGGCTGGGCGCCTGACCCATTCGGCGTTCAACGCGCTACCCCATGAGGGTTACGGGCAACTCATGCAGGCGCTCGCGCGCTTCGTGCCGTTGTCCTACCCGCTCAGCGGCATGTTGACCAACAGTGGCGCCGAGGCCACCGAGAACGCCTTGAAGATCGTTCGCGCGGCCACCGGGCGTGGTGCGGTGGTGGCGTTCGACGGCGGCTTTCATGGCCGTACCTTGGCCGCGCTGAATCTCAACGGCAAGGTCGCGCCCTATAAGCAAAAGCTCGGCAGTTTGCCGGGGCCGGTGTATCACCTGCCGTATCCGAGCGCCGACAACGAGGTGGACGTCGAACAGGCGCTGGCAGCCATGCAGCGGCTGTTCAGCGTGGAAATCGATCCGGCCGAGGTCGGCTGCATAGTCATCGAAGCAGTTCAGGGCGAGGCCGGCTTCCATGCGCTCGATCCAGGTTTCGCCCAGCACCTGCGACGCTTCTGCGACGCCAATGGCATCGTCCTGGTGATCGACGAGATCCAGTCCGGGTTCGGGCGCACGGGGCAGCGTTTCGCTTTTTCCCGCCTGGGTATCGAACCGGACCTGTTGCTACTCGGCAAGAGCATTGCCGGCGGCCTGCCGCTCGGTGCGGTGGTCGGGCGTCAGGCGCTGCTCGACGCGTTGCCCAAAGGCGGCCTGGGCGGCACCTACTCGGGTAACCCGCTTGCCTGCGCCGCGGCGCTGACCACCCTGGAACTGCTGAGCGACGCCAACCTGGCGACCTGGGGCGAGCGTCAGGAGGAATGCATCCTCAGGCATTACCAGAGCTGGCAGGACAGCGAATTGGCACCGGCCCTGACGCGTCTGACCGGTGTCGGCGCGATGCGCGGCATCGAGCTGCGCAGTGCCGATGGCGGCCCGGGTAGCGAGCGTCTGGGCCGCTTGCTCGGTTCTGCGCGCGAGGCCGGGTTGCTATTGATGCCGAGCGGCAAGTACCGGCATATCGTCCGTTTGCTGGCGCCGCTGACCGCCGAAGCCGAGCTGCTCGACGAAGGCTTCGCAATCTTTCGTCGCTGCCTACAGGCCAGTCTCTGAGTCATTGGCTTGGTGATTCCTGCGTGGAATGATCTCTGTAAAATTAGTCGTTTGAGTCATATAGCAGTCCTGCACAGAATGCCAATCAGCCCTCAAACACCATGAACCAGGCCCGCGTCGCCGATACAGGAGTGGAGTTGCATGTCCAAAGATGTCTTTGTCAGCCCGGATGAAATCCGTGCGCGCTTCTCCCAGGCCTTGTCGGCCATGTACCAGGCCGAAGTGCCTTTGTATGGCGAGTTGCTGGAGTTGGTCGCCACGCTCAACCGTCAGACCCTGAGCGATAATCCTTCGCTCGCGCAGCAACTGCGCGATGCCGGCGAACTGGAGCGCCTGAGCGACGAACGCCATGGCGCGATTCGCCTCGGCAGCGCCGAAGAGCTGGCGACCATGGCGCGCCTGTTCGCGGTGCTGGGTATGCAACCGGTGGGCTATTACGACCTGGCCAGCGCTGGAGTGCCGGTGCATGCCACGGCATTTCGCCCGGTATATGAGGATGCGCTGCGCCATAGTCCGTTCCGCGTGTTCACTTCGCTGTTGCGCCTGGAGCTGATCGAAGACCCGGCGCTGCGCGAACAGGCCGGTCAGATTCTCGCGCAGCGGCAGATATTCACCCCTGGCACCTTGGTGCTGATCGAACGCTTCGAGGAACAAGGCGGGCTGACGCAAGCCGATGCCGAAGCCTTTATCGGCGAGGCGCTGGAGACCTTCCGCTGGCACAGCGAGGCCGGGGTCAGTGCCGCGGTCTACCAGCAATTGCAGGCGCAGCACCGTTTGATCGCCGACGTTGTGGCCTTCAAGGGCCCGCATATCAATCACCTGACGCCGCGTATCCTCGATATCGATGCGGCCCAGGCCGAGATGCCGCGACGCGGCATGGATGCCAAGGAATGGGTGGAAGGGCCGCCGCCTCGGCGTCAGCCAATCCTGCTGCGTCAAACCAGCTTCAAGGCGCTCGACGAGGCGGTACACTTCACCTGCGCCAGCCCGGGCCAGCACAGCGCGCGCTTTGGCGAGATCGAGCAACGCGGCATGGCGCTTACCGCCAAGGGCAGGGCGTTGTACGACCAATTGCTCGCCGCCACTCGCGAGCGCTGCGAGGGCGTAGCGAAAGACCAATACGCGGCTTGTTATGCGCAAACATTGGCGCAGTGCTTCACTGATTTTCCCGATGAGCTCGATGAATTGCGCCGCCAGGGCCTGGCTTTTTTCCGTTACCGGGTCACGGACGCGGGGCGGGCGGCCAGGGCCGCGGGGACTCTGCTCGAGGATCTGGAGAGCCTGCTCGAGGCCGGGCACTTGGCTTGCGAGCCACTGGTTTACGAGGACTTCCTCCCCGTCAGCGCGGCGGGCATCTTCCAGTCCAACCTGGGCGAGAGCAATCGCGAGCGCTATCGACAGGATTCCAATCGCGCCGAATTCGAACGCGCCCTGGGGCGCGGGGTATTGGACGAATTAACGCTCTATGCCGATAGCCAGCGCAGCTCATTGCAGGCCTGCGAGACTGAGTTGGGTCTGTCGTTGAACCTACTCGATAGCCCGGAGATAGCGCCCCTGCACGGGCGATATTCCGAGGCGGTACCGCTACAGCCCCACTGCGCCTAACAGGCGCTCGCCATGTAACAGGAGTGTCCCGTGAAGCGAATCCCCAAACCGCGCACCGGCGGCCAAATACTGGTCGATGCGCTGCGCCTCAATGCAGTCGAGCGGGTATTTTGCGTGCCCGGCGAAAGCTACCTGGCGGTACTAGACGCCTTGCACGACGCCCGCGAGCAGATCGATCTGGTGGTGTGCCGCCAGGAAGGCGGCGCGGCCTATATGGCCGAAGCCCACGGCAAACTCACCGGCAAGCCCGGGGTGTGTTTCGTCACCCGAGGCCCAGGGGCGACCAACGCCTCGGTCGGGGTGCATACGGCCTTCCAGGATTCCACGCCGATGCTGCTGTTCATCGGCCAGGTGGCCCGCGACCAGCAGACCCGAGAAGCCTTTCAGGAAATCGATTACCGGCAAATGTACGCGCCATTGGCCAAGTGGGTGGTGCAGATCGACGACCCGCGACGTCTGCCGGAGCTGCTGGCCCAAGCCTTCCAGCGCGCCATCAGCGGTCGCCCCGGCCCCGTCGTGGTGGTGTTGCCGGAGGATATGCTGACTGAATCGGTGGCGGTCACCGATGCCCAACCCAGCCAGACGATCAATAGTCAGCCCGGCGGCGCCCAGTTGGCACAGATGCAAGCGTTGCTGGCCGAAGCCGAGCGGCCATTGCTGATTCTCGGTGGCGGTGGCTGGGACGCAACGGCCGTTGCCGCTATTCGCCGCTTCGCGGAAAACCAGCGCCTGCCGGTGGCCCTGTCGTTCCGCCGCCAGGATCTGTTCGACAATGGTCACGCGCAATATGCCGGCGACCTCGGTCTGGCCGCCAGCGCCGAGCTGGTCCAGGCAATCAAGGACGCGGATTTGCTGTTGGTGGTTGGCAGCCGATTGGGCGAAGTGACTAGCAGCGGCTACAGCCTGCTGGACATCCCGACGCCCCGTCAGCGCCTGATCCATGTGCACGCAGGCCTGGAGGAGTTGGGCCGTGTTTATCAACCGACCCTGGCGATTGCCAGCGGCATGGCCGCGTTCGCCTGCCAGGCCGCCGAGCTACCTGCCGTGCCGAGCGAGCGCCATGGTGACTGGATCGCCCAATTGAACCAGGCCTATCGCGGCAACCTCAAGTGCCCGAGCTCACCTGGCGCGGTGCAGATGGGCGAGATCATCGCCTGGCTGCGCGAGCACCTGCCCGAGGACGCCATCCTCTGCAACGGCGCGGGCAATTATGCGATCTGGCTGCACCGTTTCTATCAGTATCGGCACTTTCGCAGCCAGCTGGCGCCCACCAATGGCTCCATGGGTTATGGCGTGCCGGCGGCCATCGCCGCCGCACTGGCCGCGCCGGGACGCAGGGTGCTCAGCTTCGCCGGCGACGGCTGCTTCATGATGAACGGCCAGGAGCTGGCCACGGCGATACAGCATGACGCGCGGGTGATTTTTATCGTGGTCAACAACGGCATGTACGGCACCATCCGCATGCACCAGGAGCGCCACTACCCAGGACGGGTATCCGGCACAGCGCTGCACAATCCCGACTTCGCCGCACTGGCCCGCGCCTACGGTCTGCATGCCGAGGTGGTGCAGACCACCGCCGAGTTCGCCGGCGCATTCGTTCGCGCGGAGCAGGCCGGCAAGGCCGCGCTGATCGAAATACGCGTCGATCCGCAGGCACTCACGCCGCGACAAAGCCTGGATCAGATTCGTGCCCAGGCGCTGCAATCGCAATCGAGTGAGTAACCCCCCAAGGATCCGCTGCTGTTCAGAACTGCTGCTGTTCAAAATCCCGGCGGATCGCTTGCAGTCCCGCCTATAACCGGCCGCCGCGATCGATCTTGCACGACAGGATGATCGACGTGGTGGTCTTCTCCACTCCATCCACCGCGCCTATCTCGTCCAGCAGCTGATCCAGTCGTTCCGGGGTCTCGGCGCGCAGCCAGGCGACGAAGTCGAACTCGCCGCTGACGGTGCACAGCTGCTGCACCTCCGGCATATTGCTCAACCGCCTCAGCACCTCCTTGCCCGAACGTGGCTGCAGGGTGATGCCGACGTAGGCCTGCAACCCACCCTCGGTCACGCTTTGCCCCAGGCGCACGCCGTAGCCGGTGATCACCTTGCTCTTCTCCAGGCGGGCGATGCGCGAGATCACCGTAGTGCGCGCAATGCCGAGTTTGCGTGCGAGCATCGCCACGCTCTCGCGGGCATCGAGTTGCAAGGCGGCGATCAGCTGACGGTCGATCTCGTCGAGGCGAATGGCGGAAAGCTCGGACATCGAGGGTTACCAGGGCAAGGGGCAGGAAAGGAGCGGCATCTTAGCAAAACCGACGCCCGGCGACCTTGCGGCAACTGGGCGAGGGCACAACAGCAGGCATTGCGATCAGCGCCCCTGGCAGGCATCCACCCGCAGGCGCCGTTCCAGCAGGCGGAAGGCGCGCACCAACAGATAGGCGGCCAGCAGGTAGAACAACCCGGCCATCAGGAATATTTCCACCGGCTGATAGGTGCGGGCAATCACCGTGCGCGACATGCCGGTCAGCTCCAGCAGGGTAATGGTGCTGGCCAGCGCGCTGGCCTTGAGCATCAGGATCACCTCGTTGCTGTAGGCCGGCAAACCGATACGGGCGGCCCGCGGCAGGATGATGTGCAGCAGCGCCTGGCCTCGCGACATGCCCAGCGCCCGCGCCGCCTCGATTTCCCCGGGCGGAATGGCCTGGATCGCGCCGCGCAGGATTTCGGCGATATAGGCTGCGGTATGCAGGGTCAGGGTGATCACCGCGCACCAGTAGGGATCACGCAGCAGCAGCCATAGCGCGCTCTGGCGCACTGCCTCGAACTGGGCCAGGCCGTAGTACACCAGAAACAGCTGCACCAGCAGCGGTGTGCCACGAAAGAAGAAAATGTAGCCATAGGGCAGTGCCCGTACCCAGGCCCGTTGCGAACTGCGCGCAATACCCAGGGGAATGGCCAGAATCAGCCCGGCCAGCACAGCGATCGCGACCAGCTCCAGGGTCAGCCAGGCGCCTTCGAGCAGCCGCGGCATCCACTTGATCATCAATTCCCAGTTCATCCGCGGGCCCTCGAAAAGCCGCGGGCGGCGCGTTTTTCCATTAACGACAAGCCCGTCATCGCGAGAATCGTCAGCGATAGATAGATAAAGGCCGCCGTCAGATAAAAGGTGAAGGGTTCCTTGCTCACCGTAACTGCGATCTGCGAGTGGCGCATGATCTCCTCCAGGCCGATCACCGAAATCAGCGCGGTGTCTTTCATCAGGATCATGAACAGGTTACCCAGGCCCGGTAGCGCGATACGCCACATCTGCGGCAGCACCAGGCGCCAGAGAATGGTCGCCGCGCTCAGGCCCAGCGCCTGTCCGGCTTCGCAGTGGCCCTTGGGAATGGCCAGAATGGCGCCGCGAAACACCTCGGTGGCATAGGCGCCAAAACACAGGCCGAGGGCGATGGTGCCAGCCGTGAACGGACTCAGCTCTAGGCTTTCGATCCCCAGCAAATCGGCAAGCCCACGCATCAGGCTGACCGTGCCGAAATAGATCAACAACACCCAGAGCAACTCCGGTACGCCGCGCACCAGGGTCGAGTAGCTCGACCCCAGCCATTGCAAAGGCGCATATCTGGAGGTTTTGCCCAGGGCGCCGGCCAGGCCGAGCAGCAGGCCCAGGGCCAAGGATGACAGGGCCAGTTTGATGGTTATCCAGGTGCCCGCCAGCAGGGCGGGACCGAAACCGTGCAGATCCGCAATCATGGAAATTACCTTCGCCAGGAACGCCCGGCCGTGGCCGGGCTAGGGTCGGTTGAGGTTTCGAAGCGAGTCGGCCAGGCCTGTCAGTAAATGCTGAACGGGAAATACTTTTGGTTGATCTGCGCGTAGGTACCGTCGGCGACGATTTCTTTCAGCGCGGCGTTCAGCTTCTCGCGCAGCGGATCGCCCTTGCGCACGGCGATGCCGATCTTGTCGTTGTCGAACACCGGCTCGCCCTTGAATTCGAAGCCTTTGCCGGCGTCGCTCTTGAGCCATTCCCAGTTGACGAAACTGTCGGCCAACACGCCGTCGAGGCGGCCCGAGGAGAGGTCAAGGTAGGCATTTTCCTGGGTGTCGTAGAGCTTGATGTCGACTACGTCGGCGAGGTTGTCCTCCAGCCAGGTGCCGGCGATGGTGGCGCGCTGGGCGCCGATCACCTTGCCTTTGAGGCTGGCGGCGTCGGTCTTGAACCCGGCCGTTTTCGGCGCGATGAACTGCAGCTTGTTGGTGTAATAGGCGTCGGTAAAATCGACCGCCTGCTTGCGTTCGTCGGTGATCGACATGGACGCGGCGAGAAAGTCGAACTTACGCGCGTTAAGCGCAGGGATGATGCCGTCCCAGTCGGAGGTGACCACTTCGCACTCGGCCTGCATCCTGGCGCACAGGGCTTGGGCGATCTCCACATCGAAACCGCCGACCTGACCATTTGCATCGATCAGGTTGAACGGCGGATAGGCGCCTTCGGTGCCGATCTTGAGTTTTTCGGCGGCGTAGGTCTGACCGCCAATCAGCAGC
The DNA here is from genome assembly GCF_946885955.1 of uncultured Pseudomonas sp. The sequence continues at coordinate 65,071 of NZ_CAMPHI010000012.1, forward strand.
ATGGCGGCGGTAGCGAGCAGGATCTTCTTATAGTTATGCATCGTATTGCTCCGGTTAGTGACTACTGGACATGAACTGTTGGCAGCGCGGCGACTGCGGCTGGTCGAATACCTGATCGGGGCTGCCCTGTTCCTCGACACGGCCTTGGTGGAGGAACACCACCTCGCTGGATACCTGACGGGCGAAATTCATTTCGTGGGTGACCAGCAGCATGGTGCGGCCCTCGTCGGCGAGGGTGCGAATCACCCCCAGTACCTCCTGGACCATTTCCGGGTCCAGGGCCGAGGTTGGCTCGTCGAACAGCACCACCTTGGGCTCCATGCAGAGGGTGCGAGCAATCGCGGCGCGTTGCTGCTGGCCGCCGGAAAGCTGATTGGGATAGGCATGGCGCTTGTCGCCGATGCCGACCTTGGCCAGCAGCGCCTCGGCGCGTTCGGTCGCTTCGACTTTGCTCAAACCGAGCACACGGCGTGGCGCCTCGATGATGTTGTCGAGCACGCTCATGTGTGGCCATAGGTTGAAATTCTGAAAAACGAAACCCAGTTCGCTGCGCAGTCGGTTGATCTGCCGACTATCTGCGGCCACCAGCTCGCCATGGCGAGTGGCTTTTAGCTTGAGCTGTTCGCCAGCGACATGAATTTCGCCCTTGCTGGGATTTTCCAGCAGGTTGATGCAGCGCAGGAAGGTCGATTTGCCGGAGCCGGAAGAGCCGAGAATAGAGATCACATCGCCGTCACGGGCGGTCAGCGAGACGCCCTTGAGCACCTCCAGATCGCCATAACGCTTGTGCAGGTCACGGATTTCCAAGGCCGGAACGGATGTTTGCATGGGGCTACCTATCTTGTTTTTGTAATTGATGGCAAACCGACGACAACCACACCCAGGCAAGCAGGCGGGTCGCGCTCAAACACAACTTTCAAACACAACTTTCAAACACAACTTTCAAATACAACTGCAGACCCGTTTCATTGGCAAAACGGGTTGAAGAATGGGCGGTGGTGTTGCCCAAACGATCTCCGACGGCAACCGCCGGAGATCTGGCCCAATAAGCACCCTCCCACTACACGGGCGGGTAGGCCGGCGTTATGCGGCTTCTTGGCTCTGCTCGGTGTTTTCCTCGTAAGCCTTGCCGAAGCGATTGGCGAGGAAGTCATCCAGCGACACCTGCTCCTGGCTGATGAAGCCCGACTGCGGCAGCTGTTTGGCGCGGAACAGATCGAGCGCAGCGCAGATGCCGGCGGCGGTGGTGATCTGGATGGCGCTGGTAACCCGGCCATTGCGTACGTCGGCGAAGATCTTGCGGCTGAACACCTGCTGCACCAGCTTGCCGTTCTTCAGTCCGCTGACGGTGACGAACACCAGTACCACGTCCTGCATGGTGCTCGGCACGGCGCCGCGCAGGATGTCCTTGAGCTTGTCCTGATTGTCGGACAGGCGCAGGTCCTCAAGCAGGAACTTCATCAGGTCGCGGTGACCCGGGTAGCGCACGGTCTTGTAGTCCAGGGTTTCGACCTGACCCTTGAGGGTTTCGCACAGGGTGCCGAGGCCGCCAGAGGTGTTGAAGGCTTCGTACTCGACGCCGTCGAGGGAGAAATGCTCCAGGCCTTCGAGCGGCTGTACCAGCTGCAGATGGCCGTTGCGAATCGCTTCGCACGGATGGCAATACTCGTTGACCAGGCCGTCGACGCTCCAGGTCAGGTTATATTTCAGCGAGTTGGTGGGGAACTCCGGCAGGGCGCCGACGCGCATCTTCACTTCGCGTACCTTGTCGAAGCGTGATGCCAGCGAATGCGCGGCGATGCCGATAAAACCCGGGGCCAGGCCGCATTGCGGCATAAAGGCGACCTTGGCGTCTTTGGCCAGGTCCATGATGGTCTTGGTGGCGTGCACGTCTTCGGTCAGGTCGAAGTAGTGGGTATCGGTGTTCTTGGCCGCCTTGGCCACGCCGATCGCCATGTTGTAGGGCAGGGCGTTGAGCACCGCATCCTGGTCGGCCATGGCTTTTTCCAGCGCCGCGCCATCGGTCGAATCGAGTTCCAGGGTGGCGATCCCCAGTTGGCCGATGGTGGCGAGCGAGGCGGCATCGCGATCGGCCACCACTACCTTGTAGTCGCCGCTGTCATGCAGCAGTTGAGCGATGGTGTAACCGATATGGCCAGCGCCGAGCAGGAGTACGTTCATTGTTGTTCTCTCCAGGGTTGAATGAAGTTGCAGCCAGTCTAGAGAGCGGTTTATCCGACAATAAGACGTGGAAAGTAGCATTTAGATGAGTGTGCGCTGCGTTATGACGAGACGCTGATGCATTCTGTAGCGCTTCGCAGGTGATGGCCGGGCTGGGGCGCGATGCGTGTTCGGCCTGCATGGTGTTTACTCAATGCAGATGCCCTTGCCGCTGACGGATACTGGAATGCCTTTATGTATAAAGACCTGAAGTTTCCCGTGCTGATCGTGCATCGCGATATCAAGGCCGATACCGTCGCCGGCGATCGCGTGCGCGCGATTGCCCGGGAACTGGAGCAGGACGGCTTCAGCATTCTGTCCACCGCCAGTTCGGCCGAGGGCCGCATCGTCGCCTCCACCCACCATGGTCTGGCATGCATCCTTGTGGCTGCGGAGGGCGCAGGCGAAAACAAGCACCTGCTGCACGATATGGTCGAGCTGATGCGCATTGCCCGCGTGCGCGCGCCGCATCTGCCGATTTTCGCCCTCGGCGAGCAGGTGACGATCGAGAACGCGCCGGCCGAGGCCATGGCCGACCTCAATCAGTTACGCGGCATCCTCTACCTGTTCGAGGACACCGTCCCCTTCCTCGCTCGTCAGGTTGCCCGTGCCGCGCGTAACTACCTGGATGGGCTGCTGCCACCGTTCTTCAAGGCGCTGGTGCAGCACACTGCGCAATCCAACTATTCCTGGCATACGCCCGGTCACGGCGGTGGCGTGGCCTATCGCAAGAGTCCGGTAGGACAGGCCTTTCATCAGTTCTTCGGCGAGAACACGCTGCGCTCCGACCTCTCGGTTTCGGTGCCGGAACTCGGCTCGCTGCTCGATCACACCGGTCCGTTGGCCGAAGCCGAGGCCCGCGCGGCGCGTAACTTCGGTGCCGACCATACCTACTTCGTGATCAACGGCACTTCGACGGCGAACAAGATCGTCTGGCACTCGATGGTCGGCCGCGACGATCTGGTGCTGGTGGACCGCAACTGCCACAAGTCGATTCTCCATTCGATCATCATGACCGGCGCCATCCCGCTGTACCTGAGCCCCGAGCGCAACGAGCTGGGTATCATCGGGCCGATTCCGCTGAGCGAGTTCAGCCGCGAGTCGATCCAGGCGAAGATCGATGCCAGCCCCCTGGCCCAAGGCCGGGTGCCGAACAGCAACGGGGCGATGGTCAAACTGCTGGTGGTGACCAACTCAACCTACGACGGCCTCTGCTATAACGCCGAACTGATCAAGCAGACCCTCGGCGACAGCGTCGAGGTGCTGCACTTCGACGAAGCCTGGTACGCCTACGCCGCCTTTCATGAGTTTTACGCCGGCCGCTATGGCATGGGTACCGCTCGCGATACCAAGGCGCCGCTGGTATTCAGCACCCACTCCACGCACAAACTATTGGCCGCGTTCAGCCAGGCCTCGATGATCCACGTGCAGGATGGCGGTACGCGCCAGCTCGACCGCGATCGTTTCAACGAAGCCTTCATGATGCACATCTCCACCTCGCCGCAATACGGCATCATCGCCTCGCTGGACGTGGCGTCGGCGATGATGGAGGGGCCCGCCGGGCGCTCGTTGATCCAGGAAACCTTCGATGAGGCCCTGAGCTTTCGTCGCGCCCTGGCCAACCTGCGGCAGAACCTGGCTACCGAGGACTGGTGGTTCAGCATCTGGCAACCGCCGCAGGCCGAGGGCGCCGACGAGGTAACCACCGCGCAATGGCTGTTGCAGCCTCAGGCCGACTGGCACGGTTTCGGCGATATCGCCGCGGACTACGTACTGCTCGACCCGATCAAGGTCACCCTGGTGACACCGGGACTCACCGCCGACGGCAAACTCGCCGCCGCCGGGATTCCCGCCGCGGTGGTCGGCAAGTTCCTCTGGGAACGAGGGCTGGTGGTGGAGAAGACCGGGCTGTATTCGTTCCTGGTGCTGTTCTCGATGGGCATCACCAAGGGCAAATGGAGCACGCTGCTGACCGAACTGCTGGAGTTCAAACGCAGCTACGACGCCAACCTGACATTGACCGAGGCGCTGCCGACGGTTGCCCAGGCAGGCGGCGCGCAGTACCAGGGCATGGGCCTGCGCGACCTATGTGACGCCCTGCACCGCTGTTATGGCGACAACGCCACGGCCAAGGCGATGAAGCGCATGTATACCACGCTGCCGCAGATTGCCCTGAAACCCGCCGATGCCTACGACCAACTGGTGCGGGGCGAAGTCGAAGCCGTGCCCATCGAACGGCTGGAAGGACGAATCGCCGCGGTGATGCTGGTGCCATATCCGCCAGGCATACCGCTGATCATGCCAGGCGAACGCTTCACCGCAGCGACTCGTTCGATCATCGACTACCTGGCTTTCGCCCGTACTTTCGACCGCAGTTTCCCCGGCTTCGATGCCGACGTACATGGCTTGCAGCGGCGGGAGGGCCCCGAGGGTGACACCTACACGGTCGATTGCATCAAGTTGCCCGACTGAATTCGCAATGCTGTGGCGGCGCCGGTGGGCATGCACTATCTTCAGAAGATCAAGAGCTTAACGGCGATATTCAGAATGTTGTTGAAGTGTTGCGGCGTGGCCTGCATCACAGATGCCGGCATCGACTTTTATGTCTCTCTTGTTATAGTTGGTCGTCTTTATCATAAGAACTACGACTATAGGTAACAGCACCGCCTGCTGCCGAGGATGATTGCCGTGACCGAATACCAAGCCTTTCGCGTCGAGTTGGTGGATAAGATCGCCCGAGTGACGATCAATCGACCCGAGAAAGTGAATGCCATGGGCGTCGAGTTCTGGAGCGAGATCGTTGAGATCTTCCGCTGGATCGACGACACCGACGAAGTGCGGGTCGTCGTGCTCACCGGCGCTGGCAAGCATTTTTCGTCAGGCATCGACCTGATGATGCTGGCCCAGGTCGGCAGCCAACTGGGTAAGGACGTCGGCCGCAATGCCGAGGCGCTAAGACGCAAGATCCTTCAACTGCAGGCCTCTTTCAACGCCGTGGACAATTGCCGCAAGCCCGTGCTGGCGGCGATCCAGGGCTACTGCCTGGGCGGTGCGATCGATCTCATCAGTACCTGCGACATGCGCTACGCAACCCGCGATGCACAGTTCTCGATCAAGGAAATCGATCTCGGCATGGCCGCCGACGTCGGTACTCTGCAACGCCTGCCGCGGATTATCGGCGACGGCATGATGCGCGAACTGGCATTCACCGGACGCACCATCGATGGCGAGGAAGCGCGCAGCATCGGTCTGGTCAACCGCACCTATGCGGATGCCGACGAGTTGCTCGACGGCGTGATGGCGATCGCTAGTGAAATCGCCGCGAAATCCCCGATCGCGGTGCGCGGCACCAAGGAAATGATTCGTTATATGCGCGACCACCGTGTCGACGACGGGCTCGAATATATCGCCACCTGGAACGCGGCCATGCTGCAGTCCGCCGATTTACGCGTGGCGATGACCGCTCAGATGAGCAAACAGAAACCGGAGTTCGCCGACTGATGCAGTGTCCGCACGCGTTATCTCAACCCGCGCGGGAGGCGCATTAGCTCATGGTTTCAGGAGCAACGTCCCTTAGCCTGGTACGACACGAATTATTCGCCACCATGGAGGAGGCCGAGTCGAGCCTCGAGCAATTCATCGCCGAGCGCCATAACGGCAGCTTGTTGCAGCAGGCGGTGGAGAATCTGCAGCAGGTTCGCGGCACGCTCAACCTGGTCGAGCAGGCGGGAGCCGAATTGCTGGCCCAGGAAGTGCTCGATCAAGCAACCGATATTCCGGTCGGTGCGGGGGATGAGCGCAATGCGCAACTCTCGGCCCTGAGCAATGCCCTGCACGTGCTACGCCAGTACCTGGAAAACGTCGAAGCGCATCGCCAGGAAATGCCCGAGCTGCTGCTGCCGGCGATCAACGCCCTGCGCCAGGCTGGCGGCCAGCCGGCCTTGCCGGAAAGTTTCTTTTTCAGTGTGCGGCTCGATCAGCCACGGCCGCGCACCACGCCATCGAGTCTGGATTCGGCCGCAAGAGAGAGCGAGGCGCGGCGCTTGCGGCATATGTATCAGGTCGGCTTGCTCGGCTTCATCCGCGAACAGAACCCCCAGGCAAGCCTGAAATTGATGGGCCGCGCCATGCAGCGCCTGGATAGCCTGTTCGCCAACGAGCCGCGCGGACGCCTGTGCTGGATCGCTGCAGCGGCTCTGGAAGCCCAAGTCGACGGCCAGTTGCTGCTGCGCAAATCGCGCAAACAGTTGTTTTCGCGGATCGATCGCGAGCTCAAGCAGATGCTCGCCAGCGCGCAGTACGAAGCGCCACGCAATCTGCTCAAGGAGTTGCTCTACCTGATCACCCTGGCCGACAGCCATGGCCCGCTGGCTACGCAGTTGAGCGGGGTGTTCGGGCTGACCCCGCTGCCGTTTACCGATCACCTGTTGGAAGAGGAGTATCGTCGCCTTGCCGGTCCTGGTCAGGCGGTGATGCGCTCGCTGGGCTCGGCGATTCGCGAAGAACTGGCGAGCCTCAAGGACATGCTCGACCTGATCGAGCGTGGCACCTTGCAGGCCGAGCACCTGGCCAACCTGCATGCGCTGCTCGGCAAGTTGAGCAAGACACTGGGTATGGTCGGTCTCAGCTCGGCCGGGAATTCTTTCAATGCGCAATTGCGCATCGTCGCCAACTGGAGCGAGGCGAGCCCACCGCCAAGCGAAGAGTTGCTCAAGCTTGCGGATTCCGTTCTCTATGTCGAAGGCATGGTCGCGAGCCTGGAGCGCGGCGATCGCCAGGACGCTCGGCCGGCCCTGGCCAAACCGGGTGACGAAGCCGAGTCCTTCGCTCAGCACCAGTTGAGTGAGGCGAGGATCGTCGTGGTCGACGAAGCGCAAGGTGGCCTGGGCTTGGCCAAGCGGGCAATCACGGCCTACCTGGAATCCAACGGCGACCGTATGCACCTGTCCAACGTGCCGTTCAGCCTGCGGGCGGTGCGCGGTGGCTTGTGGTTCCTGGGGCAGGAGCGTGCGGCCAAGCTGGTGGGCGCCTGTGCCGACTATATCGAGAAGCAGATGCTCGAAGCGCCGCAAATGCCCTCCGAGCAGATGCTGGAAACCCTGGCCGACGCCTTGAGTAGCCTGGAATATTATTTGGAAGCCGGCGCCGTGTTGCGTCCGGAAACCAAGCCCAGCGTGCTCGATCTGGCGGAAGAAAGTGTGCGTGTGCTTGGCGTGCCGGTGGAGGCGTAAATGACTCGGCAATGGCAACCCGGCATATTGGACAGCCAGTTGGCCGGTGGCTGGGTGGTGGCGCACTGCAGGCAGCACTTTCTGGGGGACGACAACGGTGTGCTTTTCCCCCGTGAGTGGCTGAAGAAACAAGACCTGCCGATCCTCGCCGAGCATGGTATCGGCCATTTCGGCGGCGATGCGGTCTACCTGCTCGAGTTATCGCAGCCCATCGATTTGCCCGGTTGCGCCTGGCTAAGCCTGCGGCAGTTCATGCTGCAGGGCGATGCGGACACCTTCAAGCTGCTCAGCTATGCCACGCAGATAGGCACCTGGGCCGCGCAGCACCGCTTCTGCGGCAGCTGCGGCGATCCCATGCAGCACCTCCCTGGCGAGCGCGCGATGCATTGCCCGCGTTGCGAGTTGCACCACTATCCGCGCCTGTCGCCGAGCATGATCGTGCTGGTGACCCGTGGCGATGAAATCCTCCTGGCGCGCTCGCCACGCTTCGTTACCGGGGTGTACAGCACCCTGGCCGGTTTCGTCGAGGCGGGGGAGTCGGTCGAACAGTGCGTGGCGCGAGAAGTGCGCGAGGAGGTGGGCGTGGAGATCCGCAACCTGCGCTATCTCGGTAGCCAGGGCTGGCCGTTCCCACACTCGTTGATGCTTGGTTTTCATGCTGAGTATGCCGGCGGTGAGATCGCCATGCAGGTCGATGAAATCGAGGACGCACAGTGGTTCAGCGTGCACCAGTTGCCGCCGTTACCCGCCGCGCGTTCGATCGCCCGCTATCTGATCGACGTCTATGTCGCGCAGCGCTTAGGCCTGCCCGAACCAGTGCTGCCAGGCTAGACGCGCGGTCAGCGCCAAGACCACCAGAATGAATACCGGGCGGATAAACCTGGAGCCGCCCTTGATCGCCGTGCGCGCGCCGATAAAGGCGCCCGCCATCAAGGCGATACCCATGCAGATACCAAGCAGCCAGGCGACATTGCCGTTGACGATGAATACCGCCAGCGCACAGGCATTGCTGACGAAGTTCATGCTGCGCGCCACACCGCTGGCACGCAGCAGGTCCAGCGGATAAAGCAGCAGGCTGCTGACGGTCCAGAATGCCCCGGTGCCCGGACCGGCCACGCCATCGTAGAAGCCCAGGCTCAAGCCCTGTGGCCATTGCCGTCCGGATGCGATCGACGGTTCGGCCTCGGCGGGCACTTGCGGCGTACGGCCAAACAACAGGTACAAGCCGCAGGCGAACACCACTACCGGCAACATGCGGTTGAGCCACTCAGCCGGTAACCACTGCGCCAGCGCAGCGCCAAGCAACGCACCGATGGCGGTGGCCAGCAAGCCATTGCGCCACTGACGCGGTACGAACAGTTTGCGCCGGTAAAAGGTATGGCTGGCGACCGCGGCGCCAAAGGTGGCGCACAGTTTGTTGGTGCCCAGCACCAGGTGCGGTGGCAAACCGGCCGTGAGCAGTGCGGGAATGGTCAGCAAACCGCCGCCACCGGCAATCGCATCGATGAAGCCCGCGGCAAAAGCAACCAGGGCGAGAATCGCCAACATGGACGGTTCAACGGCGAGCTCGAAGGGAAAGGGCATGAAAAAATACGTCCTGCGTCTGATTGTGCGGCGATCTCGCTGTTCGCCAGCGAGTCAGCTGCGCATAATGCCGGCATTTTCACGCGGAAGGAATTGAGTCGATGCAATACGACGGTCTGGCCTGGGTCATCGCGCTATTGGCAGTATTGGCGGTATTTATCGCGGCGCGCATTCTGCTCAACGGGCACTGGTTCCTCGGTTGGTTGCGGGGCACCTGCGGCATCGCCTTTCTCGCCCTGGCCGGGTTGGTCGGCCTGGTGGCCTACGACCTCTACAGCTATACACCGCTGCCGGAAAATCGGCCGCTGGCGACCCTTAGTTTCAAGGGCAACGGCACGCGTTATCAGGTCAATGTGCTGGAGGGCGGGCATGAGCGTACCGTCACCCTGGAGGGGGATTTATGGCAACTGGACGCCCGGGTGCTGCAATGGAAGGGCCTGGCGGCGCTGATCGGCCTCGAGCCGGGTTATCGGCTGGAGAGGTTGTCCGGTAGGTTTTTGGCTATCGAGGAGCAGGCGCTGGCCCAGCATACCGGTGTTGCCCTGGCCAAGAGTCTCTATGGCATCGACCTCTGGCGCTGGCTGCGCCTGGGCAAACACGACTTGCTGATGTTTGATCCCCAGGCCCAGCGGGTTAATTACCTGCCGATGGCCGATGAGGCGGTATTCAGCGTGAGTCTGACGCCGACCGGCTTGCTGGCCGAGCCGATGAATCCGGCGGCGAAGCAGGCTCTGCAAGACTGGCAGTGAATAGACCGAAAAAAGGAACCCGAGGGTTCCTTTCTTGATTCTGCTGTTTCCCTCCTGTCAGGACAGGAAGCCGCCATCCACGTTCAGCGAAACGCCGGTGGTGTAGCTGGATGCATCGCTGGCCAGGTAGAGCACGGCGCCGGCCATCTCGCTCGGGTCTGCGACACGCTTGAGCGGGATGCGCTGCAGCGCAACATTCAGGATGGCGTCGTTCTTGGTCAGCGCCGAGGCAAACTTGGTATCGGTCAGGCCTGGCAACAGGGCGTTACAGCGGATGCCGAATTGCGCGCATTCCTTGGCGAAGACCTTGGTCATGCTAATCACCGCGGCCTTGGTCACCGAGTAGATGCCCTGCATCTCGCCAGGGCTGACGCCATTGATCGAGGCAACGTTGATGATGCTGCCACCACCGTTCTCCTTCATCAGTTTGCCGCCTTCGATGGACATGAAGTAGTAGCCGCGGATGTTGACGTCGACGGTCTTCTGGAATGCCGCCAGGTCGGTTTCCAGCACGTTGCCGAACTGCGGGTTGGTGGCGGCGTTGTTGACCAGGATGTCGAGGCGGCCGAACTGTTCGCGGATCTGCGCGAAGACATTCTGGATCTGCTCCATCTCGCCGATATGACAGGCGATCGCGGTGGCCTTGCCGCCTGCGGCGATGATCGCATCGGCCACGCCCTGGCAGCCGTCGATTTTGCGGCTGGAAACGATGACATGCGCGCCTTGCTGGGCGAGCAGTTTGGCGATGGCCTCACCGATACCGCGGCTGGCGCCGGAAACGAATGCAATCTTGCCGTCGAGGTCGAACAGGGTGGTCTTGGACATGGGTGCGCTACCTTGATTGAGGCGGATTAGAGCGTGGATTTATTGATGACCTGCAGGCTCATCTGCTCCAGCAGCTTGTTCATCTGAACGAACTGGGCGAAGCGTTTGTCCTGAGTCTGGCCGTGGAAGAAGCGGTAGTAGATCTGCTGCACGATGCCGGCCAGACGGAATAGGCCATAGGTGTAGTAGAAATCGAAATTGTCGATCTGAATGCCCGAACGCTCGGCGTAGTAGTCGACGAACTCCTGGCGCGTGAGCATGCCCGGCGCGTTACTCGGCTGGCGACGCATCAGTTGCACCGGCGCCGGGTCGGCGGCTTCGATCCAGTAGGCAAGGGTGTTGCCCAGGTCCATCAGCGGGTCGCCGATGGTGGTCAGCTCCCAGTCGAGGATGCCGATGATCTGCATCGGGTTGGCCGGGTCGAGGATCACGTTGTCGAAGCGGTAATCGTTGTGGACGATGCTCGGGGTGTGATGATCGGCCGGCATCTTGTCCCTGAGCCAGGCTTTGACCGGTTCCCAGGTCGGCGCGTCGGGCGTCAGGGCCTTGTCGTAGCGATCGCTCCAGCCGCCGATCTGCCGTTGCACATAGCCTTCCGGTTTGCCCAGGTCGCCGAGTCCGCAGGCCTGATAGTCGACGCGGTGCAACTCGACGAACTTATCGATAAAGCTCTTGCACAGTTCGCGGGTCTGCTCGGCGCTGAAGTTCAGCTCGGCCGGCATGTCCGAGCGCAGGATGATGCCGTTGACCCGTTCCATGACATAGAACTCGGCCCCCATCACCGACTCGTCGGTGCAATGCACGTAGGCTTTCGGGCAATACGGGAAGCCAGCGTTGAGCTGATTGAGGATGCGGTATTCGCGACCCATGTCGTGGGCCGATTTGGCTTTATGGCCAAAGGGCGGGCGACGCAGCACGAATTCCTTTTCCGGGTACTCGATCAGGTAGGTGAGGTTCGACGCACCACCGGGGAACTGGCTGATACGCGGCTCGCCGGTCAAGCCAGGAATATGCGCCTTGAGATAAGGGTCGATGGTCGCGGCGTCGAGTTCTTCGCCTTCGCGGATGCGGGTGGACTGGTCAGTAAGCGCCATGCTTAATCCCTTCTGCTTATGATGGGGGCCCAATATTATTGGCTAATCTAATGCTGCCTCTGTGTTGTCACAAGCGCTACCACCCTTTATAGGCGTGCGTGTTGCTACTCAATCAAACAGCTTGATTCTTCGCGTGCGCGCCCTGTGGGCGAAAAAAAACCGGAGTCCATGACTCCGGTTTTTTCGGCGACGCTCGCAAGCAAGCGTAGCGTTTATACCGGGAACAGCTCGCCCAGTTTCATCGCCAGCATCATGTCGCCTTCGGCGCGCAGCTTGCCGCCCATGAATGCTTGCATGCCATCGGTCTCGCCGGTGGTGATGCCTTTCAGGGTTTCGCTGTCCATGATCAGGGTCACGTTGGCGTTCGGGTTATCACCTTGCTGAACGTCACAGGTGCCATCCTTGACCACCAGGTAGTGGTTCTCGCCATCTTCGATATTGAATTGGAATACCAGGTCCAGGCCCGCAGCGGCACCGGCGTTGAACTTGGACTGCATGGTTTTGACGATGTCTGCAACGCTCATGGTTTCTTCCTTTGGTTTCAGGTTTTTCGCGCGCCCGGGCGGGCGCAGTAGGCCGGTACTCAGCGATAGGTGATGAGTTCCGGCGCCTTCAGCAGCTGTAAATGCACATGGCTGTTGAAGGAAGCCAGGCTCACTTGCTTGCCGCGAAACTTCAGGCAGCTCAGCGAGGTATTGACGATTTGCCAGTTCAGCTCGAAGGCACTGGCTGGCGGCACGCCGGTGATTAGATGGAGCAGGGCGGTGATGGTGCCGCCGGAGGTGAACACGGCGATATTCTGTTTACCCTCGGCGCGATCGAGCAGGCGCTCCAGACCGGCGCGTACCTGGGCGACGAAGTCCGGCCAGCTCTGCAACTGCGCGCTGTCATGCGCACCGGAAATCCAGCGGCCGATGAGCAAGGCGAACAGGCGTTGGAATTCGGCGCGGTTTTGCGGGGCGTTGCGGAGAATGTGCAAGGCTTGCGGCTCATCGGGCAGCAGCTCGGGGAGCAGGGTGCGGATTACCGCATCGGCATCGAATTCATTGAAGGCCGGGTCCACTTCCAGTTCCGGCTGGGGCAGGTCTGCGGCACCAAACTGGCTCAGCGCGGCGCTGGCGGTGTGTTGCTGGCGCCGCAGGTCGCCGCTCAGGCAACGATCGAGGCGCACGCCAAGTTGGGCGAGATGCGCACCGAGTATTTCCGCCTGACGAATACCGGTGGGCGAGAGCACATCGTAGTCGTCGGCGCCGAAAGAGGCTTGGCCATGTCTGATAAGGTAAATGTTGCCCACGTCCGCGCTATTCCGGTCGTTGAAGTTTCGCGAGGGTATAGAGGATCGGCGAGCCCTGTCAACGGAAAAACATACGCTTGTTTGAATCCGTCTGGGATCGCAATGCATGGCCTGGCCGCTGGCCGTCGTACGATGGCCTCGGTATGCTTGCCCGATACCATGCCGCGCCGGGAGTTTGCCCGAGCGGGCAGCATGCTGCTGCGAACGTCGACGTCAGGCAAGCTCCCAAGCAGCCTGCGGCTCATCTGGAACGAGGGGAAATGCGTGGAGTTTTTTGCGGAATATGCGAGCTTTTTGGCCAAGACCGTCACCCTGGTGGTCGCCATTCTGGTCGTCCTCACCGCCTTGGCGGTGTTGCGTGGCAAGGGCCGGCGCAGCGCTGGCCAGTTGCAGGTGACCAAGCTCAATGATTTCTACAAGCAATTGCATGACCGCCTGGAGCAATCGGTACTGAACAAGGACCAGCTCAAGAGCGTGCACAAGGAACAAGCCAAGGCCACCAAGCTGGAAAAAAAGGCTGGCATTCAGAAACCGCGGGTCTATGTGCTGGATTTCGACGGCGATATCAAGGCTTCGGCGACCGATAACCTGCGTCATGAAATTACCGCCTTGCTGAGTATGGCCAGCGCCCAGGATGAAGTGGTGCTGCGCCTGGAAAGTGGCGGAGGCATGGTCCACAGTTATGGTCTGGCTTCCTCGCAGCTGGCGCGTATTCGCCAGGCCGGCGTGCCGCTGACTGTCTGCATAGACAAGGTCGCGGCCAGCGGGGGTTACATGATGGCTTGCATCGGCGAGAAAATTATCTCGGCACCGTTCGCCATACTCGGCTCGATCGGCGTGGTCGCGCAGTTGCCTAACCTTCATCGGTTACTGAAAAAGCACAACATCGATTTTGAGGTGCTCACCGCTGGCGAGTACAAACGCACCCTGACGGTTTTTGGTGAGAACACCGAAAAGGGGCGTCAGAAGTTCCAGGAAGATCTGGAGATCACTCATGAGCTGTTCAAGAATTTTGTCGCGCGTTATCGCCCGCAGCTTGAGATAGACGACATAGCCACGGGCGAAGTCTGGCTGGGCATGGCCGCTCTGGAAAAGCAGTTGGTCGATTCACTTGGCACCAGCGATGAATACCTGGCCGAGCGAGCCAAGGAGGCCGAGCTCTTTCATTTGCATTACGCCGAGAAGAAAAGCCTGCAGGAGCGTGTTGGCCTGGCGGCAAGCGTGGCACTGGATCGTTTCGCCCTGACCTGGTTGAGCCGATTCAACCAGCAGCGTTTCTGGTAATAGCCTTACCCCGAGGGGAATGATATGAGCATGTTTAGCGCATTGCAGGCTCGCGCAGATGCGAGCGGCACGTTCGAGCAGGTGATTGTTCAGCGCGATACCGCCGACCTCCCGGTCGGCGAGCTGTTGATTCGGGTGAAGTACTCCTCGCTCAACTATAAGGACGCATTGTCGGCCAGCGGTAATCGGGGGGTGACCAAGGAATTCCCGCACACCCCGGGTATCGACGCCGCTGGCGTGGTGGAAAGCTCCAGCGTGAGCGAATTCAGTGTCGGCGACGAAGTAATAGTCACCGGCTACGACCTGGGTATGAATACCTCCGGCGGTTTCGCCCAATATATTCGAGTGCCCGCCAGTTGGGCGATCAAGCGGCCGAAAGGGCTGTCGTTGCGTGAGGCGATGGTACTCGGTACTGCGGGGCTGACTGCTGCGCTGTGCATCGACAAGTTGGAACAGGCCGGGGTGGCGACTGATGCCGGGCCCATTCTGGTGACCGGCGCGACCGGCGGCGTTGGTTGTGTGGCCGTGGCCTTGCTGGCCAAGCTCGGCTTCAGCGTGGCGGCGGCGACCGGCAAGGCCGACCAGGGCCAGTGGTTGATGGAGCTTGGCGCCAGCCAGATCGTCAGCCGAAGCGCGCTGCAGGAAGGTAGCGAGCGTCCGATGCTCAAGGAACAATGGGCTGGCGCGGTCGATACCGTAGGCGGCGATATTCTGTTCAATGTGGTCAAGGCATTGCGCTACGGTGGCAGTGTGGCCTGTTGTGGGTTGACCGCCGGTGTGGGCTTCAACGGTAGCGTGCTGCCGTTTATCCTGCGTGGGGTCAATCTGCTCGGTGTCGACTCGGTCGAGTTGCCCTTGGTGGTCAAGGCCTCGATGTGGGACAAGCTTTCCGTGCAGTGGAAATTGCCGGCGCTCGATCGGCTGACCCGTGAAATTAGTCTGGAGCAGCTGCCCGAGGCGATCGCTCAGATTCTCGCCGGCAAGTCGGTCGGGCGAGTATTGGTGCGGGTGGATTGATAACGCAGCGATAACTGCAAACGGCTCGGTTTCTACCGAGCCGTTTTGTTTTGTCGAGCTATTCGGTGATGTGGATCGCGATCAGACAGGGCTTGGCCGCGCCAGAGCATTGAACAGCGATGCGTATCGAGGCAGGATAGCCGACTAAAATAATTTTCTATTCGCCTGCTCCTCTCAAGGACCGCCATGGCTCGCCGTACCCGCAAGGACGAAATTCTCCAGGCCGCGCTCGCCTGCTTTACCGACGTAGGGGTGGACGCCACCACCATTGAAATGATCCGCGATCGCTCCGGCGCCAGCATCGGCAGCCTGTATCACCACTTCGGTAACAAGGAGCGCATCATCGCCGCGCTCTATATGCAGGGCACCGCCGAATACGCAGCGCTGCTCGAACAGGGCTTCGCCAAGGCCGAGAGCGCCGAAGCCTGTGTCAGGTTACTGGTCACCAGTTACATCGACTGGGTGGTGGCCAATCCGCAGTGGGCGCGTTTTATCCTGCATAGTCGTGGTCGGGTCGAAGCCAGTGAGTTGGGCGAGCAGTTGCGCGAAGCTAATCAGGCGCATTTCGCGCGCATCCATCAGGCACTGGCCGGCTACCGCGAACAGGGCGTGTTCAAGGATATGCCGAGCGATTGCTTTGCTTCGCTGATCATCGGGCCGACCCATGATTTTGCGCGTAACTGGCTGGCT
The DNA here is from genome assembly GCF_946885955.1 of uncultured Pseudomonas sp. The sequence goes on from NZ_CAMPHI010000012.1 coordinate 81,059, forward strand.
GGCCGCACCCGTACCGAGCTGGCCGACTGCCGCGAATTGCTGGCGAATGCGGCCTGGGACAGCGTCCGCGCATAGCCTGGATGAAATCCAAAGAGCGATAGCGCGCGGAGATTTTCCCCGGATTGCATCCGGGCTACCGGGTCGGCGTCAATGCGTAGCCCGAATAAGCGTCAGCGTAATCCGGGGCTGGTCTAGCCGCTGCGAAAACAAAAAAGCCCTGAAATTTCAGGGCTTTTTCATAACGCGGGCGAATCAGGCGCGGCGGCGGAACAGCGGTTGCGGCTGGTCGCTTGAAGCCTGGTAGAGCACCGAGAAGTCCTTGAACGCCTTGAGCGCATCCTCGGGATCCTTGTCTTCGCGCAAGGCGAAGGCGTCGAAGCCACAACGCTTGAGGGCGAACAACTGATCGCGCAGCACATCGCCTATTGCCCGCACTTCGCCCTTGTAGCCATAGCGGGTGCGCAGCAGGTAGGCGGTGGAGCAGTGACGGCCGTCGGTAAACGACGGAAAGTTCAAGGCAATCACCTGGAAGTTGCTCAGCTGCTCGGCGATTTCCTCGATTTCCTCGCCGGCATCCAGCCACACACCCAAACCGCCATCGCGGGCCTTCAGCGCATGGGCGTGCTCGACCCACAAGGCCAGCGGCACGATCAGATCGTCGCAGTTGTTCAGATCGTCCATGGTGGTGTCTTTGGGCAGCAGGTGCCAGGTTTCGTCGACGATCTGCTCGTTCTTAATGATTCGCTGCATATACACGCTCCTTGAATGGGGCGACGCCGATGCGGCGGAAGGTGTCGAGGAAGTTTTCTTCATCGCTACGTTGCTCCACATAGACCTTGATGATCTTGTCGATCACATCGGGCATATCGTCCTGGGCGAAGGAGGGGCCGAGAATCTGCGCCAGGCTGGCTTCGCGACCGGAGCTGCCGCCAATGGACACCTGATAGAACTCCTGGCCCTTCTTGTCCACGCCGAGAATGCCGATATGGCCGACGTGGTGATGACCGCAGGCGTTCATGCAGCCGGAGATATTCAGCTCGATATCGCCGATATCGAACAGGTAATCGAGGTCGTTGAAACGACGCTGGATGGCTTCCGCCACCGGGATCGATTTGGCGTTGGCCAGGGAGCAGAAGTCGCCGCCCGGGCAGCAAATGATATCGGTCAGCAAGCCGACGTTGGGCGTGGCGAAGCCTTGCTCGCGCAATTCGCCCCACAGGGTGAACAGCTGCGCCTGCTCGACATCGGCGAGGATGATGTTCTGGTTATGGCTGTTGCGCACTTCGCCGAAGCTGTAGCGATCGGCCAGGTCGGCAATGGCATCCAGTTGCTTGTCGGTGACATCGCCGGGAGCGGTCCCGGTCGGTTTCAGCGACAGGGTCACGGCTACATAGCCGGGGCGCTTGTGGGCGAAGGTGTTGCGCTGGCGCCAGCGGGCGAAGCCGGGATGTTCGGCATCCAGCTGCGCCAGTTCGGCGTCCTGATCCGGCAATTGCCGATAAGCCGGGTCGACGAAATGTGCGGCGACGCGTTGTACTTCGGCTTCGGTCAGGGTGGTCGGGCCGTCTTTCAGGTGCGACCACTCGGCGTTGACGCGCTCAGCGAACACTTCGGCGGTCAGCGCCTTGACCAGAATCTTGATCCGCGCCTTGAACTTGTTATCGCGGCGGCCATAACGGTTGTACACCCGCAGGATGGCGTCGAGGTAACTGAGCAGGTGCTGCCAAGGCAGGAATTCGTTGATAAAGCTGCCAACCACCGGGGTACGGCCCAGGCCGCCGCCGACGGAAACGCGGAAGCCCAGCTCGCCGGCTTCGTTGTGTACCGCTTCCAGGCCGATGTCGTGCACCTCGATCGCGGCACGGTCGCTCACGGCGCCATTGACGGCGATCTTGAACTTGCGCGGCAGGTGGGTGAACTCGGGGTGGAAGGTCGACCATTGACGAATGATTTCGCACCAGGGGCGCGGATCGATCAGCTCGTCCTTGGCCACGCCAGCGAACTGGTCAGTGGTGGTGTTGCGAATGCAGTTGCCGCTGGTCTGGATCGAGTGCATCTGTACGGTCGACAGTTCGGCGAGAATATCCGGCACATCTTCCAGGTCGGGCCAGTTGAACTGCACGTTCTGACGGGTACTGATGTGGGCGTAGCCCTTGTCATAGTCGCGAGCGATCTTGGCCAGCATGCGCACCTGCGTGGAAGACAGCAGGCCATAGGGCACGGCGATGCGCAACATGGGCGCATACCGCTGAATGTACAGGCCGTTCTGCAGGCGCAGAGGGCGGAACTCTTCACCTGAGAGCTCGCCAGCCAGATAGCGGCGGGTCTGATCGCGGAACTGCTTGACGCGTTCCTCAACGATCCGTTGATCGTACTCGTCGTATACGTACATATATATCCTGTGGGTTCAGGCTATTGCTTTATTTAGACAGCTCAGTGGCCGTTGCGATGGTGCGGTCAATCCATCCGCGGCATTTTCAACGGCCGTTTCAGCGTTCTGCACACACGGCTGCGCACTCCCGGCGGAGGCGGGGGAAGATACCAGTTCAGACGGGAGGGCAAAAGTGATGTTTCTATATATGCACTTAACCAAAGGCACTAAGAAAACATCGCCGTTAGTGCGCAACTGCTTGAGCGGAAGACCTTTGTGGTCTTAACTGGCTTGGCGAACCCTTCATACTCACGAGTAAGGACGTTGCCATGACCGACCATACCGAACCCAACGAACGAGACAGTACTGTCGATGCGCGAGCGATTTTTGCGTTGATTCTGCTCGTCGTCGCCACCGCCGTGTTCTGGGTGAGCCAGCAGTAACCGATGCCGGGCGTTGCGCCATACCTCCCCGATGGGGAGGTAGCTTTCGGTGAGGTCAAACGCCGGCGAGGTGCAGCACCAGTTTGACCACGGCGAAAATCGTCAGTACGAACAGCAGGGTGAACGACACGCCGAGAATGATGAAATGGCTGGGTTTGCCGCGTCGAAAGTCGCGGCTCCGGTTCTTGCCGCTCTGTACGCCGATCGCCGCGGCCAGAACGCTTTGCAGCATTTCCCGGAACGTCAGGGGCTGGTCGTGATCGTTGTCGTCATGCTGTTCGCTCATCGCAAGTCCCCTGGGTTGTCTGTCTGACACTCATTCCTGCAGTTCGGCCAAGCCCCTGAACAATTCGAGAGCCTGTGGGTTGGCCAGCGCATCGGTATTTTTCACCGGCCGCCCGTGCACCACGTTGCGTACCGCCAGCTCGACTATCTTGCCGCTGATGGTACGCGGGATATCGGCCACAGCGATGACTTTCGCCGGTACATGGCGCTGGGTGGTGTTGGCGCGTATCACCTCGCGGATGCGCGTCTGCAATGCTTCGGTCAGTGCAACCCCCTCGCGCAGCCGTACAAACAATATCACGCGCACATCGCCTTGCCATTCCTGGCCGATGGCGATGGATTCCAGCACTTCCTCGACCTTTTCCACCTGGCGGTAGATTTCCGCGGTGCCGATCCGAACCCCACCGGGATTCAGCACCGCGTCGCTGCGCCCATGGATTACCAGCCCGCTATGGACGGTTTCCTCCGCGTAGTCGCCATGAGCCCAGACGCCAGGGAAGCTATCGAAGTAGGCGGCCTTGAACTTGCTGCCATCGGCATCGTTCCAGAAGCCCACCGGCATCGACGGAAAATGCCGGGTGCAGACCAGTTCGCCTTTCTCGCCGATTACCGCCCGGCCGTCGTCGTTCCACACCTGTACGTCCATGCCCAGGCCCTTGCACTGCAATTCGCCGCGCCATACCGGCAGCACCGGGTTGCCCAGGGCGAAGCAGGAAACGATATCGGTGCCGCCTGAGATCGACGATAGGCACAGATCGGTTTTGATCTCACGGTAGACGTATTCGAAGCTCTCGTGGGAGAGCGGTGAGCCGGTCGACAGGATGGCTTTCAAATGCGTCAAGCGGTGTGTGCTGCCGGGCTTGGCGCCAGCTTTCTCCAGTGCGGCCAGGTATTTGGCGCTGGTGCCGAAGACGCTGATGTTCTCCGCATCGATCAGGTCGATCAGGCGTTCCGCACCCGGATGGAAGGGCGATCCGTCGAATAGCACCAGAGTCGCGCCCAAGGCCAGACCCGAGACCAGCCAGTTCCACATCATCCAGCCGCAGGTGGTGTAGTAGAACAGCGTGTCATCTGCACCGAGGTCGGTGTGCAGGCCGAGCTCCTTGAGGTGTTGCAGCAGCACGCCGCCGGTACCGTGGACAATGCACTTGGGCACGCCGGTGGTACCGCTGGAATAGAGGATATACAGCGGATGATCGAAGGGTACCGGCGTGAACTGGGGTTCGCCGCCGACTTGGTAGAAGTCCGCCCAGAGGGCAACCTTGGCTGTGGTCCTGAAGTATTCGGCGCGGGCGTCCGGGTTGGAGTAGGGCACCACTATCAGCTGCTGCAACGACGGCAAACGCTCGAGGATTTCATTGAGCTTGCCGGTCAGGTCGATATTTTTGCCGGCATAGCGGTAACCGGCCGCGGCGATCAGCACCTTGGGTTCGATCTGGCCGAAGCGGTCGATCACCCCCTGGGTACCGAAATCCGGTGAGCAGCTCGACCAGGTCGCGCCCAGGCTGGTCGCTGCGAGCATGCCGACCAGGGTTTGCCAGGTATTGGGCATAAAGGCCGCGACCCGATCGCCGCTGCCGACACCGGCGGCAGCCAGGCTGCGCTGCAAACCGGCCACATGGGCGGCCAGATCGGCATAGCTCAGTTGCTCGCGCGAGCCGTCCTCGCCAATGGCGATCAGCGCCGGATGATCGTCGCGGCGGCGCAACAGGTGTTCGGCGAAATTCAGGCTGGCGCCGGGGAACCAGTGGGCGCTGGGCATCGACGAGCCTTCATCGAGAACACGACTGGGCTGCTGGCTGAAACGAACCTCGAAGAATTCGCTGATGGCCTGCCAGAACGCCTCGCGTTGCGCCACGCTCCAGGCGTGCAGGGCCGGGTAGTCGGACAGATTCAGGCTATGGCGGCGGTTGACGAAATGACGGAAGGCGTCCATCCGGGTGGCCGCGATACGCTCGGCGGATGGCGTCCACAGGGGCTGTTGCATATCGGTTCCTCGTAATTCTTAGTGTGCCGGCCATTGGCCTGACTGAATTGCGCAAGCCTAGCGCCGGACACCTGGCTTGCCTGAATGATTTCACCCTGCCATCGGCCTGTCCTGGGGCGCCGCTGTAGAGCCTTTGCTACGCGGCTAGCAGCTCTGCGTCGGCCCTGCTGGCAAGGCTTTACAGGGCGTAAAGAAAGCCTGACGTCAGCCTGAAGTGTAGGGCGGACATGTCGCAGGCTGTCCGCCATCGGTATCGTCCGCGGTGGACAAGGCTTCGCCATGTCCACCCTACGCATTGCTGTACAAGCCGTAGCCCGGATAAGCGTCAGCGCAATCCGGCTTATGACATTTGTTGAGTCCGCTACCGGCTTTGCAGTGCCCGCGCCACCCGCGAGCCATTGGGCTTGTCCAGCACCGCGCAGATGCGCTGACCGGCGGCGATCAGCTTGTCCATGTCGATCCCGGTTTCGATGCCCAGGCCATTGAGCAAATAGAGCACGTCCTCGGTCGCCACGTTGCCGGTGGCCCCCTTGGCGTAAGGGCAGCCGCCCAGGCCCGCCACCGAGCTGTCGAATACGCCGATGCCTTCCAGCAGGCTGGCGTAGATATTGGTTAGCGCCTGGCCGTAGGTGTCGTGGAAATGCCCGGCCAATTTATCGCGGGCGATATCGCGGCCAACCACCTCGAACAGGTGTCGGGTCTCACCGGCCGTGCCGGTGCCGATGGTGTCGCCGAGGGACACTTCGTAGCAGCCCATGGCGAACAGCTCGCGGGCCACGCTGGCCACTTGCTCGGCAGCTACGGCGCCCTCGTAAGGGCAACCGAGTACACAGGAAACATAGCCGCGTACGCGTATGCCCTGTTGTTTGGCGGCGTCCATCACCGGTACGAAACGTTCGAGGCTCTCGGCGATCGAGCAATTGATGTTCTTCTGTGAAAACGCTTCGGAAGCGGCGGCGAACACCGCGACTTCTTTTACGCCCGCCTGCACTGCGGCTTCGAAGCCTCTCAGATTGGGCGCCAAAGCCGCATAAGTGACGCCCGGAAACTGCTGGATCTGCGCGAAGACCTCGGCGCTGCCGGCCATCTGCGGTACCCATTTGGGCGAGACGAAGCTGCCCACCTCGATATAGCCGAGGCCCGCGGCGGACAGCTCATCGACCAGACGCACCTTGTCGGCGACGCTGATCGGTTGTTTCTCGTTCTGCAAACCGTCGCGCGGGCCGACTTCGACCAGGCGGACTTGTTTGGGCAAATTCATTTTGTGACTCCTTTGGGGCAATGGTGCGCACGGCGCACCCTGCGATTTGCAGCGATGCCCGCGATGTCATCGGTGTACGTAGGGTGCGCTGTGCGCACCGGATGCCATGCTTATGCTTCTTCCAGCTCCACCAGCACCGCGCCCTCGGCGACCATCTCGCCTTCCGCGCAATACAACGCCTTGACCACCCCGGCATGCGCAGCGCGAATGCTGTGCTCCATCTTCATCGCCTCCAGCACCACCAGGGCGGTGCCGGCTTCGACGCTTTGCCCTGCTGTGACCAGGACGCGAACGATACTTCCGTTCATCGGTGCGCTCAGGCCGCCATGCTGGTGCTGACCGGCTTGCGCCTCGGCAATCGGGTCGACGCGCCGCACGCTGCGCAGTTCGCCGGCGAAATGCAAGTAAAGGCTGTCACCGCGGCGAATCGCCAGGTGCTGGCGGCGTACGCCGTCACGCTCGACCAGCAACTGTTCGCCGTGCAAGCGCACTTGGGGCTGCGCATCGTGACGCAGGCGGACCACTTGCCGCTCGCCCTGGCAGAGCAACTGTACGTCGATCTCGGCGGGCAGGCCCAAACGCAAGCCCTTGCCCGTCGCCCAGGGCGAATGGGCATCGTCGGCTCGCTGCCGACTAGTTTCGCTCTGCACAAATGCCTCGGCGGCCAACTGCCAGAACTCGGCGGGCAGCTCGGCAACGGCGGGCAGCAGTTGCGCCTCATGGCGCGGAATAAAGCCGGTATCCAGTTCGCAGGCGGCGAAGGCGGGGTGGGCCAGTACGCGCTGCAGAAACGCCAGATTGGTTCTGACTCCACCGACGCAGGTTTCCGCCAGCATCGCCAGCAGACGCAGGCGGGCTTCTTCGCGATTCTCGCCCCAGGCGATCAGCTTGCCGAACATCGGGTCGTAGAACGGTGAAATCTCATCGCCCTCGCAAACCCCGCTATCGACCCGACGCCCCGGCCCGGCCTGGGCTTCGCGGTATAGGGCCAAGGTACCGGTGGCTGGCAGAAAGTCGTTGTCCGGGTCTTCGGCGTACAGGCGCACCTCGATGGCGTGGCCATGCAGCGGTACCTGATCCTGGGTCAGTGGCAGCGGCTCGCCACGCGCCACGCGGATTTGCCAGGCCACCAGGTCGAGGCCGGTGATTGCCTCGGTGACCGGGTGTTCGACCTGCAGGCGGGTGTTCATCTCCATAAAGAAGAAATCGCCGCGCTCGTCCAGGAGGAACTCCACGGTACCGGCACCGACATAGCCGATGGCTTGTGCGGCTTTCACCGCGGCTTCGCCCATGGCGCGACGCAGTTCTGTGGTCAGCCCCGGCGCCGGCGCTTCTTCGACCACTTTCTGGTGGCGGCGCTGGATCGAGCAGTCGCGCTCGTTCAGGTACAGGCAGTTGCCGTGCTGGTCAGCGAACACCTGGATTTCCACGTGGCGCGGTTTGAGCACGTACTTTTCCACCAGCATGCGCGCATCGCCGAACGACGATTGGGCTTCGCGCTGGGCGCTGAGCAGGGCCTCGGCCAACTCGCTTTCGCGTTCGACGACCTTCATGCCCTTGCCGCCACCGCCGGCGGCGGCCTTGAGCAGCACCGGGTAGCCAATCGTTTCGGCGGCGGCGCGGAAGGTTTCCACATCCTGGCTCTCGCCGTGATAACCCGGCACCAGCGGTACCCCGGCTTGCTCCATCAAGGCTTTGGCCGCGGATTTGCTGCCCATGGCCTCGATAGCGGAGGCGGGCGGGCCGAGGAAGATCAGCCCGGCCTGTTCGATGGCGTGGGCAAAGCCGGCATTCTCCGAAAGAAAGCCGTAGCCCGGGTGAATCGCCTGGGCGCCGCTGGCCTTGGCCGCCGCGATCAGTGCGTCGATACGCAGGTAACTCTCAGCCGCCTTGGCGCCGCCGAGATCGACGCGGATATCCGCTTCGCGGGCATGCCGCGCATCCGCATCGATAGCGCTATGCACGGCCACAGTGGTGATGCCCATGGCTTTCGCGGTGCGCATGACCCGACAGGCGATTTCCCCGCGGTTGGCGACGAGCAGGGTGTCGATGTGCTTGAGGCTCATGGTTATTACTCCTGCCAAGCCGGTTTGCGTTTGTCGAGGAACGCGCGCAATCCTTCCTGGCCTTCGGCGCTGACGCGGATGCGGGCGATGGCGTTTTCGGTGTAGCGGCGCAGGGCGGGGGTCAGTACGCCGCTGCCAACTTCGCGTAACAGGTCCTTGCTGGCCTGCATGGCCAGTGGGCTATTGAGTAGCAGATTGTCGACCCAGGCCTGCACGGCGGCGTCCAGCTCTTGCGCCGGGTAGCATTCGGCGAACAACCCCAGCTCGCGGGCGCGTTCGCCGCTGAAGCGTTCGGCGGTCAGGGCGAAACGTCGCGCCGCGCGCTCGCCGATGGCCTGGACGACGAAGGGGCTGATTACCGCAGGCGCCAGGCCGATGCGCACTTCCGAGAGGCACAGCTGGGCATCCTCGGCACCAATGGCCATGTCGCAGCAGCTGATCAAGCCCAGGGCACCGCCGAAGGCCGCGCCTTGTACCACGGCCAGGGTCGGGATCTTCAGCTGGTAGAGGTTGTGCATCAGCTCGGCCAGCTCGCGTGAATCGGCCAGGTTGGCGTTGTAGTCCAGGGTCGCGGCATGTTGCATCCAGGCCAGATCGGCGCCGGCGGAGAAGTGTTTGCCACGGCCACGCAGGAGCAGAAAGCGCAGGCTCTTATCGGCCATCACCGCATCGAGGGCGAGAATCAGCTCACGGATCATCTCGGCGTTGAAGGCATTGTTCTTGTCGGCGCGGTTCAGCCAGAGGGTGGCGAAACCGCGTGGGTCTGTTTCGAGCTGGATGGTGCTGAAGTCGGTCATGGTCATCTTCGTAGGGTGCGCTGTGCGCACCATTGTGTTGAAAAGCGGTGCGCGCGGCGCACCCTACGGTATTCCGGCCTTACATGCGGAATACGCCAAAGGTAGTTGGCTCGATCGGCGCGTTGAGGCTGGCGGACAGCGCCAGGCCCAGTACGTCGCGTGTCTGCGCCGGGTCGATAACCCCGTCATCCCACAACCGTGCGCTGGAGTAGTAGGGATGGCCCTGGCGCTCGTACTGTTCGAGGATCGGCTGCTTGAGCTTGGCTTCTTCCTCGGCGGAGAAGTCGTGGCCGGCCCGGGCCGCCTGTTCGTGTTTGACCTGCACCAGCACGCCGGCGGCCTGTTCGGCGCCCATCACGCCGATGCGCGCGTTCGGCCACATCCAGAGGAAGCGCGGGTCGTAGGCGCGGCCGCACATGCCGTAATTACCAGCGCCGAAGCTACCGCCGATGATCACGGTGAACTTCGGCACCTTGGCGCAGGCCACCGCATTGACCAGCTTGGCGCCGTGTTTGGCGATGCCGCCGGCCTCGTATTTCTGCCCGACCATAAAGCCGGTGATGTTCTGCAGGAACAGCAGCGGAATGCCACGTTGGCAGGCCAGCTCGATAAAGTGCGCGCCTTTCTGCGCGGACTCGGCGAACAAAATCCCATTATTCGCCAGAATCGCCACCGGGTAGCCGTGGATATGCGCAAAGCCGCAGACCAGGGTGGCGCCGAACAGTGCCTTGAACTCGTCGAACAGCGAGCCATCGACGATACGCGCGATGACTTCGCGCACATCGAACGGCTGTTTGGCGTCAGCCGGGATCACGCCGTACAGCTCGGCGGCGTCGAATAGCGGAGCGATGGGCGCGCGGCTGTTGAGTACACCGAGCTTGCGCCAGTTGAGGTTGGCGATGCAGCGCCGGGCCAGGGCCAGGGCGTGTTCGTCGTTGTCGGCGTAGTGGTCGGCCACGCCGCTGGTTTTGCAGTGCACATCGGCACCGCCCAGCTCCTCGGCGCTGACCACTTCGCCGGTGGCGGCCTTCACCAGCGGCGGGCCGGCGAGGAAGATGGTCGCCTGTTCGCGCACCATGATCGCCTCGTCGGCCATCGCCGGCACATAGGCGCCGCCAGCGGTGCAGGAGCCCATGACCACGGCGATCTGCGGGATGCCCATGGCGGACATGTTGGCCTGGTTGAAAAAGATCCGGCCGAAGTGTTCGCGGTCGGGGAACACCTCGTCCTGGCGCGGCAGGTTGGCGCCGCCGGAATCCACCAGGTAAATGCACGGCAGGCGGTTCTGCTGAGCGATGGCCTGGGCACGCAGATGCTTCTTCACGGTCAGCGGGTAGTAACTGCCACCTTTCACCGTGGCGTCGTTGGCCACGATCATGCATTCCACGCCTTCGACCCGGCCGATTCCGGCGACCACCCCGGCCGCCGGTACGTCTTCGCCATAGACTTCGTAGGCCGCTAGCTGGCCGATCTCGAGGAACGGCGAGCCGAGATCCAGCAGGCGATTGATTCGTTCGCGCGGCAGCAGCTTGCCGCGGGACGTGTGGCGGTGCTGAGCCTTCTCGCCGCCGCCTTCGTGAATGCGCGCGAGCAGGGCGCGCAAGTCGTTGACCTGGGCAAGCATCGCCGCGCTATTGGCGGCGAACTCGGGCGAGCGGGTGTTGATCTGGGTCTGCAGGATGGCCATCGATTGGCTCCGGTTTGCGTCTGTTTCTGATCGCACCCACGCTCTGCGTGGGCGTGTCGCCAGGGACGCTCTGCGTCCCTGGATCGGACGCAGAGCGTCCGGTTCCAGGTTCCCACGCTGGAGCGTGGGAACCACCAGCAAGCCGCTTATTTCGTTTCGTTGAACAGCTCGCGGCCGATCAGCATGCGGCGAATCTCGCTGGTGCCGGCACCGATCTCGTAGAGTTTGGCGTCGCGCAGCAGGCGCCCGGTGGGAAATTCGTTGATATAGCCGTTGCCGCCGAGAATCTGGATCGCCTCCAGAGCCATCTGGGTGGCACGCTCGGCGGTGTATAGGATCACCCCGGCGGCGTCCTTGCGCGTGGTCTCGCCACGGTCGCAGGCATTGGCCACGGCATACAGGTAGGCGCGGCTGGCGTTGAGCTGGGTGTACATGTCGGCGACCTTGCCCTGAATCAGTTGGAACTCGCCGATGCTCTGGCCGAACTGCTTGCGGTCGTGGATATAGGGCACGATCACGTCCATGCAGGCCTGCATGATGCCCACCGGGCCGCCGGAGAGGACCACGCGCTCGTAATCCAGGCCGCTCATCAACACGCGCACGCCGCCGTTGAGCTGGCCGAGCAGGTTTTCTTCCGGCACTTCGACGTCATCGAAGAACAGCTCGCAGGTATTCGAGCCGCGCATGCCGAGCTTGTCGAACTTGTTGCCGCGACTGAAGCCCTTCCAGTCGCGCTCGACGATAAAAGCGCTGATGCCGTGGGGGCCCTTGTCCAGATCGGTCTTGGCATAGATCACGTAGGTGTTGGCGTCCGGGCCGTTGGTGATCCAGGTCTTGCTGCCGTTGAGCACGTAGCGGTCGCCTCTGCGCTCGGCGCGCAGCTTCATGGAAACCACGTCTGAGCCGGCGTTTGGCTCGCTCATGGCGAGGGCGCCGACATGCTCGCCGGAAACCAGCTTGGGCAGGTATTTGGCCTTTTGCTCGGCGTTACCGTTACGTTTGATCTGATTGACGCAAAGGTTGGAATGGGCGCCGTAGGAGAGGGCGACCGAGGCCGAGCCGCGGCTGATCTCTTCCATGGCGATGACGTGGGCCAGATAGCCGAGGCCCGAGCCGCCATATTCTTCTTCGACGGTGACGCCGAGCAGACCCATCTCGCCGAACTTCTTCCACATGTCCATGGGGAACTGATTGCTGCTGTCGATCTCTGCGGCGCGCGGCGCCAGCTCGGCGGCGACAAAGGACTGCACTTGCTCGCGCAGCATGTCGATGGTCTCGCCGAGGGCGAAGTTGAGGGACGGGTAGCTCATGGTTCCACCTATCTGAATCGTAATTAGGTTTATTGTGTAATTGTTTGTTTTTTATCGGTTTCTGCTAGCGCTTTTAAGCAGCGCTCTTCGGCTGTATCCAATTCAAGCTGCATTTGCCGAATATCCAGCAGCTGCTGTTCCAGCTGGGCGCGGCGTTCGGTGATCTTTTGCATAAAGGTCTGCAGCTGCTTGCGATTGCCATGCACCGGGTCGTATAGCTCGATCAGCTCCTTGCATTCGGCAAGGGAGAAGCCGATGCGCTTGCCGCGCAGAATCAACTTGAGGGTGACCTTGTCCTTGGCGCTGTAGATGCGCTCCTGGCCGCGCCGCTCGGGGCTGAGCATCTGCTGTTCTTCATAAAAACGAATGGCGCGGGTGGTGATATCCAGCTCGCGGGCCAGTTCGGAAATGGAGTAGGTGATGGCGGACATGTTCACGGCGCTCTCGTTTACCTTTACGTTAACGTAAGGCTGCGGCGAAATTTAGTCAACCGTCTTGAGTGAGGGCTTAGTTAAAGTGATTTCTAGGTTGGTAGAACTTAATAAAAATCATGTGCTTAGTGCTGTTATTTAAACAGTAGTTGAGGATCTGATGAGGCTGCAAAGGTGCCGTTCGCCGGCAGGATCAGGAAATCACGATCGACCTTACGGCAAATAGCGCCGCACCCGGGCGTTCAGCAACTCGATCAATGCCGGATCCATAAAGTCGTAATCGTCGGGGATATCCAGGCAGACGATGCGCTTGTTGGCCAACTGCACGCGGAACTTGCCGGCCAGCTTGGTGCGATGAACCCGCTGCATCACCAGGATCAAATCGGCCCAGGCCAACAGCTCGGGGCAAACCGGCGTGTCGGCGTCGTGGTTGACCCCGGCCGATGCGGTTTCCACGCCTGGCCAGGCGGCGAACAGCTGTTCGGCGGTGGGGCTGCGCAAGCGATTCTTGGCGCAGATAAACAGCAACTTGAGAGGCACAAAGGTTTCCATAATCGGCACCTTGGTGCCGAGCCAACATTTATGAGAGAAGGTTCGGGCGCAGGCTCAAGGTTTCCTGCCGGCAAAACCGAACAGCAAACCGCCAGCGAGAATTGCGCCTATGCCCGCCCAAACCGGCACATTGACCCGTTCCTTCTCTTGAATCGACAGTTCGAGCGGACCGAGCTTCACCGCGGTGCTGTCCTTGGTGTAACTGAAGCCGCCATAAAGCAGCCCCAGCAGGCCCGCCACTATGAGTGCGATTGCTATAACCCTGATTGAATTCATGTCGTATTCCTCGTGCAGCACCTGAGCTTATCGCCAAAGGTTTCAAAGGCAGGGCCGTGCAAGTCATTGAAGCACAGCAAGGACAGGGGGCGACGACCTTCTGCTGGGGCTCTGGCACAACGAAGCAAGATCAGGCGATTTCCTTGATCTCGAAGACATTGACGATCTGCTGCAACTTGCCATCCCACACATAACGCAAATGCACGCCTTGCTGCGGAATGCTCGCTGCGGGTGGACGGAAGAGTGCGGCGCATTCGCCGCCAGGATGACGCACGCTGCGGTAGAGCAGGCCCCAGGAATGCTGGTTGCGCAGTTCGGCAGCGAACCGTTGGGCGACTGGATAAGCACTCAAATCCGGGTCATGCAGGTGGTCGTAATCGTCGCGGATGTCATGCAAGGGTTTGACGATGCGGCACACATAGGTGCGCAGGGTCAGTTCCAGATTCGGTTCGGCGGTCGCGCGCAGGAAGCGCTCGCGGTGGAAGCGGGTTTCCGCCACTGCGGCCTGCAAGCTGTCGGCGCAGTAGTAAACGCCGTATTGCCCGGCGGTAAAGCGGCTCACCGCGCCGACGTGGGTGAACGCGGCCATCAGCGGCGATGAGCCGGGGCCGCTGACGCGGTCTTCGGCGGCCACATGGGACAGCAGCCCCGCTTCCTCGCGCAGGCGGTCGTTGGTCAGGCCTTCGATCAGGTAGGCCAGCTCCAGATCCGCGGGGTCGAGTACATCCTCGAACACCGAAATCGGTGGAAAGGCGCTGGAGACCAACCGATAAGCCCGTCGCCAGCCGGGCAGCACCAGCGTGGGCTGCGCGCTCAACCCCTGACCCCGTCGAGGTAGCGCCGTACGTCGGCAAGGTCCACCACGCCGCCGGCGAGCATCAGCTGCAAGGCACTGTTGCCGTTGAACGGCGCTTCGCTGTTGGCCTTTTTGACCCATTCATAGGTCGAAGGCTTGTCGCCGAAGAGGATGCGCAGGGACTTGTGGATACCCATCAGGTACGACACCCGCTCCATGGTGTCGCGCGGCAGGCGCACTTCGGGCAGCTGCCGGTATTTGTACAGGGTGCTGCGGCCGATGGAGCCCAGCAGGACCATTTGCTGCTCTAGGGTGCAGTTCCATTTGTCCATCAGGTTGAAAAAGAACTTCAGGGCGACCTGGCCGGCCTTGGCCGAATCGGGATCGAGGGCGGGGGCGTTTTGCTGCATGGCAACGGACATGAGCGATCTCCATATGTGGACTATAAGTCGATACTATTCTCGATATGGAATTCAAGCAATGCATGATTACGATTTTTGCGCGCGTGATGTCCATGGGGCGTACACACCATATTCAGTGCAAATCGATTTACTTATGGGCTTGTCGATTAGTTTGGTTAGCGCTAACATCGCCAACACAATACGTGGCGCCACATCGATGGTCGCCCAGGAGAACGCATGCAAACAGCCAATTCTGCCGCCGCGACACCGGCCCGCCAAACCTTGGTGGTGATGGGCGTTAGCGGTTCCGGCAAGACCGAAATCAGTCAGGGCGTCGCCCGCGAGCTGGGCTGGCGGCATATCGAAGCCGACAGTTTTCACCCCCGCGAGAACATCGAGCGTATGCGTGCCGGCATCGCCCTCAGCGATGAGGACCGCATCCAGTGGCTCGATGCGCTGATCGTTGAAATGCAACAGGCCTTGGCCGCTGGCGAAAGCTTCGTGCTGGCCTGTTCGGCGCTCAAGCTCGCTTACCGCGAGCGTTTACGCCAGGCGGTGCCGGGTTTGCAGTTCGCTTACTTGCAGATCGATCGCGCCACCGCCTTGCAGCGTGTCGGTGCCCGGCCCGGACACTTCATGCCGACCTCGCTAGTGGATAGCCAGTTCGCCACCCTGCAGTCGCCCGAGGGCGAGCTGCATGTGGTGACGGTCGATGCGCGCAAGAGCCGGGAAGCGGTAATCGCGGAAATCTGCCAGTGGGTCATGCGCGACCCTGCGGAGGAGGTCATCGAAGGGCGGACCGATCTTTCTGCGAAAGAATTTGATAGCGCTAACAATGCGCCGTCGCTGACAGGTGAGCCCATCTATGGCGGCCTCCTGGCGCAGCTGTTCGACCGCCTTACCGACGGCCTGATGGCAGTGCTGATGGCCTTTATGGTGGCGGCGGTATTCAGCAATGTGCTGCTGCGCTATGCATTCGGTACCGGTTGGGCGGGAGCCGAGGAGCTGTCGCGCCTGGCGTTCGTCTGGCTGGTGTTCGTCGGCGTCGCGTCGAGCATGCGGCGCGGGGAATTGATGCGTTTTTCGATGATCCGCGATCGTTTCCCCCGGGTCGCCCGGCGCCTGGTCGATTCGGCCAGTTGGCTGCTGGTCGCCGCGGCCAGCTTGCTCGCAGCCCAGGGCGCCTGGAGCCAGGTGCAATACGGTTGGGGCAACGTCAGCACCGTGGTCGGTTATCCGGTCGTGCTGGCCATGCTGCCGGTGCTGGCCTGCATGGGCGTGCTGGCGGTGTTGGCGCTGATCCAACTGGTCAATGTCTGGCGCCGCCAGGACGACCGCGGCGCCGCCAGCGCCAATATCACCGCCGATTGATGGAACCCAATAACAATAACGGGCACCGCCCGATGAGGCTTCGCTGATGACTGTCGCTGTTTTCCTCACATCGTTGCTGGGCTTTATGGCATTCGGCATGCCCATCGCCTTCGCCCTGATCCTCACCGGCGCGGTGCTGATGTGGTACCTGGATTTCTGGGATGTGCAGTTGCTGGCGCAGAACCTGCTCGCCGGCGCCGACAGCTTCCCGCTGCTTGCCGTGCCGTTCTTCATCCTCGCTGGCGAGCTGATGAATGCCGGCGGTATTTCCAGGCGCATCATCGCCATGGCGCAAGCCTATTTCGGTCACCTGCGCGGGGGGCTGGGCTATGTGGCGATCGCCGCGGCGGTGCTGCTGGCCAGCATGTCCGGCTCGGCCCTGGCCGATACCGCGGCCCTGGCGACCCTGCTGTTGCCGATGATGCGCCAGCGCGGCTACCCCTTGCATTCTTCGGCCGGCCTGGTCGCGGCCGGCGGCATCATCGCACCGATCATTCCGCCGTCGATGCCGTTCGTGATCTACGGGGTGGTGACCAACACGTCTATCAGCCAGCTGTTCATGGCCGGCCTAGTGCCCGGGTTGATCATGGGCGCAGGGTTGATTTTCGCCTGGGTGCTGATCGCCCGAGGGTTCACCGAACCCAGCCCGCCCAAGGCCAGCAAAGCCGAGCGTCGTCGCGTACTGGTGGACGGTGCCGCCGCATTGATGCTTCCGGTGATCATCGTTGGCGGGCTGCGTTTCGGCATCTTCACCCCGACTGAGGCGGCGGTGGTGGCTGCGGTCTATGCATTAGTGGTATCGACGCTGCTCTATCGCGAGCTGAACTGGGCCACCCTGAACGAAACCCTGACCCGCGCCAGTCGTACCACCGCCTCGGTGATGTTTCTCTGTGCGGCAGCCACGGTGTCGGCCTACATGGTGACGCTGGCGCAACTGCCGGAGGAAATCGGCGGCATGCTCGGCCCGCTGCTGAATCACCCGTACCTGCTGATGATCGCCATCATGGCGCTGATGGTCGCCATCGGCATGGTGCTCGACCTGACCCCGACCATCCTGATTCTCGCCCCGGTGCTGGCACCTATTGCGGTCAAAGCCGGCATCAACCCGGTGTACTTCGGCGTGATGTTCGTGCTGATCGGCTCCATCGGCCTGATAACCCCACCCGTGGGCACGGTGCTCAATGTGGTCGGCGGTATCGGCAGGCTGCGCCTGGAGGTGCTGGTGCGCGGGGTGATGCCGTTCTTTCTGATCTACCTGGCCATAGTCGCGCTGCTGATCGCCTTTCCGCCGATTATCACGGTGCCGCTGGCCTGGCTGCGCTGATGAGTTCAACCCCCGCTTTGCCTGGCAAAGCTCAACCCGTCCGACAACAAAAAAGGTACCCATGATGAGACGTCCATTGATCACCGTTCTGGCTGCGGCCCTGCTATGCAGCCCGCTTGCGTCGCTGAGTGCGCATGCCGATGAAGTCCGCTCGCGAATGATTCGCTTCGGCTATGGCCTTAACGAGAACAGCAACCAGGGCAGGGCGGCCAAGCTGTTCGCCGAGGAAGTCGCCAAAGCCTCCGAAGGCAAGCTGAAGATGCGCACCTATGGCGCTGCCAGCCTCGGCTCGGACGATCAGATGCAGAGCGCATTGATCGGTGGCGCCCAGGAAATGATGGTCGGCTCCACCGCGACCCTGGTCGGGATCACCAAGGAAATGGCGGTGTGGGACACGCCGTTCCTATTCAGCAGCGCCGAACAGGCCGATGCGGTGCTCGACGGTCCGGTCGGCCGGCAGGTCATGGACAAGCTGGAAGAAAAAGGCCTGGTCGGCCTGGTGTACTGGGAGAACGGCTTTCGCAACATGACCAACAATGTGCGGCCGATCACCAAGCTGGAGGACTTTTCCGGGATCAAATTGCGCGTGATGCCCAACCCGGTGTTTCTCGAAACCTTCAAGCTGATGGGCGCCAACGCCGTGCCACTGCCGTTCTCCGAGTTGTTCACTGCCCTGGAAACCAAAGCGGTGGACGGTCAGGAAAATCCCTTCAATACCATTCTCTCGTCGAAATTCTACGAAGTGCAGAAGTACCTGACCGTGACCAACCATGTGTACAGCCCGTGGATCGTCACCGCCTCCAAGCGCTGGTGGGATGGCTTGTCGCAGACCGAACGGGACATCCTCCTACAAGCCGCGAAGAAAGCCCGCGACTTCGAACGCCAGGACACCCGCGAAGAGGCAGCCAAGGCACTGGCACAGCTCGAAAGCAACGGTATGCAGGTCAATCGGATCAGCTCGGAGCAGGTGCAGAGCATGCGCGAAACTGCACAGCCGGCGATCAAGCAGGTGATCGATAGCGTTGGTCAGCCGCTGTTCGACAGCGTCCAGGCCGAATTGGCCAAAGCGCCGCAGTAAAGCATCAGGGGAGTGGGGCGGTTTTGCCGCAATGCCGAGTCCGCTCCCCGCCTGCTAGAATCGCTCGCCTCGTCACTAATGGAATTCCCATGAGCCAACGCCGTCGCCGTTCCGCCGAGCGGGTCACCTTGTCCGATGTGGCCAAGGCCGCCGACTGTTCCCTGATGTCCGCGTCGCGTGCGCTCTCGCAACCGGAGCGGGTGTCCGATACGTTGCGCGAGCAGGTGATGCAGGCGGCCAAGGCGCTCGGCTATGTGCCCAACCCGGCCGCACGGGCGCTGGCCAGTTCCAAATCCAACCTGGTCGCGGTGGTGATCCCGTCGCTGTCCAACTCGGTGTTCGTCGACACCGTCGAAGCCATCCAGCGGGTGTTGATGCCGGCCGGCTTCGAAATGATGATCGGCGTCAGCCATTACCGCCCGGAAGAGGACGAGCGCCTGTTGCGCTCCTATCTCGCGCACCAGCCCGCGGGGCTGCTGGTGACTGGCTTCGAGCGCAGTGATACGGCACGGGAAATTCTCGGTGCCTGTCGTGGTCCGGTGGTGACCATGATGGAGTTGAGCGACGCCGCCGATGACTATTGCGTGGGTTTTTCCCAGCTGGAGGCGGGGGCGGCCATGACCCGGGCGCTGATCGAGCGCGGTTACCGAAATATCGCCTTTGCCGCGGCACAACTCGACCCGCGTACCCTGCAGCGGGCCGAAGGTTATCGGCAGACGATGAAGGCGCACGGCCGCTACGACCCGACGCTGGAACTGCTGACCCCGGCGCTGTCTTCCATCGGCCTGGGCGCTGAGCTGCTGGATCGTCTATTGGCTCAGCATCCGCAAATCGATGCGGTGTTCTTCAATAACGACGACCTGGCGATGGGTGCGCTGTTCCGCGCCCGCCAGCTCGACCTGGCGGTGCCGCAACGGCTGGCGATCGCCGGGTTCAATGATTTGCCGGCGGCGGCCTGGCTGCAGCCGGCCCTGACCACGGTGCGCACGATCCGTGGGCGTATCGGCCAGTTGGCGGGGGAGATGTTGCTGACCCTGATGCGCGGCGAACAACCGGCGCAGCATTGCATCGACGTCGGTTTCGAACTGGTGCTGCGTGACAGCGCTTAGAAGCCGCTAGGGTCGCTGGTAGCGCTCCAGCAGGCGCGGAATATCGCCATTCTCGTAACCCTTGTGGATCACCGCGTTGAACGCCTGGAGAAAATCGCCCATGGCCAACTGCTTGTGAAAGCCGAGGTAATTGGCGTCGCGTTTGAGCGGTATAGGCAGTACCTCGAGATCGCCGGCGTGCGCCAGTAGTTCCCGGTCCTGGGCGATGGCGCGTTGCAAGCCAGCTCGTCCGGGATTGATCAGGGCTACATCGACACGTCCGGCCAGCAGTTTATTCAGTCGTGAAACCGGGCCGTTGTCCTCGTCGACCTGGAACAGGCCGTGCCGGCGCGCCTGTTCGAATTCCTCGCCGAAACTGCCGCCGGCGCCGATTCCCACACGTAGTCCCTTGAGGTCGTCGATGCCGCCAAAGTCGAACGCCTCGCCATGGCGCACCACGATCAGTACTTCGTCATAGAACAGCGGTTCCGAGTAATCGAAAGTCGCCTGACGCTCGGCCGTCCAACTCAAGCCGACGATGCCGGCCTTGGCGTTCTCGGCCATCCAGTAGGCGCGTGCCCAGGGGTAAAGGTGCAAGGTGAAGTGGTAGTCGGGCATTGCGGCGTCGGCGTACTGCAGTATGTCAACCAGCATGCCCCGCGGCTCTTCACCCTCGGTATATATTTTCGGTTCCGAATAGTTGTTACCGACGATCAGCAACTCGCGAGCCTGAGTTACGCCGCAGAGTAGTAGGCAAAGCAGCAGCAGATGGCGCATCCGGCACGACCTAACAAGGGGCTTCTCATGGGCGCAAGATAAGCCCCGCGTGAACGTTTGCCCAGTCTATTTTCCTGCGCAAAACTGTGCTCAGTCCGGCGTCTTGTCGAGCTTCTTTTCCTGCGCCGTAACGTGCTGGCAGATTTCGATGATTTGCTCGCGCATCCAGCGGTTGGCCGGGTCCTGGTCGGTGCTTTCATGCCAGTACAAGTGGGTTTCCAGCGCCGGCACATCATTCACCGGCAGCTGCACGTAGTGCAGTTCGTTGCGCCGGGCGAAGCGCTCCGGCACGGTCATCACCAGATCAGTGCTCTGCATCACCGTGGAAGCCATCAGATAGTGCTGCGAACGCAATGCCACGCGGCGTTGCAAACCCATCTTGCCCAGCGATAGATCGATATAGCCCAGGCCGCTACGGCGACTGGAGATATGGATATGGGTCAGGGACAGGTATTCGTCCAGGCTTATCTTGTCCTTGGCCAGCGGGTGGCCTTTACGCATGGCGCAGACGTAACGGTCTTCCATGAGCTTGACGTGGCGCACCTGGGGGTCGGTATTGAGCGGTGCGTCGACGGCAAAGTCCAGGCGCCCGGCCGCCAGTTCCTTGGTGGTATCGCGGCGGCGCGACAGCATGCTCTCGATCGTCACCTGGGGCGCCAGGCGGCGCAGACGCTGGAATAAGGGCGGTAGCACCACGGCCTCGGTGAGGTCGGTCATGCTGATGCGATAAGTCTTGTTCGCCTGGGAGGGCGTGAAGGTGCGGCTTTCCTGCACCGAGATGCGCAATTGCTGTAGTGCGGTACGCACCGGGCCGATGATGTTCTGCGCCATGGGCGTCGGCACCATGCCTTGCGCGGTGCGCACGAACAGCGGGTCGTTGAAGGTTTCGCGCAAACGGGCGAGGGCGTTGGAAACCGCCGGCTGGGTGATGCCGACGATCTGTCCGGCACGGGTCAGATTGGCTTCGGTGTAGATGGCGTCGAAGACGATGAAGAGATTCAGGTCGACCTTGTTGAGATTCATGCCAAGCGCGCTCCGAGGGTTGTCCGCATCAGTGAATCATATATCGGTGATGAATGTTTATACACGACGAAAATAGGTTAGATAAATCCAAACCCCTGATCTAGCATCCTCACCACATCGAAAAAAACTTCACCAGACACCCCAAGAAGGTAGCCCATCATGGATTTCGCCTACTCCCCCAAAGTTCAGGACCTGCGCCAGCGCGTCAGCGCGTTTATGGAGACCCACGTCTATCCCGCCGAAGCGATTTTCGAGCAGCAGGTCAACGAGGGGGACCGCTGGCAGCCGACAGCGATCATGGAAGAACTGAAAACCAAAGCGAAAGCCGAAGGCCTGTGGAACCTGTTCCTGCCGGACTCGGAACTGGGCGCCGGCCTGACCAATACCGAATACGCCCCCCTGGCGGAAATCATGGGCAGCTCGCTGATCGGCGCCGAGCCGTTCAACTGCGCGGCACCCGACACCGGCAACATGGAAGTGCTGGTGCGCTACGCCAACGAGGCGCAGAAGGAGCAATGGCTCAAGCCGCTGCTCAGTGGCGATATCCGCTCGGCCTTCGCCATGACCGAGCCGGGCGTGGCATCAAGCGACGCCACCAATATGGAAGCCAACGCCCGTCGCGAGGGTGACGAGTGGGTGATCAATGGCCGCAAGTGGTGGACCTCAGGCGCCTGCGATCCGCGCTGCAAGATCATGATTTTCATGGGGCTGACCAACCCCGACGCGCCGCGCCACCAGCAGCACTCGATGATTCTGGTGCCGATGGATGCGCCGGGCGTGAAAGTGATACGTCCGCTGCCGGTATTCGGCTATGACGACGCGCCCCACGGCCACGCCGAAGTGCTGTTCGAAAACGTCCGGGTGCCCTACGAGAACGTACTGCTGGGCGAAGGCCGCGGTTTCGAGATCGCCCAGGGTCGCCTCGGCCCGGGCCGGATTCACCACTGCATGCGTTCGATCGGCATGGCCGAGCGCGCGTTGAAGCTGATGTGTCAGCGCGCGGTCAGTCGCACCGCCTTCGGCAAACCGCTGGCGCGCCTGGGTGGCAACATCGACCACATCGCCGACTCGCGCATGGAGATCAACATGGCTCGCCTGTTGACGCTCAACGCCGCCTATATGATGGACACCGTCGGCAACAAGATCGCGGCCAGCGAGATTGCCCAGATCAAGGTGGTGGCACCGAATGTGGCGCTCAAGGTGATCGATCGTGCGATCCAGATCCACGGCGGCGCCGGCGTCTCCAACGACTTCCCGCTGGCCTACTGGTACGCCATGCAACGGACCCTGCGTCTGGCCGACGGCCCGGATGAAGTGCACCGCATGGCCATCGGCAAGTTCGAGATCGGCAAGTACATGTCAGCTCACTGATAGCACAGGTAAAACCAACAAGGCCCGCATTTGCGGGCCTTGTCGTTATCAGCTTCTGCTGTCGGCGTTATCCGTATCGGCCTGATGCTGCAGCCAGCTCAGACGCAAATGCAGCTGCGCGGCAAAGGCCCTGGCGGCCAGTTCCTCGTGAAAGGTCAGGGCGCGCCGGCCAATACGCACCAACCAGAACAGGCGGTCGCCTCTCTGCCGGGCTTCGATCTGAACGTCGGGCTGTATCAATTGGTTTGTTGACCCTATCGGTTTCGCCCTCTGCATGAGGGAACTCTCGTACAAGCCTAGCGAAGAAATGCGCGGCAAGCGACCCTGCGCGCGCATGCAGCGCCGTGTCAGGAGCGGAATCCGTGGGTGATGTTCAATAAACCCAGACTTCGACCCGACGATTCTTGATCCGGCCGCCGTCCGCGTCATTCGCCGCTACCGGCAACTCTTCGCCAAGCCCGGTGATCTGGCGAAAGATCACGCCCTCCCTGGCCAGTTCTCGACGGACCGCCATGGCCCGCAATTTGGACAGCAGCTTGGCGCGCGCCGGATCGGTTTTGGTATCGCCAAAGCCGACCAGCACGACCTTCTGCTTCATCTTGTCGTGCTCCCTGAGGTAGGCGAGCACCCGCTCGATGTCTCTCAAGGCCTTGTTGTCGAGGCTGGAGCTGCCTTCCTGAAAGCGGAAGTTGACCGACAGGCGTTGCGCCTCGCGAGTCAGTTCCTGGTAGCTTGCCGGCATGCCAGCGTTGGCACTGATATGCACCGCTTGTACGGTCTGCGAGATAAATCCGTTCTGGTCGACGATCGCCTGGCCGCGCGGGCTGTGGGCGAACTTCACCAGGGCTTGTCCCCAGGGGTTTTGCATATCCGGCCGGTTATACAGGAACAGGCGTCGCGACAGCGGATAGTCCTCGGTGGCGATCAGCGTCACGCTCGGCGGCATTGCTTGGGATTCGCCAACGGAGATCGCCACCGCCTTCGCCTGGCGGATCGACGGCAGGCCGACAAAGCCGATACCACGGCTGTCGCGGCTGACCAGGTCGGAAAGCTGGTCGTTGGACTCATAGCGTTTTGCCGCACTGCTCAGGCTTTTGCCATTGGCGCTCAGGACCAACTCCTTGAAGGTGTCGTAAGTGCCGGAGTTGTCATCGCGGGCATACAGGTTGATGGCGCCCGGCGTACCGCCGAGGTCGGCCCAGTCGGTTATTTCGCCGGCGAAAATCTGTGCCACCTGCTCACTGCTCAGGGCGCCGAGTGGATTGCTCGGATGGAGGATGATCGCCAGGCCGTCGAGGGCGATAATCTGCTCGGCCTGGCGGCTTCTCAAGTCGCCCAGGCCCGCCAGCTCCTGCGCTTCGCTGTCCTTGATCGGCCGTGAGGCCGCAGCGAGGTCGGCGCTGCCGTTTTTCAACCCGACGAACCCCGTTCCCGAGCCGTGGGCGGCCACCTCGATGGTCACGCTACGGCCTTCGGCGGTTAGCCCGGTGACCTTCTGTTCGTTCTCGGTCGCGCCGGGCTCGATGCGAATGGCGTGCAGGCCCTGTTCCTCGAACAGGCCCTTGACCAACGCCGGACCGAGCTGCGCGCCAATCGTATTGGAGCCTTGAATACGCAGGGCGATGCTGTTATCGGTGGGGATCGGCAAGGCGGCGAAGGCGGCCGCAGGCAAAAGCTGACAAGCGCTTGCCAATGCCAGCATAGCGAGGGTACGGCTCCAGGTTTCACGAGCGCGAATGGACGGGGCGCACAGCATGCGTCAAACACCTTCTAGGGAAAAGTGCGGCGACGATAAGACAAAAAGATGACTGTTATATGACAGTGGGCGCCAGTTGACGGCCCCGCTCAGGCGGGGCGAAACCATTAGCCCAAGCGGGGCGGGGTGCAGCGGCGTACGTTCGGTTGGCCTTCAGCTCAACTCCAGCCAGATCGGTGCATGATCGGAAGGCTTTTCCATCCCGCGCAGCTCGTAGTCGATGCCGGCGTCCTTGATCCGTGCCTGCAAAGCTTCGGAGGCGAGGATGACGTCGATGCGCAGGCCACGTTTGGGCTCGTCCTCGAAACCACGGCTGCGGTAGTCGAACCAACTGAAGCGATCGGCGACCGCCGGGTTGAGGTGGCGGAAACTGTCGACCAGACCCCAGGCTTTCAGAGTCGCCAACCATTCGCGCTCCTCCGGCAGAAAACTGCATTTACCGGTGCGCAACCAGCGCTTGCGGTTCTCGTCGCCAATGCCGATATCGCAGTCCTCCGGGGAGATATTGATGTCGCCCATCACCACCAACGCCTGGTCGGGCTGGAACTGGTTCAGGAGCAAGCGCTGCAAGTCGGCATAGAAGCGCTGTTTGGCGGGGAACTTCACCGGGTGGTCGCGGCTTTCGCCCTGAGGGAAGTAACCGTTCATTACGGTCACCGGGTTGCCGTCTGCATCGGCGAAGGTGCCGTAGATAAAACGACGTTGGGATTCTTCGCCGTCGTCGGGGAAGCCCTTGTACAGGCTCAACGGCGCCTGGCGCGAGAGCAGGGCGACACCGTAATGACCTTTCTGACCGTGGTAGTGGACGTGATAACCGAGTTGGCGGATCTCCGCCTCGGGGAACTGCTCGTCAGACACCTTGGTCTCTTGCAGGCCGATCACATCGGGCTGGTGTTTCTCGATCAGCGCCGCCAATTGATGAGGGCGCGCCCGCAGGCCGTTGATATTGAAGGAGACGATCTTCATGGGCAGCTAGTCCTGAGGCCTGATTCGACAAGGTTGCGATGCTAGCCGATCCGCGAGGCATACGGCCAGTTCTAGCGGGCGGGCGAATGCAGTGCTAGGGTGCTTTCAGGCCCGATACCAATAAAAAAGACAATAGAAAAAAGCCGAGGTCATGACCATGCCGCATCGTACCGCTGAAATCCGTATGCTCGACGGGGGCTATGCCCGCGAGGCCCGCTCGCTGCTGTACCACGCCTACCGCCACGAACCCACCTTCGCCTATTTGTTCGAAGCCGAGCGTCCCGGCTACGACCAACGCGTGCGCGCCACGGTGCGCGAGCTGGTGCAGCAGCATTTTCGCGAGGATTTGCCGGCCATTGGCCTGCTTATCGACGACCGCCTGATCGGCATGACCTTGATCGCTCCACCGCA
Source organism: uncultured Pseudomonas sp. (assembly GCF_946885955.1). Next base: position 106,887 of record NZ_CAMPHI010000012.1, read on the forward strand.
ACGACGCCTGGATATCACCGAGAGCTGGGCCTGGCGCATGCGCATGTTGCTGACCGCCGGTTTTCGTTGTACCAAACGCTACCTCGAATACCATGACGCGGTACTTTCCTGCCTGCCGCCAGGCCCCTATCACCTGCTGCCATTGCTGGGGGTGCATCCTGAATTTCAGGGCCAGCACTACGGCGAACAACTGCTCGAAGCGCTACACGAATGGTGCGCCAAGGACGGCAGTTCGCAGGGTGTGGTGCTCGACACCGGTAACGCGCGCTACCTGGATTTCTACAAGCGCCAAGGCTACGAAGAGGTCGGCGAGGTGGCGGTGGGGCCGATCATCGAGCACGTGTTTTTCCATCCCAACCCACAGCCGATACTCAAGGCCAGCGCGTGAGCGGAGCCCCGACAGGTTTGTAATAAAGGGTAACGCTGTACCGCGCCGCAGGCTCTATTCCGGCATTTGGCTCGTGTTAGCATGCCCCCATGACTGTGTCTGGCTCACTGTGCGCGGCTCTCGCGCTTGTATTGTTCAGCGCCTCTGCACTTGCAGAAGCGCGTCTGCAGGTGCGCGTGCAACCCGCCAATGGCGCCCTGAAGAAAAATGTCGAAGGTTATATCGGCAGCCTGGAGGACCGGGATGTCGATGATCTGCAGCGTTATCGTCTGACCGCCGAGGCGCAGGCCAGCAAAGCCTTGCAGGCCCTTGGCTATTACCAGGCGCAAATCAGTAGCTCAGTCACCACCACCGAGCCGCCCCAGTTGATACTCGATATCGTGCCCGGCGAGCCCGTGCATCTGCGCGAAGTCGAGGTGCGCATCAGCGGTCCGGCTGAACAGTTGTCGGCCTTTCGTCTGCCGCCTTCTGCCCGCATGGAACCCGGCGACGTCCTCAATCATGGGCGCTACGAGGCGGCCAAACGGCATATTCAGAACCAGGCTTCGCGCTACGGTTTTTTCGCTGGTCGCTTTACCCGGCAGCAGCTGCGTATCGATCCCCAGGGCGGCGTCGCCGACATCGAACTCGCCTACGAAAGCGGCCCGCGCTACCACATGGGCGAGGTGACGTTTAACGCCGATACACCTTTCGACGAGTCGCTGCTGCAGCGCATGGTGCCCTTCGACGCGGGCGCACCCTATGACGCCGAACTGATCGCCGAGCTGCATCAGGCGTTGCGCTCCAGCGGCTATTTCGAATCGGTGCGGGTCGATGCCGATCCTCTCCCCGCGCAGGGGCAGAGCATACCTGTTGCGGTGCAACTGCAAGCCCGCGAGCCACGCAGCGTGGCGTTCGGCCTGGGGTTCGCGACCGACGTCGGGCCGCGTGGCAGGGCCAACTGGACCCGTCACTGGGTCAATCCGCAGGGCCATAGCTACGGCGCCGAGCTGGAGCTTTCCGCACCGCAGCAGAATGTCGGGCTGTGGTATGACATTCCCGGCGATCCGCCATTGACCGACAAACTGCGTTTCGCCGGTGGTTATCAGGCCGAAGACCTGGCCGACACCGACAGCCGCAGCCGTCTGCTCAAGCTCGGCCCGGAATGGCATAGCCAGCTCGACAACGGCTGGCTGCGGATCCTGTCGCTGAGGTGGCAACGTGAAGAGTACGAGCTGGGCGATGACGCCGGCCTGAGCACCTTGCTGCTGCCCGGCGTCAGCTATTCCTATCTGCGCAGCGACAACCCGCTCGACCCCAACTACGGCTACCGTTTGCAATTCGATCTGGCGGTCGCCAAGGAAGGTCTGCTATCGGATGCCGATGTGGTGCATGGCAACGTCCTGCTCAAGGGGCTTACCACGCTCGCGCGGCGCCACCGGTTTCTTGGCCGGGTGCAGTTCGGCGGCACCGAATCCAACGGTTTCAGCGCAGTGCCGCCGTCTTTGCGGTTCTTTGCCGGCGGTGATCAGAGCGTACGCGGCTACGACTATCAGAGCCTGTCCCCGGTCAACAATCAGGACGACAAGATCGGCGGGCACTACCTGTTCGCCGCCAGCGTGGAATACCAATACAGCTTCGCCGAGCGGTGGCGCGTTGCGACCTTCTACGACCAGGGCAATGCCTTCAATTCGCTCAGCGCGCCGTCGCTAAAAAGCGCCGTGGGTGTCGGCGTGCGCTGGGTTTCGCCGGTCGGCCCGCTGCGCCTGGACCTGGCCCACCCACTGGACGGCGAGGGCGGCGTACGCCTGCATTTCTCGATGGGGCCGGAATTGTGAGGCGCGCGCTCAGGCTCACGCTGTTTTGCTTGCTGCTGTTGATCCTGGTGTTGGCGGGCGGCGTTGCCTTCTTACTCGGCAGCCACGGCGCCAGCCGCTGGCTGCTGGAGCAAGTGCCGGGATTGCAGGTGGAACAATTCGAAGGCCGCCTGGGCGGAAACTGGCGAGCGCAGCGCCTGCACTGGCAACAAGGTGCGACTGACGTCCTGGTCGAGGGCCTGGGTGTCGACTGGTCGCCAGCCTGCCTACTGCATCTGACCTTGTGCATCGAGCGGCTCGAGGCCGAGCGTATCGCCGTGAACCTGGCGCCAGGCGAAACGCCCAGCGACGACAGCACCACCACGCTGCCGGATATCCGCCTGCCGCTGGCGCTGGACCTGCAGCGGGTCGCCATCGACAGCCTGCTGATCGATGGCCAGGAGCAAGCGCGCGAGCTGCGCCTGAGCGGGCAATGGACGGCCAGCGGCTTGCAGATCGAGCAATTGCACGCACAGCGCGACGATATCGCCCTCGACCTGCACGGCAACCTTCAGGCCTACGCGACCTGGCCGCTCGATCTGCAAGGCGAGTTGAGTCTGCCGGCACCCGACGCCAAGCCCTGGCGCATCGCGCTGCAGATCAGTGGCGATGTCAGGCAAACACTGCTGCTGCAAGCCGACAGCAGCGGCTACCTGAACGGCCGGCTGACGGCCGAGACGCAACCATTGCTGGATGATTTGCCGGCCCGCGCGCAACTGCGGGTCGATGGCTTCAAGCCGGCTGCCGACTTGCCCGACAGTTTGCGGCTGAACGATCTGACGCTGGATCTCAAGGGCGACCTGGATAACGGCTACCAGCTCAGCGGCAATGCCGAGCTGCCGGGCGAGGGCGGTGCCGTCGCGCTCAAGCTGCAGGGGCTGCTGGGCGCCCAGGGCGCGCGCATCGACGCATTGAGCCTGCGCGCAGGCCCGCAGCAGTACGTCGAACTCAGTTCGCAGCTGTCCTGGCAGGACGGTTTCAGCGCCGACAGCCACCTGCAATGGCAGGACTTTCCCTGGCGCCAGCTGTATCCCGGCGAGCCGCCAGCGGTCGAATTGCATACCCTGAGCGCTGACCTGAGTTACGCCGACGGCAATTACCTGGGCAACGTCGCAGCCGAATTGAACGGCCCGGCCGGCGCCTTCCAGATCAGCAGCCCGTTGAGTGGCGATCTGCAACAGCTGCATCTGCCCGATTTCCTTTTACGTGCCGGTCAGGGCCGCGCCGAAGGCCAGGTGACCCTGGGTTTTGCCAAGGGCATACGCTGGGACGCCGAGCTGCAGCTGAAGGATTTCAATCCCGCCTACTGGGTTGCCGAGCTGCCCGGCAGCCTGGCCGGACCGATCAGCAGCCATGGCGAACTGCTCGATGAACGGCTCAGCCTCGAGGCCACGCTTGCACTCGACGGCCGGCTGCGCGCGCAGCCGACGAACCTGCATGCGCAGCTACAAGGCGCCGCGGAACAGTGGACGCTAGATGACCTGCGTTTACGCATGGGTGATAACCGCATCAGCGGTAGGGCAACCCTGGGCGAGCAGATGCGCGGCCAGCTGGAGCTGGATCTGCCGCGGCTCGGCCAGCTATGGCCGGGGCTGCAAGGCCGTTTAAACGGCGCGTTCGAACTGCGCGGCAGCCTGCAGGCGCCCGCCGGGCAGCTGAACGCGCAGGGCCAGGGGCTCTCATTCGAGACCTCGCGCCTGCAACGGCTGCAACTGAACGCCAGCCTGGACGACCGGCAAAACGCGCAAATCGATCTGAGCGCCAGCGGGCTCGCCTTCGGCACCAGTCAACTGGGACAACTGAGCCTAAGCGGGCAGGGCGATTTGCAGCAACAGCGTCTGCAACTGGATCTCGACGGTCCGCTGCTGAAAACCACGCTGAACATCGCCGGCGGCATGCAGGGCGACACCTGGCTCGGCCGCTTGAGCGATGCCAGCGTGCAGCTCGATGACCAGCGCTGGCGCTTGCAGCAAGCGGCGACGCTACGCCGCCAGGCCGATGGCACGCTAACGCTGGGGGCGCATTGCTGGCGTGCCGGCGAGGCCAGTTTGTGCGCCGACGACCAGCGCCTGTTGCCGACCCCCGCTTTGCGCTATCGGCTGGCGGATTTTCCGCTCGACAGCCTGCAGCCCTGGCTGCCCGAGGATTTCGCCTGGCGCGGCCGGCTGGATGCCGAGGTCCGACTCGACCTGGCCGATAGCGGGCCGGACGGCACTATCCTGATCGATGCGGGCAGCGGCAGCTGGCGGGTTCGCGACCAGGACCGCTGGCTGGACTTCGCCTATGACCAGTTGCGCCTGGAGGCCCGCCTGACGCCTCAGTCGATCGATTCCACGCTGAATCTGAGCGGTCCGAAGATTGGAAGCCTGAGTCTGAACGCGCAACTCGACCCGCGACCGGCGCACAAACCGTTGTCCGGAGCGTTTCGCTTGCAGGGTGTCGAGTTGGCATTGGCCCGGCCATTCCTGCCCATGGTCGAACACCTGGGTGGGCAGTTGAACGGGAGTGGCAGCCTTGGCGGCACTCTGACCGAGCCGCGTGTCGACGGCCGCCTGAACCTCGCCAAAGGCGTGATATCCGGTGCGCAACTGCCGACGCAGGTCGAAGACCTCGAGCTGAATGCCCGAATCGCAGGGGAGAGCCTGCAACTCGACGGCCAATGGCGCAGCGGCGAAAGCGGTAACGGCCGGCTCGACGGCAGACTCGACTGGGAGTCCGCGGTGGCGGGCGAGCTGCACATCACCGGGAGTCGCCTGCCGGTCAATTTCGAGCCCTATGTCGATGTCGAAATCGCGCCGGATCTGCGCGTTAAGCTGGCCGACCAGCATCTGTCGGTCAGCGGCGAGTTGGCGATACCACGTGGCGATATCACCGTTCGCGAGCTGCCGCCGTCCACCGTCAAGGTTTCGCCGGATGCGCAAATCGTCGGGCAGCGCGAGGCCGAGCGAGACCCCTTGGCAATCGACATGGACATCGATGTCATCGTCGGCGAGGACCGCCTGGCGTTCAGCGGGTTCGGCCTGAAGGCCGATCTGGCGGGGCGCATCCATCTAGGCGACGACCTCGACGCGCGTGGCGAACTGCGCTTGAACAATGGCCGCTACCGCGCATACGGCCAGCGCCTGAGTTTCCGCCGCGCACGCCTGCTGTTCGCCGGGCCGGTCGATCAGCCGTTTCTCGACATCGAAGCGGTGCGCAAGGTCGACGAGATTACCGTCGGCCTGCGCCTGACCGGCAATGCCGAACAACCGAAGACCGAGATATTTTCCGAGCCGTCTATGAGCCAGGAACAAGCCTTGTCCTACCTGGTACTTGGTCGCCCCCTTGGGCAGAGCGCGGGCGACAACAACATGCTGGCGCAGGCTGCTCTGGCAATGGGCCTGGCAGGCAGTACCCCCTTGGCCAATACGGTTGCCGGCGCCCTCGGCATCGAAAACTTCCAGTTGGACACCGAAGGCAGCGGGGTGACCACCAGTGTGGTAGCCAGCGGTGAGTTGTCCGAACGCCTGAGTCTGCGTTATGGCGTCGGGGTGTTCGCTCCGGCGAATACCATCGCCTTGCGCTACGAACTGACCAAACGCCTGTATCTCGAGGCTGCCAGCGGTCTGGCCAGCTCTCTGGACCTGTTCTATCGGCGTGATTTCTGAGTGGCGCAAGGGCGGCAGGGTTCGCGCATGTCGCTCTCTCGCTCTGCGGCGTTTCATGGGCTGACGTTTCTGACGCATGGAGCGCCGCTGTGGGCCGCCTTGGCGAAAACTGATGCAGTACGCAATGCGTCCTGACTTAAGAGTCAGGTAATATGCTGCGCGATGCGGGCTTGCCAATGGCGAGTCCCCGTCCTAACGTGTTCAGCGCATTCAATTTCGTAGAAAGGATCAATACCCATGGCACAAGTCACCCTCAAAGGTTCCCCGGTCGAAGTCGCTGGCCAACTACCGCAAGTCGGCCAGCAGGCGCCTGCCTTCAGCCTGGTCGGTGCAGGCCTGGCCGATGTCAGCCTCAGCAGCCTGGCGGGCAAGCGCAAGGTGCTGAATATCTTCCCGAGCGTCGATACCCCGACCTGCGCCACTTCGGTACGCAAGTTCAACGCCGAGGCGAGCAAGCTGGCCAATACCCAGGTGCTGTGCATTTCCGCCGACCTGCCGTTCGCCCAGGCGCGTTTCTGTGGCGCCGAAGGTCTGGAGAACGTGACCAACCTGTCGACCATGCGCGGTGCCGATTTCCTCAAGGACTACGGCGTTGCGATCGCCAGCGGCCCGCTGACCGGCGTCGCCGCTCGCGCCGTGGTGGTGCTGGATGAGAACGACAAGGTGCTGCACAGCGAGCTGGTCGCCGAAATCGGCAGCGAGCCGAACTACGACGCGGCTTTGGAAGCGCTCAAGTAACGCTGGCACGCACTAAAAACGGTCTACTTCGGTAGGCCGTTTTTTTGCGCGCGATTCATCGATCCGTAGGATGGGTTAGCCGCCAGCAGGACATAAAGGCAGTCCCCCATTTATATGCGGCGTAACCCATCAAGGCGCACCGCGAATACCGCTGTTGGGTTACGCGGCCGCTTAGATCGCATCGTGACAAAGACCATGCCGATTGCCGCTAACCCAACCTACTCATTGGTCATCACTGCGCCTGCGCCGGCAATACCCGGCAACACACCGGGGCAAGCCCGGCCGGCTGTGGTTTTTATCGGTAGCTCAGGGGTTTAGCAACGTAAGTGGAAGGTAAATAGCCGGTAAAGAGGCTTTGCTTAGTGGCTGCCACTGCTTATCGTTCACGCTTCCCAAGGAAGCGATACGCACCATGTCTGAAATTCCCGCAACTTCCCGTTCTCCGCAAAGCCCGCGCCGCCCATGGCAGATCGGTTTTGCCCTGTTGGTCGTGGCTATTGCGCTGGCCTGGTGGTTCTGGCCGCAGCCGCCGGAGCAACCGAAAGGTGGCCGCGGTCGTTTCGGCGATAACGGGCCGGTGCCGGTACGGGTGGCGTCGGCAGAGCAGGGCGATTTCGCCATCGAGCTGAAAGCGCTCGGCACGGTGACGGCGTTCAATACGGTGAACGTACGCAGCCGCGTCGACGGCGAGCTGGTCAAGGTGCTGTTCGAGGAAGGTCAGCGGGTCAAGGCCGGCGAGCTATTGGCGGTGATCGACCCGCGGCGCTACGAAGTCGCCTTGCAGCAGGCCGAGGGCGCTTTGCAGCAGAGCCGCGCGCAGTTGCAGAACGCCGAGATCGATCTCAAGCGCTATCGCGGCCTGTACGCCGAGGATTCCATCGCCAAGCAGACCCTGGACACCCAGGAAGCGCTGGTCAACCAGTACCGCGGCACGGTCAAGACCAATCAGGCGGCGGTCAATGACGCCAAGCTCGACCTGCAATTCACCCAGATCCGCGCGCCCATCGACGGCCGCCTCGGCCTGCGCCAGGTGGACATCGGCAATCTGATCAACGCCGGCGATACCACGCCGCTGGTGACCATCACCCAGACCCAGCCGATCTCGGTCAGCTTCACCTTGCCCGAAAGCGAATTGCCGCAAGTGCAGCAGGCGCGCAAGGCGGACCCGCAGTCGCTGGTCGTGGAAGCCTGGGACCGCAGCGAGAAGCAACGCCTGGCTGCGGGAAGCCTGCAGAGCCTGGACAACCAGATCGACTTGGCCACCGGCACCGTCAAGCTCAAGGCGCGTTTCGAGAATGCCGAGGAAACCCTGTTCCCCAACCAGTTCGTTAACGTGCGCCTGCGCGTGCGCACCCGCGAGCAGGCCACGCTGATTCCCTCGGCGGCGCTGCAATACGGCTCGCGAGGCACCTTCGTTTACCTGCTCAAGGACGATTCGACGGTAGTCGTGACGCCGGTGCAGGCCGGCCCCAGCGACGGCGAGCGCACCCTGATCGAAAGCGGCGTTGCGGCCGGCGACCGCCTGGTGCTGGAAGGCACCGATCGGCTCAAGGACGGCGCCAAGGTCGAGGTCATCGGCGATCAGCCGGCGGTCGCCAAACCTGAAGCCGGCAAGCGGCCGAAGCGCGACGCATGAACCTTTCGCGCACCTTTATCCTGCGGCCGGTCGCCACCACGCTGATCATGCTGGCGATCTTCCTCAGCGGCATCATCGCTTACCGTCTGCTGCCGGTATCGGCCTTGCCCGAGGTCGATTACCCGACCATCCGTGTGCTCACCCTGTACCCCGGCGCCAGCCCGGAGGTGATGACCAGCGCGGTGACCGCGCCGTTGGAGCGCCAGCTGGGGCAGATGCCGGGCCTCAAGCAGATGTCCTCGAGCAGCTCCGGTGGCGCCTCGGTGATCACCCTGCGCTTCAACCTGGAAGTGGAGCTGGATATCGCCGAACAGGAAGTGCAGGCGGCGATCAACGGTGCTACTAACCTGTTGCCGAGCGACCTGCCGGCACCGCCGGTGTACAACAAGGTCAACCCGGCCGACACCCCGGTGCTGACCCTGGCGATCAGCTCGGAAACGCTGCCGCTGCCCCAGGTGCACGACCTGGTCGACACGCGCATGGCGCAGAAGATCGCGCAGATCAGCGGCGTCGGCCTGGTTACCCTGGCCGGCGGCCAGCGCCAGGCGGTGCGCATCCGGGTCAATCCCGAGGCGCTGGCCGCTTATGGGCTGAACCTGTCCGACGTGCGCACGCTGATCGGCAAATCCAACGTCAACCAGCCGAAGGGCAACTTCGACGGGCCGACGCGGGTGTCGCAACTCGACGCCAACGACCAACTCAAGTCCGCCGATGCCTACCGCGAGCTGATCGTCAGCTACCAGAACGGCGCCGCGCTGCGCCTGAAGGACGTGGCGCAGATCGTCGACGGCGCGGAGAACGAGCGTCTGGCGGCCTGGGCCAACCGCCAGCAGGCGGTGCTGCTGAATATCCAGCGCCAGCCCGGCGCCAACGTGATCGAGGTGGTCGACCGCATCCAGCGGCTGCTGCCGCAGATCACCGCCGGCCTGCCGGCCAATGTCGACGTGGTTGTGCTCAGCGACCGTACCCAGACCATTCGTGCGGCGGTGCACGATGTGCAGTTCGAGCTGCTGCTGGCGGTGGCGCTGGTGGTGCTGGTGACCTTCCTGTTCCTGCGCAAGCTGTCGGCCACGGTGATCCCGTCGATTGCCGTACCTCTGTCGCTGATAGGCACCTTCGGCGTGATGTACCTGGCCGGGTTCTCGATCAACAACCTGACGCTGATGGCGCTGACCATCGCCACCGGCTTCGTGGTCGACGACGCCATCGTCATGCTGGAGAACATCGCCCGCCATCTGGAGGAGGGCGAGACGCCGCTGAACGCCGCGCTCAAAGGCGCCAGGCAGATCGGCTTCACCTTGATCTCGCTGACCTTCTCGCTGATCGCGGTGCTGATCCCGCTGCTGTTTATGGCCGATGTGGTCGGCCGCCTGTTTCGCGAATTCGCCATCACCCTGGCGGTGGCTATCCTGATCTCGCTGGTGATTTCGCTGACGCTGACGCCAATGATGTGCGCGCGCCTGCTCAAGGCCGAAAAGGACCAGGAGCAGGGGCGTTTCTACCGCGCCGCCGGCGCCTTTATCGACGGCATGATCAAGCGCTACGGCCAGGGCTTGCAGTGGGTGCTGCGCCATCAGCCGCTGACCCTGCTGGCCGCAGTGGCCACCCTCGGCCTCACCGTGCTGCTGTATCTGGCGGTGCCCAAGGGCTTCTTCCCGGTGCAGGACACCGGGCTGATCCAGGGTATTTCCGAGGCGCCGCAGACGGTCTCGTTCCGCGCCATGGGCGAGCGCCAGCAACGCCTGGCCGAGGTAATCCTCGGCGATCCGGCGGTGGCCAGCCTGTCGTCCTATATCGGCGTCGACGGCGACAACCCGACGCTGAACAGCGGCCGCCTGCTGATCAACCTCAAGCCCCACGGCGAGCGCGATGCGACTGCCAGCGAAGTGATTGAACGCCTGCGCCCGCAACTGGCAAAGCTGCCGAACATCCAGCTGTACCTGCAACCGGTGCAGGACCTGACCATTGAGGACCGGGTCAGCCGCACCCAGTTCCAGTTCAGCCTGGAGTCGCCGGACACCGAATTGCTGGAAACCTGGACGCCGAAACTGGTAGAGGCGCTACGTGAGCAACCACAGCTCACCGATGTCGCCAGCGACCTGCAGACCCGAGGCCTGCAGGTGTTCCTCGATATCGATCGTGATGTGGCGGGGCGCCTCGGCGTCAGCGTTGCCGATATCGACAACGCGCTCTACGACGCCTTCGGCCAGCGGCAGATCTCGACCATCTTCACCCAGGCCAGCCAATACCGCGTGGTGCTGGAGACCGAGGCGGCGGACCGTCTCGGCCCGGACGCATTGCGTCAGGTGCATGTGGCCACCGCCGATGGCTCGCAGGTGCCGCTGTCCTCGTTGGCGCGCATCGAACAGCGCCCCACGCGGCTGTTGATCAACCATATCGGCCAGTTCCCGGCAGCGACGCTGTCGTTCAATCTGGCGCCCGGTGTCGCCCTCGGCGAAGCGGTGGAGGTGATCGAACGGGTGCAGGCGGAAATCGGCCTGCCGGGCGGCATCCAGAGCAAATTCCAGGGCGCCGCCGAGGCGTTCCGCGCGTCGCTGTCGAGCACGCTGCTGCTGATCCTCGCCGCTATCGTCACCATGTACATAGTGCTCGGCGTGCTCTACGAGAGCTTTATCCACCCGATTACCATCCTCTCCACGTTGCCTTCGGCGGGCGTCGGTGCGCTGCTGGCGTTGCTGCTGACCGGCAACGATCTGGGCTTGATCGCGATCATCGGCATCATCCTGCTGATCGGCATCGTCAAGAAGAACGCGATCATGATGA
>NZ_CAMPHI010000013.1 GCF_946885955.1 uncultured Pseudomonas sp.
CGAAGGTGGTCGTACCGTTGGCGCTGGTGTGGTTGCCAAGATCGTCGAGTAATCGACTGGTCTGATTCATAAGAAGGCCCCCGCTTTGCGGGGGCTTTTTTATTGGGTTGACACCCTGGGGAGGCGTCTATAGAATCACGCCTCCTTTTAACGGGCGCAGTGCGTCCGTTGGGAATAGCAGCTTGGAATCTGAGGTCAAAATGCAAAACCAACAAATCCGTATTCGGTTGAAGGCTTTTGACCATCGCCTGATCGATCAATCAACCCAGGAAATCGTGGAAACCGCGAAACGTACTGGTGCTCAGGTGCGTGGTCCGATTCCTCTGCCTACCCGCAAAGAGCGGTTCACCGTACTGACCTCTCCGCACGTCAACAAAGACGCGCGCGATCAGTATGAGATCCGTACTCATAAGCGTGTTCTGGACATCGTCCAGCCAACGGATAAAACCGTTGACGCTCTTATGAAGCTCGATCTTGCGGCTGGCGTGGAAGTGCAGATCAGCCTCGGCTAAAACCTTGAGGTTTTAGTCGTGTAACGCTCTGAAATGGGCGGCCATAGCGGGTGAAAGCCCCGTACACTCATGAGGTTACAACATGACTATTGGTGTAGTCGGTCGTAAGTGCGGCATGACCCGCATTTTCACCGAAGAAGGTGTCTCCATTCCGGTTACGGTCATTGAGATCGAGCCGAATCGCGTCACCCAGTTCAAAACTGAAGAGTCCGATGGCTATCGCGCAGTGCAGGTCACTGTTGGCGAGCGTCGCGTTTCTCGTGTCAGCAAGGCTCAGGCCGGTCACTTCGCCAAGGCGAACGTCGCGGCAGGTCGTGCAGTCATGGAATTCCGTCTTGAAGAAGGCGAGTACCAGGCTGGCGATCTGATCAACGCTGAAATTTTCCAAGCTGGTCAACTGGTGGATGTCACCGGTCAGTCCAAAGGTAAAGGCTTCGCCGGTACCATCAAGCGTTGGAATTTCCGCGGCCAAGACAATACTCACGGTAACTCCGTGTCCCACCGTGTTCCGGGTTCCATTGGCCAGTGCCAGACTCCGGGTCGCGTCTTCAAGGGCAAGAAAATGTCCGGTCACATGGGTGCTGAGCGCGTGACTGTGCAGTCCCTGGAAGTAGTGCGCGTCGATGCTGAACGCAACCTGCTGTTGGTCAAGGGTGCCGTTCCGGGCGCTACTGGCGGCAACCTGGTTGTGCGTCCGGCAGCCAAGGCTCGCGGTTAAGGGGAAGCTGACATGCAATTAAATGTAAATGGCGCTCAAGCGATCGAAGTGTCCGAAGCGACTTTCGGTGGCGATTACAACGAGACCCTGGTTCACCAAGCAGTTGTGGCCTACATGGCCGGCGGCCGTCAGGGCAGCAAGCAACAGAAGACCCGTTCCGACGTATCCGGTGGCGGTAAGCGCCCATGGCGTCAGAAGGGCACTGGTCGTGCTCGTGCCGGTACCACTCGTGGTCCGATCTGGCGTGGCGGTGGTGTGACCTTCGCGGCCCGTCCGCAGAATCACGATCAAAAGCTGAACAAGAAGATGTATCGCGCTGCGTTGCGTTCGATTCTTGCCGAGCTGGTTCGTACTGATCGTCTGGTCGTGGTTGAAGACTTCAGTGTTGAAGCTCCGAAGACCAAAGAACTGTTGGGCAAGCTGAATGGCATGGGTCTGACCGATGTACTGATCGTGTCCGATGCTGTCGATGAGAATCTGTACCTGGCTGCTCGTAACTTGCCGCATGTCGATGTCCGTGACGTGCAGGGTTCCGATCCGGTCAGTCTGATCGCGTACGAGAAGGTGCTGGTCACCGTTTCTGCCGTGAAGAAATTCGAGGAGCTGCTGGGATGAACCAGGAACGCGTATTTAAAGTGCTGCTTGGCCCGCACGTCTCCGAGAAGGCCACGGTTCTGGCTGACAAGAAAAGCCAGTTCGTTTTCAAGGTTGCAACCGATGCAACCAAGCTGGAAATCAAGAAGGCCGTCGAAAGCCTGTTCAGCGTGAAGGTTGAGCGTGTCACTACTCAGAACGTTCTGGGTAAGAGCAAGCGCACCGCTCGCGGTCTGGGCAAGCGTAACGACTGGAAGAAGGCAGTTATCTCCCTTCAGCCGGGTCAAGATCTCGATTTCGCCAGCAGTGCTGAGTAAGGAAGGGGTGCATCATGGCAATCGTTAAATGCAAACCGACTTCCGCGGGCCGCCGTTTTGTGGTCAAGGTGGTCAATCAGGAGCTGCACAAAGGCGCTCCTTATGCACCGCTGCTCGAGAAGAAGTCGAAATCTGGCGGCCGTAACAACAATGGTCGTATCACCACCCGTCATATCGGTGGTGGCCACAAGCAGCATTACCGTCTGGTCGATTTCCGTCGCAACGACAAAGATGGCATTCCAGCCACTGTCGAGCGTATTGAATACGATCCAAACCGTACCGCACACATCGCTCTGCTGATGTATGCAGACGGCGAGCGTCGCTACATCATCGCCCCTAAGGGCGTGAGTGCAGGCGATCAGCTGGTAGCTGGCATCATGGCTCCGATCAAGCCGGGCAACAGTCTGCAACTGCGCAACATCCCAGTTGGTAGCACTGTTCACGGTATCGAACTGAAGCCGGGCAAAGGTGCTCAGATCGCTCGTTCCGCTGGCGCATCCGCTCAGCTGATCGCGCGTGAAGGTGTCTACGTGACCCTGCGTCTGCGTTCCGGTGAAATGCGTAAAGTGCTGGCTGAGTGCCGTGCGACCCTGGGCGAAGTCTCGAACTCCGAGCACAGCCTGCGTTCGCTGGGTAAAGCTGGTGCCAAGCGCTGGCGTGGCGTTCGCCCAACCGTTCGTGGTGTTGCCATGAACCCGGTTGACCACCCACACGGTGGTGGTGAAGGTCGTACCTCTGGTGGTCGTCATCCGGTGTCTCCATGGGGCTTCCCGACTAAGGGCGCGAAGACTCGTGGTAACAAGCGCACCGATAACATGATCGTCCGTCGTCGCAAGTAAATAGAGGGATACGACAGTGCCACGTTCTCTGAAAAAAGGTCCTTTTATCGATCTTCACCTACTGAAGAAGATCGAAGTGGCGATGGAAAAGAACGATCGCAAGCCGGTGAAAACCTGGTCGCGCCGTTCCATGATCCTGCCGCAGATGGTCGGTCTGACCATCGCTGTGCATAACGGTCGTCAACATGTCCCGGTTCTCGTGAACGAAGACATGGTCGGCCACAAACTGGGCGAATTTGCCGGCACTCGTACCTATCGTGGGCACGTGGCTGACAAGAAAGCCAAGCGTTAAGGGGTAAGGAAATGGAAGTAGCCGCTAAGTTGTCGGGCGCTCGAATCTCCGCCCAGAAAGCCCGCTTGGTCGCCGACCAGATCCGCGGGAAGAAGGTGGGCGAAGCGCTCAACCTGCTGGCTTTTAGCAGTAAGAAAGCCGCGGAAATCATGAAGAAAGTGCTGGAGTCGGCTGTAGCCAACGCCGAGCACAACGAAGGCGCAGATGTTGATGACCTCAAGGTCAGCACCGTTTTCGTCAACGAAGGGCGTTCGCTGAAGCGCATCATGCCGCGTGCCAAAGGCCGCGCTGATCGCATCGTCAAGCGGTCTTGCCATATCACTGTCAAGGTTGCGGACAAGTAACGGAGTCGATCAGATGGGTCAGAAAGTACATCCCATTGGCATTCGCCTGGGAATCGTCAAGGAGCACACCTCCGTCTGGTACGCAGACGGTCGGACTTATGCGGACTATTTGTTCGCTGATCTGAAGGTGCGTGAGTATCTCCAAGACAAATTAAAAAGCGCGTCCGTAAGCCGTATCGACATCGCTCGTCCGGCTCAAACCGCACGCATCACCATCCACACCGCTCGCCCCGGCATCGTGATCGGCAAGAAAGGTGAAGATGTTGAGAAGCTGCGTCAGGACCTGACCAAGCAAATGGGTGTGCCTGTGCACATCAATATCGAAGAGATCCGCAAGCCGGAGCTCGACGGTATGCTGGTTGCGCAGAGCGTAGCTCAGCAGCTGGAGCGTCGTGTGATGTTCCGTCGCGCCATGAAGCGCGCTGTACAGAACGCCATGCGTATTGGTGCCAAGGGCATCAAAATCCAAGTGAGCGGTCGTCTCGGTGGTGCTGAAATTGCCCGTACCGAATGGTATCGCGAAGGTCGTGTGCCGTTGCACACCCTGCGTGCCGATATCGACTATGCCACGTACGAAGCGCACACCACTTATGGTGTGATCGGTGTCAAGGTTTGGATCTTCAAAGGCGAAGTAATTGGTGGTCGCCATGAAGAACTGAAGCCGCAAGCACCCGCGCCTCGTAAAAAAGCTGCTAAGTAAGGGGTACGCCAAATGTTGCAACCAAAGCGTACGAAGTTCCGTAAGCAGATGACCGGCCACAACCGTGGCCTGGCTCAGCGCGGTAGCAAAGTCAGCTTCGGCGAGTTCGCGCTGAAGTCTGTTGCCCGCGGTCGTCTCACCGCCCGTCAGATCGAGTCCGCTCGTCGTGCTCTGACTCGTCACGTAAAACGTGGCGGGAAAATCTGGATTCGCGTGTTCCCCGATAAACCGGTTACCAAGAAGCCTCTCGAAGTGCGGATGGGTAAAGGGAAGGGTGGCGTTGAATATTGGGTAGCCCAGATCCAGCCAGGCAAAGTCCTGTACGAGATCGAAGGCGTTTCCGAAGAGTTGGCGCGTGAGGCTTTCGCCCTGGCTGCTGCAAAGCTGCCGCTCGCCACCACTTTTGTTAAGCGGACGGTGATGTGATGAAGGCGAATGAACTTCGTGAAAAATCAGCACAGCAGCTGAACGAGCAACTGCTCGGCCTGCTGCGCGACCAGTTCAATCTGCGTATGCAGAAAGCAACTGGCCAGTTGGGGCAGTCTCACCTGCTCTCGCAAGTTAAGCGCGACATCGCTCGTGTGAAAACTGTGCTCAACCAGCAGGCAGGTAAGTGATCATGGCTGAAGCCGAAAAAACAGTCCGTACGCTGACCGGCCGTGTCGTCAGCGACAAGATGGACAAGACCATCACCGTATTGATCGAGCGTCGCGTTAAGCACCCGATCTACGGCAAATATGTCAAGCGTTCGACCAAGCTGCACGCGCACGACGAAAGCAATCAGTGCCACATCGGCGACAAGGTTTCCATCCGTGAAACCCGTCCCGTAGCCAAGACCAAGTCTTGGGCGCTGGTTGAAGTTCTCGAACGCGCAGTGGAAGTCTAAGGGCTAAGGGTCGGAGAAATTATATGATTCAGACTCAATCCATGCTCGACGTCGCTGACAACAGCGGTGCTCGTCGCGTTATGTGCATCAAGGTGCTGGGCGGCTCGCATCGTCGCTACGCCGGTATCGGCGACATCATCAAGGTGACCGTCAAGGAAGCGATTCCGCGCGGTAAAGTGAAAAAGGGCCAAGTGATGACTGCTGTAGTAGTCCGCACGCGTCACGGCGTTCGTCGCCCTGACGGCTCGATCATTCGCTTCGATGGCAACGCTGCTGTTCTGCTGAACAACAAGCAAGAGCCGATCGGCACCCGTATTTTTGGGCCAGTGACTCGTGAACTTCGCTCTGAGAAGTTCATGAAGATCGTCTCGCTCGCCCCTGAAGTGCTCTAAGGAGATCCGACATGCAAAAGATTCGTCGTGACGACGAGATCATCGTGATCGCCGGCAAAGACAAAGGTAAGCGTGGCAAGGTGCTCAAGGTTCTCGCTGACGACCGTTTGGTCGTTGGTGGGATCAACCTGGTGAAGCGCCATACCAAGCCGAACCCGATGTCGGGCGTTCAGGGCGGTATCGTCGAGAAAGAAGCGCCATTGCACGCTTCTAACGTGGCCATTTTCAATGGCGAAACCAACAAGGCTGATCGCGTTGGTTTCAAAGTTGAAGAGGGTAAAAAAATTCGTGTCTTCAAGTCGACCCAAAAAGCGGTTGATGCTTGAACACTGCTAGGTAGAAGACCATGGCACGACTAAAAGAGATTTACCGGAAAGAAATCGCGCCCAAGCTTAAGGAAGAACTTAAGCTGGCGAACGTGATGGAAGTTCCGCGCATCACCAAGATCACCCTGAACATGGGCCTGGGCGAAGCGATCGGTGACAAGAAGATCATCGAGCACGCTGTTGCCGACCTGGAAAAGATCACCGGTCAGAAAGTCGTAGTGACTCATGCCCGTAAGTCGATTGCAGGCTTCAAGGTTCGTGAAGGTTGGCCGATTGGCGTCAAGGTAACCTTGCGCCGCGAGCGTATGTACGAATTCCTGGATCGTCTGCTGTCGATCTCCCTGCCTCGGGTCCGCGACTTCCGCGGCCTGAATGCCAAGTCCTTCGATGGTCGTGGCAACTACAGCATGGGCGTGAAAGAGCAGATCATTTTCCCGGAAATCGATTACGACAAGATCGATGCCCTGCGCGGTCTGGACATTACCCTGACCACCACTGCCCGTACGGATGATGAAGGTCGCGCTCTGCTGCGTGCTTTCAAATTCCCGTTCCGCAACTGATTGGAGTAGGAACATGGCCAAAATGAGCATGAAAAACCGTGAGCTGAAGCGTCAGCAAACGGTAGCTAAGTTCGCTAAGAAGCGCGCTGAGCTGAAAGCTACTATCGCCAATCCGAACGCCAGTCCGGAAGCGCGTTGGGAAGCCCAGATCGCACTGCAGAAGCAGCCGCGCGATGCCAGCGCCTCGCGCCTGCGCAACCGTTGCCGCATTACCGGTCGTCCGCACGGCGTTTATCGCAAGTTCGGTCTGTCGCGTATCAAGCTGCGTGAAGCTGCAATGCGTGGTGATGTACCAGGTCTGGTGAAAGCCAGCTGGTAAAAACGAAGCCGGCCTAGTGCCGGCTTTGTCTTTGTGTGAATCAGGCCCCTTTGGGGCTTGATTCATTTTTGAGCAGTCTCTAGAATGTCCGGCTCGCCTGAGCCTGGGTTTCGCCCAGGTATTCGGTGATTGTAGCCGCAAGGCTAATTCTTTTTGTATCAGGAGCGTCTAGCCCATGAGTATGCAGGACCCGTTAGCGGACATGCTAACTCGTATCCGTAATGCCCAGATGGCTGAAAAGTCCGTCGTAAGCATGCCGTCTTCCACGTTGAAGGTGGCTGTAGCCAAAGTTTTGAAAGACGAAGGTTATATTGCGGGTTATCAGATCAGCGGCGAAGCAAAGCCGCAGCTGTCCATCGAGCTGAAGTACTTCGAAGGCCGTCCGGTTATCGAAGAAGTGAAGCGCGTAAGCCGTCCCGGCCTTCGCCAATACAAATCCGTCGATGATCTGCCGAAAGTTCGTGGCGGTCTCGGTGTATCCATCGTCTCCACCAACAAGGGTGTGATGACGGACCGCGCTGCGCGCGCTGCCGGTGTCGGCGGCGAAGTGCTTTGCACAGTGTTCTAAGGGGGGATAAGCATGTCTCGCGTTGCTAAGAACCCCGTTGTGTTGCCTGCTGGCGTTGAAGTCAAACTCGCCGGTCAGCAACTCTCGGTGAAGGGTGCCAAGGGCACTCTCGAACTGAACGTTCACTCGTCCGTTGAAGTCCTGCAGGAAGCCGGTGAGCTGCGTTTCGCTGCTCGCAATGGCGATCAGCAGACTCGCGCAATGGCCGGTACCACTCGCGCTCTGGTCAACAATATGGTGATCGGTGTTAGCGCTGGCTTCGAGCGTAAGCTGCAGCTGGTTGGCGTTGGTTACAAGGCTCAAGCCAAAGGTCAGGTGCTGAACCTTGCTCTCGGCTTCTCCCATCCGATCGACTATGAGTTGCCGGAAGGTGTGGTTGCCGAAACCCCGAACCAGACCGAGATCCTGATCAAGGGTGTCGACAAGCAACTGGTTGGTCAGGTCGCTGCGGAGATTCGTGACTTCCGTCGTCCTGAACCTTATAAGGGCAAAGGTGTTCGTTACGCTGACGAAGTCGTCCGCCGTAAAGAAGCCAAGAAGAAGTAGGGCATAGCAAATGACCGACAAAAAAGTTACTCGACTGCGTCGCGCTCGCAAAGCACGCCTGAAAATGCACGAGCTAGAAGCCGTGCGTCTCTGCGTGTATCGCTCTTCGCAGCACATCTATGCCCAGGTCATCTCGGCCGACGGCAGCAAGGTTCTGGCCAGCGCCTCGACCTTGGACAAAGCATTGCGTGACGGCGCCACCGGCAACGTCGACGCAGCCAAGAAAGTTGGCGAGCTGGTTGCCGAGCGCGCGAAAGCCGCTGGTGTGACTCAGGTTGCATTCGACCGTTCTGGCTTCAAGTACCACGGCCGCGTCAAGGCGCTGGCTGATGCTGCTCGTGAAGGCGGGCTGGAGTTCTAAGTTATGGCAAATAACGACCAAAAGCGCGACGAAGGCTATATCGAGAAGCTGGTACAGGTTAACCGTGTTGCCAAGACCGTAAAGGGTGGCCGTATCTTCACTTTCACCGCGTTGACCGTGGTGGGTGATGGTAAGGGTCGCGTCGGTTTCGGCCGCGGTAAGTCTCGTGAAGTGCCTGCTGCCATCCAGAAGGCGATGGAAGCTGCGCGTCGCAACATGATCCAGGTGGATCTGAACGGCACCACTCTGCAATACGCGATGAAGTCTGCCCATGGCGCCTCCAAGGTGTACATGCAGCCGGCTTCTGAAGGTACCGGTATCATCGCCGGCGGCGCCATGCGTGCCGTGTTGGAAGTGGCTGGTGTGCAGAACGTTCTGGCCAAGTGCTACGGCTCGACCAACCCTGTGAACGTGGTGCATGCCACCTTCAAAGGTCTGAAGGCTATGCAGTCTCCGGATTCGGTTGCGGCTAAGCGTGGCAAGAGCGTCGAGGAGATTCTCTAACCATGGCTAATACCGTCAAAGTCACGCTGATCAAGAGCGTGAACGGCCGCCTGGCCAATCACAAAGCCTGCGTCAAGGGTCTCGGCCTGCGTCGCATCAATCACACCGTCGAAGTTCTGGATACTCCGGAAAATCGCGGCATGATCAACAAGGCTTACTACCTTCTCCGTGTGGAGGGTTAAGACATGTACCTGAACGATTTGAGTCCTGCGCCGGGTTCCCGTCGCGAGAAGCACCGTCCGGGCCGTGGTATCGGTAGCGGTTTGGGTAAGACTGGTGGCCGTGGCCACAAAGGTCAGACCTCGCGCTCCGGTGGCACCATCGCTCCGGGTTTCGAAGGCGGCCAGCAGCCTCTGCACCGTCGTCTGCCCAAATTCGGCTTCGTTTCTTTGAAGGCAATGGATCGCGCAGAAGTGCGTACTTCCGAGCTGAACAAGATCGAAGGCGGCATCGTTACTCTGCAGTCGCTGAAGGATGCCAACCTGATCAACCAAAACGTCCAGCGTGTGAAAGTCATGCTGTCCGGTGAGGTTACTCAGGCGGTCACCCTTAAAGGTATCGCCGCCACCAAAGGTGCGCGCGCGGCTATCGAAGCAGCTGGCGGTAAGTTCGAGGAATAAATGGCTAAGCAAGGTGCTC
Organism: uncultured Pseudomonas sp.; assembly: GCF_946885955.1. The sequence goes on from NZ_CAMPHI010000013.1 coordinate 9,418, forward strand.
TCTCAGCGCTCAGCAATGGCGGGTTATCCGAGCTCTGGGCTCGTCTGCGCTTTCTGCTCATGGCGATCGTCGTCTATCGCATTGGCGCACACATCCCAGTTCCAGGCATAAACCCGGACCGGTTGGCGGACCTGTTTCGACAGAATGAGGGGACCATACTTAGCTTGTTCAACATGTTTTCCGGCGGCGCGCTGGAGCGCATGAGCATTTTTGCATTGGGGATCATGCCGTACATTTCGGCATCGATCATCATGCAGCTCATGACCGCAGTCAGCCCGCAGCTGGAGCAGTTGAAGAAGGAAGGTGAGGCTGGTCGTCGCAAGATCAGCCAATACACCCGCTACGGCACTCTTGCCCTGGCCTGCGTCCAAGCCTTCGGTATGTCCGTCGGTCTGGCCAGTCAGGGTGTAGCGTTTTCGGTCGGTTTCGGCTTCCACTTCGTTGCAGTCTCCACCTTCGTGGCGGGGGCAATGTTCATGATGTGGTTGGGCGAGCAAATCACCGAGCGCGGTGTTGGCAACGGTATTTCGATGCTGATTTTCTCGGGCATCGTGGCCGGTCTGCCGAGGGCGATCGGGCAGTCTTTCGAGTCTGCACGGCAGGGCGATATCAATATCTTCGCGCTGATCGCCATCGGTTTGCTGGCAGTAGCGATTATCGGTTTCGTGGTGTTCATTGAGCGTGGCCAGCGTCGTATTGCTGTGCACTACGCCAAGCGTCAGCAGGGCCGCAAGGTTTTCGCTGCGCAGACCAGCCACTTGCCGTTGAAGGTGAACATGGCGGGGGTTATCCCGGCTATTTTCGCCAGCAGCCTTCTGTTATTCCCGGCTTCGCTGGGTTCCTGGTTTGGTCAGTCCGAAGGTCTGGGCTGGTTGCAGGATATTTCGCAGGCAATCGCTCCTGGTCAGCCGTTGAATATTTTGCTGTTTAGTGCAGGGATCGTTTTCTTCTGCTTCTTCTATACAGCCTTGATGTTCAATCCGAAAGACGTAGCGGAAAACCTGAAAAAGTCCGGTGCCTTTATTCCGGGTATTCGTCCGGGTGAGCAGTCTGCGCGCTATATCGATGGCGTACTGACTCGCTTGACCATGTTCGGTGCCCTGTACATGACGGCCGTATGCTTGTTGCCACAGTTTCTGGTGGTGGCTGCCAACGTACCGTTCTATCTTGGCGGGACTTCGTTGCTGATCGTGGTAGTGGTTGTGATGGACTTTATGTCGCAAGTACAATCGCACCTCGTTTCGCACCAGTACGAATCCCTGATGAAGAAAGCCAACCTGAAGGGCTACGGCAGCGGCATGCTCCGCTGAAGTGTCCATAAGGTTCGAGGAGTTGGTGATGAAAGTTCGTGCATCGGTGAAAAAGCTGTGCCGTAACTGCAAGATTATTCGTCGCGAAGGTGTCGTTCGAGTGATCTGCAGCGCGGAACCGCGTCACAAGCAGCGCCAAGGCTGAGTGTGATAGAAGCGTTATAAGCCCGGCAGCTAGTGCGCTGCCGGGTTGATTATTTGTTTCTACAGCGTTAATATCTCGCGCCCTATTTCTTGGCTTCCGGGGCGTAGGTAGCTGTCAATTGGAGTTACACTGAATGGCCCGTATTGCAGGCGTTAACATTCCGGATAACAAACACACTGTTATCTCGCTGACCTACATCTTCGGTGTCGGTCGCACCACTGCACAGAAAATCTGTGCTGCTACCGGTGTTAATCCGGCCGCAAAAATCAAAGATCTCTCTGACGAGCAGATCGAGCAGCTGCGTGGCGAAGTTGCCAAGGTGAATACCGAAGGCGATCTGCGTCGTGAAGTGAACATGAAAATCAAGCGCTTGATGGACCTGGGTTGCTACCGCGGCCTGCGTCATCGTCGTGGTCTGCCGGTTCGCGGTCAGCGTACCAAGACCAACGCGCGTACCCGTAAGGGCCCGCGTAAGCCGATCCGCAAGTAATCGCATTCGCGCATCGACAGGAATCTAGTCATGGCAAAACCTGCTGCTCGTACTCGTAAGAAAGTCAAAAAGACGGTGGTTGATGGCATCGCCCACATCCACGCTTCTTTCAACAACACAATCGTGACCATTACTGACCGTCAGGGCAACGCCCTGTCCTGGGCTACCTCTGGTGGTTCGGGTTTCCGCGGCTCGCGTAAAAGCACCCCGTTCGCTGCCCAGGTGGCTGCAGAACGTGCTGGTCAAGCTGCGCTGGAATACGGCCTGAAGAACCTCGACGTCAACGTCAAGGGTCCCGGTCCGGGTCGTGAGTCCGCCGTCCGTGCTTTGAACGGCTGCGGTTACAAGATCGCCAGCATCACCGATGTGACGCCCATCCCGCATAACGGGTGCCGTCCTTCGAAGAAGCGTCGCGTGTAATCAGGAGACAGTGAGAAATGGCTCGTTACATTGGTCCCAAGTGCAAACTGTCTCGTCGTGAAGGCACAGATCTTTTCCTGAAAAGTGGTGTTCGCGCCCTGGAATCGAAGTGCAACATCGAAGCAGCCCCAGGTATTCACGGCCAGCGCCGTGGCCGTCAGTCCGACTACGGCACCCAGCTGCGTGAGAAGCAAAAAGTTCGTCGTATCTACGGTGTGCTTGAGCGTCAATTCAGCGGTTATTACAAAGAAGCTGCCGGCAAGAAAGGCGCTACTGGTGAGAACCTGCTGCAACTGCTCGAATGCCGTCTGGATAACGTGGTTTATCGCATGGGCTACGGTGCTACCCGCGCCGAATCCCGTCAGCTGGTTTCGCACAAAGCGATCAGCGTTAACGGTAAGACTGTAAACGTGCCGTCCTACCAGGTTAAAGCTGGCGACGTCGTTGCAGTACGCGAGAAATCGAAGAATCAGCTGCGCATTGCTCAGGCTCTTGAGTTGTGTGCCCAGCGTGGCCGCGTTGAATGGGTAGATGTAGACACTGAGAAGAAGTCCGGCGTATTCAAAGCCGTTCCGGTTCGTAGTGATCTCTCCGCCGACATCAACGAAAGCCTGATTGTCGAGCTCTACTCCAAGTAAGGGCTAGAAAATAGGTGCATCCATGCAGATTTCGGTAAATGAGTTCCTGACCCCCCGCCACATTGATGTGCAGGTGGTCAGTTCGACCCGCGCCAAGATCACCCTCGAGCCTCTCGAGCGTGGCTTTGGCCATACCCTGGGCAACGCGCTGCGCCGCATCCTGTTGTCCTCCATGCCTGGCTGTGCAGTAGTCGAGGCCGAGATTGACGGTGTACTCCATGAGTACAGCGCCATCGAAGGTGTTCAGGAAGACGTCATTGAAATCCTGCTCAACCTGAAAGGCCTGGCTATTAAACTGCACGGTCGCGACGAAGTGACGCTGAACCTGGTGAAGAAGGGCTCGGGTGTAGTTACCGCTGCCGATATTCAGCTGGATCACGATGTTGAAATCGTTAATGGCGACCACGTGATCGCGAACCTGGCCTCCAATGGCGCGCTGAACATGAAGCTCACTGTAGCTCGTGGTCGCGGCTATGAGCCAGCTGACTCCCGTCAGAGCGATGAAGATGAAAGCCGCAGCATTGGTCGCTTGCAGCTCGATTCCTCGTTCAGCCCGGTGCGTCGCGTGTCTTACGTGGTTGAAAACGCTCGCGTCGAGCAGCGTACCAACCTGGACAAGCTGGTTATTGACCTGGAAACCAACGGTACCCTGGACCCGGAAGAGGCTATCCGCCGTGCCGCAACCATTCTGCAACAGCAGTTGGCTGCGTTCGTCGACCTCAAAGGTGACAGTGAACCAGTGGTAGTCGAGCAGGAAGACGAGATCGATCCGATCCTGCTGCGCCCGGTTGATGACCTGGAACTGACCGTACGTTCGGCCAACTGCCTCAAGGCAGAGAACATTTACTACATCGGCGATCTGATTCAGCGCACCGAAGTAGAACTGTTGAAAACGCCGAACCTGGGCAAGAAATCCCTGACCGAAATCAAGGATGTTCTGGCTTCTCGCGGTCTGTCCCTCGGTATGCGCCTCGACAACTGGCCGCCGGCAAGTCTGAAGAAAGACGACAAGGCGACTGCCTGATCGTCATCATCACCGAACGTGAGTTTGGTAAGGAATTGAACCATGCGTCATCGTAAAAGTGGCCGTCACCTCAGCCGCACCAGCGCACACCGCAAGGCCATGTTCCAGAACATGGCGGTATCGCTGTTCGAGCATGAGCTGATCAAAACTACTCTGCCGAAAGCCAAAGAGCTGCGTCGCGTTGCCGAGCCGCTGATTACTCTGGCTAAAGAAGACAGCGTTGCCAACCGTCGTCTGGCCTTCGACCGTACTCGTTCGAAAGCCATCGTCGGTAAGTTGTTCAACGACCTGGGCAAGCGTTACGCCACCCGTCAGGGCGGTTATCTGCGTATCCTCAAGTGCGGCTTCCGCACTGGCGACAATGCTCCGATGGCTTATGTTGAGCTGGTCGACCGTCCGGTCGCTGGCGCAGCTGTAGACGCTGAGTAAGTCGTAGGTTGTAAGAAAAACCGGGCCTTGGCCCGGTTTTTTGTTGCCTATATAAAAGATAAAAACTATTGAGCGCTTGTGCTCAATATATTGGTTCTAGCAAAAGCGCCGGTCTACTCTCCTTTCATCGCCTGTCAGGGTGCTCGCTCGCTACAGGGTGGCAACTGATCCAACCCCTGGCGGCACGATAAGACAATGATTTCATCTGCACCCGGTCTCCACACTGGATCGGGTAGTGGAATGCAAACCACCCAAGGTAGAGAAGATATGACAACCGAAAGCAAATGCCCGTTTTCCGGCGGCGCCCCTAAGCAAAGCGCTAATGGCGGTAATTCGAACCGTGATTGGTGGCCAAATCAGCTGAATCTTAAGCCTCTGTACCAGAATTCCTCGTTGGGTGATCCCCTTGGTAAAGCGTTCAATTACGCCGAAGCATTCAAGAGTCTTGACCTGAACGCAGTCAAGCAGGACCTGCGGGCGCTAATGACGGACTCGCAAGACTGGTGGCCCGCGGACTTCGGCCACTATGGCCCGCTGTTCATCCGCATGGCCTGGCACAGTGCCGGCACCTACCGTACCGGCGACGGCCGCGGCGGCGCGGGTACCGGTAGCCAGCGTTTCGCTCCGCTCAACAGTTGGCCTGATAACGTCAACCTGGACAAGGCCCGCAGGTTGCTCTGGCCGATCAAGCAAAAATACGGGCAGAAGATTTCCTGGGCCGATCTGATGATCCTCACCGGTAACGTCGCGCTCGAGTCGATGGGCTTCAAGACATTCGGTTTCGCCGGCGGCCGTCAGGACATCTGGGAACCTGAAGAACACATCTATTGGGGTTTGGAAAAATCCTGGTTGGAGGACAAACGCTACAGCGGCGATCGCGAGCTGGAGAATCCACTCGCCGCGGTGCAGATGGGGTTGATATACGTTAACCCAGAGGGCCCGAACGGCAATCCCGATCCGCTGGCTGCGGCGCGGGATATACGTGAGACATTCGCGCGAATGGCGATGGACGACGAGGAAACCGTTGCGCTGATCGCCGGAGGCCACACCTTCGGCAAGACCCATGGCGCCGGCGATGCCGCGCACGTCGGTGTTGATCCCGAGGGCGGCGAAATCGAGGCCCAGGGCTTCGGCTGGAAAAGCAGCTTTGCCAGCGGTATCGCGGGAGACACCATCAGCAGCGGTCTGGAGGTAACCTGGACCACAACGCCGACCCAGTGGAGCAACAATTTCTTCGAGAACCTGTTCGGCTATGAGTGGGAATTGAGCAAAAGTCCGGCGGGCGCGCACCAGTGGGTCGCCAAGGGTGGAGCGGGCGCTGGCAGCATTCCCGATGCCCATGACCCATCCAAGCGACATGCGCCGACCATGCTGACCACGGACCTTTCGCTGCGCATGGATCCGGCCTATGAAAAGATCTCCAGGCGCTTTTTGCAGAACCCGGATCAGTTCGCCGATGCATTCGCGCGCGCCTGGTTCAAGCTGACCCACCGTGACATGGGGCCCCGTGCCCGTTACCTCGGGCCCGAAGTTCCGGCACAGGAGCTGATCTGGCAAGACCCGATTCCGGCAGTCGATCACCCGTTGATCGAGGCGCGGGACATCGAGCTTCTCAAGGGCCAGATTGTGGCGAGCGGCCTGTCGGTGGCGGAGTTGGTGTCCACCGCCTGGGCGTCCGCCTCTACCTTCCGCGGTTCGGACAAGCGTGGCGGGGCGAACGGGGCGCGCATCCGCCTGGCGCCACAGAAGGATTGGGAAGCCAATCAGCCCGCGCAACTGGAGCGGGTGCTGAAGGTGCTGACGGCTATCCAGACGGCGTTCAATGACGCGCAGACTGCCGGTAAGCGGGTATCGCTCGCCGATCTGATCGTCTTGGCAGGTGGGGTAGGCGTCGAACTGGCCGCGCAGAAAGCCGGTCAGGCCATCGAGGTGCCCTTCGCTCCCGGCCGCATGGACGCCTCCCAGGAGCAGACCGATGTCGAGGCGTTCAGCGTGCTCGAACCGATCGCCGATGGCTTTCGCAATTACCTCAAGGGGCGCTTCAGTGTGCCCGCCGAGGAATTGCTGGTGGATCGGGCACAGCTACTCAACCTGACTGCGCCTGAGATGACGGTGCTGCTCGGCGGGCTACGGGTATTGGACAGCAATGTCGGGCAAGCCCGGCACGGTGTCTTTACCCAACGGCCAGGGGTGCTGAGCAACGACTTCTTCATCAACCTGCTCGATATGCGCACGACCTGGACGGCGATCTCGGACGCCAAGGACGTATTCGAAGGACGTGACCGCAGCACGGGGGCACTGAAGTGGACTGGCACGCGTGTCGACCTTCTCTTCGGTTCCAACTCGCAGCTGCGGGCGCTGGCCGAGGTCTACGCGTGCGCGGACGCGCAGGAGAAGTTTGTCCACGACTTCGTCGCGGCCTGGACCAAGGTGATGAATCTCGATCGCTTCGACCTGAACTGATTCCTGGCTAATGGCTTCATCGCAACGCCTCCTATTAAGGAGGCGTTGCGCTTTTAGCTTGACCCGAAAGGGCGGGGCGCGGAGCATTCGGCTATTCCGCAGTAGGTAGCAAGGATTTCGGCATGAAAGGCCATACAGAAGTTATCGATTATCTGAAGATGTTGCTCAAGGGCGAGCTGGCGGCGCGTGATCAGTATTTCGTGCATTCGCGGCTGTATGAAGACTGGGGTTTCGACAAGCTCTACGAGCGAATCAACCATGAAATGGAAGAGGAAACCCAGCACGCCGACGCCATCCTCAAGCGCATCCTGTTTCTCGAGGGCACGCCGGATATGGTTCCGGACGCCTTCGCCTTCGGTCAGACGGTGCCGGAAATGCTCAAGCTAGACCTGGCGCTGGAATATCAGGTGCGCGCGGCGCTGAGCAAAGGTATTGCCTTGTGCGAGCAGCACCAGGACTACCAGACCCGCGATATCCTGCTGGTGCAGCTCAAGGATACCGAAGAGGATCATGCCTATTGGCTGGAGATCCAGTTGGGGCTGATCGACAAGATGGGCCTGGAAAATTATCTGCAGGCGCAGATGTAAGGCAGTCTTGGATATCAATGAAAAAGCCCCGAAATATTCGGGGCTTTTTCGTTTCTCGCTACTCGTCGTGCGGATTGGGCAAGGGCTCGTCGACTTCCTGGCCCGGGCGCAGCAAGCGCTCCGCTTCGGCCGGATCCTCAGCCAGCAGGCTGCCATCGGCGCTGGCCGTGAGCAGTGCTTCGAGCATTTCCCTGACGTTGTTGCGCAGCATGCCAATGGACTTTTGCCCGCGGCTGTTAAGCCCGGTTATCTCCATCAGGATGCTGCCTCCCAGTGGTCCTTCGGCACCTTTGGCCAAGCGCTCGCTGGCCAATAGCGCATAGGCGTTGCGGGCAATACCGGGCTCGCCGCCGCCACGGCGAATGCTGCCATCCGGGCGTTGGTAGTAATAGTTGGTGACCTCCATATTGCCGATTTCCATGGAGCGTTTCTTCATGACCAGTGCCATCTGCTTCGACAGGTCGATCGCTTCTGGCGCGACGTCGTCGTTGGTTGGCCAGGCGATCGAGGCGGTTACCTGGTGACCGGGGCGATTGGCTTCGGGGTCGGCATCGTCGAGCACGACGGCGGGATTCTGGTTGTGTACATCGACCATCCACATGGGCTGGTAGCGATCATAGGCGCTGCGCACCGCCACGGCTTCCGGTACCGGGTTCTGCGCCGGGTTGAAATGGCGCTGATCGGCCAGCCCAGGGTTACAGAGGATCTGCGTGCTCTGGCTCCAATCCGGCCAGTGGTAGCGGTTGATGTCGTAGCTCCATTTGCGCGGACCATCCTCGGGCGTGTAGGCGGTGACGTTGGCGCCCAGGCCTTGGTCGAGCTTGCTCGGGTCGAGTGTGCCATCGGCGCGCAGGCAACTGGCGGTGGTTTGCGGCGCACTGAAATCGACATTGCCGCGGGTGGCGAGGGCCGCTCCGTCAGGGTTGACGCGGGGAATGAACAACACCTGCAGGTTGGCCAGCACCTGCTTGGAGAAGGCGCCGCCCGACGCCAGCTTGCGAATCAGGTCGAGAGCCGCTTCGGTGCCGTGGGGTTCGTTACCGTGTTGCTGGGTGATGATCATCACCGCCGGTTTATCCGGTTCGCCCAGGCGCGCCAGCCAGATCGGCCGGCCCTCGCCGCTGGTGCCTGTCTGTTCCAGGCTGAGCACGCCAGCGGAGCGACGCGCTATGCCGGCGAGTTGGTCGTACAGCTGGGCGTTGCTCATAAAGCCTTCGAGCGAAACCTGTTGCTGCTCGTTGAGCCAGGGGCCATTCGGTTGGGACGCAGCGACAATCGCGGGGCTAAGGCCTGCGCCAAGCAGGAAGGCAGCTAAAGTCAGGCGCATCGGAACTCTCCTTGTGAAAGACGGGATGTCCCGCCAGCACCGCCCGGGGGACTCCAGTTTGACCTGGCCCGGGCGCGGAGGTTGCGTCGCTTGGTCTTTACTCGGTGGCGCGGTCCCTTTCCAGCAAGGGTTTGAGGAAATAGCCGGTATGCGATTGCGGCATCTCGGCGACTTCTTCCGGGGTGCCGCAGGCAATGATCTGGCCGCCCTTGGAGCCGCCTTCCGGGCCGAGATCCACCAGCCAGTCGGCGGTCTTGATCACGTCCAGGTTGTGTTCGATCACCACCACGGTGTTGCCGTGGTCGCGCAGGCGGTGCAGCACGTCGAGCAATTGCTGGATATCGGAGAAGTGCAGGCCGGTGGTCGGCTCATCGAGGATATACAGGGTCTTGCCGGTGTCGCGCTTGCTCAGCTCGCGGCTCAGCTTGACCCGCTGCGCCTCGCCGCCGGACAGGGTGGTCGCGCTTTGCCCCAGCTTGATATAGGACAGGCCCACGTCCATCAGCGTCTGCAGCTTGCGCGCCAGGGCCGGCACAGCGTCGAAGAATGCGCGCGCCTCCTCGATGGTCATGTCCAGCACTTCGGTGATGTTCTTGCCCTTGTACTTCACTTCCAGGGTTTCGCGGTTGTAGCGCTTGCTCTTGCACACATCGCAGGGCACGTAGATGTCCGGCAAAAAGTGCATCTCGACCTTGATCAGGCCGTCACCCTGGCAGGCTTCGCAGCGCCCGCCCTTGACGTTGAAGGAGAAGCGTCCCGGGCCGTAACCGCGTGAGCGCGACTCCGGCACGCCGGCGAACAGCTCGCGGATCGGCGTGAACAGGCCGGTGTAGGTCGCCGGGTTCGAGCGCGGCGTGCGGCCGATCGGGCTCTGGTCGATATCCACCACCTTGTCCAGGTGTTGCAGGCCGTCGATGCTGTCGTGGGCGGCGGCCTCCAGGGTGGTGGCGCCGTTCAGAGCGGTGGCGCTGAGGGGGAACAGGGTGTTGTTGATCAGCGTCGATTTGCCTGAACCGGATACGCCGGTGACGCAGGTCAGCAAGCCGACCGGGATCTCCAGGTCGACGTTGCGCAGGTTGTTGCCGCGCGCGCCCTTGATCTTCAGCGACAGTTTCTTGTTGCGTGGCGTGCGCTTGGCCGGCACTTCGATCTTCACCCGGCCGGAGAGGTATTTGCCGGTCAGCGAATCCGGGTGGGCCATGACCTCGGCGGCGGTGCCCTGGGCGACGATCTGGCCGCCGTGCACACCAGCACCTGGGCCGATATCCACGACGTAATCGGCGAGGCGGATGGCGTCTTCGTCGTGCTCGACGACTATCACCGTGTTGCCGATATCGCGCAGGTGTTTCAGGGTGCCGAGCAGGCGCTCGTTGTCGCGCTGGTGCAGGCCGATCGAAGGTTCGTCGAGGATATACATGACCCCGACCAGGCCGGCGCCGATCTGGCTGGCCAGGCGAATGCGCTGTGCCTCGCCACCGGACAGGGTATCGGCGCTGCGGTCCAGGGTCAGGTAGTCGAGGCCGACGTTGACCAGGAATTGCAAACGTTCGCGAATCTCCTTGAGGATCTTCTCGGCAATCTCGCCGCGACGCCCGGTCAGCGCCAGGCTGGCGAAGTACTCAGTGGCGTCGCCGATCGGCATGCCGGTAACCGCCGGCAGGGTCTTCTCGCCGACCCATACGTGCCGCGCCTCGCGACGCAGGCGGGTGCCGCGGCAGTCCTGGCAGGCCTGGGTGCTGAGGAATTTGGCCAGCTCTTCACGCACGCTGGTCGACTCGGTCTCGCGGTAGCGACGCTCCAGGTTCGGCACTATGCCTTCGAAGGGGTGCGAGCGCTTGACGATATCGCCGCGGTCGTTGAGGTACTTGAAGTCGACGTTCTGCGTGCCGCTGCCGAACAGGATGCATTTCTGGTGTTCGGCGCTAAGGTCGTCGAACGGCATTTCCAGGCTGAAACCGTAATGGTTGGCCAGGGAGCCGAGCATCTGGAAGTAATAGACGTTGCGCCTGTCCCAGCCGCGGATCGCGCCTTCGGCCAGGGTCAGCTCGCCGTTGACCAGGCGCTTGGTGTCGAAGAACTGTTTCACTCCCAGGCCGTCGCAGGTCGGGCAGGCGCCGGCTGGGTTGTTGAAGGAGAACAGCTTGGGTTCCAGCTCGCTGATCGAGTGGCCGCACACCGGGCAGGCGAAACGCGCGGAGAAGATGATTTCTTCGCCTTCTTCACCTTCCATCGGCGCGATCAAGGCCAGGCCGTCGGCCAGCTTGAGCGCGGTTTCGAAGGATTCAGCGAGGCGCTGCTGCAGATCGCCGCGGGCTTTGAAACGGTCGACCACGGCGTCGATGCTGTGCTTCTTCTGTTTATCCAGCTTGGGTAGTTCGTCCAGCTCGTAAATCTTGCCGTTGACCCGCACGCGCACGAAGCCCTGGGCGCGCAACTCGTCGAAGATCGCCAGGTGCTCGCCCTTGCGCTCGCGCACGATCGGCGCCAGGAGCATCAGCTTGCTGCCTTCGGGCTGCGCCAATACCTGGTCGACCATCTGGCTGACGGTCTGTGCTTCCAGCGGCAGGTCGTGATCCGGGCAGCGCGGGATACCGGCGCGGGCATACAGCAGGCGCAGGTAGTCGTAAATCTCGGTGATGGTGCCGACGGTGGAGCGCGGGTTGTGCGAAGTGGATTTCTGCTCAATGGAAATCGCCGGCGACAGCCCTTCGATGGTGTCGACATCGGGCTTTTCCATCATCGACAGAAACTGCCGGGCGTAGGCCGACAGCGACTCGACATAGCGGCGCTGGCCCTCGGCATAAAGCGTATCGAACGCCAGTGAAGATTTGCCGGAGCCGGACAGGCCGGTAATCACGATCAGTTTGTCGCGCGGCAGGGTCAGGTCGATATTTTTCAGGTTATGGGTGCGAGCACCACGAATCAGAATCTTGTCCACAAACAACAGCCTCGCATGGCGGGCGGAAAACCATCGAGTATACGGCCCTGTACGGCGGCGCGGCAAAGCGTCACTGCTGTGCCATGGCGAATGGGGCTGCTAGAATCGCCGACTATTTCTACAGGGCATTTTCCATGCACGACCCGCACAACGAGCGCATGAGTGGCAGCGAAACCCGGGCGGCCGGTGGGCTGGCGCTGGTATTCGCATTCCGCATGCTCGGCATGTTCATGGTGTTGCCGGTGCTGGCGACCTACGGCATGGACCTGTCCGGCAGCACGCCCGCATTGATCGGTCTGGCGATCGGCGCCTATGGTCTGACCCAGGCGTTTCTGCAAATCCCCTTTGGCATCATTTCCGACCGCATCGGTCGGCGCCCGGTGATCTATGTCGGTCTGCTGATTTTCGCTGCCGGCAGCGTCCTGGCGGCGAACGCCGACTCGATCTGGGGCGTGATCGCCGGCCGCGTGCTGCAGGGCGCCGGGGCGATTTCCGCGGCGGTGATGGCACTGCTCTCGGACCTGACCCGTGAGCAGCATCGCACCAAGGCAATGGCGATGATCGGCATGAGCATCGGTCTGTCGTTCGCCGTCGCCATGGTGATAGGGCCGCTGCTGACCCGGGCATTCGGCCTGTCCGGGCTGTTCTGGGCCACGGGTGCCATGGCGTTGCTCGGTATCCTGATCATTGCCGGGGTAGTGCCGGCATCGTCCGGCCCCCTGCAGCACCGCGAATCCCGGGTGGCCAAACAGGCGCTGCTGCCAACTTTGCGCAACGCCGATCTGCTGCGCCTGGATTTCGCCATCCTGGCGCTGCACGCAATCCTGATGGCCAGCTTCATCGCCTTGCCCCTGGCCCTGGTGGAGCGGGGCGGCTTGCCCAGGGAGGAGCACTGGTGGGTCTATCTGACCGCGCTGCTGGTGGGCTTCTTCGGCATGGTGCCGTTTATCATCTATGCCGAGAAGCAGCGTCGGATGAAGCAGGTATTGATCGGCGCGGTGGCCGTATTGCTGCTGTGCGAGCTGTACTTCTGGCAGTTCGGCAGCAGTCTGCGTGCGCTGGTGCTGGGTACCGTGGTGTTCTTTACCGCATTCAACCTGCTGGAGGCATCCCTGCCATCGCTGATCAGCAAGATCGCCCCGGCCGGCGGCAAGGGCACGGCCATGGGCGTGTACTCCACCAGCCAATTTCTCGGTGCGGCCCTGGGTGGCATCGTCGGCGGTTGGCTGTACCAGGCGTACGGCTTGTCGGGTGTGTTCCTGGGTTGCGCGGCCATGGCCCTGCTTTGGCTGGGCTTTGCTGTTACTATGCGCGAACCGCCTTATGTCACCAGCCTGCGCCTGCCGCTTTCAGCCGCGGCCCTGTGCGAAGCAGGCCTGGCCGAGCGTTTGCAAGCTGTGCCCGGAGTGGCGGACGCCGTGGTGGTGGTCGATGAAGCGGCCATCTATATCAAAGTGGATACCCAACAATTGGATCGCACGTCCATCCAGCGCCTCATCGAGCCGGCGCCTGCGACGTGAAAGCCTAGGAGAACGTTATGGCCCGTGGGGTTAACAAAGTCATTCTGGTCGGTACCTGCGGACAGGACCCGGAAACCCGCTACCTGCCGAGCGGCAATGCGGTCACCAACCTGAGCCTGGCGACCAGCGAGCAGTGGACCGACAAGCAGACCGGTCAGAAGGTCGAAAAAACCGAATGGCACCGTGTATCGCTGTTCGGCAAGGTCGCCGAAATCGCCGGCGAGTACCTGCGCAAAGGTTCGCAGGTGTACATCGAGGGTAAGCTGCAAACCCGCGAGTGGGAAAAAGACGGCATCAAGCGTTACACCACCGAGATCATCGTCGACATGCAGGGCACCATGCAGCTGCTCGGCGGCCGTCCGGATAACGCCGGTGGCGATTCCGCTCCGCGTCAGCAACGTCCGGCCCCGCAACAGCGTGCGCCGCAACAGCAGTCGGCTCCACGCCCGGCCCCGCAGCCTGCGGCTCAGCCAGCGCCGGACTACGACAGCTTCGACGACGACATTCCGTTCTGATCAGCTAAGTCAGCTTTTTCATCATGCGTATGCGGCTGATGCTGCTGGGTGGCGGCAATGCGTTGGGTCATGCATTGATTCGTCTCGGCGCCGAGGAGGACATCGGCTTCCTTGCGCCGATGCCGCCGGATGCCGGCTGGGATCCCGACAGCCTTACCCAACTACTCGATGAGACCCGCCCCGATGCGTTGATCAACCTGGCCTATTACTTCGATTGGTTTCAATCCGGAGAGGTCAGTGCCGAGCGGTTCGCCGATCAGGAGCGGGCGGTCGAGCGTCTCGCCGAGTTGTGTCAGCACCATCAAATCATGCTTCTGCAGCCGTCCAGCTACCGGGTATTCGATGGCTCGCGGGCCATGGCCTACAGCGAGAAAGAGGAGCCGGCGCCCCTGGGCGTGCGCGGCCAGGCGCTGTGGCGCTTGGAGCAGTGCGTGCGCAAGAGTTGTCCGCGGCATGTGCTGCTGCGTTTCGGCTGGTTGCTGGACGACAGCAAGGACGGCGTGCTCGGGCGTTTCCTGGCTCGTGCCGAGCTCCAGCAGAGCGTCCAGCTGGCCGACGACCGCCGCGGTAATCCGACGCCGGTGGACGATGCGGCGCGGGTGATCCTCGCCGTGCTCAAGCAGCTCGATTGCCAGACGCCGCTGTGGGGGACTTACCATTACGGTGGTCACGAGGCGACCACGGTGCTGGCGCTGGGGCAGGCGGTGTTGAGCGAGGCACGCAACTTTCGCAGCAACCTGGTCGAGGAAATAGTCGCCCAGGCCCATGCGGCGCGCCCCGATGCAGGCGAGGAGCCCCAGCACGCGGTGCTCGCATGCAAGAAAATTCTGCATACCTTCGGCATCAAACCGCGCGCCTGGCGCTCGGGATTGCCGAGTCTATTGGATCGTTATTACCGTCATGGCTGAGATTCTGGTAACCGGCGGCGCCGGCTTCATTGGCTCGCACCTGGTCGACGCGCTGTTGGCCGAAGGGCATGGCGTGCGCGTGCTGGACAACCTGTCGATGGGCAAGCTGGCCAACCTGCCGCTGGATAATCCGCGGCTGCGATTCATTCAGGGCGATGTAGCCGATGCCGGGGTGGTCGACGCCGCCGTCGCCGGTTGTGCTGCGGTCGCGCACCTGGCCGCGGTGGCCTCGGTGCAGGCCTCGGTGGACGACCCGGTTGCCACTCACCAGAGCAACTTCGTTGGCACCCTGAATGTCTGCGAAGCCATGCGCCGGCACGGGGTCAAACGGGTGTTGTTCGCCTCCAGTGCGGCGGTCTACGGCAATAACGGCGAAGGTCGGGCGATCGACGAAGAAACCGCCAAGGCGCCGCTGACGCCTTATGCGTCGGACAAACTGGCGAGCGAGCATTACCTGGATTTCTATCGCCGTCAGCATGGTTTGGAGCCGGCGGTGTTCCGCTTCTTCAATATCTTCGGCCCGCGTCAGGATCCCTCATCGCCGTACTCCGGGGTCATCAGCATCTTTACCCAGCGCGCCCAGCAGGGCCTGCCGATCACAGTGTTCGGCGATGGCGAACAGACCCGCGATTTTTTCTATATCGACGATCTGCTGGTGCTGCTGACCCAGGCGCTGCAGATGCCCCAGGTAGTGCAGGGCGCGGTGAATGTCGGTTGGGATCGGGCTATCAGCCTGAACCAGCTACTGGCCGAGATCGGTGAGTTGTGCGGCGGCTTGCCCACGGTCACCCATCAGGCGCCGCGGCCTGGCGACATCCGCCATTCCCGAGCCGATACCCGGCGTTTGCAAGCCAGCTACCGCTTGCCAGAGGCCACCTCGATCGGCGACGGTCTGCGCGAGTTGTTGAAACAGGGCTGAAAGCGGATAAAAAAAAGCCGGCTGCGATAGCCGGCTTTTTGCTGCATGCAGCCAGGCTACAGAAGGAGGCACCTCCTGTAGTGCTCTGGGCCGTGTCGGCGACGTTAGAACTTGTAGCCGAGGCCGACCATGTACACCAGCGGGTCGACGTCTACATCGACCTTGACCTTTTCCCCGCCGAAGGACGTCGTGCCGGTGGTGTCGATGTCGATGTAACGCACCTGGGCGTTGAGCATCAGGTTGTCGCTGAGCATGTAGTCCATGCCGACCTGGGCGGCGAGGCCCCAGGAGTCCTTCATGTCCAGGCCGCTGAAGCCCTTGCCTTCGGCTTCGCTGCTCAGCTTGTCGTCGAAGAACCAGGTGTAGTTGATGCCCAGGCCCATATAGGGTTGGAAGGCCGAGGCGCTATCGAGCGGGTAATAGACGACGCTCAGGGTCGGCGGCAGGTGCTTGAGTTCGCCGAGCTTGCCGTTCAGTCCAGAAAAACCGCCAGGCATGCCCTTGACCCCGACGTCATGGCTGAACGGCGTTGCAGCCAGCAGTTCCAGGCCGATGTTGCTGGTCAGCATATAGGCGAAGTTCAGGCCCAGTTGGGTGTCGCTGTCCAGGGTGGCGCTGGTGCCGGCCACGTCGGTGCCCAGGGCGCCGACCCAGATGTCGCTGCTGGACTCATGCGGATCGACGGTGATGGCGCCGGCACGCACGATGATATCGCCGGCCTGATAGGCGTTGGCGGCAGGTGCGGCGATGGCCAGGGCCAGTAAGGAGGCGGTGAAAAGCGATTTGCGCATGGTGAGCTCCCGTGAAGCATCGGTTCGTCTTGGTTGCTGCCGATCTTAGGCGGGCGTAAAAAGCGTCTTTTGATCCAGCTCAATAAATTAGCTTGCTATCAGTAAGGGTATTGCCGGTCGACGCCTGTGGTTTCCCTCGCAGTCGCCCAGTTACGGCCGTTGCGGCATGCGGGGCGGCTTGCACTGCGGCTTTTGGTCGCGGTCACCGGGGCGCACGGGGGCCAGGGTTCGGTGGAAACTTCAGGCGTTGGCGGCAGTTGCCGAATACAGTGAATGCAGTTGATAATGCTTCTTTTAAAGATTGGCGTTCAAGGAGTTGTCAATGCCCCTCGTTTCGATGCGCTTGCTTGCGGTTTCTCTCGTGCTGCTCAGCACACCGCTGGCGGCGACCTCTCTGGACGCGTCACTGGACGAGAGCCAGCGCCTGGCCGTGGAGGCCAAGGCCTCGCAAGCACGCATCGAGCAACTCGACGATGCCAGTCGCGCAATGCTCGGCGAATACCGTAATGCCCTGCAGCAGGCCGAAGCCTTGCAGGGGTACAACGCGCAGATGCGCGAGCTGGTGGCCGCCCAGCGCAAGGAGTTGGTCGGCTACCAGGAGCAGCTCGCCGGTATCGAGCGCACCCAGGAGGCGGTGACGCCGCAGATGCGTCGGATGGTCGAAGTGCTCGGCGAATTCATCGCCGCCGACCTGCCGTTCTTGCCGGACGAACGCAGCGACCGTCTCGCGCAATTGCAGGATTTGCTGCCGCGTGCGGATGTCAGCCTGGCTGAGAAATACCGGCGCATCCTCGAGGCATATCAGATTGAAAGCGACTACGGTCGTACGCTTGAGGCCTGGCGCGGCGAGCTGCCGGACGACCAGGGTTCGCGCAGCGTCGAGTTTTTGCGTCTGGGCCGGGTAATGCTGTATTTCCAGACCCTCGACGGCCACGAAAGCGGCTGGTGGAACCCGCAGAGCCGCAGCTGGCAACTGCTCGACGGCAGTGCGCGGCGTCCTCTGCGTCAGGCCATCGCCATCGCTCGCCAGGAGCAGGCCCCGGCATTGCTTGACCTTCCGGTGAAAACCCTGGCCCTGGAGGCCAAGCCATGAGCCGCCGTTTTTTCGCCCTGAGCCTGGCCCTGTTGCCGGTATTCGTCGCTGCCGCCGAGCCGCTGAGCCCTGATCAGCTGTTGCAGCGCATCCGCAGCGAACGCGCCGCCGAAGTGACGGCCATGCAGACGCGCGAGCAGGCGTTTATCGCCGAGCGTGGCGAGCGGGCGCAGTTGCTTGCCGGCGCGCGCGCCGCATTGAATACCCAGAAAGCCGAAGCCGAGCGCCTGAAAGCCGAATTCGACCGCCAGGAAGCCGAATTGGCCGAGCAGGAGAAGCTCCTGGCGCAGCGTGCCGGGCACCTCGGCGAACTGTTCGGCGTGGTGCGCCAGAGCGCCGGCGATGTTGCCGGGCAATGGCAGGACAACCTGCTTAATGCGCAGTTTCCGCAGCGCCTGGAGCAACTCAAGGCCTTGGCCGAAAGCCGCACCTTACCGTCGGCGGAGGACCTCGATAATTACTGGATGCTGCTGCTCGAAGACCTGACCGCCAGCGGCCACGTCGAGCAATTGCAGCTGCCGGTGGTGGCCGCCGATGGCAGTCGTCATGATCAGAAGGTGCTGCGTGTCGGCAATTTCTCGGTGTATAGCCCGGATGCCTTTTTACGTTACGACGCCGATGCCGGTGAACTGCTCGCGCCGATGCGTCAGCCTTCGGGGTTGGGGCAAGTCGAGGACTACCTGGCTGGCGAGGGTGCGCTTGCCAGCCTGCCGATCGACCCCAGCCGCGGCACCTTGCTCGCCCAGTTGCAACGTCAGCCCGGGGTTTGGGAGCGCGTACAGCAGGGCGGTCTGGTCGGTTGGGTGATCCTCGCCCTGGGCGCGCTCGGCCTGCTCCTGGCGCTATGGCGCATGGTCTTCCTGGTCCGCATGAGCCGTGGCGTCAGCAGCCAGATGCATGACCTCAGCGCGCCACGCGACGACAATCCGCTGGGCCGGGTGATCGGCGTGCTGGGGCCCAAGCCGCAGCTGTCGGATTTGGAAACCCTGGAACTGAAGCTGGATGAGGCGATCCTGCAGGAAACCCCGCCGCTGGAAAAAGGCCAAAGTCTGCTCAAACTGCTCAGCGCAGTGGCGCCGTTGCTCGGCCTGCTCGGCACCGTGACCGGCATGATCGTCACCTTCCAGGCCATCACCCAGGGCGGTGGCGGCGATTCGCGCTTGATGGCCGAAGGCATTTCCCAGGCCCTGGTGACCACCGTGCTGGGGCTGGTGGTGGCGATTCCGCTGCTGTTCCTGCACAGCCTGCTGGCCAGTCGCAGCAAGAGCCTGATCCAGTTGCTCGAGCAGCAAAGCGCCGGGCTGATCGCCCTGCACCTGTCGGGGAACCCGCGTCGTGACTGAGCTGCTGACGCTGTGGCTGCGCCTGGTCGACAGCGTGCATGCCTTGCTCGATTTCATGAGCGCCGGCGGTGTGGTGATGTGGGCGCTGGCCGGGCTCTGCGTGCTGTTCTGGACGCTGATGTTCGAGCGCTTCTGGTACGTGCGCCGGGTGTTTCCGCAGTGGGGCCGCGAACGCCGACAGGCCTGGCAGCTGGTGCTGCGGGACGACACCGGCAACTGGCAGCGGGCGGTGCGTAGCGCCTGGCTGGCGCAGGCGCGGCAGCACCTGCTCGGTCCGTTGCGGCTGAGCAAGACCCTGGTGGCGATGTACCCGCTACTCGGCTTGCTCGGCACCGTCAGCGGCATGGTCGCGGTGTTCGATGTGCTGGCCATCAACGGCACCGGCAACCCGCGCGGCATGGCCGCTGGCGTCTGGCAGGCGACCCTGCCGACCATGGCCGGGATGGTGCTGGCGATTAGTGGATTGTTCAGCCTGGCGCGCCTCGAACGCGATGCGCGCCGGGCCCTCGAGCGGCTGGCCGACCAGCTGCGACACGACTGAGATAACCAACATGCGAATGCGTCGTCACCACCAGCAGGATGAAGACACCGGTATCGACCTGACGCCGATGCTCGACGTGGTCTTTATCATGCTGATCTTCTTTATCGTCACCAGCTCCTTTATCAAGGAGGCCGGCGTCGAAGTGCAGCGTCCCCAGGCGCAAACCGCGGACCCGCAGGACAAGGGCAATATCCTCATCGCCATCACCGCCGATGGTCAGGTGTGGATGGACAAGAAAGTCGTCGATGTACGCAGCGTGCGCGCCCATGTCGAACGCATGCGCGTCGACCAGCCGGATGGCGCCGTGGTGGTGCAGGCCGACCAGGACGCACGCACCGGCCTGGTGGTGCAGGTGATGGATCAGGCGCGCCTGGCCGGCGTGCAGGATGTCGCCCTGGCCGCGACCACGGGAGCGCTTTGATGCGCTTGACGCTGTCGTTCTTCGCCGCCTGCCTGATGGCCCTGGCGCTGTTCGGCCTGATGCTATACATGGTCGCGCCGCCGACCCCGGCGCATTCGGACGAGCCGCTGACGGTGGCCAACTTCGTGCGTCTGGACAGTGCTTCGAGCGATGCCGCGAGCCGCACCCGGCAACAGGCGCCGCAGCCGCCGCAGCCACAAACCGCGCAAGCGCCGACGCCCGCCGCACCCGCCGCGGCGACGCCGACGGCCAATCTACCGACGCTGGATCTGCCATTGCCGAGCCTGAGCAGCGGCGTCGCCGTCAGCAGTGCGCCGACGCCGAGTCTCAGCGGCTTGGCCGCCGGCGCACCGGCACCCAGCATGGCGTCAGCGAGCGAGCCTGGCGGTCAGTCGGGCGCGCCGGAAAGCGAAGTGATGCCGCTAAACGACATCCGCCCGGAGTACCCGGATGGTGCCTTGCGCAAGGGGATCCAGGGGCACGTCAAGTTGGCGTTCACCATCAACCGTGCCGGCGCCGTGGAGAATCTGCGCGTGCTCGAAGCCAGTCCGGCCAACGTATTCGAGCGCGCCGCGCGCCGCGCCGCGGTGCGCTGGCGTTTCGCGCCACGCACCGAAGGCGGCCTGGCGGTCGCGCGCGAAGCGGTGAAAACCCTGTACTTCCGCCTGGAGGGAGAGCGCTGAAATGTATCGCTTGTTGCTGTTACTGACACTGTGCGCCGCCGGTATGGCCCAGGCGGCCGGTCAAAGCGTCGAACCTGGCGTGTTTCGCGCCCTGAACAGCGCGCAGAAGGCCCAGCAGGCCGGCGATTACGCCGCCGCCAGGCGCGCGCTGGATGGCGCCAGCGGCAAGCCCGGCAGCCTCGAGGAGGTTCTGCTCTGGCGCAGCCGCGGTTACCTGGCCTGGGCCGAAGGGCAGAACGCCAAGGCCCTCGAACTGCTGACGAAGGTGGTGCAGAGCGGCAAGCTCGACAGCGGATTACAGGCGGCCGAAGAGCTCAATCTGGCCCGCTTGAACCTGGCCGAGCGGCGTTATGCCGAGGTGGTGGCGCTATTGGCGCCAGGCCAGGCGAGTGCCGATGAGCAGGTGCTGCAGATGCTGGTGCAGGCCTATCAAGGGCTCGGTCAACCGGCTAAAGCGCTGCCGCTGGCCGAGCGCTATGTCGCGGCCAACCCGCAAGCGGAGGACAGCTGGCTGCAGTTTTTGGTGGCGGTGAATGCCGACCTGAAAAACTACCCGGCGGCCGAGCGATGGCAACGGCAACTGCTCGCTCGCCAGCCGAACAAGGCGCAGAGCTGGCGTCAGTTGGCCGCCTTGCAGCAACTCGGCGGCAGCCATGACAAGTCCCTGGCCACCTTGCGCGCTGCCTACACCAAGGGCCTGCGCTTCAGCGAAAGTGAATTGGATAACCTGGTATTGCTGGCCGGTGCCGCCGACCAGCCTTGGCAGGGCGCCAAGTTGCTCGCCGGCATGCTCGATCAGGGCTTGCTGCCACGCAGCGCCGCGCGTGAAGAGCGCCTCGGTCTGCTCTGGTGGCAAGCCCGCGAGCGCAGCGCCGCCGCCGGGGTATTCCGCGAGCTGGCCGGGCGTTCCGGCAACCCCAGGCACTGGCTGAATCTGGCCCAGCTGGAACTGGAGCAGGCGCGCTGGAGGGCCGGGCTCGAGGCTTTGGCCAAGGCCGAGCGCGCAGGCGCCGAGCGCAGCAAGGTCCGCGCCTGGCGCGACTGGGCGGAGAGCGAGCTGAGCCTCGAACGGGAAAAGCGCTTGGCCAGCGCCGGCTGAGTCGGGGCTTCGGGTTGTCTTCGCAGGGATGGGCATCGCTACGCTCCACCCAGCCACGGGCTCGTGCGGCACGATTGACCTGGTCGACGGCAATCCGCGAGGATCGCCGTTTGCCGAGCGAAGGAGCATCCATGGCCAACGTCAATATCCGCAGCATGACCTGCGATGAACTCGACCTGGCGATCGAGCTGGCCGCGCACGAGGGCTGGAACCCCGGCCTGCACGACGCCGCCTGTTTCCATCAGACCGACCCCGAAGGTTTTCTGCTTGCCGAGGTAGCGGGCCGCTTGGCCGGTTGCATCAGCGCTGTGGCCTATGGCGCACACTTCGGCTTTATCGGCCTGTATATCGTGGTTCCCGAGTTCCGTGGCCAGGGCATCGGCATGCGCCTCTGGCAGCAAGGCATGCAGCGCCTGAACGGCCGGGTCGTCGGTCTCGACGGGGTGCCGGCGCAGCAGGACAACTACCGCAAATCCGGCTTTGCGCTGGCCTGGCGCAATGCGCGCTATGCCGGCCGGGCCAGGCAGCCCGAGCAGGCGTTGGCCGCACAGATCCGCGCGGTTAACGAGGCGGATTTCGCCGCGCTGTGCGCCGATGACCGGCGCGTGTTTCCCGCCCCTCGCGAAGCCTTCCTGCGTGCCTGGCTGGCGATGCCGGACGCCAGTGCGCTGCTCTGGGAAGAACAGGGGCGGGTCGTTGGCTGGGGCGTGATTCGTCGCTGCCGCGAGGGGCACAAGATCGGCCCGCTGCTGGCGGACCACGCGCAGGTCGCCCGCGGGCTGTTCGATGCGCTTTGCGCCCAGGTACCGGCGGGCGATGCGGTGTTCCTCGACGTGCCGCTGAATAACGCCGAGGCGCTGGCGCTGGTTGAAGCGCAAGGTATGAACTGCGTATTCGAAACAGCGCGCATGTATGCCGGACCCGCCCCGGAGATCGAGTTGCCGCGGGTATTCGGCATCAGCACCTTTGAGCTCGGTTGAGCCAGCGGCGGTTCAGCTATCCGGCAACTCGTAGGCGTAGATCTTCTCGGCCTGCATCTGGTAGCCGGCTTCGGCCAGTTCGCTGCTGCTCTGCTCGACCTTCAGCGGGCCCTCCACCCAGAACGGCTGGTACAGCGCATCCATCAGCACGCCCAGCTCGGCGGTGACGTGCACGATCTGGTTGGAAGGGGGCGGCGGCACATGGATACAGGCGCCAAAGTAGGGAACCAGCAGAAACTCGGTGACCCGGCCCTCGTCGGTCACATCCAGCGGCACTATATAGCCCGGTAGTTTTACCATCTGACCGTCCAGTGCCTTGACCACCGGCGCGGCCGGCGATTGCTGGGCGGCGCCCGGTCCGGATTCGGACAGCGTGCTCGCCAGTTGCGACAGGTCATGGATGGGCGCGGGTTCGGCAGCTTGCGCCGGAGCATCGACCGGCACCATCTCCGACCAGGTCAACTCGCGCACCTCGGCTGCCGACAGGGGCGCGGCCAAAACGACAAGCAGTGCGGCGAGCAGGGAACGCAGCATTGGGGGTTACCTCGTAAGCGTCATAGGCGAATCGACAGGCCATCGGCCAGCGACTGCCGATAGGCGCGCCAAGCCGGCACGCAGCCGATCAGCAGGGCGGCCGCCAGGATAGCGCCGAGCAGCGTCCACTCATAGCTGGTTGGTGCGGCGAGCGGCAGATACAGGCCGTAGTTGGCCTGCACATAGCTTTGCGCCGCGGCGATGCCGCCGTACAGCAGCGATACGCCAACCAATACGCCGGCCAGCGCCAGGGCGAAGGCTTCCACAATCAGCAGGCTGGCGATATGCCAGGGGCGCGCACCGACCGAGCGCAGAATCGCCATTTCGCGGCGGCGCTCGTTGAGGCTGGTAAGGATCGCCGTGAGCATGCCGATCAGGCCGGTCAGCACGACGAACAGCGACACCACGAACAGCGCTTTTTCCGCCGTGCCCATCAGGCTCCACAGTTCCTGCAGGGCGACGCCGGGGAGAATCGCCAGCAGCGGCTCGCCGCGGAACTCGTTGATCTCGCGTTGCAGGCTGAAGGTGGCGATCTTGCTGTTGAGGCCGAGGAGAAACGCGGTGATCTGTTTCGGCTGCAGATCCATGTTTCTGGCTTGCTCGGCACTGACCACGCCGGCGCCACGGGCCGGCATGCCGTTTTGCCAGTCGATGTGCAGCGCTTCCATCCCGCCCAGGGAAATATGCAGGGTGCGATCCACCGGGGTGCCGGTGCGTTCGAGAATGCCGACCACGGTGAAGGGCTTGTCGTCGTGCTTGACCAGGCTGATGGTCGCCACGCCGTGGGCCAGCACCAGTTTATCGCCCAGCTTGTATTTCAGTGCCTGGGCCACCTCCGCGCCCAGTACCACCTCGAACGGATCGCTGGCGAAGGCGCGGCCCTCGGCGATCTTCAGTGGCTGGCTGCGGGCATAGCGGTAGTGTTCGAAATATGCCGGGCTGGTGCCCATCACCCGGTAGCCGCGGTGCGAGTCACCCAGGGAAATCGGGATCGCCCACTTGACCTGGGGATGGGCGGCGAAGCGTTCGAAACTGTCCCAACGAATATTGTTGGTGGCGTTGCCGATGCGAAACACCGAATACAACAACAGATTAACGCTGCCCGAGCGCGCGCCGACGACCAGGTCGGTGCCGCTGATGGTATTGGCGAAGCTGGCGCGGGCCTCGGTGCGCACCCGCTCGACGGCGAGTAGCAGGCACACGGAAAGCGCGATGGCGAACATTGTCAGCAGCGCGGTAAAGCGGCGATTACCCAGGCTGGCGAGGGCGAGACGCAATAAATACACCTTCAAATCTCCGTCAATTGGGTTGCGCGGTTGAGTTCGGCCAGCGATAGGTTGCGGTCGAACAGATGCGCCAGGCTCTGGTCATGGCTGACGAACAGCAGGCTCGAGCCGGCCGCGCGACATTCGGCGAACAGCAGTTCGATAAAGGCCTCGCGGGCATCGGCGTCGAGGGCCGAAGTCGGTTCGTCGGCGATCACCAGTTCAGGCTGGCCGATCAGTGCGCGGGCGGCGGCCACTCGCTGTTGCTGGCCGATCGACAGGGTGTCGGCGCGCCGTTCGAGCAGGCGCGCGTCGCCCAGGCCGAGATGATCGAGCAGGGCGGCTGCGGCATTGTCGACGCTGCCATGGCGCTGGCTCGCGCGCTGCTTGCGCAGCTTGGAGAAGTGGCAGGGTAGCTCGACGTTTTCCCGTACCGAAAGAAACGGCAGCAAATTGAATTGCTGAAAGATGTAGCCGGTGTGGTCGACGCGAAAACGATCGCGGGCGCCGGCGGACAAGGTGCTCAGATTCTGACCGAGCAGCTCGATGCGGCCGCGGCCGGGTTTCTGCACGCCGCCCAGCAAGCCGAGTAGGGTGGTCTTGCCGCTGCCGCTGGGGCCCTTGAGGAACAGGGTTTCGCCGCGTAGCAGGGTGAAGCTGGGAATATCCAGCAGTTCCGCCTGGCCGGGCCAGGCGAAACCGAGGTCGGAAAGTTCGATCAGTGCTTGGGACATGGTCTACCGCGGATTGGTGGTCAGCCGACAGCATAGGGGATTCGCCCGTGTCTGTCGGCGGGAAGCGAGCATTGCCCGGGTAAGATCAGAAATCCAGATGCGCCTGCGCCGGGGTCATTTCGGCGCCTTGCTGGCCAGTGCGACCAATCAGCTGCACGGCGATCTTGTGGGTCGCGGGAAATTGTTCGAACAGCTTGCTCAGGTCCAACTGCCGCAGCGCGTCCGGCTGGTTGCAAGTGAGGCTGTAATCGGCATCGACATCGCTGTGCTCATGGCCTTCTTCGTCATGTTTCGCGTCGCTGAACAGCGGGCTGTCCACTGCGCTCTTGGTCAGGCTGCAGTCGGCGGAGGCAGGCAGGTTGAACAGTTGCAGGGGCTGTTCCAGAGCCGCCTTGGCCGCGGCGACCCGGGCCCGGTCAGCCTCGCTAGCGGCTGGGTGTTCGAAACCGACGATGTTCATGGCCGGGCTTTCCAACTGAATTTCCAGGGTATTGCCATCCAACGCCACATTGAGGCTGGCAACACCATGTTCGTGTTTGCCGAGGCTGCCATGTTCGTCCTCGTGGTCATGCGCATGGGCCAGGGCGAGGGGAAGCAGGACGAAGGGTAGGGCGAGGAGGAGGCGCATCGATGGGTACTCCGAAGACGTTGTGGTTGTTATGTTATAACAGCTTAAGTGTCGTTCGAGCAATTGCTGTTTGGCGGCCATCGCCCGGCATGGCAGCATGCGCGGAACGACAGGGGGACGGGATATGCTGCGAATCAAGGGGCGGGTCGGTGACTGGCCGGTGGACCTGACCGTGGAGTTGGATAGCGAGGACTGGGCGCAACTGGCGCAGCACCTCACGCCGAGTGCGTCGGCCGAGCCGGTGCCTGCCGTTAAGCCCGCCGCCACGCCGGTGCCGGGCGATGCCTTGTGGCAAACCACGCTGGACCTGCTGCGCAGCGCCGGGCAGATCGACGGCCCGCAGTTGCTCGGGCAACTGGCCGCGCTGGCCGGTGGCGAGGCGGCCGGCAAGCGCCTGCTGGTGCGCCTGCGCCACTGCGGCCAGGTGCGCATGGAAGCCGGGGCGGATGCACCTGTCTATCATTGGGCGGGCGAACCATAACGATCGTGAAGCCTTTTAAGGATTGCGCCGATTGCCCTGAGCGCGAAATGGCGGGCAGAGGCGCTGATCGATCAAGAGCTTCCCAGCAGTTCGTTGAGGATGCTCAAGTTGAAATGCCTGCGCATCGTAACGGCGAAGAACTGTTCGGCAATTTCCGGAATTTCGGCATATAGCTCGAGCATCCCCGATTGCAGCTCATCCTGAACCACCACCGCCGGCAGCAGGGCCAGATCGCCCGAGTCACGGGCCAGCAGGCGCAGCATGGCCATGTCGTCGACCTCGGCGCAGATGCTCGGGGTCAGGCCGCGGCTGTTGCACCAGAGTTCGAATTGACTGCGGATGTCACTGCTGCGCCCGGGCACGATCAGCCGTGCTTGTTGCAGGTCGCGTGACAGGTCGAAGGGCTGCGCGCTGGCGCGTGGCGGACCGACCAGACAGACCGCTTGCCGATCCACCAGCAGGCAGCGCCAGGCCCGCTGCCCGTCGCCGCTGACTGCCTGGTTGCTCAGCACCACGTCGAGCTTATGCAGCGCCAGCCGCTCCAGCAGTTCGTCCAGGCTGCCGGATTCGAGCGTGATGCGCAGATCGGTGCGGCCGAGGAAGGGCCTTAACAGGTTCTCCTGGAAGTTCCTCGACAGGGTCGCCACCGCCCCGATGCGCAGCGGCTGGTTATCCTGCCGGGCGCTTTGCAGGGTCATCTGCAGTTCACTGCCAAGGGCGAAGATGCTTTCGGCATAGTCCAGCACCAGGCGCCCGGCCTCGGTCAGCAAGAGACTGCGCCCGGAGCGGATGAACAGCGCGTGGCCCAGTTGATCCTCCAGGGCGCGGATCTGCGTCGACAGGGCGGACTGCGAGACATGCAGGGCCTGCGCTGCGCGGGTCAGGTTGCCTTCCTTGGCGACGGCCCAGAAGTAGTGCAGGTGGTGAAAATTCAGTCGGCGCATGCGCTGTTCTCTAAAAGTGAATGATCAATTCTTATCTATCTATTTTTATTAGATCAAGCGCTACCGGAGACTACCGCCATCGAACCGCTGCGGAGATTTCCCCCATGCCCCCTGTCTTTTTCCATCTGGCCGAGCTGCTGCCCTGGGTCTATGCCCTGGCGCTGCCGGCGGTGGCCTTGTGCCGAACCCCGCTGCACTGCTGGTGGCCGGCCCGCGTAGCCGGTTACGGCGGTTTTGCCCTGGTGCTGGTCGCACTGCTGCAGGCGCTGCTGGACGGACAGGACAACGACCGCCTGGGTTTGGCGATGGCCAGCCTGGTGAGCCTGCTGGCGCTGGTCATCATCGATTACTCCCGTCGCTATCTGGACGGTGAGCCGGGCCAGCGGCGTTATGTGCTGGCGCTGCTCGTCACCCTGGCGGCGGTGGCCACGGTGGTGACCAGCGGCGATCTCTATGCGTTGGTCGGCGCCTGGATAGTCTCCAGCCTGAGCCTGCACCAACTGCTCACCTTCTACCGCGACCGACCCATGGCGTTGGTGGTGGCGCACAAGAAATTTCTCGCCAGTCGCCTGGCCGATCTCTGCCTGCTGCTGGCCACGCTGCTACTGGTGCGGGCCACGGGCGACAGCAGCATCGCGTCGATTCTCGAGCAGGTGGCGGTACGCTTGCAGGCCTCCGCTGGCCTGGGCTGGGACCTGCAGCTGGCTGCCGCGCTGCTGGCGTTGACGGTGATCCTCAAGTCCGCCCAGCTGCCGGTGCATGGCTGGCTGATTCAGGTGATGGAGGCGCCGACCCCGGTGTCGGCGCTACTGCATGCCGGGCTGGTCAACCTCGGCGGTTTCCTGCTGCTGCGCTTCGCCCCGCTGCTTTCCGCCGCGGCGCCGGCGCAAACCCTGCTGGTGGTGGTCGGCGGCCTGACCGCGGTGCTCGCCGCCCTGGTGATGATGACCCGCGTCAGCATCAAGGTGCGCCTGGCCTGGTCCACCTGCGCACAGATGGGCCTGATGTTGGTGGAGTGCGGCCTGGGACTGTACGAGTTGGCCCTGGTGCACCTGCTGGCGCATTCGCTGTACAAGGCATATGCCTTCCTCGCCGCCGGCGAAACGGTGGCGCAGGCCCGGCAGCGTGCCCTGCAACCGCGGTGGCCGGCGCCCACCCTGAACAGCCTGCTGCCGGCCCTGCTGACGGCGGCGCTGGGCCTGGCGCTGCTGCAGGGGCTCTGGTACTGGCTGCTGCCGGGGCATGAGCTGCCCCTGGTGGCCCTGACCATCCTCGCCATCGGTCTGGCGCCCTGGTGTTTGCGCCTGGGCAACCCGCTCTACGGGTTGGCCATGTTCGGCCTGCTGCTGGGCGCCTACTTGCTCTGGCACCAGGCCGCGACCTGGATGCTGGGGAGTAACGCGCCGGCTGCACCCTTGCCCCTGACTCTGTTGGCGCTGGCCTTGTTTGTCGGCCTCTACCTGCTGCAGGCCTCGATTCTCGCCCGGCCGCAAGGTGCGCTGGCGCGGCGCCTCTATCCCCTGGCGTTCGCCGGCTTCTACCTGGACGAGCATTTCACCCGTCTGACCTTCCGCCTGTGGCCGGTGCGCCCGCTCCAGGCTTCCCCATCCGCCACCGGAGACCACCCATGACCGCGCTCGAACACATCCCCGCTCTCGACCGGGATGCCCTGCATGCCGCTGCTCGTCTGGCTTGCGCGCGCGTTGCGCCGACCTGGCCACTGGATCGCATGATCGCGGTCAGCCCGCTCTGGGAGCGCCGCGAGCAGCCCTGGCACGAGGTCGCCGCACAGCTCTGGCGGCGCGCCGGCAGCCGCCTGACCCTGGAGCCCGAGGACTACCGTCAGGCCTGGCGGGAAGGACGCATCGCCGAGCGTCACCTGCACCAGGCGCTCGCCGAGCGCGCGCCGAACTGGGCGCCGGAGCAGCTGGTGCAAGCTCTGGATGGCCCGGGGGAAACGGCGCGCGGCCTGCCGCTATTGGAGGATATGGCCGATCCCGGTATCGCCCTGCCGGGCTGGCCGACGCTGATCACCCAGCAAATCGGCCAGTGTTGCGCGGCCTGGTTCGACCACGAGCAGGCCGACTGGCGTCCGAACGAGGTGGGCGGGCTTTACCCGGCCTGGCGCGCGGCCATGCTGGCGGACCGCGGGCTGAGTGTACTCAGCGCCTGCCGCAGCCTGGGCGAGCGCATCGCGGAGCTGCCGGAAGCACCGCAAGCGGTTCTGGAAATCGCCGCGCAGCGCCTCGGGCTGGCAGCCGAAGAGTGGCCGGAGTGGTTCGACTGCCTGCTGCTGCGCAGCCTCGGCTGGGCCTCCTGGTGCGCCTACCAGGGCTGGCAGGCGCGCTTGCAGGGCCAGGACGACGACAGCCTGCTGCAGTTACTGGCCATTCGCGCGGCGTGGGAATGGCTGGTGGACGACCGCCAGCGCGACCCGCAAAGCCGTTGGCAACGTTGGCGCACCGATTGGCAGGCGGCGCGGCAGCAGTCGCCCAGTGCAAGCTGGCAGGCCCTGCAGCTCTGGCAGCGGGCCGACGAGCTGGCCTGGCAGGAGCAGCTGCAGCAGCGCCTGTGCCGGCCGCAGCCGTTCGCCCAAGCGGCGCCGCCCCTGGCCAAGCTGCTCTTCTGCATCGACGTGCGTTCCGAGCCGCTGCGGCGGGCGCTGGAACAGCTCTGTCCCGAGCTGGAGACTGGCGGTTTTGCCGGCTTCTTCGGCCTGCCGATTGCTTATACGCCGCTGGGCACGACGGCCACGCGCCCGCAGTTGCCGGGCCTGCTCGCCCCGCAACTGCAGGTCAGCGACAGCAGCGGCGATGCCGCACAGGATCATCGCCTGGCGCAGCGGCGTCAGGCGCGCCTGGCCCGGCAGGGGCGCTGGCGCCTGTTCGAACGCCTGCCGGCCTCGACCTTCACTCTGGTCGAGAGCATCGGCCTGGGTTATGCCGGCGCCCTGCTCGGGCGCACCTGGGGCCTGCTCAAGGACGGCGCAGAGGCGCATCGCAACGCCTGGCGCGCTGACGAGTGGGCGCAACTGAATCCGGCACTGGCGGCCATGCCACTGGCGCAAAAAACCGAATTGGCCGCGCGCATCCTCCAGGCCATGGGGTTGGGCGCCGCGGTGCCGCCACTGCTGGTACTGCTCGGGCATGGCAGCCAAAGCGCGAACAACCCGCAGGCGGCGGGTCTCGACTGTGGCGCCTGCTGTGGCCAGAGCGGTGAGATCAACGCCCGCCTGCTCGCCGACCTGCTGAACGACGCCGAGGTGCGCGCTACGCTGCGCGAACAGGGGCGCGAGTTGCCGGCCCACTGTCATGTACTGGCCGGGCTGCACAACACCAGCACCGATGAGGTGCAACTGTTCGCCTATGAGGCCCTCCCGGCCGCGCTACAGCCGAGCTGGCAGCGCCTGCGCCAGGCGCTGGATCAGGCCGGTGCGCAGGTGCGTCGCGAGCGCGCCGCGCGCCTGGGTCTGACATCCCTGGCGAATCAGCCGCCGCAACTCCTCGGGAGCTTGCGCCGCCGCGCCCGCGACTGGGCGCAAACCCGTCCGGAATGGGGGCTGGCCGGCAACGCCGCGTTCATCGCCGCCCCTCGCACCCGCACCCGTGGCGTGGACCTCGAGGGGCGCGCCTTCCTGCACGACTACGACTGGCGCCAGGATGCCGAAGGGCGGGTGCTGGAGCTGATCATGACCGCGCCTATGGTGGTGGCGCACTGGATCAACCTGCAGTACTTCACCTCGACCACCGACAACCTGCGCTTCGGCAGCGGCAACAAGGTGCTGCACAACGTGGTGGGCGGGCATATCGGCGTGTTCGAGGGCAACGGTGGCGACCTGCGCATCGGCCTGGCACGCCAATCGCTGCACGACGGCCAGCGCTGGCTGCACCGGCCGCTGCGCCTACACGCGGTGATCGAGGCGCCGCGGGCGATGATCGACAGGGTGCTCGGCGAGCATGCGCTGGTGCGCGATCTGGTGGACAACGACTGGCTCTACCTGCTGCGTCTGGATAGCCGCACGACGCGGCTGGAGCGGCGCGACGCCAAGGGCTGGCAGGGTCTGGAAGACGCATGAACGACGCCCGTCGCGTCCCCCCGGAACGCGGCGGGCGAGCAGACGTAGCCCTCGATCTTGTGCTTTTCCATCGAACCGTCCTGATCGTGATCGATGACCCGCCCTGGCACTACCGGAGTAGCTGCTCAGTCCAGGCGCTGGCAGGCCCGGGACAGGCGATCGTGCACGGCGGCCCAGGCGTCCTGCTGCGGCGGCAGCTGAATGTAGAGGCACTCCAGGCCCAGGGCGTCGAGCTGGTACAGCGCCGCATAGAGGCCCGCCGCATAGGCCTGTGGTGTATTGCCCAGGTCCACTGCGGGGCCCTGGCTGGGCTGTGCGTGGCCACACCACAGCCAACCGCAGCGGGGCGAGGCGAGTGCTTCCCTGGGCGGCTCGAGGAAACCCAGGGTCAGGGTGCTCGGCGCATAGTGGCGGTGGTGCTGGCCGGGTGCGCGCAGGCCGCCATCCTTGCCTTCCAGGGGCTGGCCGAGGGCGGCTTCCAGGCTGGCCTGATCGAGCATGCCGCGACGCAACAGGCGCGGACTATCGCCCGGCAGCAGGCTGACGATGCTCGATTCCAGGCCGACCCGGCACGGGCCGCCGTCGAGGATCCACAGGTCGCTGCTGGCGAACTGCTGCGCCACGTGCTCGGCGCTCGTCGGGCTGATCGACATATAACGGTTCGCCGAGGGCGCCACCAGGCCGCCGCCAAAGGCCTGTAACAATCGGCGTGCATCGGAGTGCGCCGGCACCCTCAGGGCCACGCTGTCCTGCCCGGCGGTGACGCCGCGCGAAACCTCGTCGCGAGCCGGCAGCACCAAGGTCAGCGGGCCGGGCCAGAATGCCGTCATCAGGCGCTGCGCCGCCGGCGGCACCTGGGCCGCCCACTGTTCGACCTGGCTGGCGTCTTCCAGGTGAACGATCAGCGGGTTGCTGTTGGGGCGCCCCTTGAGCGCGAAGACTTGCTGCACGGCCTCGTCCTGGCGGGCGTCGGCCGCCAGTCCGTAAACCGTCTCCGTGGGCATGGCAACCAAGCGGCCCGCCCGCAGGTGGCGGGCGCATTCTTCGATGTGGCTGGTGATGTATGGCATTTGCGCTGAAGCCGTCGGTGGATGCGGACGGTCCGCTCAATAAATCGCCTGGTACAACTTGCGCCGGTAGGCGGTGACGAGCGGGTGTTCGTTGCCGAGCAGGTCGAAGACTTGCAGCAGGGTTTTGTGCGGCAGGCCGTCGGCATAGCCGCGGTTGCGAATGAATAGCTTGAGCAGGGCATCGAGCGCCGGTTCGTAATACTGGCGCGCCAGTTGCTGGATCGCCAGTTGGTAGCTGGCTTCGTCGTCCTCGGCGTTTTGCGCCAGACGGGTTTTCAGCTCGGCGACTTCGGGCAGGTCGGCGGCCTGGCGCAGGAAGGTTAGTTGCGCGCGGGCGCCGGCCAGGGCCTGTTTGTGCTCATCGCCGCTGACCGCATTGAGCGCGGCCTCGGCTTCGCCCAGTTCCCCGCGCTCGGCCAGGCAGCGGGCATAAAGGATCAGCGCCGCGGCGTGCTGGTTGTTTTCCGTCAGCAGTACTTTGAGCAGGGCTTCGGCATCGCCGATGCGGCCTTCGGCGAACAGTGCCTGGGCGGCCTCCATGGGGTCGGCCGCGGCGGGCGCCGGTTCGGCGACGTGGGGCTTGAGCATTTCGCGGATCGCCGATTCCGGTTGCGCGCCACTGAAGCCGTCGACCGGCTGGCCATCCTTGAACAGCACCACGGTCGGCAGGCTGCGGATGCCGAAGCGCGAAACGATGTCGTGCTCGATATCGCAATTGACCTTGGCCAGCAGCAATTCGCCCTGGTAGCCCTCGGTGATCTGCGCCAGCAGCGGCATCAGCGCCTTGCAGGGCGCGCACCATTCGGCCCAGAAATCCACCAGCACCGGCTTGTGAAAGGAGTTCTCGATGACCAGTTGTTCGAAGCTGGCGCTGCCGGAGATATCAAAAATGTAGGGGGAGTCGCTCATGGTCGGTCTCGGCTGGGCGAAATGATAAGTGGACTATAAATGTGGGCGCCGGGCGCTGGATACAAGCTTGCCGCTCAGTCGCGCTGCGCATGATAAAGGCTGACATGGCGAAACTCCGCCGGTTCGGCGAGATCCGGCCAGGTGCAGGCTTCCAATATGCCCAAGCGTCGATAGAGCGGGTGCTGGAAGTCCCGGACCCGGGAATCGGCCACCAGCGCCTGGCGCCCGCGGCTGAGGAACTGGTCGAGCAGCGGCAGGTTGGCGCGGTCGTAGAGCACGTCGGCGACGATGATCAGGTCGAAACGGTCGGCTTCGGCGAAGAAATCTGCGGAATAATTCAGCTCGACGCCATTCAGCGCGGCGTTCGCCCGGCAGGCGAGCAGCGCCAGCGGATCGAGGTCGCAGGCCACCACTTCCAGCGCACCGGCCTTGGCCGCGGCGATGGCGGCGACGCCGGAACCGGTGCCGAAATCCAGCACGCGCTTGCCGCGCACCCACTCCGGCCGTTCGGCCAGCCAGCGCGCCAATACCAGGCCGCTGGCCCAGCAGAAGCACCAGTAGGGCGGCTCTTCGAGAATCCGTCGGGTTTCTTCGGGGCTGAATGCACGGTCCATATTCTGCGCATCGATCAGCCACAGGCGCAGATCGGCGCCCGGCAGCGTTTCGGCGCTCAGGCGGGCGTCGCCGAGCAGCTGGTTGAGAGCCTGTTGCAAGCTGGCGGGCGGCGTCATGGCGCGCTATCCGGGTGCCGCTCGCTCGGCAGGTGTTGCCGCGGCACGGCGAATGGGGGTGTTCTGAGAGGCATCGGCGATCGCACCGGGTGGTCTGGAGCGCGCTTGTATACCGCAAAGCGCATTGCTTGTCTTGCCCATGGGATGCGCTACCATGGCGGTTTTCGCGCCGGGGCCGGTTGACGTGCGGTCGCGGTCGCTACAAATCCCCTAGACCCAAGGCCATTCTATTTATGCACTGTCCTTTCTGCGGTGCTAACGACACCAAGGTCATCGACTCCCGTCTGGTCGCCGAGGGCGAGCAGGTGCGTCGTCGGCGCGAATGCGTGGCGTGCGGCGAGCGTTTCACCACCTTCGAAACCGCCGAGCTGGTGATGCCGCGCCTGATCAAACAGGACGGCAGCCGCCAGCCCTTCGACGAGGACAAGCTGCGCGCCGGCATGCAGCGCGCGCTGGAAAAACGCCCCGTGAGCATCGAGCGCCTGGAAGCGGCCATCGCCCATATCAAGCACAAGCTGCGGGCGACTGGCGAGCGCGAAATCAAGTCCCTGGTGCTCGGCGAGCTGGTCATGAGCGAGCTGCAGAAGCTCGATGAAGTCGCCTATATCCGCTTCGCCTCGGTGTACCGACGCTTTCAGGACCTCAATGAATTCCGCGAGGAAATCGACCGTTTGTCCCGCGAACCCACGAAAGGCTGACGATGAATTCCGATCACGCCTTTATGGCCCGCGCGCTGGAACTGGCCCGCAAGGGCCTGTACTCCACTCACCCGAACCCCCGGGTCGGTTGCGTCATCGTCAACGATGGACGCATCGTCGGCGAGGGCTGGCATGCCCGTGCCGGCGAGCCGCACGCCGAGGTTCATGCGCTGCGTCAGGCCGCGGCCAAGGCGCGCGGCGCCACCGCCTACGTCACCCTCGAACCCTGCAGCCATCACGGACGCACCCCGCCTTGCGCCGATGCGCTGATAGACGCGGGCGTCGCGCGTGTCGTGGCCGCCATGCAGGACCCCAACCCGGAAGTCGCCGGCCAAGGCCTGTTGCGCCTGATGCATGCGGGTATCGCCGTCCACAGCGGCGTGCTGGAAGCCGAAGCGCGGGCGTTGAATGCCGGTTTCATCAAGCGCATGGAGCACGGCATGCCGTTCGTGCGGGCCAAGCTGGCGATGAGCCTGGATGGCCGCACGGCGATGGCTAGCGGCGAGAGCCAATGGATCACCGGCCCTGCGGCCCGGGCCGCGGTGCAGCGTTTACGCGCCAGTGCCAGCGTGGTGCTGACCGGTGCCGATACGGTGCTGGCCGATAACGCGCGCTTGACCGTGCGCGCCGAGGAGCTGGGCCTGGGCGCCGAGCTCACGGCGCTAGCGATTACCCGTCCGCCGCTACGCGTACTGGTCGATGGCCGCCTGCGCGTGCCCCTGAGCTCGGTGTTCTTCCAGGCCGCCCCGGCGCTGGTGGCGACCTGCGCCGCGGCGTCGGCGCGCGACCGTTACCTGGACGAGGGCCATGAGTTGCTGGCCGTGCCGGGTAGCAATGGCCATGTCGATTTACGCAAGCTGCTCGCCGAACTGGCGGCGCGCGGTGCCAACGAGGTACTGGTCGAGGCCGGACCGCGGCTGGCCGGCGCCTTCGCGCGTCTCGGTTTGATCGATGAGTACCAGCTGTTCGTCGCGCCCAAGCTGCTCGGCTCCAGCGCCCGGCCGCTGCTCGATTTGCCCCTGGCGCGGATGGCCGAAGCGCCGGAATTGAAAATCGTCGACATGCGCGCGGTCGGCGACGACTGGCGGATTACCGCGGTGCCTGCGAATTGAGGCATCTGGCGCCAGCGCTGATTCCAGGCTGACCGTCGCACGGACATGCACACAGTTGGCAATTATGGTAAAACGCCACTCGGCCGCGACATGCGGCCGTAACGTTCTCAGGGCGGGGTGTGATTCCCCACCGGCGGTAATGATGCGCAAAGCGTCTAGCCCGCGAGCGCTTGGTGCAGTCTTCGGCCTGCGGCAAGGTCAGCAGACCCGGTGTGATTCCGGGGCCGACGGTTAAAGTCCGGATAAAGAGAGAGCGGGATTCCCTCCAAGGGCGCGGTTTATCCGTGGCCGCGAATAATCCCTATCGATCCGAAACGCCCTGTTTGTTGCCAAACAGGAGTGCGTATCTATGTCTTATGCTTTTCTTTCCGTTGGCGGGCGTTGCTGCCCGTGCGGCAAGTCGCGATCAGGGGAGGTCTGATGTTTACCGGAATTATCGAAGCGATTGGCAGCATCCGTGCGCTGAGCCCCAAGGGCGGCGATGTGCGGGTGTACGTGGAAACCGGCAAGCTCGATCTGGGCGACGTCAAGCTCGGCGACAGCATCGCGGTCAATGGCGTGTGCCTGACCGCCGTGGAGTTGCCGGGCGATGGCTTCTGGGCCGATGTCAGTCGCGAAACCCTGGCGCACACCGCCTTTATCAGCCTGAAGGCCGGCAGCAAGGTCAACCTGGAAAAGGCCCTGACCCCGACCAGTCGCCTCGGCGGTCACCTGGTCAGCGGCCACGTCGATGGCGTTGGCGAGGTCGTCAGCCGCGCCGACAATGCCCGCGCCGTGCAATTCAAGATCCGCGCGCCGCGCGAGCTGGCGAAATACATCGCGCACAAGGGCTCGATCACCGTCGATGGCACCAGCCTCACCGTCAATGCGGTGAATGGCGCCGAATTCGAGCTGACCATAGTGCCGCACACCCTCGCCGAAACCATCATGGTCGACTACCGTCCGGGCAGCCAGGTCAACCTCGAAGTGGATCTGCTGGCGCGTTACCTGGAGCGCCTGCTGCTCGGCGACAAGGCCGCAGAACCCAGCGCCTCGGGCATAAGCGAAAGTTTTCTGGCCGAGCACGGCTACCTGAAGAATTGAAGGAACACGCCACATGGCTCTCAATAGCATCGAAGAACTGATCGAAGACATCCGCCAGGGCAAGATGGTCATCCTGATGGATGACGAAGACCGCGAGAACGAAGGCGATCTGATCATCGCCTCCGAGTGCGTCAAGGCCGAACACATCAACTTCATGGCGCGCTTCGCCCGTGGCCTGATCTGCATGCCGATGACCCGCGAACGCTGCGAAACCCTCAAGCTGCCGTTGATGGCGCCGCGCAACGGTTCCGGTTTCGGCACCAAGTTCACCGTCTCGATCGAGGCCGCCGAAGGCGTCACCACCGGTATCTCCGCCGCCGATCGCGCGCGCACCGTGCAGGCCGCCGCCTCGAAAAGCGCCAAGGCCGAGGATATCGTCAGCCCCGGCCATATCTTCCCGCTGATGGCCCAGCCGGGCGGCGTGCTGGCGCGTGCCGGCCACACCGAAGCGGCCTGCGACCTGGCGCGCATGGGCGGCTTCGAGCCGAGCGGGGTGATCTGCGAAATCATGAATGACGACGGCACCATGGCCCGTCGCCCCGAGTTGGAAGAGTTCGCCAAGGCCCACGACATCAAGATCGGCACCATCGCCGACCTGATCCACTACCGGCTGATCCACGAGCGCACGGTCGAGCGCGTCAGCGAGCAGATCCTGGACAGCGAGTTGGGCCAGTTCAACCTGGTGACCTACCGCGATTCGGTGGAGAACGATGTGCACATGGCGCTGACCCTGGGCACCATCTGCGCCGAAGAGCCGACCCTGGTGCGGGTGCACAACATGGACCCGTTGCGCGACCTGTTCATGGTCAACCAGCCGGGCCGTTGGAGCCTGCGTGCGGCCATGGCGCAAGTGGCCAAAGATGGCAGCGGCGTGGTGTTGCTGCTCGGCAACCCCTTGACCGGCCCCGATCTGCTCGCGCACCTGGAGCGGCAATTGGGCCACGAGTCGAAGGCGGTCAACCCGACCACCTACAGCACCGTCGGCGCCGGTTCGCAGATTCTCCGTGACCTCGGCGTGCGCAAGATGCGCCTGATGAGCTCGCCGATGAAGTTCAACGCGATATCCGGTTTCGACCTGGAGGTTGTAGAATACCTGCCCTCCGAATAAGCGGCCGACGGCTACCGCCTGCTCTGCATGAGCAGGTGGTGCCGGTGCCCGACGAGGGGCTGCCGCTTCAATACAGCCGCAAGCGTTGCGGACGATTTTATTTTCAGGGCGCGCCGCTGTGCGCCCTGGCTCTTTAAACACTGTGAGAACACGTTATGACCCTGAAAACCATCGAAGGTACCTTTATCGCTCCCAAGGGCCGCTTCGCCCTGGTGGTTGGCCGCTTTAACAGCTTCGTCGTCGAAAGCCTGGTAAGCGGCGCCGTCGATGCCCTGGTGCGTCATGGCGTGAGCGAAGACGACATCACCATCATCCGCGCGCCGGGTGCCTTCGAAATTCCGCTGGTGGCGCAGAAAGTCGCTCAGCGTAGCGAGTTCAGCGCAATCATCGCCCTTGGCGCGGTGATTCGTGGCGGTACCCCGCATTTCGAATACGTTGCCGGCGAATGCACCAAGGGCCTGGCCCAGGTGTCCATGGAGTTCGGCGTACCGGTGGCCTTCGGCGTGCTGACCGTGGACTCCATCGAGCAAGCCATCGAGCGCTCCGGCACCAAGGCCGGCAACAAGGGCGCCGAAGCTGCGCTGTCCGCCCTGGAAATGGTCAGCCTGCTGGCGCAGTTGGAGGCCAAGTGAGCCAGAACGACGCTAAGCCGCAGGCGCCGAAAGGCCCCAGCGCGAAAACGCTCGCGCGCCGTCAGGCGCGCTCCCTGGCCATGCAGGCGTTGTATTCCTGGCACATGGCCGGCCAGGCATTGAACGAGATCGAAGCGCAGTTCCGCGTCGATAACGACTTCGCCGCGGTCGATGGCGCCTACTTCCATGAAATCCTGCACGGCGTGCCGCGGCAGAAGACCGAGATCGACGGTGCCTTCGAACCCTTACTCGATCGGCCGATCAACGAGATCGACCCGGTCGAGCTGGCGATTCTGCGCCTGTCCACCTACGAGCTGCGCAACCGTATCGATATCCCTTATCGCGTGGTGATCAACGAGGGGATCGAGCTGGCCAAGGTGTTCGGCGCCACCGACGGGCACAAGTTCGTCAACGGTGTGCTGGACAAGCTGGCGCCGAGGTTGCGGGCCGATGAAGTTCGCGCCAACAAGCGCTAATCGCCATGGGCAGCCATAGCCGCAACGCCTTGTCATGGGTCGTCGTTTCTCTTGGGTGAGTTCGAGCTGATCCGTCATTACTTCGCCGCCGCGTCCTGCGCGCGGGCCGGCGAAGGCGTGGCCCTGGGTATCGGCGACGACTGCGCCTTGCTCGAGCTGCCGGCGGGCGAACAGTTGGCGATCTCCACCGACACCCTGGTGGAGGCTGTGCATTTCCCCGTCGGAGCCGATCCGTTCCTGCTCGCCCAGCGCGCCCTGGCGGTTTCCGCCAGCGATCTGGCCGCCATGGGCGCGACGCCCATCGGTTTTACCCTCGCCCTGACCCTGCCTAATGCCGAACCCGACTGGCTGCAAGCCTTTGCCGCCGGCCTGGATCGCATGGCGCAGCAATGCGCCCTGCGTTTGATCGGCGGCGACACCACCCGCGGCCCCTTGACCCTGACCCTCACGGTCTTCGGTCGGGTGCCGCGGGGCCAGGCGCTGACCCGGTCCGGCGCGCAAGTCGGCGATCTGCTCTGTGTCGGCGGCGAACTGGGCGACGCCGCTGGTGCATTGCCGCTGGTGCTGGGGCAGTGCCAACTGCCGGACGCCATAGCCGAGCCCTTGCTGGCGCGTTACTGGACACCACAACCGCAGCTGCAGCTGGGCGTGGCTCTGCGCGGCAAGGCCACGGCGGCGCTGGATATTTCCGATGGCCTGCTCGCCGATTGCGGCCATATCGCCGCTGCTTCCGCTTGTGCGCTGCGTATCGAGCTGGCGCGCCTGCCGCTTTCCGCCGCGCTGCTGGCCAGCGCTGGACGAGCCGACGCCGAGCGTCATGCATTGAGCGGCGGCGACGATTATGTCTTGGCCTTCACCCTGCCGCCTGCGCAGCTGCTCGGCTTGCAGCAGGCGGGTTGGCCGGTTCGCGTGATTGGTTGCGTCGCCGCGGGTGAGGGAGTGCAATTGCTCGACGCTACAGGTGTCGATATCCAGCAACCCCGTGGCGGCTACCAACATTTTGGAAATTCAAGTGACTGATCATCCCAATCAAGTACCGGCCGAATTCGTCCCGCCATCGGTATGGCGCAATCCCTGGCATTTCGTCGCCTTCGGCTTCGGCTCCGGCACGCTGCCGAAAGCCCCCGGCACCTGGGGCTCGCTGGTCGCGCTGCCGTTCGTGCCGCTGTGGCAGACCCTGCCCGACTGGGGCTACTGGTTGATGCTCGGGATCACCATGCTGTTCGGCGTATGGCTGTGCGGCAAGGTCGCCGACGATCTGCGCGTGCACGACCACGAAGGCATTGTCTGGGATGAAATGGTCGGCATGTGGATCACCCTGTGGCTGGTGCCGGACGGCTGGGGCTGGTTACTGCTAGGCTTTTTAATGTTCCGCCTGTTCGACGTGATCAAACCGTGGCCGATCAGCTGGATCGACCGCCACGTTCATGGCGGTTTCGGCATCATGCTCGACGATGTGTTGGCCGGTGTATTCGCCTGGTTGGCCATGCAGGGCGTGATCTGGTGCTGGGGCAACGGGGTCGCCGCCTTGGTGCTCTAGATTGCAGGAGTCGGCTATGGCTGGGTGGTGGTTCGCGGCACTGCTGGGTGTCTTCTGTGCCGTGAGCGCGCAGGCGGGCGATGCGCCGGCAACGCAGCCGACGATTCGTCTGGCGAGCGAAGTCTGGGAGGACTACACCAACGCCGATGGTACAGGCCTGGCATGGGACATCCTGCGGCAGGTATTCGAGCCGGCGGGCGTCAAGGTGGTTATTCAGAGCGTGCCCTATACCCGCTCCATTGGCCTGGTGCAGCGCGGCGAGGCCGATGCCTGGGTCGGGTCCTATCTCGATGAGGTGGATGAGCGCGTGCATTATCCGCATTGGCACTACGACACCGATCGAATCAGTGCGCTGGGCTTGAACACCCAGCCGATGCCGAGCCTGGCTAACCTGGGCAGATTCCGGCTGGTCTGGATGCGCGGTTACGAGTACCAGCGTTATCTGCCGGGTTTGCACGATTATGGAGAAGTCCTGCGACGCGATAACGTGCTCGATATGCTCAACCACGGACGCGCGGATTTTTACATCGACGCCAGTAGCGAGGTCGAGGAGGTGCTGGGCGAGGCTGCCGACCCGTCGCACTATCGGGTAACCGAACTGACCCATTTGCCGGTCTATCTGGGCTTTACCGCCAGCCCGCGCGGCCGCGAGCTGGCGCGATTGTACGATCAGCGCATGGAAGCATTGGTCACCCGTGGTAGCTTGCGCCCGTTGTTCGAGCGCTGGCAGCAACCCTATCCCTTCGATTAGGAACGAGTGCTTTGACTCACTGGATGAAGATTGTCTGCTGTGGCGTATTGCTGGCCGTGTCGGGTCTGCTCTCGGCTGCGCCCCAGGTATTGGTCGTCGGCCTGTTTCCCGGCGCCGCGGTGCTCAATATCGATGGCCAGCGCAAGTTGGTGAAGGTCGGGCAGACCGGGCCGGGCGGGGTGGTGGTGGTCAGCGCCGACAGCCACGGCGCGGTACTGCGGGTCGATGGCGTGGAACGCAGTTACAGCCTCAGTCGGGAATACAGCAACGGCTTTGCCGAGGCCTCCCAGTCGGCGCGCCTGAGCATTGCCAAGGGGACTGGCGGGCACTATTGGGTCGCCGGCTCGGTGGATGGCCATCCTGTGCAGTTCCTGGTCGACACCGGCGCCACCTCGATCGCCCTCAACGAAGGCCAGGCGCGTCGTCTGGGCATCGACTATCGGGTGGTCGGGCGACCCTTGCAGGTCAGCACCGCCAGTGGCACGGCCCGTGGTTGGCGGGTCAATCTCAACAGCGTCAAAGTGGGCGCCCTCGAAGTGCTCGGGGTCGATGCCGTGGTGCTGGAGGGCGGTGCGCCGACCGAAGCGCTGCTGGGCATGAGCTTCCTCAGCCGGGTCGGCTGGAAGGTCGAGCAGGATGTCCTAGTGTTGGAGTCAAAGTATTAGCAGGCTGTTGAAAAACTACCTGCGTTGGCAATACTGCGTTAAAAACAGGCCGGGACTCGGCGTCTCGGAATGCTCATGTACAAAAGTACACTCGCGTGCGAGCCCAGTCCGCTTCCTCGCCTGTTTTTGCGGGGCCGCCATCGGTATTGTCTTGCCTGCCTCGCCTACGTTTTTCAACGGCCTGTTAGGGGCAGCGGCAAGCCCTCCGCGAAAAATCGACTTGCGGCTCGATCCTTATCATCGGTAATTCAGGCTGACCGGTCAGTGGGGCCTGCTGTTACAATGCCGTCCTCGCGATTTCCGCCTTTTTATTAGGAGCATCCGGTGCCTGTCGTGTTCGTCGCCGCCTCCCAGCTGCCTACGCCTTTCGGCGTGTTCACCATGCATGGCTTTCTCGAAACGGCCTCGGGTAAAGAACACGTAGCCTTGACCTTTGGCGATGTAGCCGACGGCGCGCCCGTGCTGGGTCGTTTGCATTCCGAGTGCCTGACCGGCGATGCCTTGTTCAGCCTGCGTTGCGACTGCGGCTTTCAGCTCGAGGCCGCGTTGCGCGCGATTGCCAATGAAGGCCGCGGCGTGCTGCTGTATTTGCGTCAGGAAGGTCGCGGTATCGGCCTGCTGAACAAGATCCGCGCCTACGAGCTGCAGGACGGCGGCGCCGATACCGTGGAGGCCAACGAGCGCTTGGGCTTCGGTGCCGATCAGCGCGACTACGCGATCTGCCTGCCGATGCTCGAACACCTGGGCATCAAGGCGCTCAAGCTGATGACCAACAACCCGCGCAAGGTCAAAGCCTTGGGCGATATGGGCATTAACGTCGCCACCCGTGTGCCGCTGCAGATCCTGCATAACCCGCACAACAAGAAATACCTCGCGACCAAGGCCGGCAAGCTCGGCCATATGCTCGGCAGCCTGCATCAGGGCGAGGTCGAGGAAAGCCTGTGACCCGCAGCGAAGTGCGCCAGCGCCTGGCATGGGCCTGGTGGCGACAGCTGGCGTATACCCTGGCGCCGGTGTTGCTGCTCAATCTGCTGTTCGGCGAGGGGCTGCGCCCAGGCGTGCTGGCCATGCCGCTGTTTATCGTCGGGCTGGCCTCGATGTTCGTCAGCTTGCCGCTGTTCGGCGCCTACAAGCGCGCCCTGATAGCCACCGAAAAAGCCCTCGACACCGACGCGGAACCCGCCGCATGGCTGGAACTGGCGCGTTGTCGGCGTCTGGCCTTTCTTGGCGCCGGCCTGCCCGCGTGGATCGCCGGCATCGCGGTATTCACTGGCCTCGAAGCCATTCCGCTGGTGTTGCTGGCGCTATTCAGCGTGGTGCAACTCTACCTGTACCGTATTCCGCGCCAACTCGGCTGATGCGCCTGCTCGTCTGTCTGCTCGGGTTGCTGGCGTGGCCAGTAGTGGCGGCAGAGCGGGTGGTCAGCCTGGCGCCCTCCTTGAGTGAAATCGTGCTGGAACTGGGCGCCGCCGACCTGTTGGTCGGGGTGCTGGATGGCGGTGAGCGGCCGTCGGCTCTGGCCCATCTGCCCTCGGTTGGGCGCTATGGCCAGCTGGAACTCGAAGGTTTGC
This sequence comes from uncultured Pseudomonas sp., assembly GCF_946885955.1. The sequence goes on from NZ_CAMPHI010000013.1 coordinate 53,009, forward strand.
TGCAATTGCAACCCGATCTGATCCTGCTCTGGCCAGACAGCATCAGCCGGGCCCAGCGCGAACAGCTGCAGCGCTTTGGCATTCCGATGGCGATTGTCGAACCGCGCGACCTGGCGCACCTGGCTGACCAGTTCGGCGAAATTGGCGCGCGTCTTGGCCGCGGCGAACAGGGCCTGCGTCTGCAGCAGCGCTTCAACGCGCGACTCGCCGAGCTGCGCGGCCGTTATCGCCGCGAACGGCCGTTGCGGGTGTTCTATCAGGTCTGGGACAAGCCGCTGTACACCATCGGCGGGCGACAGATCATCAGCGATGCCTTGGGCGTGTGCGGTGGCGAAAACGTCTTCGCCGATCTCGCGCTGCCAGCGCCGCAGGTCAGCGTCGAGGCGGTACTGCAGCGCAATCCCGAGGTGATCCTGGCCAATAGCACCGCGCAGCTCGACGCCTGGCGGCGCTGGCCGCAACTCGCCGCGGTAACCCGTGCGCAGCTCTGGCAGGTGCCGGACAGCGGATTGGAGCGCCCGAGCTTCCAGATGCTGAATGCCACCGAACAGCTGTGCGAACAGCTGGCCAAGGCGCGTTGAAACGGGGTGAAACACCGCTTGCTAGAACCGTAGCCCGGATGCAATCCGGGGCGATCTAACGCCGGACACACCAATTGGCGGTTCCTACAAAAACCATTCAAGCGCAGCGAATGCGTCCGCTTTGTAGACCCCATGTTCATGTACAAGGTCTACGGCCTCGTAGGGCGGACAAGGCTGCGCCATGTCCTCCCCACCAGCGCGCTTTGTAACCGGATGAAATCCGGGGGAAAGTCGACAGGTGACAGATTTCCCCGGATTGCATCCGGGCTACGTTTTATACGACCGGACGTTGCTCAGAAGCGGTAGCCGACGCTCAGCTGCACTTCTTCCTCGGGGGCTGCGTAGAGTCCTTTGTTGCCCGGTGTCCAGGTCGAGTAGGTGGCGAAGCTGTCATAGCGTTTGCCGGTCAGGTTGTTGACGCGCAGTTTGGTAGTGAAATGCTGGTAGTCGTAGCTCAAACCGAGGTTGAACACCGTATAGCCACCTTCGCGCGGCTGGGTATGGCCATCGTCGCTGAACAGATAGCGCGGCCCGGTGTAGTTGGCCTCCAGATAGGCGAGAAGGCCGTCCAGCAACCGATAGCTGGCGTTCAAGCCGGCCGTGTGTCGGGCAACCCCGGGTACGTCGTTGCCTCTGAAACTGCCGGAGCGATATTCGGCGTCGGTAAAGCTGTATTGCCCGGTGAGCTGCAAGCGCTCGGTGAGTTGCCGTTGTGCCTCAAGCAGCACGCCCCTGCGCCGGGTATCGTCGAGATTGACGTTGGCGCCGGGGAAACCAAAAGCCGCGTCCGGGCCGGGCGCGGTGCTGTCATAGGCGATTTCGTTCTGCAGATCGAGCTGATACAGGCTCAGTTGGTAGCGTTGGATGCTGTCCTGCCACTCGACTCCGCTCTCCCAGGACAGGCCGGTCTGTGGCTTGAGGAAGTTGGTGCCGGGGATGGTGTAACCGTTGTCGTCGACGTTGGCGAAGCGCAACACATCTTCGCGTTTGAGAAACAGCCGTAGCTGTCGGTTGGCGCGCCAGCTGAGGCCGATGCTGGTGCTGTCTTCCCGGTCGGTTTGCGAGAGGCCTGCACTGTGTATGCGGTCCTCCGCCTCGCTGGTGCGATAGCCGAGCGTGAGGTCGAGACCATGGCCCAGCGGTTGGCTGAGCTGGCTGTACCAATCACGCTGGGTCTGGCGCAGCAATATGGCGCCGAAGCCGGAAATCCGTTGATAATCACTGGTGACATGGTCATGCCCGAGCAACCATTCGCTGCGTCCCAGCGCGCTGTCCCAGTGAGCGGTCAGGCGCGGGCTGAAGGTTTCGACGCGGGTGTCCTGGGTGAGGGGCTGGGACAGGTAGGCCACCGCATCGCTGTCGCGATAGCTGTAGTCGAAATTCGCCGTCCAATGCTCGCTCAGCGATTGCTGGAGCGCAAAGCGGTTGACTTCGGTCTTGCTGTCGTTGAAGTCCAGCGGCTTGACGGTCGCCTTGCGATCAGCACGGCGCTGGGCCTCGCTGAGTGCGCCGGGCAGCCGTAGCTCGTCGTCGATGGTTTGATACTCGTACAGCAGCCAGCCGGAGCTGTGGTCATAACGCAGGCGGCTGAACAGGTTGCTGTAGCTCGCATTGTTGTTATCGCGATAGCCATCGGCATGACGCGCTTCGCCACTGCCGTATAGCGAAAATCCACCGCCCAGCTGCGCGAAAGCGTGGCCTCGGTAGGCTTCCAGATCATGACTGCCGCGGCTGGTTTCGAGATAGGCCTCATTCTCGCTGGGACGCCGGGTAATGATATTGACCACCCCGCCAACCGCCTGGTCACCATAGAGCACGCTGCCAGCGCCGCGGATGATTTCGATGCGTTCGATATTGCTCAGCGGCACGCTGTTGAGGTCGGCGCTTTCCTGGCTCGGATTATTCAACCGGCGACCATCGACCAATATCAGGGTGTTATTCGCTGCGTTGGCGCCGAAGCCGCGTAGGCTAAGGGCTACCCGGCTGCCATCTCCGAGGGTGTCCTGGATCTGCAGGCCGGCCTGGCCGCGCAAGACTTCCACCAGATTGCTGGCCGCGCTGGCTTCGATCTGTTTGCGCTCGATCACCGCCACGCTGGCCGGCGCCGGAGTTTGCAGCGGGGTGGCGCGGGTAATTACCAGCGGCGGCGCCCGGTAGGGTTCGCTGTCAGCTGCCAGGCCGAGGCTGGGCGCCAAGGCCACAGCCAGCGCAATGGGGGAAAGCTTCATCGATAAATCCTCAAAAGACAGAAATACTTTTGAGGAGGGCAGGGACAAGCACCGGACAAGGAGGCATTAGCCAGCGCTTGACGGTGATGCCCTCCGCAACACCAGTCGGTCAGCTTGTACCGAGGCAGGTCTCCGGGCTGCCGACGATCTTTCTCACCTTCCCGGGTTTACCCAGTGGTTATCGAGAAAGACTGCGCTCGCGCGCTGTCGGTTACCGTTGCGGGGGCAGCGCAGGCCTTGCGGCTATCGACGATAGCGGCGCACCTGCTTCCCTTTTCACGCTGAGCCCGAAGGCATTCAGCGACCTCGAATACGAAAAACGTCGCGCACTCTATCAGAGCGCTCGACGAACCCATAATCGACAGCGACTGGCGGTGGTCGCGTGTCTGCTACTTGGTGGTTAATACCGCCTGGCTGGCGCTCTGGCCCTGGATTGCGGCGCCGCTCTTCAGTGCATTGAGGCGCTCGCGTACGGCCGCTTCGATACCCGCTTCGTCGAGGCCGCATTCGGCGAGCATCTGTGCCGGTTTGGCGTGTTCGACGTAATAGTCCGGCAGGCCAAGGTGGAGCATCGGCTTGACGATCTGTTCGCGGGCGAGGAGTTCGCTGACGGCGCTGCCGGCGCCGCCCATGATGCTGTTTTCCTCGATGGTCACCAGCAGGTCGTGCTCGGCGGCCAGCTCGCGGACCAGGGCTTCGTCGAGGGGTTTGACGAAACGCATGTCGACCACTGTGGCATCCAGGGTTTGCCCGACCTTCAGCGCTTCACGCAGCTGCACGCCGAATACCAGCAGCGCGACGCCGCGGCCTTGGCGGCGGATCAGGCCCTTGCCGATTTCCAGGGGTTGCAGATCCGCATCGATAGGTGCGTTCGGGCCGCTGCCGCGCGGATAACGTACCGCTGCCGGACCGTCGAACAGGTGGCCGGTGGTGAGCATGCGGCGCAGTTCGTTCTCGTCGCTCGGGGTCATCACCAGCATGCCGGGGATGCAGCGCAGGTAGGACAAATCGAAGCTGCCGGCATGGGTCGGGCCGTCTTCGCCGACCAGGCCGGCGCGATCAATGGCGAACAGCACATCGAGATGCTGCACCGCGACGTCATGAATCAGTTGGTCGTAAGCGCGTTGCAAAAACGTCGAATAGATCGCCACCACCGGCTTGACCCCATCGCAGGCCATGCCGGCCGCCAGGGTCACCGCGTGTTGTTCGGCGATCGCTACGTCGAAATAACGCTGCGGGTAGCGCTCGCTGAACGCCACAAGGTCCGAGCCCTCCTTCATTGCCGGGGTGATGCCGACCAGGCGCGGGTCGGCCGCGGCCATGTCGCACAACCATTGGCCGAAGACGCTGGAGTACTTGGGGCCGCTGGCTTGCGGCTGGGTCACCAGCGGAGCGGAGGGCGCCTTGATCGGTTCGAGCTTGGTGATCGCGTGGTAGCCGATCGGGTCGACTTCGGCAGGGGCGAAGCCCTTACCCTTCTTGGTGACCACGTGGAGGAACTGTGGGCCGTCGAGGTCACGCATGTTGCGCAAGGTGGCCAGCAGCGTGGGCAGATCGTGGCCGTCGATCGGGCCGATGTAATTCCAGCCGAGTTCCTCGAACAGGGTGCCGGGGACCAGCATGCCCTTGGCGTGCTCTTCGGTCTTGCGGGCGATTTCCCAGGCGCCGGGCAGGCGCGACAGTACCTTTTTGCTGCCCTCGCGCATGCTCGCGTAGGTGCGGCTGGAGAGGATCTTGGCCAGGTAGTTGGACAGGCCGCCGACGTTCTTGGAGATCGACATGTCGTTGTCGTTGAGGATCACCAGCATGTTGGCGTTGATGTCCGAGGCGTGGTTGAGCGCCTCGAAAGCCATGCCGGCGGTCAGTGCACCGTCGCCGATCACCGCCACCGCCTTGCGCTTGCTGCCCTGCAAACGGGCGGCACAGGCCATGCCGAGGGCCGCGCTGATGCTGGTGCTGGAATGGCCGACGCCGAAGGTGTCGTATTCGCTCTCGCTACGCCGGGGGAAGGCGGCGATGCCGTCCTTCTGGCGCAGGCTGCCCATTTTCTCGCGGCGGCCGGTGAGGATCTTGTGTGGATAGGCCTGGTGGCCGACATCCCACACCAGGCGGTCGTCCGGGGTGTCCAGCACATAGTGCAGGGCCACGGTCAGCTCGATCACGCCAAGGCCCGCGCCGAAGTGCCCGCCGGTTTGCCCAACCGTGTACAGCAGGTACTGGCGCAGTTCGTCGGCCAGGGTTTCCAGCTCGGCCTCGCCCAGGCGGCGCAGCTCGTCCGGCGTGTTGGCGCGGTCGAGCAATGGCGTCAGCGGGCGTTCGCGGGGGATCTCGTGAAAGGTCGTCGGCATCAGGCTGATCGTTATAGGTGCAAAAGATGCCGCAGTTTACCTGAAAGCCAACACGATCTTTAAGCCATAAGTCCGTCTACCGGCGCAGCGCTGACCTACCGGCAAAAAAGCTCGGCAAATCGGCGACTAATGGCGCAATTTGCCCTTAGCATCCGGGCACTTTGCCGTTACACTGCGCGGCCTTCAAACCCGCGCCCATGTGTGCGGGTGCGCTGCCCCTGCCAGAGTGGGGCTCCGCGGTCGACTCGCGTCGGCCAGTCGCTATCCTGACCCCTTCGAGGACAAACCGGTGGTCAAGAAAGCTTCCTCATTAGCCGCCCTCGGCGGTTTGGTGTATTCCACTGACAGCGGTCGGCATTGCCCTGATTGCGCTCAGCCGGTGGACGCCTGTATCTGCAAGAAAACCCTGATCCCCGAAGGTGATGGCATCGCCCGCGTGCGCCGCGAAAGCAAAGGCCGCGGCGGCAAGACGGTTACCACCATCAGCGGCGTGCCTTTGGCCGAAGAGCCGCTCAAGGAGCTGGCCAGCGCGCTGAAGAAACGCTGCGGCTGCGGCGGCGCGCTGAAGGACGGGGTGATCGAAATTCAGGGCGATCACGTCGCATTGTTGCTCGAGGAATTGAGCAAGCGCGGCTTCAAGGCCAAGAAATCCGGCGGCTAGTCGCTCTGCTGATCTAAGGTTTCCTAATCGCGGCGGTCTTTGAAGCATCGCCGCATTCGGCTCATTTCCGATTTTTTAATCCGTACCCGCCCAGGCTCTGCCGGGGCATCAATCGCCAGTAAGGGAGACACCGATGGCCGTAAGACGTACACGCAAAGATGACGGCAGCCAGTGGACAGTTGCGGATAGCCGCAGCGTTTACGGCATTCGCCATTGGGGCGCGGGTTATTTCGCGATCAATGACAAAGGCCGCGTCGAGGTACGTCCGAACGGGCCGGACAGTAAGCCCATCGACCTGTACGAAGAGGTCGAAGAGCTGCGTTCGAGTGGCCTCAGCCTGCCGCTGCTGGTGCGCTTTCCGGACATTCTGCAGGACCGCGTGCGCCGCCTGACCGGTGCATTCGACGCCAATATCGCGCGCCTGGAATACCAGAGCGAATACACCGCGCTCTACCCGATCAAGGTCAACCAGCAGGAGGCGGTGATCGAGAACATCATCGCCACGGAAAACGTCTCCATTGGCCTGGAAGCCGGCTCCAAGCCGGAGCTGCTGGCCGTGTTGGCCCTGGCACCGAAGGGCGGCACCATCGTCTGCAACGGTTACAAGGACCGCGAATTCATCAAGCTGGCGCTGATGGGGCAGAAGCTCGGGCACAACGTGTTTATCGTGATCGAGAAAGAATCCGAAGTGCAGCTGGTGATCGAGGAGGCGGCCGAACTCAGGGTCGCCCCGCAGATCGGCCTGCGCGTGCGCCTGTCCTCCCTGGCTTCGAGCAAGTGGGCGGACACCGGCGGCGAGAAGTCCAAGTTCGGCTTGTCCGCAGCGCAACTGCTGTCGGTGGTCGAACGCTTCCGCGAGGCCAAGCTGGACCAGGGTATCCGCCTGCTGCACTTCCATATGGGCTCGCAGATCGCCAACCTGGCCGACTACCAGCACGGCTTCAAGGAAGCCATCCGCTATTACGGCGAGCTGCGCGGCCTCGGCCTGCCGGTCGACCATATCGACGTCGGCGGTGGCCTCGGCGTGGATTACGACGGCACCCACTCGCGCAACGCCAGCTCGATCAACTACGACATGGACGATTACGCCGGCGTGGTCGTGGGCATGCTCAAGGAGTTCTGCGACGCCCAGGAGCTACCGCACCCGCACATCTTCTCGGAAAGCGGCCGCTCGCTGACCGCGCATCACGCCGTGCTGGTGGTGCAGGTCACCGATGTGGAAAAGCACAACGACGAGATTCCGGATATCGAGGACGTCGCCAGCCTGCCGGAAACCGTGCGTTATCTGGTCGAGCTGCTCGGCCCGACCGATATCGAGATGGTCACCGAAACCTACTGGCGCGCCACCCACTACATGAGCGACGTGGCCAGCCAGTACGCCGACGGCAAGATCAGCCTGACCGACAAGGCCCTGGCCGAGCAGTGCTACTTCGCCGTGTGCCGGCGCCTGCACGATTCGCTCAAGGCCCGTCAGCGTTCGCACCGCCAGGTGCTCGACGAACTCAACGACAAGCTCGCCGACAAATACATCTGCAACTTCTCGGTGTTCCAGAGCCTGCCGGACACCTGGGCCATCGGCCAGGTGCTGCCGATCCTGCCGCTCAATCGCCTCGACGAAGAGCCGCTGCGCCGCGCCGTATTGCAGGACCTGACCTGCGACTCCGACGGCAAGATCCGCCAGTACGTCGACGAGCAGAGCATCGAAACCAGCCTGCCGGTGCACGAAGTGCGCGAGGGCGAGGACTACCTGCTGGGCATCTTCCTGGTCGGCGCCTACCAGGAAATCCTCGGCGACATGCACAACCTGTTCGGTGACACCGACTCGGTGAACATCTACCAGAACCCCAATGGCAGCGTGTACCACGCCGGCATCGAAACCCACGACACCATCGAAGACATGCTGCGCTATGTGCACCTGTCGCCCGAGGAGTTGATGACCCACTACCGCGACAAAGTCGCCAGCGCCCGTATCAGCGCCCGCGAACGCACCCAGTTCCTCGACGCGCTGCGCCTGGGGCTGACCCGCTCGTCGTACTTGTCGTCCTGAAGTCGCACGCTGCGCCCCGCCCATGCCCGTATCGACTGATAGGGTGTGGGCGGTCCGCCTGTGGTCGGAGGCTCGACTCCGCAGCGAAGCAGCCTTCGGGGCTGCCTTTGATCCCCCCAAGCTTGCCCCAAGCCATTTCGCAGGCAACAAAAAACCCGCCGAAGCGGGTTTTTTCCTGATCATCCCAACATCCTGTTGGCAACCGTCCTGGCTATGATCGATCGTCCCTGATCCTGAGCGCGTCCTGCGCTGCAGTGGATGGACGTAGATTAAGCATTCGGCTCGGTCGGCAAAAGAGCGGAACGTCGGTGATTCCTGTAAGACATTTGCCATAGCCATTGCAGAGGGCGCGCAACCGGCGTGCTATTCCGGACAGCTTCCTGCGCCTCTATCGCTCTCATCACCCATTGCTGCGCCAGCTCAGTTCGGCCGCCACAGGCGCAGATAGGCATCCTCATAGCGGGTGTCCAGTTCGATGGTGATGCTCTCGCTCTTGCGCAAGACTTCGGTGGTGATCAGCAGCGGTTGGGCGACGTAGCCGCTGTCCGGTTGGCCGGCGAAGGCGCGGTTCAGTTCGTCGACCAGTTGCCAGCCGTGGGCACCGAGCGGTTCGGCGATGGTGGCGATCTGTTGGGACAGTCCCGAATGGATGCGCCCCAGCGCCTTGGCCGAGCCATCGCCAGCCGAGATGTGGCGGATGTCCTTGCGCCCGAGCCGGGCCAGGGGCAGGTTGATATGGTCGAAATACACATCGTTGATCGCCAGGGTATGGGTCCAGGCCGCGCCGAAGCGCTGCTGGAGCTGCCTGACCCGCTCGGCCATGTCTGTCGAGGCTCGGGAAATGGGCAGGTTTTCCACGCTCAGTACGCGACAGGTCGGGCAGGCGGCAACGCGTTCGGCCATGCGCCGGGCCTTGGCGTTGGCGATGGCGAACTGGTCGTCGCTGAAGATCACCACGCCGGCCTCGCCGTCGCGGGTTACCAGTGCGGCGGCCATATCCGCCACCACCAGCGGGTCGGTGGTGACATTGCTGAACAACCATTGGCTCGGCCCAGGCTTGTCCCCGGCGTGCCAGCCGACCAGAGGAATAGCCCGTTGCTGGAACAAGGCGGGGAGGCCGCCCAGCAAGTCGGTCCCGAACCCGCCGAGCACCACGCCATCGGGGGCCTCTTGTAGCGCCTGCTCGGCTATCCGCAGCAATTCGTTGGCATCGCCGTGTCCATCGAGGCCCCGCACCTTCCAGCCAACCAGCCTGGCCGCTCGCTCGAAGCTGCGGTATACCCCGGCCACGCCGCCGTTGCGGAAGTCGGAGGCGAGGAACAGCACCCGTTTGCCCGGCTGCACCGGCGGGCCTTCGGTCGGACCTGGCGATTGACTGTAGGCACTAGTCGCAAGCAACAGCCCGAGCAGGCTGGCGATCAGCATACGAGCTATGGAATCAAGGCGCATGGCAGTCCCTCTCACCCTCAACAACGCGCAATCCGAATGTGCGTAGGCGGTTGTCGTCGGCATTATGGCATTGAGCATAGCGGCCGCCATCGCCATTCGGCGGAGATGCCGCTGGATGATTACCGGGCCACGAGTCCGCTGCTGTTGAAGGTCCGTTCAATGGGGCGGGTGGGCCGGTGCGCTGAAGTTTGAGCGATTCCTCGAGGGCGGTCTTTTTCGCAGGCATAAAAAAACCGGCTTGTGGCCGGTTTTCAGGGGGTGGTGTCGGCTTATTTTTGGTAAGCCGCCACTGCCTTGGTGATTTCGGCGCGGGCCGCGTCGGCGTTGCCCCAGCCTTCTACCTTGACCCATTTGCCTTTTTCGAGATCCTTGTAGTTCTCGAAGAAGTGCTTGATCTGCTCGAGCAGCAGGGCAGGCAGGTCGGTGTATTCCTTGATGTCCACGTACAGCTGGCTGAGCTTGTCGTGCGGTACGGCGATCAGCTTGGCGTCGCCGCCGGCTTCGTCGGTCATGTGCAGGACGCCGACCGGGCGGGCGCGGATCACCGAGCCTGGTGCTACCGGATACGGGGTCACGACCAGCACGTCGAGGGGGTCGCCGTCGTCGGCCAGGGTGTGCGGGATGAAGCCGTAGTTGGCCGGGTAGAACATCGGCGTGGCCATGAAGCGGTCGACCATCAGGCAGTCGCTGTCATGGTCGATTTCGTACTTGATCGGCGCGTGGTTGGCCGGGATTTCGATGGCGACGTAGATGTCGTTCGGCAGGTCTTTACCCGCTGGAATCTTGCTGTAGCTCATGGGTTCGCTCCCGGGGTGGGCCAAAAAAAGTGGCGCGATTATAGGCATATTCCAGGCGCGTTACCATGCCGAGATACCTAGCCTTTGGTCGTGATCGTCAGGTCTTTTCGGGTTGAGGCGCTTGGTCGAGCGGCGTTTGCACACACCTTAGGCGCGTCAGTGGATCCTGGCGATAGAACAATTGCAGTTGCCGATAGACTGCGGGGAAGGCGGCTGCGAGCAGATCGGGCGCGGTGAAAAAATATTCGCTGGTCACTGCGAAGAATTCCGCCGGGTTTTCCGCGGCATAGGGATCGATCGCGGTGGCTGCATGGGGGTTGGCGTCCAGCTCCCGGTTCAGCCGGTCATAGGCGTGCTGCATGGCCTCGGCCCATTGCTCGATGTGCATGTCGCCGTGTAGCGGTGGCAGGCCGTTGGCGACGCCGTTGAGCATGTCCAGCTTGTGCGCCAGTTCGTGGATCACCAGGTTGTAGCCGTCCCAGTTGCCGCTGCTTTCCACACCCGGCCAGGCGAGGATCACCGGGCCCTGCTGCCAGGCCTCGCCGCTGTGCTGGCCATCCCATTCATGTACCACGCCACTGGCGTCGCGATGGCGCTGGGGGCTGATGAAGTCGTCGGGATAGAGGACGATTTCATGAAAGCCCTGGTACCAGTTCAATTCATCGAGGTGCAGCAGCGGCAGTTGCGCCTGGATCGCCAGACGCAGGCGAGCGCTCCGGTCCAGGTCGACTCCGGGCAGCGCGGTGAGGTGTTTGTCGGCGAGAAACAACACCGCGCGTTCGCCCAGGCGTTGCCGTTCGGCCTGATCGAGGCCATCGAGGATCGGCAGGCGTTCGTCGAGCATGCGCCAGTCATCGGCGCTGATCGGGTGGCGGGCGAGGATGCGCTGGCGCCGCCAGGAGCGGAATGGCCACATGGTTTACGGGTCCGGGTTACGCGGTGGCTCACCATAAGCGCCGGGGCGTTGAGCGGCAAGTCGGCGTCCGGCAGCCGCGTGCTCGCGCTCGGCCGGCTGACAAGCCGCGATCAGGCGGCAGGCACCACGGCGATCCGGCACAAAGTCTGCAACGGGCTGGGCGATGCCGTTGACAGGAGTGGCGCCGATGTCGATAGAACGCGAGGAGCAGTGCGCGACGAGCCTGGCTCTCGGGCATGGTGTCGACCTGCCCAGCCAGGCGGCGAGGGCGCGGGCTATGTGGGTGGCGGGGCGTGAGGGGCGCCCTCCGGTGCTGCTGGTGGCGTTGTTGTGGGCCCGCCAGTGCCCTGATGTGGTGCGAACGCTGGAGTGTTATCTGGACGCGCTGTTCGCCGACTACGACAGTACGCCGCTCGGCTGGAGTGAGGCGCAAGCGGCGCGTCAGGTGCTGGCCGCACTCAATCAACAGCTGTTTCGTCAGCGCCAGCGAGGTCGCAGCCCCGGTGAATTCGATGCGGGGCTGTTGTTGGTGCAGGGCGACGAGGCGCATTTTCTCCAGGCCGGGGCGATCGGTCTGTTGCGCTATCAGGCCGGCAGCCTGCAGAGCCTGGCGGGACGCGATGACATGCAGCTGGGCCTGCAGGCAGAACTGGCGCTGGTGCAGCACAGCCTGCCGTTAAGCGCTGGCCAGCCGTTGTTGCTGGCGCCGCAGGCCTTGCTCGGCGTCGCCGACCTGCATGGGTTCCGCAGTGCCTGCTCTGGCCTCGATGCGGCGCAGTTGCCCGGCGTGCTGGCGCCGCTACTGAAGGCGCCGGGGGCGGCGGTGTTGCTGTTGCCAAGCGCCTTGGCCGAGCCCGGGCGCGTAACTGCCGTGGAGCGACCGGCGGCACTGTTGCCGGTGCAAATCGGCCTGGCGGTCGACGGCTGGACATTGCTGGCGGGCTGTCCCTACGGCCCGGCGGGGCAGGTGTTCCTCGCGCGCGACGAGTGTGCTCGCGAGGCGCTGCTGATGCTGACGCCGGAGCCCGTTGACGAAACATTCCGGCAATTCGAATGGGCTTTGCGGCGTAGTTCGGCGGCGAGCCTGCCGTCGCTGCTGTCGTCCTATCACCCACGGCGCCAGGCGTTCCTGCTGTTCGAGGCGCCGGCGACTGCGGTCAGCAGCCTGCCCGACTGGCTGGCCAGGCATGGGCCGGTGGATGGGCAAAGCCTGCTGGCGCTGCTCGAACAAATGATAGTTGCGGTGCGCGCCCTGCAGCGGCGCGGTGTGCACGGGTTGCTGCTGGATCCGCGGAATATCCTCCTCGATGACCAGCGGCGGCTGCTGTTTCTGCCGACGTTCGCCGCGTTATTGCCCGGTGTGGCGCGGCGGCCGGTACCGCCTGAGGCTCAGGTGCTGGCGCCCGAACTGCGGACACTCGAGGCGACGGTGGATGGCCGTGCCGATCAATTCGGCCTGGCGGCGCTGGTGTATTGGCTGCTGTGCGGCAAGTGGCCGGAGGTGGCCCTCGCCGCGCAGGAGTCGCCTTGCCGTTATGTCCCGCTGGGCAGTTGCGTATCCGGGCTGCCGGCCGGTTGGGACGGTGTACTGGCACGGGCGCTGGCGCCGCAGCAGGAGGCTCGTTTCGCGGCGCTTTCGGAGTTTCAGCAGGCCCTGCAGCAGCCGCTGTTGCAGGCGGATCCGCCAGTGCGCTCGGACGCCGCCCGGCCAAGCTGGCAGTGGGCGCTGCTGGGAGTATTGATGGTACAGCTGGGCGTGGGCTTGTGGCTGAGCCTGCAGGGCTAGCCGCAAGCCGTAGGGCGATACTCCCCGGCGGCTCGCGAGCCGCCGGGATACCCTCAATTGCTCTCGATCGGCAACACGAAGTTCTTGAATTCGGTGTCTTCGACGAAGCCGATGGACTCGTAAAGCTTGTGCCCGACCACGTTGTCGATGCTCGAGGCCACGCGCAGGCGCACCGCGTTGGTTTCCTTGGCCATCTGCTTGGCGGTCTGGATCAGGCGGTCGGCGACCAGTTGGCGGCGCGCGTCTTCGCTGACGTAGATGTCGTTGAGAATCCATACGCGCTTGAGCGATAGCGAGGAGAAGCTGGGATACAGCTGGCAGAAGCCGAGAATCTTGTCCTCGTCGTCGGGCATCGCCAGATAGATCACCGACTCTTTGCGGCTGATGCGTTTTTCCAGGAACTTGCGCGAGGTCTCCGGGTACGGCAACTGGTCGAACAGTTCGCGGTATTTGACGAACAAGGGCGTCAGTTGGTCCAGGTGCTCCAGAGTCGCTTGAACGATGCGCATATGAGACCTCTATACGGCAATTGAGTGGGGTACTGCGGCAAATGGCTTGCTCGGTCAGTAAGCGAGCCCGATGCTGCCCCAGCTTTTTGGAAAGCGCAATCCAAACAAGCGTTTGCCGGCAAACGCTGGTCGGTAGGGGCTGCTAGTCCGTGGGCCTGGCCTCATAGAGTAGGAAATTGGCGGTTTCCGCAGGGCTTTCGTCGTCCAGCGCGGGTACCGTGGCCTCGTCTTTCAGGTTGACCCCGGAGAGTTTCCGGTGGCATGCCTCGCGCATCAGGTAGAGCAGGCGATGGGCGGCCATGCCGTAGCTGAGACCCTCCAGGCGCACGTTGGAGATGCAGTTGCGGTAGGCGTCGGTCAGGCCGACCCTGGGCGCGTAGGTGAAATACAGGCCGAGGCTGTCCGGCGAGCTCAGGCCGGGGCGCTCACCGATCAGGATCACCACCATGCGCGCGCCGAGCAGTTCGCCGACCTCGTCGGCCACCGCGACCCGCGCCTGCTCCACCAGCACCACCGGCGATAACGACCAGCCTTCCAGGCGCGCCAGCTCTTCCATGCGCGCGAGAAACGGCAGGGTATGGCGATGCACGGCAAGTGCCGAGAGGCCGTCGGCGACCACCACGGCCAGGTCGATGCCGCCCGGATGGGCTTCGGCATAGTCGCGCAGCCGCTGCGCCGAGGCGGCGTCCAGGCGGCGGCCCAGATCCGGGCGTTTCAGGTAGGTATCGCGGTCGCTGGCGGCGCTGTGCAGCACCAGGCTGGCGCGTCCGCGTTCGGCCAGGGCGGCGCTCAGTCCCGGGTGGTCGAAGGCCAGGTGTACGGCGTCGCGGGCCTGGGCGTGGGCGTACTGGAAATCCAGCAGCGCATTGGTCGGCAGGCTGGTGCCGGCGCGGCCCAGGGCGATGCGCGCGGGAGTCAGGCTGCGCAGGTGCTGCCAGGGGTTGGCAGTGGCGCCGGAGATTTCCTCGGTCGTGAGCTCGACCTGGGCTTGTGGATTGCTTTCGCACATGTTCGGGGCCTCCTCAGCGCAGCTGCGCCAGTGCCTGGCGGAATGCCGGCGGCAGGCTTTCGCCGAAGCGCACGCGGCCGTCGGCCTGGGTGAAAATGCCCATCTTCTGCAACCAGGTTTCGAATTCCGGTGCGGGCTTCAAACCCAGCGCCTGGCGCGCGTAGAGCGCATCGTGGAACGAGGTGGTCTGGTAGTTGAGCATGATGTCGTCGGAACCGGGGATGCCCATGATGAAGTTGATCCCGGCCACGCCGAACAGCGTCAGCAGGGTGTCCATGTCGTCCTGATCGGCCTCGGCGTGGTTGGTGTAGCACACGTCGCAACCCATCGGCAGGCCGAGCAGCTTGCCGCAGAAGTGGTCCTCCAGGCCGGCGCGGATGATCTGCTTGCCGTTGTACAGGTACTCGGGGCCGATAAAACCGACCACGGTATTCACCAGGAACGGCTTGAAATGCCGGGCCACTGCATAGGCGCGGGTTTCGCAGGTCTGCTGGTCCAGGCCATGGTGGGCGTTGGCCGATAGTGCGCTGCCCTGGCCGGTTTCGAAGTACATCAGGTTGTTGCCCAGGGTGCCGCGTTTCAGCGACAGCCCCGCTTCGTAACCTTCCTGCAATACCTTGAGGCTGACGCCGAAGCTGGCGTTGGCCGCCTCGGTGCCGGCGATGGATTGGAACACCAGGTCCAGCGGCACGCCGCGTTCGATCGCGGCGATCGAGGTGGTGACATGGGTCAGCACGCAGGCCTGGGTGGGGATTTCATAGCGCTGGATGATCGCGTCGAGCATTTCCAGCAGGGCGCAGATCGAGGCGATGTTGTCGGTGGCCGGGTTGATCCCGAGCATGGCGTCGCCGTTGCCGTAGAGCAGGCCGTCGAGGATGCTCGCGGCGATGCCGGACGGTTCGTCGGTCGGATGGTTCGGCTGCAGGCGTGTGGACATGCGCCCGCGCAGGCCGACGGTGTTGCGAAAGCGGGTAACCACGCGAATTTTCTGCGCCACCAGGATCAGGTCCTGTACGCGCATGATCTTCGACACCGCGGCGGCCATTTCCGGGGTCAGGCCGGGGGCCAGTTTGCGCAGCGACTGTTCGTCGGCCTGGTCGCCGAGCAACCAGTCGCGCAGGCCTCCGACGGTCAGGTGGCTGACGGGGGCGAAGGCGTCGCGGTCATGACTGTCGATGATCAGACGGGTGACTTCGTCGTCTTCGTAGGGGATCAGCGCTTCATCGAGAAAGTGCTTGAGTGGAATATCGGCCAGGGCCATCTGCGCGGCCACGCGTTCGGCATCACTGTGCGCCGCGACTTCCGCCAGATAGTCGCCGGAGCGCGCCGGGCTGGCCTTGGCCATGACTTCCTTGAGGCTGTCGAAGCGGTAGGTTTCACCGCCGATGGAGTGGGAAAAGCGGGCCATGTGCATGGGCTCCTGGAACGGCTGACTGGTTATATTCTGCAATGATCAAGCCTGCGCCGACCGTGGTCGGCGCAGGTTCACTCAGGCGCCGGTGAGCATCACATCGACCGGGGCGTCGGAACGTTGTTGGTGGGTCAGTTGGAAGTAGATGAAGCCAAGGCCCATGAAGGCGGTGAAGACCACGGCGATCAGCATATTGAACCAGATCATCGCCACCAGGCAGACCAGCGCCAGCAGCAGGGCGATGCCCGGCACGATCGGGTAGCCGGGCGCGCGGAAGGTCCGCTCCAGGTCAGGCTCGGTTTTGCGCAGCTTGAACAGGCTGAGCATGCTCATGATGTACATCACGATGGCGCCGAATACCGCCATGGTGATCATCGCCGCGGTCAGGCTCATGCCTTGCAGGTTGACCAGACCGTCGCTGTAGATCGCCGCGATGCCGATTACCCCGCCGGCGAGAATCGCCCGGTGCGGAGTCTGGAAGCGGTTCAGCTTGGCCAGGCCCTTGGGCAGGTAGCCGGCGCGGGCGAGGGCGAAGAACTGTCGCGAATAGCCGAGGATGATGCCGTGGAAGCTTGCCACCAGGCCGAACAGGCCAATCCATACCAGCATGTGCATCCAGCTGGAATTCTCGCCGACCACCGCTTTCATCGCCTGCGGCAGCGGATCGTTGATGTTCGACAGCTCGCGCCAGTCGCCGACGCCGCCGGCCATGATCATCACCCCGAGAGCGAGGAACACCAGGGTCAGAATGCCGCTGAGGTAGGCCTTGGGAATGGTGCGCTTGGGGTCCTTGGCTTCTTCGGCGGCCATGGCCGCGCCCTCGATGGCGAGGAAGAACCAGATGGCGAAGGGAATCGCGGCGAAAATCCCGGCGATCGAGGCGCTGCTGAAGCTGTCCGAGCCGGCCCAGCCATTCAGCGCGAAGTTGCTGAAGCTGAAGCCCGGCGCGACCACGCCCATAAACACCAGCAACTCGGCCACCGCCAGTACCGTGACCACCAGCTCGAAGGTCGCGGCGATGCTGACGCCGAGGATATTCAGGGTCATGAACACGAAATAGGCGCCGACCGCCGCGTGTTTCGGGTCGAGTTCGGGGAACTGCACATTGAGGTAGGCGCCGATCGCCATGGCAATGGCGGGTGGTGCGAAGACGAACTCGATCAGGGTGGCGAGCCCGGCGATCAGGCCACCTTTTTCGCCGAACGCGCGTCGGCTATAGGCGAAGGGACCGCCCGCATGGGGAATCGCGGTGGTCAGTTCGGTAAAGCTGAAGATGAAGCAGGTGTACATCGCCGCGACCATTAGCGTGGTGGCCAGAAAGCCCAGGGTGCCTGCGCTGCCCCAGCCGTAGCTCCAGCCGAAATACTCGCCGGAAATTACCAGGCCGACGGCGATGCCCCATAGATGCAGGGTGCCGAGCGTGGGTTTGAGTTGTGTCGTGGAAGTCATCGAGTACCCGCCCAAAGTAGTGGTATAGACCAGGAGGTATGCAGGCAACGCCTATGCCAGCCGCGACGGGTGGTCGCGGCGGACAGGGCGTTTTGCGTTTTTAGCTAAGTGGAAGGCGCTTTTAGCGCAGAGGCGTGAGCTTAGAAGAAGCCGAGCGGGTTGATGTCGTAGCTCACCAGCAGGTTTTTTGTCTGCTGATAGTGCTCGAGTGCCACTTTATGGGTCTCGCGGCCGACGCCGGACTTCTTGTAGCCACCGAATGCCGCATGCGCCGGGTACAGGTGGTAACAGTTGGTCCATACACGACCGGCCTTGATCGCCCGGCCCATGCGGTAGGCGCGGTTGATGTCGCGGGTCCAGAGGCCGGCGCCGAGGCCGAACTCGGTGTCGTTGGCGATCGCCAGGGCTTCGGCTTCGTCCTTGAAGGTGGTGACGCTGACCACCGGGCCGAAGATTTCCTCCTGGAACACGCGCATCTTGTTGTGGCCCTTGAGCAGGGTCGGCTGGATGTAATAGCCGCCGGTCAGCGTGCCGCTGAGTTTTTCCACCGCGCCGCCGGTGAGCAGTTCGGCGCCTTCCTGCTTGGCGATTTCCAGATAGCTGAGGATCTTGTCGAATTGCTGCTCGGAGGCCTGGGCGCCGACCATGGTGTCGGTGTCCAGCGGGTCGCCGCGCTTGATCTGCTCGACCTTCTTCATCACCTCGGCCATGAACGCCGGGTAGATCGACTCCTGCACCAGTGCGCGCGATGGGCAGGTGCACACCTCGCCCTGATTGAAGAACGCCAGCACCAGGCCCTCGGCGGCCTTTTCGATAAAGCTCGGCTCGGCCTGCATGATGTCTTCGAAGAAGATGTTCGGCGACTTGCCGCCCAGTTCCACGGTCGACGGGATGATGTTCTCGGCGGCGCATTTCAATATGTGCGAGCCGACCGGGGTGGAGCCGGTGAAGGCGATCTTGGCGATGCGCTTGCTGGTCGCCAGGGCCTCGCCGGCCTCTTTACCGAAGCCTTGCACCACGTTGAGCACGCCCGGCGGCAGCAAGTCGCCGATCAGCTCCAGCAATACGCTGATGCCCAGCGGCGTTTGCTCGGCCGGTTTGAGCACCACGCAGTTGCCGGCGGCCAGGGCCGGGGCGAGTTTCCAGGCGGCCATCAGCAGCGGGAAGTTCCACGGGATGATCTGCCCGACCACGCCGAGTGGCTCGTGGATGTGATAGGCCACGGTGTTGCCGTCGATTTCGGCGGCGCTGCCTTCCTGGGCGCGCAGGCAGCCGGCGAAGTAGCGGAAGTGGTCGGCGGCCAGGGGGATATCGGCGTTCAGGGTTTCGCGTACGGCTTTGCCGTTGTCCCAGGTCTCGGTGATCGCCAGCATTTCCAGGTTGGCTTCGATACGGTCGGCGATCTTCAGCAGGATCAGCGAGCGCTCCTGCACCGAGGTTTTGCCCCAGGCGTCGGCGGCGGCATGGGCGGCGTCCAGCGCCTTGTCGATGTCGGCGGCGGTGGAGCGGGGGAATTCGGCGATCGGCAGGCCATTGACCGGCGAGGTGTTGGTGAAATATTGGCCGCCGAGCGGGGCGACGAACTCGCCGCCGATGTAGTTGCCATAACGCGCCTTGAAGGAAACGAGGGCGCCTTCGGTACCGGGGTGGGCATAACGCATGGTGAGAATCTCCTGGCTTTTATCTTTATTGGGGAGGCGCCTAGTGTCTCGAAACGAATGCTTGTCGCTTTCAGTGGGAGGGGCTTTAGCCGCGATTGATCTTGATAGCGCTGAAAAGCATCGCGGCTAAAGCCCCTCCCACGACTGGCGTCGAACCGACATCACAGGGCGCGTGCCAAGGACTAGAGCAAGGCCTGGGCCAGTTGCCGGAAAAGCCCGTTGCAGAGCCTTGGGTCGGGATTCTCGGATAGGCGTGGAATGACGGCTTGTACCGTCCGGGGTGCAGCTTGGGTGACAACTTGTACCAGCCGCGATACAGCGTCATGACTCGCCGGTCAGCTCGCCTTGCAAAGGCTTGGCGCCTGGGGGATGCTGCCGCACACGGACGAAGTTCGAACAGGTGCGACTCCAAAGCGGAGAACAATAACAATGCACAATCACGCAAGCCGCCATGCCCAGCAGGTGCTGACCGTGGCCCAGGGCCGCAGTCCAGCCGCCGGCCCGGCCGCCGACCCTTCGGTGGCGCGCTCCTGGTTACGTTGCCTGGAGCAATACCGCCTCGACCCGGCCCTCGCGTCGGCCCCGGCGGTACTCGAACACGCGCACATGCTCGAACGCCGCGAACAGTTGCGCCAGGTGCTGGAGATTTCCAGCAACGAAATGAACAGCCTGCATCGTCAACTGGCCGGTTCCGGCCATGCCGTGCTGCTCACCGATGCCCGCGGGGTGATTCTCAACTGTGTCACCCAGCAGGCGGAAAAACGCACCTTCGAACAGGCCGGCCTGTGGCTGGGCGCGGACTGGAGCGAAGCCTGCGAAGGCACCAACGGCATCGGCACCTGTCTGGTCGAGCGCCAGCCGCTGACCATCCACCAGAACGAACACTTCCGCAGCCGCCACACCGGCCTGACCTGTTCGGCGAGCCCGGTATTCGACCCCCATGGCGAACTGTTGGCGGTGCTCGACGTATCCTCGGCGCGCCACGACGTGTCGCGGCAAAGCCAGTTCCATACCATGGCCCTGGTCAACCTGTCGGCCAAGGTCATCGAAGGCTGTCACTTCATGCGCAGCTATGAAGGCGAATGGCTGCTGCGTTTCCATGCCCAGGCCGAATATATTGGCCAGTTCAGTGAGGGCCTGCTGGCCTTCGACGGCGACGGGCGGATCAGCGCGGTAAACCAGAGCGCGATCAACCTGCTCGGCTTGCCGCGTCAGCGCCTGCTCGGGCGCACCCTGCTGGAGATTTTCGACTGCCGCCTGGACGACCTGCTCGGCCGCGCCTCGCCGCAACCGGCGGCCAGCTGGCCGCTGTACACGCAAAAAGGCAAGCAGCTGTTCGCCATGCTGCGCGGCCAGCCGCCGCGCCGCAGCCAGGCGCTGGGCGCGCAGGTTTTGGCGACGCCCGGGTTGTGCCTGGCCGATCTCGCCCTGCAGGCGGATTTCCGTCGCGCGCTGCGGGTCTACGAGCGTGACGTGCCGCTGTTGATCGGCGGCGAAACCGGCACCGGCAAAGAAGCCTTCGCCAAGGCCTTGCATCAGGTCAGCTCGCGCGGTGGCAAACCCTTTGTCGCGCTCAACTGCGCGGCGATTCCCGAAAGCCTGATCGAGAGCGAACTATTCGGCTACCGCGGCGGCAGCTTCACCGGCGCGCGCAAGGAGGGCATGCGCGGCAAGCTGCAACAGGCCGACGGCGGCACCTTGTTCCTCGACGAAATCGGTGACATGCCGCTGGCGTTGCAAACCCGGCTGTTGCGTGTGCTGGAAGAACGGCAGATCGAACCCATCGGCGGCGAAACCCAGGCCATCGACGTGCGGGTGATCAGCGCCAGCCACCGCGACCTCGGCGAGCGGGTCGCCAGCGGCGAGTTTCGCGAAGACCTGTATTACCGCCTCAATGGCCTGGAGCTGCAGTTGCCGCCGTTGCGCGAACGCGGCGACAAGCGTGAGTTGCTGGATTTTCTGCTCGCCGAGGAAGCCCGTGGACTGCCCCTGCGTGTGGATGAACGGGCCGGCAAAGCCTTGCTCGACTATGCCTGGCCGGGCAACGTGCGCCAGCTGCGTAATGTGTTGCGCACCTTGGCCGCGCTCTGCGACAACAGCCTGATCCGTTTTGCCGATCTGCCCGCGCCGATCCGCCACGCACCCGCGGCGCTGGCGCCCGCCGCAGCGGTCAAACCCGACCAGCTCGGCGATGCCGAACGCACGGCGCTGCTCGCGGTGCTCGACGCCCAGCATTGGCATATGAGTCGCGCCGCCGAGCAACTCGGCATCAGCCGCAATACGCTGTATCGCAAACTGCGCAAACACGCGATCGCCCGGCGGGGATAACTGGCGCCGCCTGCGACGGTCTGCCGAGAACGGCACGGGGCGCTGTGCTAATCTGCGGCGAGTTTTTCACGGCCCTGGTGTCGCGCACGAATCATCTGTCGCTTTCCGTGGGAGGGGCCGGGCGGCGCTCCGCTTTAGCCGCGATGTTTTCAGCGCCTTTAAGGTCCGTCGCGGCTAAAGCCCCTCCCACCGCCCTCACGACACTAGAAGCCTGATCGGTCCGTTTTCGAGGTTATTCATGCATATCCATATTCTCGGTATCTGCGGCACCTTTATGGGCTCGCTGGCCGTGTTGGCCAAGGAATTGGGCCATCGCGTCACTGGTTCCGACGCCAATGTCTACCCGCCGATGAGCACCCAACTCGAAGCCCAGGGCATCGAGCTGACCCAGGGCTACGATGCCGCGCAGCTGCAGCCCGCACCGGATCTGGTGGTGATCGGCAACGCCCTGTCGCGCGGCAATCCGGCGGTGGAGTATGTGCTCAATCAAGGGTTGCCTTATGTCAGCGGCCCGCAATGGCTGGCCGACCATGTGCTGCAGGGGCGTTGGGTGCTGGCAGTGGCCGGCACCCACGGCAAGACCAGTAGCAGCAGCATGCTGGCCTGGGTGCTGGAACATGCCGGCATGAGCCCGGGTTTTCTGATCGGCGGCGTGCCGCAGAACTTCGGCATCTCCGCACGCCTGGGCGGCACGCCGTTCTTCGTGGTCGAGGCTGATGAGTACGACAGCGCCTTCTTCGACAAGCGCAGCAAGTTCGTCCACTACCGCCCGCGCACCGCGATCCTGAACAACCTTGAGTTCGATCACGCGGATATCTTCCCTGATCTCGCCGCCATCGAACGGCAATTCCACCATCTGGTGCGGACCATTCCCGGCGACGGCCTGATCATCCATCCGCGCAGCGAAAGCGCGCTGCAGCGGGTGATCGCCATGGGCTGCTGGACCCCCGTGCAGACCACCGGCGAGGGCGGCCAATGGCAGGCGCGTCTGCTCAGCGCCGACGGTTCGCGCTTCGAAGTGAGCTTCGAAGGCAAAGCCGCCGGTGTGGTGGATTGGCAATTGACCGGCCAACACAACGTCGCCAACGCCCTGGCGGTTCTGGCGGCGGCGCGGCATGTCGGCGTGGTGCCGGAGCTGGGCGTCGCCGCGTTATGCAGCTTTATCAACGCCAAACGGCGCATGGAGAAGGTCGCCGAAGTGAATGGCGTGACCATTTTCGACGACTTCGCCCATCACCCGACGGCTATCGCCACCACCCTCGACGGCCTGCGCAAGCGCATCGGCGATGCCAAGCTGATCGCCATCGTCGAGCCGCGTTCCAACTCGATGAAGCTCGGCGCGCACCGCGCCGGTCTGCCGGAGTCGGTGGCGCAGGCCGACTCGGTGTACTGGTACGCGCCGGCCAATCTGGGCTGGGACCTGGCCGCCACGGTCGCGTCTTCTACCGTGCCGACCCAGGTCTGCGATTCGCTGGAGGCGATTATCAAAGGGGTAAAGGCCGAGGCCGCGCCAGGCACTCAGGTGGTGGTGATGAGCAACGGCGGTTTCGGCGGTTTGCATGGCAAGCTGGCCGTGGCTTTGGAGGGCTAAACCATGTCTGGGCCTGAAAGAATCACCCTGGCGATGACCGGCGCCTCTGGCGCGCAATACGGTTTGCGCCTGCTCGATTGCCTGGTGCGCGAAGACCGCGAGGTGCACTTTCTGATCTCCAAGGCCGCGCAGCTGGTGATGGCCACCGAAACCGACGTGACCCTGCCGGGCAGGCCACGGGCGATGCAGGCCTTTCTCAGCGAGTACACCGGCGCGCTGCCGGGGCAGATCCGCGTATATGGCAAGGAGGACTGGATGGCCCCGGCGGCCTCCGGTTCGGGCGCGCCCACCGCGATGGTGGTGGTGCCCTGTTCCACTGGCAGCCTGTCGGCGATTGCCACCGGCGCCTGCAACAACCTGATCGAACGCGCCGCCGACGTCGCCCTGAAAGAGCGGCGCCAGTTGATTCTGGTGCCGCGCGAGGCGCCGTTCTCCAGCATCCACCTGGAGAACATGCTCAAACTGTCGAATATGGGCGCGACCATATTGCCGGCTTCTCCGGGCTTCTATCATCAGCCGCAGACCATCGACGACCTGATCGACTTCGTGGTGGCACGCATCCTCAATTGCCTGGGCATCCCCCAGGACATGCTGCCGCGCTGGGGCGAGCATCATCAGGTCACGGATGAGTAAGCGCTGGAGCTTGCCTGCTTTGGCCCTGATGCTGCTGTGCAGCGGTTGCGCGACCACGCGCACGCTGGATGCCGCCAAGCCCGGTGCGCCTGTGGTGTACGCGGGGGCGCGGCTGGATCTTTATGCCTTGAAGGGCGGCTGCTGCGCCCAGGACCGCTTTGGCGCCGAAGCGCCGCGCTACGCGGGGCTCGACCTGCCAGCCAGCGCCTTGCTGGACACCCTGTTGCTGCCACTGTCCCTGGCCACCGCGTTGGGGGTTCAGCTTGGCGTCAGTGGCGGTCTCTAACGGCTCGTAGAGCCTGCCTCGTAGGGCGGACATGCCGAAGGCTTGTCCGCCACGCGTGTTTCGTGGCCCGGATGCAGTCCGCGGTGGAGCAGGGCCGGTGCGCTCGCGAGCCATGTCAATGCACCTTGGTGTCAGCCCGTCGAATGCAAAAAACAGGCGCCCGGGTAAGCCGGAACGCCTGTAGGGCAGCGCTGCCTTGCGCCGCATATGGCGCGAGTCGATCCCCCGAAACGCTTCCGTATCTCCTGTCAGGAGCGCTTGGGGATGTTCGACCGACTCGCTACCGGGGGGAACTTACTGGACTTTACGCAGGATGAACTGAGTCATGGTTTCCTGCTTGCTCGGCATGATGTTCATCTTCGGAATGTAGAAGCTGCCTTTCAAACCGACGCGCTTAGCCTGATCGAGCAACGCCTTGGCGTGGTAGGGGTGGTGGTAGAGGATGCTGACGTTGGTCGGGCTGGTCACGGGAACGGCCTGGTTGGCTACCCAGACTTCCGGGTCGGAGCCGTCCATCAGGCGCAGCAGATCTACGTCCTGGCGATAGGCGACGATGCGCGGGGTGTAGAGATCCTGCAATCTGCTGACGCCATAGAACTTGGTCGCATTGCTGCCCATGGATGACACTTGGAAGTTGTACTGCTTGAACACCTCCTCCCAGCGCACCACGTCCAGCGATGACTGGGTTTCGCCGGCGAGCGCGGCCAGGACGCGGGTTGATTGCTGCTCCACCGGGTCGCTGCTGTTGAGGTTGGCCATGTCGTCGTGGAACGCCAGCCACAGCGCGGTGCTGGCTCCTGCGGAGCTGCCCATGGTGATGACTTTCTGCGGGTTGATATTGAAGTTGCTCTGGTAGCGTTTGACGAACTGCACCGAGCGTTGGGCGCCGCGCAGGGATTTGATCAAGCCCTCGGTGTCGTTTTTATCCAGCAGCGGGTAGTTGATCGAGGCAAAAGCGACACCGTGCTTGAGCAGCTCGATGATCATTTTCTGGTTGCTGGAGGTATAGGCCTTTTCCTTGCTGCCAGAGGAGAACCCGCCGCCATGGATGAAAATCACCAGAGGCGTCTTGGCCTTGCTGGAGTAGTTGGCCTTCGGCACGAAAATGTCGAGCTTGTTGCGGGTATGCGGACCATAGGCGACATCTTTGACGAAGTAGGCCGAGGCCGAGCCCAGGCTGAACGGCGGGCTGCTCGGCTTCAGGGTGAGGGCCGAGGCCATGGATGGGATCAGCGTGGTGCTGACGACTGCGGCCGCCAACGCCGCGCTTTTCAGGGTTGTCCAGGCAGACGTGCGCAAAGTGCGCCGTGGCAGGATTGTAGCGGAAGTATGCTTTGCAAGTTTGAGCATGACTGATTTCTCTCTCAATGTGAGGACTACTTTTTTCCAGTCGGGTACAGCTCATCCATGAATCGGTAATTGCTTACTTGGCCTCCTTACCTGATACGCGCGGACTAAATCCGGATTTACAGCGCTACTGAAAGCTGAGCTCCGTAAGTGTTTCGGCAGTCGGTGTCTCAGCGGGGCGGATAATGTGTGGGTCCGTTGAAATTGATAATAGCCATTTGTCGAAATATGCAGTGTCAATGTTTTGTCGTTATCGTTGGTTGATATTAATCTGCCCTATGAGTTTTCATTGTGCCAGTATGGTTTTTGCCCAATTTTGCGAAATGTTTATAGAAAACACGTCAAAAAATTGTTATTTGCAGCTGTGTCGGTTATTTATGGATTTTGCTAAACGGAACCAGTATTCCGATAAGCGGTAGTAGTGACGTTGCGTATTTCGCTTAATGCCGCTGGCGTACAGGAGTGTTTTTACTTGCGGGTGCAGGCTTGAGAGGTCGCGCGCCTCTGGCTGGCGACTGGGTAGACCCGTTTTTAGGTGGCGCGCCGCTATCCGTCTGGGCGTTGGGGAGCCATTTTTTCGCTGGGTTACCCGTTAATCGGTACTTATATTCCGATATTTTTTAGCGCTCTTGCGGATAGGGCAGCCGCTTGCGCCTGCTTATAAAATCAGAAGTTATAAGCGCTATAGTAAAAAGATCGGCAAGTTATCTATACGCTGCGCTGGTTGTCTCGGGCGTACTGTTACTGCGGCGTAGCGTCGCCTGGGGTGAGCATCAAATCACTACCAAAGGTGAGTTGACTGAAAGGCTATAAGTGTTCTCGGTTATATTCTGAAAATTGAATGATGGCTTTTCAATGTTAAGGAAGTTGGTGTTGGCCATTTGCCGATATGAGCGGGATTTGACTGATGGCCCATTGTTCCAACTGCTGCGCTGTTGTCGGTTTGCCGAACAGATATCCCTGAAAGTTGTAGCAGCCCAGTTGCAACAGGGCCTCGTACTGTTCATGGCTTTCCACGCCTTCGGCGATTACCCGCAGGCCAAGGTTGCTGCCCAGTGCCACGATGGTGCGCACCATGGCTGCATCGCTGGGGGCGCTGAGCAGGTCATGGACGAACGACTGGTCGATCTTCAGAGAATCCAGGGGTAGGCGCTTGAGGTAGTTGAGCGACGAGTAGCCGGTGCCGAAGTCGTCCAGGGAGAAGCACACCCCGTGGGCTTTCAACTGGGTCATCTTGGCGATCATCGCCTCGACATCCTCGACCAGCTGGCTTTCGGTTAGCTCCAGCTCCAGGCGCGCCGGGTTGGCACCGGTCTCCTGAAGCGCGCAGAGCACCTCTGAGACGAAATCGGGGTGATGGAATTGCCGGGCGCTTACATTGATGGCCAGATTGGCCTCGCGCAGTTCCGGGTGCTGCGCCCAGACAACCAGTTGGCGGCAGGCGCTGTGCAGGATCCAGCGGCCCAGAGGCAGGATCAGGCCGGTGCTTTCCGCCAGCGCAATAAAGTCGTCGGGCTCCACCTGGCCTCTGTGCGGGTGTTGCCAGCGAATCAGCGCCTCGGTGCCAAACAGCCTGCCGTGCTGGTCCACCTTGGGCTGGTAATACAGCACGAATAGGCGTTCATGCAGGCTCTGGCGCAAGTCGCTTTCCAGCTCGGCGCGGGCGCTGGCCTCGGCCTGCATCCTCGGGCTGAAATACCTCAGGGTGTTGCGCCCGCCCGATTTGGCTTCATACATGGCCAGGTCGGCGCGCTTGAGCAGATCGTCGACGGTGCTGTGTTCATCGGAGAACAGCGCGATACCGATGCTCGCGGTGCTGCTGTAGTTGCGCGCCTGCAAGGTATAGGGCTCGGCCAGCGTTTGCAGGATTTTGTGCGTCACGCTATCGAGCTGCTGGATGGCGGTGTCGCAATCCAGGCTCAGGTCCTCGATCATCAGCACGAATTCGTCGCCGCCCAGGCGTGCCAGGGTGTCCTGTTCGCGTACATGCTGGAGCAGGCGCTGGGCGACCTGCTGCAGCAGGCGGTCGCCCATGTCATGGCCGAGGGTGTCGTTGAGGTCCTTGAAGTTATCCAGGTCGATAAATAGCAGCGCGCCTTCCTTCTCATTGCGCAAGCGTTGCGCCAGGGCATGCTGGAGCCGGTCGATCAGCAGGCGGCGGTTGGGCAGGCCGGTCAGTGTGTCGTAGAAGGCCAGTTGATGGATCTCTTCGAGGTTGCGCTTGTGCTCGCTGATATCCGTAGAAATCCCGCACAGGGCATAGATGCTGCCGTCCGGATGACGCAATGGCAGTTTCACCGAGAGAAAGGTGTGCACCTCGCCGCTATCCAGGCTACGAATGATTTCTTCGCATTCGACCCGTTCGCCGAGCTGCAGTACGCGCAGGTCGTTGCTGTGCAGGTTGGCGGCGGCCGCGGCATCGAAGAAGTCCTCATCGCTATGTCCGACCACCTGTTCGCACGGACGGCTGAACAATTCGCAGACTTTGCGGTTGGCATATTGGTAGTTGAGTTGCGGGTCCTTGATATAGATACAGGCCTCGACGCTGTCGAGGATGGTGTTCAGGCGCTGTTCGCTGGCTTTGATATGGCGGGTTTGCAAGGCAACCTGGCGACGTAACAGCAGGGCCCCGCCGCTGGTCGCGAGCAACAGGCCGAGAAGCACCGCGAGCCCCCACCAGACGGCTGGCGGCAGCAATCGAACGGGCTGAGTGTCGCCCCAGCGGTACAGGGTCTGGTAATAGAACGAATCGGGCGTTGCCTGCCACTTCAGCAGGTAGTGGTCGATACGTTCGAGCAGATCTGTGTTGCGGCCTTTGCCGGTTGCATAGAACAGCTGCGTCGGGAGAAAGATGATCGGTGTCGCGCGCAGGTGGTAGTAGGGCGCCTGGGCGTTGCCAAAACGATGAGTGGCCACCACCACGTCCGCCTTTTGGTTTGCCACCAGCTTGAAGCCTTGATCAAGTTGTTGCTGAGGCAGCAGGTGCGCATTCAGGCTGAAATTGTCGAGT
Organism: uncultured Pseudomonas sp.; assembly: GCF_946885955.1. The sequence goes on from NZ_CAMPHI010000013.1 coordinate 81,056, forward strand.
AGCTGTTGCAGGTACTCCTCCTGTAAGGAGCCGGCCAGTACCGCGATGCGCCTGTCTTTCAGATCGAGAATGGAGTCCAGCTTGAGGTCACGACGGCTATACAGCTGCGACCAGCTGAGCAGCGCATGCACTTGATGAAAGTCCAGCAAGCGGGCTTGCGCTGGGGTTCGCGCCACGTCCGGGAGCAGATCTATTTTGCCGCTCTGAATCAGCGCCAGGCAGGTTTGCCATGCGCAAGGCTGCGGGCTCAGCCGCCAGTTCTCCTGGCGGGCGATTTCATTGAGTAGATCGCCGAGAATGCCGGAAAGCTTACCGTCGGCACCGATAAAGACTCTCGGTTTGCTGGCGTAGACTCCGACGCGCACCTCGCGCTGTGCGGCCACGGCTTGCGGGAGGCCAGGGGGCAAGCAGCAGATACCGAGCAAAACGCCGAGAAACAATGGGCGTGATAACGCTGACATCGTGCCTTACTCGATTTCTGTGGGGATACAGCGATAGACAGTGTTTTCGCCGACAGGTGCGCATAACACTGGGCGCAAAGTGCTTATGTCAGGGCCAATCCGACCAGCTGCGCCGCGCTTGAGTCCTTCAATCGCCCGCTCTTCGGTTCGCCCGGATTGGAAGCGCCGAATGCCGGGGCTATCGGCCCTCTATCTGGTACAGGTTATCGAGCGTCCAGCGCTCCAGGTGCTCCGGGGTTGTCGGTTTGCCGAACAAATAACCCTGGAAGTTATGACAGCCCAGGCGCAACAGGGCGTCGCGCTGTTCGCGGCTTTCCACGCCTTCGGCGATCACCTGCAGGTTCAGGTTACTGCCCAGAGCGATGATGGTGCGCACGATGGCCGCATCACTTGGGGCGCTCAGCAGGTCGTGGACGAACGACTGGTCAATTTTTAAACAATCCAGCGGCAGGCGTTTGAGGTAGTTGAGCGAGGAATAGCCGGTACCGAAGTCGTCCAGCGAGAAGCACACGCCATGGGCTCTCAGCTGGGTCATCTTGGCGATCATCGCCTCGACATCCTCGACCAGTTGGCTTTCGGTCAGCTCCAGCTCCAGGCGCGCCGGGTTGGCGCCGGTCTCGCTCAATGCGGCCAGCACGTCTTCGACGAAGTCGGGGTGGTGGAACTGCCGGGCGCTGACATTGATTGCCAGGCAGATGTCCTGCATTGCCGGTTGTTGCGCCCAGGCCACCAGTTGGCGACAGGCGCTATACAGGATCCAGCGCCCCAGAGGCAGGATCAGACCAGTGCTTTCCGCCAGTGGGATGAAGGTGTCGGGCATCACCAGGCCGCGTAGCGGGTGGTGCCAGCGAACCAGCGCCTCGACGCCGAACAGCTCGCCGTGCTGGTTGACCTTGGGCTGGTAATGCAGCACGAAGAGCCGATCGCGCAGGCTCTGGCGCAAGTCGTTTTCCAGGCTGGCGCGGGCGCTGACTTCGGCCTGCATCCGCGGGTTGAAGAAGCGCAGAGTGTTGCGCCCGGCCGATTTGGCTTCGTACATGGCCAGGTCGGCGCGCTTCAGGAGTTCGTCGACGGTGCTGTGGTCGTCGGAAAACAGCGCGACGCCGATGCTCGCGGTGCTGCTGTAGCTACGACCCCGCAAGGTGTAGGGCGTCGTGAGAGTATGGATAATCTTCTGCGTGACGCTGTCGAGTTGCTGGATGGCGGTATCGCAATCCAGGCTCAGGTCCTCGACCATCAGCACGAACTCGTCGCCACCCAGGCGTGCCAAGGTGTCCTGCTCGCGTACATGCTGCTGCAGTCGCTGGGCGACTTGTTGCAGCAGGCGGTCGCCCATGTCGTGGCCGAGGGTATCGTTAAGGTCCTTGAAGTTGTCCAGGTCGATAAATAGCAGCGCGCCTTCCTTCTTATTGCGCGCGCGTTGCGCCAGGGCATGTTGCAGCCGGTCGAGCAGCAGGCGGCGGTTGGGCAGGCCGGTCAGCGTGTCGTAGAAGGCCAGCTGGTGGATCTGTTCGAGGTTGCGTTTGTGCTCGCTGATGTCCGTAGAAATCCCGCACAGCGCGTAGATACTGCCGTCCGGATGACGCAGCGGCAGCTTGACCGAGAGAAAGGTGCGTTCGGTACTGCCGTCCAGGCTGCGATTGATTTCTTCACGTTCGACCCGCTCGCCGAGCTGCAGTACGCGCAGGTCGTTGCTGTGCAGGTTGGCGGCGGTCGCGGCATCGAAGAAGTCCTCGTCGCTATGTCCGACTACCTGTTCGTGTGGGCGGCCGAACAGTTCGCAGACCTTGCTGTTGGCGTATTGGTAGTTGAGCTGTGGGTCCTTGATATAGATGTAGGCTTCGACGCTGTCGAGGATGGTGTTCAGGCGTTGTTCGCTGGCTTTGATGTGACGGGTTTGCAAGGCCACCTGGCGGCGCAGCAGCAAGGCGCCGCCAACCGCCAGCAGCAGCAGGCCAAGCAGAATGCCCAGGCTCCACCAGATGGCCGCTGGCAGCGCCGGTGTGGTGCGTTCAGCCCCCCAGCGCTCCAGTGTCTGGTAATAGAACGAATTGGTCGATTCCTGCCATTTCAACAAGTGGAAGTCGATGCGCTCGAGCAGGTCGCCGTTGCGCCCCGGGGCGCTGGCGTAGAACAGCTGGGCGGGAAGAAAAATGATGGGCGTGGCGTGCAGGCGGAAGTGCGGTGCGTGGAAATCGCCGTAGCGCTGGTTGGTCACCACGGCATCGGCTTCACGCTTGGCCACCATCTCGAAGCCTTGTTCCAGGCTTTGTAGATGGATCAATTCTGCACTCATGCCGAAACTGGCGAGCAGATCCTGCAGGTATCCCTCCTGAACCGAGCCTGCCAGTACCGCGATGCGCTTGCCCTTGAGGTCGAGGATCGAGTCGAGCATCACATCGTTGCGGCTGTATAGCTGCGACCAGCTGAGCAGCGAGGGTACCTGGTGAAAATCCAGCAGGCGTGCGCGCGCCTCGTTGCGTGCGACATCCGGCAACAGGTCGATTTCGCCGCTCTGTACCCATTGCAGGCAGGTCTGCCAGGCGCAGGGCACGGGCACCAGTTGCCAATTTTCCTGGCGGGCGATCTCGCTCAGCAGATCGCCGAGAATCCCGGAAATCTGGCCGGTGGCGGTGAGAAATATTTTCGGCTCGTTGGCGTACACCCCGACACGTACGGTGCGATGCGATGCGATCGCCGAGGTGGAGAAGCCCAGGGTCAAGCTATAGACGACGAGCAGGGCGCCAAGCAATGACAGGCGCCGTAAGGGTGAAGGCATACGCAGCTCATTTTGCCGGGACGGTATAGCAACCATAGCCAAGAATCAGTCCCGGGATGGCCTAACGTCGTGCTATTGAGCCAGTATTCGCGTTTCAGCCTCTGCCGGAGAGGGCGCCAGGTCAGTTCGCCCAGCCGCGGTAGATGTAGGTCATGGCCCTGGGGCCCGGTATATAGCCGGCGTTCAGTTCGCCCAGGGTAAAGCCGCCGGCGCCGATCAGCGCCGGGATATCGCGATCGAGGTGGCAGCCACCGGCCAGGGGTTTCCACAGCGGGGTGAGGCGCTCCTGCCAGCGCAGCACCGAGGCGTCCGGTGCCCGGCCGTGTTCGCAGAACCACAGGCGACCGCCGGGCTTGAGCACGCGGCGCATTTCTTTCAGGGCCGCGGCGGTATCGGCAATGGTGCACAGGGTGAAGGTGCAGACGATGTTGTCGAAGCTGGCTTCGGGGGCCTGAATCTGGCCCAGCTCCAGGGCGATCATTTCCACCGGGATGTCGATGCGTGCGGCACGCGCACGGGCCAGTTTCTGCATGTCCGCGCTGGGGTCGACGCCAACTATCGCGGTGACTTTTGCCGCGTCGTAGAGCGCCAGGTTGAGGCCGCTGCCGATGCCGATCTCGAGTACCCGGCCGGCGGCCCTGGGGACTATGGTGGCGCGCACTTTCATTACTTCACCCATGCCACAGGCGAAGTCGATCAGGTGTGGCAGGACATGGCGCTCATACAGGTTCATCGGATGCCTGGGCTGGCTCGTCGCCGTCGCCGTCGTCCGCGCCAAGCGCGGCGAAACACATCAATCGATGCGGGCCTTGTTCGTCGCTCAACTGCCAGCTCTCGTCGGCGCTGTCGAACGTCGCGGCGAGCACCGCCGCGCGGGAGAATTGCCAGTGCCGGCGCTGGCGCCCATCCATGCATTCGATGTGCAGGCGCTCATCGTCCAGGCTGAATTGCCAGGCGTGCAGGCCGTCAATTTCCAGCATATCGGCGGCGTCCAGGGCTTCGATCAGGTTGCTCGGGGCTGTGCTCATGGTTCGACTCTATAAACAGAAGGTTATCAGCGGCCAAGACGGCGCAACTGGTCGGATTCGACGATGCGTACGCCTTCGCCTTCTTCCAGGGCCAGGCGCCACAGTGCGCGCGCCAGCACCGTGGCTTCGATGCCGCGGTACTTGCCGGGTAGCCAGCGCATAAAAGGGGCGGCCAGGCGTTCGCCGAGACGGAATTGGCTGCGTGGGCCGAGTAGCAGCGAAGGCCGCACTATGGTCAGTTGCGGCCAGCCCTGGGTTTGCAGGGCCTGCTCCATTTCGCCTTTTACCCGGTTATAGAACACCGAGGAGGCGGCATCGGCGCCCAGGGCGCTGATCACCAATAGATGACGGGCGCCGAGTTCGCGTGCGCGTTGGCCGAAGGCCAGCACCAGATCGTGGTCGACGGCGCGGAAGGCTTCCTGCGAGCCGGCCTGTTTCAGCGTGCTGCCCAGGCAGCAGAAGGCGGTGTTGATCGGCCCACTTAAGCGCGGCAGCAGATCCTGCAATGCGCCCACCGGATTTTCCAGGCGCGGATGCTCGGCCAGCGGCCGACGGCTGGGCGCCAGCACGCGTTCGACTGTGGGTTCGTTGAGCAGGCGATCCAGCAGATGTTCGCCAGTCAGGCCAGTGGCGCCTGCGAGGAGGATGTGCTGGGGCGTCAAATACATAAGGGGTGGTTCTCCGCTAATGATATTCAGCTTATCAGGCTATAAAGGAAGGCTAGGCCAGGCTTGCAGGTCTGTCGCGAACCAGGGCGGCCGGGTATAGCCGCCGTGCACGTATTCCAACTGACTAGTTGGCGGCTGTTTGCGTGTTTTTCGCCGCTTTCGAAGTGTTTCCGCCCTGCTGGCTGCGCAGCTTGGCCCAATGTTCGAGTACCGCCGCGGGTGCCCAGATTTGCGGCTCCGACGCCTTGAAACCGTCGGCCTGCTCGCGCTCGGCGACGGTTGTCTTGGCCTGCTCGAAGGCCACTTGCAGGTCGTCGGTTGCGTTCAGCGCTTCGGCAAACAGCGCTCGGCCGAAATAGGTGAAGTCGTTTTCCTCGGAGCAACCGAACGAAACACGATCGGCCCGCGCAGCGGTCATCACCAGGGTTTTGTCATCCTGCAACGCGGGAATGAAACCGCCGGAATAGCAGGCGGAGATCACCACGACCTTATGCCGCTGGCGCAACGGTTGCAGCAGTTCCGCCAGTTCGCTGGCGGGCAGGTCGCTCAATTGCAGGCGCGGCTGGTCGAGGCTGAGTTCGTGCTGCCGTGAGCCGTGGCTGGTCAGGTAGATGAACACCAGGTCTTCCGGGCCGCTGCGTTCGGCCAGGGCCTGGATGGACCTGCTGAGGTTTTCACGGGTGGCCAGCGGTCGATCGGCCATGTGTTCGCGGTGATTGACCAGGCTGATGCCGCCATACGCGGCAAAGCGCTCGCCGAGCAATCGGGTGACGTAGTCGGCCTCGCGCATGAACACGCTCTGCTTGCCGTCGCCCGCCAGCGTCAGGGTGTACAGCTCGACCTTCGGGGTCGAGACGGGCAGCTTGGCGATGGCCGCGTCGAGCAAGCGTCCCTGGGCCAGCAGGCCGAGCTCCAGGGGGTCGGGGAGCGCCCGCTGCTGCTGGTCGCGGACCCGTTGTCCGCGTTGCCAGACGCCTTCCTGCTGGCTGCCGTCGGCCAGGGTCAGGGTGCCGCTGCCGGCGTAGTCGCCATAAGCGAAGGTGCCCTGATAGACGCTGCCGTCGGCCAGGCTCAGACGCCCCTGGCCGTGGTAGTTCCAGTTTGCGAATTCGCCTTCGTAATGGCTGCCGTCCGCACCCTGGTAGGTGCCGGGGCCTTGCAGGTCGCCATCGACGAAGGTGCCGCTCCAGACATCGCCGTCGATGCTCTGATAGCGTCCCTTGCCGTGAAACTGGCTATGGCGGAAGTTACCATCGTAGAGATCGCCATCAGCACCGACATAACTGCCGCTGCCTTGCAGTTCGCCGCGCTTGAAGACCCCGCTCAACTGGTCGCCATTGGCGTCGCGGTTGACTCCCTGGCCATCCGGAAGGCCCTTGCGAAAATGCCCCTGGAAGGTGCTGGCGTCGGCGCGCTGGAGCTTGCCGGTGCCGTGGAAAAGATCGTTCTTGAACTCGCCGCGGTAGATGACCTCGCCCTCGATCAGGGTGCCTTCGCCGGACATGCGGCCACCGGCGAAGCTGCCTTGGTAGCTGCTGTTATCGCCGTACTGCAGCTTGCCCTGGCCGTGGAAGCTGCCGTCGCGGAATTCACCGACATAACGTTGCCCATTGACGCCCTGCCAGGTGCCCTGGCCATGCATGCGGCCGTCCTTGAACGCGCCCTCGTACCAGCTGCCGTCGGGGTAATCCAGCCGGCCCTGGCCTTGCAGCAAACCGTCGACCACCTCGCCGTGGTAGCGCGAACCGTCGGGCAGGGTGGCGTCGGCGGGCAGCAACTGCCGGGCATCGCCACAGGCGGTGAGCAACAGGGTCAGGCCGAGAGCGGCCAGGTTGACGGGGCGGGGCATGGCGGACATCCAAGTCGAGAACACAGGACAAGATTATGTCCGAATCCTGCGCCAAGCGTTGTCGAAGTGCACAGAGAGGCGGCATGGCCGTGTAAAAAGCTGTGTACCCGCGGTGTTGCATTCAGGCATCGGCGCATACGTATTGGGCTGACGCCGTAGGGGCGCCGTGCGCAGCAGTGCCCGTTACCCATGTCTCCCGGCTGCACAGCAAAAAAAACGGGGCGCCAATCGGTGATTGGCGCCCCGCGGATAGCCTGGTGTTAAACGAAGCAGAGGGTCAAGGGTTCGGCGACGTAGGCCGGTTTTTCCTGGCCTTCGATTTCCAGTACCGCACGCGCCTTGAGCAGCCATTGGCCTGGGTTTTTCTCGGTAGCATCGACCAGCGTCACGGCCAAACGCACCTTGGAACCGACTTTGACCGGCTGGATGAAACGCACGCTGTCCAGGCCGTAGTTGATGGCCATTTTCAGGCCCTGGGGCATGATCATGATGCCTTCCATCAGCTTGGGTACCAGCGACAGCGACAGGAATCCATGGGCGATGGTGGTGCCGAAGGGAGTGAGCTTGGCCTTTTCCGGGTCCACGTGGATGAACTGATGGTCGCCGGTGCATTCGGCGAATTGATTGATGCGCTCCTGATCGATGGTCATCCAATCGGAACGTCCGAGTTCCTTGCCAACGTAATTCTGGAGTTCTGCAACAGGTACTGACGGCATATTTCCTCCTTGAGGAGACGGGGGGATTATTTTTCTTGATTAGAACCGCTCGGACTAAGATCACCATGGGCCGGGATGTGGGTCAAGCGCGTTATGCACAACTGCCGGCATTATTGGAGCGCTTGTTGTCTGCCTATAATGGCCAGCGCTTTTGGCGCGCTGGGGTCTTATCGATTGGAGGGTGTTCATGCTGCTGCGCGGGCTGTCCTGGCTGGTGTTGTGTCAATTGGTGGGTACGGCATTGAACGTGCTGATGTTGCCGATGCTGCCGGGGCCAATTCTTGGCATGTTGCTATTGTTCGGCGCGCTGCTGTTGCGCGGTCAGGTCGACGAGCCGCTGCGGTTGGCGTCCAGCAGTTTGCTCACTTACCTACCGCTGTTGCTGGTGCCGCCCGCCGTGGGGGTGATGGTGTATGCCGGTAGCATCGCCGCGAACTTCTGGGCGGTGGTGGGGACGCTGGTGCTGTCGCTGCTGCTATCGCTGGTGTTTGCCGGCTGGCTGATGCAGATGCTGATCGTGCGCCAGCAGCGTCGCCGGGAGGCACCATGAGCCTCGATTGGCACGGCGCCTGGCAGGCGGTGGTCGGGCATCCGCTGTTCGGTTTCGGGATCACCCTGGGGGCCTATCAGGTGGGGCTGGCGTTGTATGAGAAAACCCGCTGGTTTTTCCTTCATCCGGTGCTGGTGTCGATGTCGATCGTGATCACGATCCTGACGCTTTGCGGCCTGAGCTACGCCGATTACAAGCTCAGCGCCGAGGTGCTGACGCTGTTCCTCGGGCCGGCGACCGTTGCTCTGGCGGTGCCGCTGTACATGAACCTGCGGCGGATTCGCCAGTTGTTCTGGCCGACCGTGCTGACCTTGGCGATCGCCGGCTTGCTGGCTACGCTGCTCGGAGTGGGTCTCGCCACCTGGTTCGGCGCCGAGCGGCAGATACTGATGAGCATGGCACCGAAATCGGTGACCTCGCCGATCGCCATGCTGGTAGCCGACCAGATTGGCGGCATCGCCGCGCTGGCGGCGGTATTCGTGATGATCACCGGGGTCTTGGGGGCGATCGTCGGGCCACCGTTGTTGCGTATCTGCAAGGTGCATCATCCCGCGGCCGTTGGCATGGCTCTGGGCATCACCGCGCATGCGGTCGGCACCGCCCGGGCGATGCAGGAGAGCGAGGAGTGCGGGGCGTTCGCCGCCCTGTCGATGAGCCTGATGGGAATGTTCACGGCAGTGTTGCTGCCCCTGGCGATACTTCTGTTGGCATGAGGGTCGACCGATGAATTTACCGTTGTTACCACTCAATACCGTGCTGTTTCCCGACTGCGCTCTGGATCTGCAGATTTTCGAGGCGCGTTACCTGGACATGGTCAGTCGCTGCATGAAGCAGGGCGAAGGCTTTGGCGTGGTCTGTATCGTCGAAGGCGAGGAGGTCGGCGAGCCGGCCGAGCGCTTTGCCGCGATCGGTTGCGAGGCGCGCATCTGCGATTTCCAGCAGCGCCCTAACGGCCTGCTCGGCATTCGCGTCGAGGGCGCGCGGCGTTTCAAGGTGCAGCGCGCCCAGGTCCTGCCCGATCGTCTCACGGTGGCCGAGGTCGACTGGCTGGATGAGCCGGCCGAGCAGCCGTTGACCGTCGAGCATGAAGACCTGGCCGCCTTGCGCCGCGCCCTGGCGATGCATCCGATGGTCGCCGCGCTGGGCATGGACGAGGAACTGGGCGGGCAGTCGGCCCTGGCCAATCAACTGGCCTACCTGTTGCCGTTGACCTCGGAGCAGAAGGTGCAGCTGCTGGCGCTCGAGTCGCCGCAACAGCGTCTGGAGGTATTGCAACTGCTGCTCGAGCAGTTGCAGGGCTCCCGCGACGCCTGAGCCTCGCGCGCGGCCCGTCAGCCCTGTGGCCGATAGAGCAGCAGCGCTTCGGACAGGTGCCAGGTGGCGACACTGCCGAGCAAGGCGATGCAGGCGGGTAGCAGCAACCACCAGACTTTCGCCGGTAGCGCCGGCAGCTCGTCGCGCCGTTGCACCCAGGCCAGGCTCGCGGCGCATAGCGTGCAGGCGAGTAGGGCGCCGGCGATCACGTCGCTTGGCCAGTGCACGCCCAGGTAGAGGCGCGACAAGGCAATCGCGGTTGCCGGCAGGCAGGCCAGGAGCAACCAGGTCAGGCGCATTCGCGGCGGTTGTCCGCGGCCGGCGAGCACCCCGATCACCAGGAAAAAGGCGAACGCCGCGGAGCTGTGGCCGCTGGGGAAACTGAAGCTGGGCAGCGGTTCGAGCAGGAAATCCGGGCGGACCCTGGCGAATGTCGCCTTCAGGATGGTATTGCCCAGGGCGCTGCCGAGCAGTGTGGTCACTGCGAATAGCGCGGCGCGCCACTGCCGGGTGGCCAGCAGCAACAGGCACAACAGCGTACCGGCGGCAACCTGGGTGCGCAGGTCGCCAACTCGGGTGGTGAACACCATGAAGCGGTGCAGTCCGCTATCGTGCAACTCCTGCAGCAGCGCCAGCAGGCCCTGGTCGAGGGCGCTCAACCGTGGCCAGCCGACAAACAGCCCGAGCAGCAATAGCAGGCTCAGCCCGGCGGCGAGCAGCGTCGCCTGCCGCAGTTCGCGCAAGCTGCTGTAGATGCTCGCCGTCAGCAGCAGCCCCAGGCCGGCGGCAACTACCGCGGCCTGTGGCCAGAAACCCGCCGGCAACGGCAGGCGCAGCGCGGCGCCGGTGGCCCAGCCCGGCATTATGTAGGCCACCGCCCAGCCGGCACCGGCCAACAGACTTATCGCAAGAAAGCGCACGAACGGCATGTTGAGCATGCCGGCGACCATTGGCAGCATAGGGCGCAGCGGTCCGATATAACGGCCCACCAGCAGGCTGACGACGCCATACCGATGGAAGTAGCTTTCCGCGCCGCTCAGCCACTGCGGGTGATGCCGCAGGCCGGGCAGGCGGCGGATATCCTGGTGGAAATAACGGCCCATGGCGTAGGACAGCAGGTCGCCGAGCAGGCCGCCGCAAAACGCCAGCAGCATTGTCGTGCCGAGGCTTAGCGCGCCATTGCCGGCCAGGGCGGCGACGGCGAACAGCAGGACCGTGCCGGGCACGATCAGCCCGACGATTGCCAGGCACTCGATGCAGGCCAGGATGAAAATCGCCAGCCCCAGCCAGTGCGGGTTGGCGCCAAGCCATGCGGTCAGGCCGCTGATCCAGGCGCTCATCGATGGACCTCCGCGGCCCTTAACAGATGAAAGTCGCTGCCGGCGATCTGCCCACGGCGGAGCGGGTTGCGCGTGCAGTGTCGACTGTAGGCGGCATCAACGAAGCGGTAGAGCAAATGTTCGTCGCGGCCCCGGGGAATGCCCAGGCGAGTGGTCTGAATGACCTGCGTGGGTGTTTCGCCGAGATCCTCGACGAACAGGCGCAGCGGGTCGAAGCGCTGCCCGTCCCACACGGGAACCTTCAGACCGAGCGCCTTGCACAGCAGGGTCTGCCCGGCACACAGGCGCTCCGGCGCCCGCGGCCGGCCCTGGGCATCGGGGTTGTTGGCCTGCATGCGTTCCAGGCTGGCGGTGCCGGAGTGGGCATCGAGCCAGGGGCTGGCGGATTTGATCAGCACCGCATTGCCCGGCCCCTGGGCGCTGAAGTTCAGCGAGTCGCCGCCACGGGCGTAGTACATGTAGATATGCCCACCGTCGAGAAACAGCGCGCGGCGCTTTTCGGTGTAACCGAGCGAAGCGTGGCTGCCTTTTTCCGCAAGGTAGTAGGCCTCGGTCTCGATAATCCGCGCACTCAGCCAGAGTTCGCCATCGCGGTGGCGAATCACCTTGCCGAGCAGTTCACGGGCGACCAGGCGGGCATCACGGTCGAAAAAGGCGTCGTTCAATGGCCGGGCGTCCGGCCAGGGCAGGCGGGGAATGGCGTCGTCGTGCATGCGCGCTCACAGTGGCATGGGCAGGACGCGATCATAACAACAGCCGCGCAGTCGCGGGGGCCACTGCAGGGTAGATATCGCCAACCGCCTGCGGCTGGCGGACAGGTCTTTGGTCTGCCCGCCCTGCAGTGGCCGCATCCCCTCGGGGTCAATTGATCTGGAATTGCTCGGCGCTGTGATTCAACGCCTGGACCTGTACGGACAGGCTCTTGGTGTGTTCCTCCAGGGTCAGGCGCAGGCTTTTGGTTTCGCCGGTGTGGACGTTGATGTCCTCGATTTTCCGGGCGATGTCTTCGGTGGTCGCGGAAATTTCCTCTATCGCCACCACCACCTGATGCATTTCCGCGGTCAGGTGGTCCATCGACTGGGTGATGTCGTCGATCGCCACGGCGGCCTCGCCGGCATGGCGTTCGCCTTCCGAGGCCAGTTTCAGGCCGCTGAGCATCAGCTCGTCCATGCGCTCGGTCTGGTTTCTCAGGTCGTCGACAATGCTGGCGATATCGGTAGTGGCGGTAACGGTTTTCTGCGCCAGGGAGCGCACCTCGTCGGCCACCACCGAGAAACCGCGGCCGGCTTCGCCTGCGCGTGCCGCCTCGATCGCGGCATTCAGCGCGAGCAGGTTGGTTTGTGCGGCCAGGCTGTTAATCACATCGATGATGCCGGTGACTTTGGTGCTCGACTGGGTCAGCAGGGTGACCTGGGCATGGGTGGTCTGAATCAATTGCGACAGGTTGCGCATGCTGGCGACGCTGTCGCCAATCACTTTGGCCCCGGTGCGCGCCGAGTTGCAGGCAGTCTGGGTGGAGTTGCCGACGTCCGAGGTCTGCCGGGCCATCTCATTGACGGTCGCCGAGATCTGCTGCGAGGCGGAGGCCGCCTGCTCGGTCTGCATTTCCACCTGATTGCTGTTCTCGCCCATGCGCGTCATCGCTTCGCACAGGTAGGTGTGTAGCTCGGTCAGGTGATGATTGCCGTCGACCACCTGGCGAATCACATTGGCGATGCCATCGGTCATCTGGTTCGACGCGCTGCCGAGTTGATTGAACTCGTCGTTGGGATTGCGGCCAATCGTCAGCTTGGCGGTGAGGTTGCCTGTGGCGACCTTGGAGAGCAGTTCGATTACATCGTGCAGCTGCGCCATCAGGGTCCGCGACGCCTGGCTCAGGGTGATCAACATAAACAGCGAGACGCCGACAAAGGTCAAACCCATCATCCACCTGGCCGTGCTGCGCGCCTGTTCGGCCTGTTGCGCGGTGCTGACGAGAATGCCCTCTTCGAGCATAAGGTTCTGCTCGTCGATCCGTTGTTCGATCTGCTGGCCCAGGCGCTTGAGTTGTTGCTCGATCTCGTAGACCTGCAGGATCAACGCATCGGTTTTGGCGAACTCCTGGCTGAAGGCCGCCACGGTCTGGCCGACCTTATTGTCGCGCCAGTCCAGCTCTTCGATCTTGGCGTCCATCTCCTTGATCGCGGCATGCACTTTTTGCGCAAAGGCGATATTGAAGGTCGCGAGGTAATCGCGCTGGTTGCTTACGGCCGCGGCGATGTAGTCGCGGATCAGACCCAGATTGATGGCTTCCAGCTCCGTCGAGCTGGCGGCCATGGCGGCGCGCTGGCCGTCGAAGGGTGTGAGGCCAAGCTGGCGCGACAATTCCAGCCATTTTTTCTCAAGGGCGATTTCTTCCTGGATCAATTGGTCGATCTGCGCCGCGCTTTGTTCGATTGTCGGCTCACCCAAGCCCTGGGCCTGGGTGGCGAAGCGTTGCGAACGCTCCTGCAACGCCGCCAGGCCGGTTTGAAAGGTCGCTTCGGTATCCGGGGTGAGGACTTTGCGGGCGGCACTGAGCTTCAGCCAATGGTTCATCAGGGTAATGGCGGTGGCGGAATAGGCCGTGGCGTTTTCCCGCGCGTGCTGGGCATCGTTCAATTGTTGGCCAGCCCAATAGGACGAAGCTGTCATCGCCGCCAGGCTGAGCAAGGTAATGGCAATCAGCAGACGAAATTTTTGTTTCCAGGATAGGAACAGCTGCACGTTGGCTCCTCGCCACTTCATGTGGCTTGTTCTCGGGAATCGGCAGGAGGTGGAACAACTTTAAGGCTGCGTGCTCGGAAGGTCGGTTCGGTCGCCTCTGTAAACAACAGTAGCTCAAGGTCGCGGAGCAGGGAAAAGAGCCCGAGGCGAAGTGTCGCCGGCGGGCTCGCGTTTTCGGTGATGCTCACTTGTGCAGCCGGTCGCGGCCGATGGACCGGCGGTCAGTGCCCCAGCAACAGCTTCGGCAGGGTCAGCGACAGCGCCGGGATGAAGGTGGTCAGCAGCACCACCGGCAGATAGGCGAACAGCAGGAACACCATGGTCGGTTTGAGCATGCCGCTCAGTGGCGTCTTACCCACCAGCGCGCCGAGGTAGAGGATCGGCGCGGTCGGTGGGGTGATCAGGCCCATGCCCAGGTTGGTGGCGATGATGGCGGCAAAATGCACCGGGTCGATGCCGAGCTTGTGCACGATCGGCATCAGCATCGGCGTGGCCAGGAGAATGCCGCTGGCATCGTCCATGAACATGCCGATCAGCAGCAGGAAGGCATTGATCATCAGCAGCAGGACGATCGGGTTGTCGCTGACCGTGGTAAAGCCGACGAGCAGCAGTTGGGGCACGCTCTGCATGGTGAACATGCGCGCCAGCATCGAGGCGAAAAACACCAGGATCAACAGCACGCCGGTGACCTGGCCGGCCTTCCAGAGTTGCGTGTAGAGGCCCTTCCAGCCCATCTCGCGGTAGATCAGCACGCTCACCGGTACCGCGTAGACCACCGCCATCGCCGCCGCCTCGGTTGGCGTGGTGATGCCGCCGTAGATGCAGCCGAGGATGATAATCGGCATCAGCAGGCCCAGGCTGGCGCGGCGGCCACGTTGGCCGATGTGCCTGACCCATTGCTCGGCCGGCAGCGGAGCCTCGGTGTGCAACGGCATGCGTTTGGTCAGTACCCAGTTCCAGAAGCAGAACAGGGCGATCAGGATCAGCGCCGGGAATACAGGGGCGAGGAAGGCTGCGGTGATCGAAGTGCCGCTGACCCAGCCGTAAAGGATCATCGACGCACTGGGTGGAATCATCAGCGCCAGAACCGCCGAGCAGGCTACCAGGCTGGCGGCATAGCCACGGTCGTAGCCGCGTTCGACCATGCGTGGGATCAGGGTGCTGCCGATCGCCGCCACTGCCGAGGAGGCCATGCCGGAGATGGCGCCGAAGATAGCGGTGGTCAGCACCACGACTATGCCCAGGCCGCCGCGAAAACGCCCGACGATGCTTTCGGCGAAATCCACCAGGCGCGTGGCGATACCGCCCTGGCTCATGATGTTGCCGGCGATGATGTACAACGGAATCGCCAGCAGGACCACCGAGCTGGCCTGGCTGAAACCGGCGCTGACCAGGAAGGAGGCGCTGCCGAAGTCGCCGAGCAGGAACAGCAGGAGCACCGAGGCGGCGAAGCACAGCGGTACGGGTACGCCGATGACCAACAGCAGGGCCAGCAGCAGGGCGTCTATCAGGATGATCCAGTTCATGCTCATGGGGTGCGCAATCTCCGCACTAGTTCGACACCGTGCTCGATCAACTCGGCGAAGAAATACAGGGTCATCAGGCCGAGCCCGACGGGCATGGCCAGATGGATGTAACCAACGGGGATGTTCAATTCGGTGGACATCATGCCCAGGCTCAGCGACCACTGAGCCAAACCCCAGGACCAGACCGCCATCCAGGCGCAGACCACCACTGAAACCAGGCAGGCGAACAGCTTGATCGCCTGCTGTGCGGTCTGGCCCTTCACCAGCACATCAGCCAGCGAAGCGGAGATATGCTCGCGTTGATCGGCGCCTACCGCGCCACCGAGAAAGTAGAACCAGACGGCGATGTACACCGCGGTTTCCTCGATGCCGAAGATCGCGGTCTGAAACAGGTAGCGGGCCACCACCTGGGCGAAGATCAACAGGGTCAACAGCACTGCGCCGATAACCAGCAAGGCGCGCTGCAGGTGCAGCGCGCCGTGCCAGAGTTTGCGCAGCCGGGATTCCGGGCTGGGCGACATGGGATTACCTCGGGCGAGCGGTTATTGGCTGACAGCGTCGTTGAGGCGCTTCATCGTGGCTTCGTCGAGTTCGCCGGCGATCTCCGGCCAGACATTCTTGCGCGTGTAGTCGGCGAGTTTTTCCAGGGTCGCGTCGTCGAAACGCACCACCTCTATGCCGGCCGCTTCCATGTCCTTCAGGTACTGGGTGTCGGCCTCGCGCACTTCATCGAAACGCTTGTGGGAGATTTCCTGGGCGACCGCCAGTATGATCTCGCGGTCACCCTCGGGCAGCGATTCGAGGCGCTTGCTGTTGATCACGAACCAGGCCAGTTCGAGGTGATCGTTGTATTGCACCCAGGTCTTGGTGATGTCCTTGAAGTTGTCCAGCGCCATTTCCGCGGTGCCGCCGATCTGGCCGTCGATGACCCCGGTTTGCATGGCGGTATACAGCTCGGCCCAAGGCACGGTGGCGACCTGATAGCCAAAGCGTTCCATCATGGTGCGGTGCGTGGTGCCGCCCGGCCATACGCGGATCCGCAGGCCGCGTTTGACTTGCGGGTTGCTCGGCTCCGGCACCGCCTTGGTGAAGCCGGCGCCGCCCATTCCTGCGCTGTATACACCGAGCAGGCGCAGGCCTTGCGGGGCGATCATGTCGTCGACCAGCTTGTAGGCGAAGCCATCGGCGCTGAATACTTCCTGGGCTTCGGCGTAGGTCGGGGCGATATAGGGGAACCAGGCAATCGCCAGGCGTCTATCGAAATTGGTGGACAGGGGCTGCAAGCCGATGTCGATGGCGCCCTGCATCAATTGCGCATGGGTCTCGACCCAGTCGCCGAGCTGGCTGGCGGGAAAGACGGTGACCGCGACGCGGCCTTCGGTACGTGCCTTTACCTCGTCGGCGAAGGCTTGTGCGGCTTTGCCACCGTCCGAGTCCGGGCGGAACAGGGTGGACAGGCGCAAAGTGGTTTCGGCGGCCTGCAGGCCTGCCAGGGGAGTGAGCCCCAGGGTGAGCACGGCGGCGCTGAGCGCGACCAGTTTGCGAAAGGGGATATGCATGGTGGGAAGCCTCGTGTTGGTGTGATTTTTATTTGTAATGCATTGCAACCGATACAACTTCAACCTATATCTCGCTATTGTCATTGTCAAGCAGCTTTATTCGGGTATAAATCCATGACAATATCGAGCCGTGAATCAACAGATGGGGCGGGAATGACCACAACCATAGATACGCTGCTGGCCGCGGTTGCCGAGGGCATGGGGCGCACGCGCAATCGCGCGGAGCCGCTTTACGAGCAATTGGCCCAGGCCTTGGCCGAGGGCATTCGTTCCGGCGCGCTGGTTACTGGCGAGCGTTTGCCGCCGCATCGCGACCTGGCCAGCCGGTTGAATATCAATATCACCACCGTGACCAAGGCCATGGCCTTGCTGCAGGAGGCGGGGTTGGTGGAAAGCCGGCCTGGCCGCGGGACTTCGGTAAAGCCATTGCTGCATCAGCCGGGCGCGCAGTTCCAGAGCGCGCCGAACCGCGATCCGGGGCGTGTCGACCTGAGCATCAACCGCCCGGCTACCGATAGTTATAGTCAGGAACTGGCCCGTTTGTTACCGGAGTTGTCACGCGACCTGCGCTTTGGCGAGGTACCGGACTATCACCCTTCGGAAGGTCCGGCCTGGGCCCGTGAAGCGGCGGCCAGCTGGCTGCGTCAGCATGGCGTGGCCGCCGAGGCCAGCCAATTGCTGATCGCCGAAGGTGCCCAGCACGGCATCGCCTGTACCCTGCGGGCGATCGCCGAGCGTGGCGACACGGTGCTGGCCGATGCCATTACCTACCAGGGTATCAATGCGCTGTGCCGCACCCTCGGGCTGAAGCTGGTGGGGGTCGACGGCGACGCCCTGGGCATGTTGCCGGCGGCGCTGGAGCAGGCCTGCGTCAAGCACGCGGCCAAGGTGTTGTTCCTGGTGCCCTCGCTGCACAACCCGACGGCCGTGACTGTCAGCGCCGAACGACGCCATGCGCTGGCGGAAGTGGCGGATCGGCATCGCCTGCTGCTGATCGAGGACGATGTCTATCGACCGTTGCTGGATCAATCGCCGCTGCCGTTCGCCGCTTTGCTGCCGGAGCGGACCATCTATATCACCGCGCTGTCGAAGTGCATCGCTCCCGGTTTACGCATGGGCTTCGTAATGGCGCCACCGCGTCTGGTTGGCGATATCAGCGCGACCCTGCGCATCGATTGCTGGAGCGTTTCGCCATTGTCGGCGCTGATCGCCACGCGCTTCATCGAGAGCGGCAAGGCGCTGGAGATGGTCGCGGTGCAGCGCGAGGAGCTGCGCGCGCGCCAGGATCTGCTACGGCAGGCGTTCGGCGATCTGCAGGTGCAGGCCGGCGCGACCTCGCCGCATGCCTGGCTGCATCTGCCCGAACCCTGGCGCGCCTCGACCTTCGCCCTGACCTGCCAGGAGCAGGGCATCGGTTTGCTGCCCGGCGCGGCCTTCACCTTGCGCCAGGAGCATCCGCCCCATGCGGTGCGGATCAATCTCTCTGCGGCGCGCAGCCGCGATGACCTGCAGCGGGCGCTGGAAACCATCGCCCGACTCGCGCGTCAGGGCCATCTGCATATGCACGATACGGTGTAGCTAGCGACCCGGAGCGTTCTGCCTGACGGTCACGGTGCCATACAGACGCTTCATGGTGGCTTCGTCGAGTTCGCCGGCGATTTCCGGCCAGACCTTCTGGCGGGTGAAAGCGGCCAGGTTTTCCAGCTCCTGGTCGCTGAAGCGGATAACCTCGATGCCGGCTTCCTGCATGCGTTGCAGATTGCGGGCATCGGCCTTGCGCACTTCATTGAAGCGCTTGTAGGCGATTTTCTGAGCAATGTCCTGGATCAGGTAGCGATCCTCCCGCGGCAGCGCATCCAGACGTTTGCTGTTGATGACGAACCAGGCCAGCTCCAGATGATCGTTGTATTGCACCCAGGTCTTGGTGATGTCTTTGAAGTTCTCCAGGGCCATCTCCGCAGTACCGCCGATCTGGCCGTCGATGCTGCCGCTTTGCATCGCGTCGCGCAGGTCGGCCCAGGGCACGCTGGCGACTTCATAGCCGAAGCGCTGCATCATCACCTTGTGTGTGGTGCCGCCCGGCCATACGCGCACACGCAAGCCATGCTTGGCTCCGGGGTTTTGCGGCTGCGTCACCCGGGTGGTGAAGCCGGCGCCGCCCATTCCTACGCCGTATACGCCGAGCAGGCGCAGGCCTTGTGGGGCGATCATCTCGTCGACCAGCTTGTAAGCGAAGCCGTGTGCGCTGAACACCTTCTGCGCTTCGGCGTAAGTCGGTGCGATATAGGGGAACCAGGCCACGGCTAAGCGCCGGTCGACATCGGTCGACAAGGGTTGCAGGCCAATATCGATAGAGCCTTGCATCAATTGCTCATGGGTTTGCGCCCAGTCGCCGAGCTGGCTGTCGGGGAACACCAGCACCTGAATGCGGCCGTTGCTGCCCTGTTCTATCTGATCGGCAAATGCTTGCGCGGCCCTGCCGCCATCGGAGTCGGCGCTGAACAGGGTTGATAGGCGCAGGGTGGTTTCTGCTGCCTGCAAGCCCGTCCAGGGCAGGAGCTCGAGGGCGACAAGGGTGGCGCCGAGCGCGGCTATCTTTCGTAGCATGTTTTTATTGAGAGCTATGCGCATGGGGAGGCCTCGTGGGGCTGTATTATTTTTGTTGTATTGCATTTCAATCATTACAACTTGAGCCTATATCCTAAAGTTGTCATTGTAAAAAGGCTTTTTGTTTAGTACAAATGCATTACAACTTTCGGGTGGCATGCTGAACTCAGCTGCTCGTTCTTATCGATATGACGGGGTGGAGCGCCATGGGCGGGGTCGAGCGAACGCAAATAGCCGTCATCGGCGCGGGTGTGGTGGGCGTCTGCTGCGCCCTCTGGTTGCGCCGCCAGGGGCATGAAGTGGTGCTGCTGGAACGCGACGCGATTGTCGGCGGTGCTGCCTGCGGCAGTGCCAGTACCCTGGCCGACTATGGCTGTACGCCCATCGCTCGCCCGGAGATATGGGCTTCGCTGCCGCGTTTGCTGTTCTCCGCGGATTCGCCATTCGTGGTCAATTGGACGCGCGTGCCGCAGCTGCTGCCTTGGCTGCTGCGCTTTCTCGGGCAGTGCAATTCCCGCAGCTTTCAGGCTAATAGCGAGGTGTTGGCGCAGTTGCTGCGCGGTACTTATGACGGTTACGCGCCGTTGCTGGAGGAGGCGCCGGCCGCTGCCGCGCTGATCCAGCGCCGCGGCTGTCTGTATGCCTACGGCCAGGCCGCCAACCTGCGCGCCGCCCAGGGTGATATCGCCTTGCGTCAGCGCCTGGGCATCGCCCAGCAGGTGCTGTCGGCCGCGGAAGTCGCTGCGCTGGAGCCGGCCATGGCTGGGCAGAGCGAGGGTGGCATCCTGTTTTCCGGTTCCAGCCATCTGGACGATCCGCAGGCGTTTACCGAGGCTTTGGTCGCTCCCTTGCTGGCCGCGGGGCGCATGCGCCAGGCCGAGGTGATAGGCCTGCGGGCGCGTAGCGACGGCCTGCTGCTGCGTTATGCCGATGGTGGCGAACTGCTCGCCGAGCGCGTGGTGCTGGCCGGCGGTGCCTGGTCGGCCAAGCTGGCGCGCCAGGTTGGCGATCGCATTCCGCTGCAAAGCGAGCGCGGCTATCACCTCGAGTTCGATATGCCGGAGCCGCTGCTCAGTCGGCCGACCTGCCCGGTGGAGAGCGCCTTCTATATGACGCCGTTGCGCGGCCGTTTGCGCGCCGCCGGCACCGTCGAGCTGGGTGCGCTGAGCGATCCGGTCAATGCGCAACGTCTGCGTTACATCGAGACGCGGGTGCGCAGGGTGCTCGGCTTGCAGGATCAGGTGGCGCGTACCTGGCTGGGTTTTCGGCCGTCGTTGCCGGACTCGCTGCCGGTGCTCGGCCCTTCGCTGCGCGAACCGCGGCTGATCTATGCCTTCGGGCATCAACACCTGGGGCTGACCCTGGGCGGTATGACCGGGAAGCTGGTGGCCGACTGCGTGGCCGGTCGCCAGCCCGACTGGCTCGCCGCCTGTTCGGTCAGTCGGTTCTAAAGTCGCATAATCGAGGGTCTCCAACTATGTCTATCCTGCGTTATCGCACCGGGGCTCGAATGAGTCAGATCGTTGTGCACGGCAATACCATCTACCTGGCCGGCCAGGTCGGCGAGCACGAAAGCACGGTCGAGGGGCAAACCCGCGAGGCCCTGGAGCGGGTCGAGCGGCTGTTGCGCGAAGTCGGTAGTGGTCGCGAGCACTTGCTCCAAGTGATCGTCTGGCTGGCCGATATCCATGATTTCGATGCGATGAATACGGTTTGGGACGCTTGGGTGCCCGCCGGTCATGCACCGATACGCGCATGTGGCGAAGCCCGTCTGGCCGCGCCCGAGCTGAAGGTCGAATTGATTGTCACGGCGGCGCTGCCGACAGCGTCCTGAGTCCCGTTTCGGCTGAATCTTGTGTCGACGTTCGAGTCTCGTTCCTGCGCGTCATAGACGGCGCGACTGCAGGTCGGAAAATTCCCTGATCACCATCCGCCCGGCGCCGCTGGGCGTAGGGCTGCGCGCCCGCTATACTCAGCGACTTTTTCCAGCCGCCAGACCTTGGTAGACCATGACTGAGTCCGTGCTCGACTATATGACCCGCCTGGGGCAAGCCGCCCGCCAGGCTTCTCGGGTGATCGCCAGTGCCAGCACTGCGCAGAAAAACCGTGCCCTGCAAGCCGCCGCCGCCGCTCTGGATGGCGCCCGCGCCGAGCTGAGCGCGGCCAACGAATTGGACTTGGCCGCGGGCCGCGCCAACGGTCTCGAGCCGGCGCTGCTCGACCGTCTGGCCCTGACCCCGGCGCGCATTGACGGGATGATCGAAGGCCTGCGCCAGGTCGCCAGCCTGCCCGATCCGGTCGGCGCGATTCGCGATATGAGCTACCGTCCGTCGGGTATTCAGGTCGGCAAGATGCGCGTGCCCCTGGGTGTGATCGGCATCATTTACGAGTCGCGGCCCAATGTGACCATCGATGCCGCCAGCCTGTGCCTGAAGTCCGGTAACGCGACCATTCTGCGCGGTGGTTCGGAGGCCATTCATTCCAATCGCGCCATCGCCGCCTGCATTCAGCGCGGCCTGGCCGAAGCCGGCCTGCCCGCGGCCGTGGTGCAGGTGGTGGAAACCACCGATCGCGCCGCCGTTGGCGCTCTGATCAGCATGCCCGAGTTCGTCGACGTGATTGTGCCGCGCGGCGGCAAGGGCTTGATCGAACGTATCAGCCGCGATGCGCGGGTGCCGGTGATCAAGCACCTGGACGGCATCTGCCATGTTTATGTCGATGCCCTGGCCGATCTGGACAAGGCGCGCGGTATTGCTTTCAACGCCAAGACCTACCGCTATGGCATCTGCGGGGCGATGGAAACCCTGCTGGTCGACCAGGCGGTGGCCGCGGCCTTCCTGCCGGGTATGGCGCAGATGTTCGTGGAAAAAGG
Organism: uncultured Pseudomonas sp.; assembly: GCF_946885955.1. The sequence goes on from NZ_CAMPHI010000013.1 coordinate 103,070, forward strand.
CGTCGAGCTGCGGGGTTGCGAACGCACCCGGGCGTTGATCCAGGCAACGCCTGCGAGCGAGGAGGATTGGAGCACCGAGTACCTGGCGCCGATTCTGTCGATCCGGGTGGTCGACGGCCTTGACCAGGCCATCGAGCACATCAACCAGTACGGCTCGCATCACACCGACTCTATCGTCACCGAGCACCAAGGGCACGCCCGGCGTTTCCTCGCCGAGGTCGACTCCAGCTCGGTGATGCTCAATGCCCCGACCTGTTTCGCCGACGGCTTCGAATACGGCCTCGGCGCGGAAATTGGCATCTCCACGGACAAGTTGCACGCCCGTGGTCCGGTCGGCCTGGAAGGCCTGACCTGTGAGAAGTATGTGGTGATCGGCGACGGTCAGCTGCGCGGGCAGAATGCCTAAAAAAATCGGCATCCTTGGCGGCACCTTCGATCCGGTGCATATCGGCCATTTGCGTAGCGCTCTGGAAGTCGCCGAGTTCATGCAGCTCGACGAGTTGCGCCTGATCCCCGCCGCGCGGCCGCCCCATCGCTCCACGCCGCAGGTCAGCGCCGCCGACCGCCTGGCGATGGTCGAGCGGGCGGTGGCCGGTGAGCCGCTGTTGCGGGTGGACGGTCGCGAACTCAAGCGCGAACGGCCTTCCTACAGCATCGATACCCTGGAGTCGCTGCGCAGCGAGATGGCTGCGGACGATCAGTTGTTTCTGCTGCTGGGCTGGGATGCCTTTTGCGGCTTGCCGAGTTGGCACCGTTGGGACGAGTTGCTGCAGCACTGCCATATCCTGGTGTTGCAGCGTCCGGATGCCGACAGCGAGGCGCCGGAAGCGCTGCGCAACCTGCTGGCGGCGCGCAGCATCAGCGACCCGCTGACCCTGCAAGGGCCGGCGGGGCAGATTTCATTTATCTGGCAGACCCCGCTTGCGGTGTCCGCCACCCAGATTCGCGCGCTGCTGGCGAGCGGAAAGTCGGTACGCTTTCTGCTGCCCGACGCGGTTCTGGCCTATATACACGCGCACGGGCTGTACCGTGCGTCGAATTGAACACGAGGCAAACGAGTTACCTATGACGAAGCAAAAAATGCTCAGCGAAGACCTGGTCAAACTGGCTATCGCTGCTCTGGAAGACATCAAGGCGCAAGACATCACCACCATCGATGTGCGCGACAAGACCAGCATCACCGATTTCATGGTGATCGCCAGCGGCACCTCCAGCCGTCACGTCAAGTCGCTGGTCGACAACGTGCTGGAAAAGGTCAAGGAGCAGGGCGTGCGCCCGCTGGGCAGCGAAGGCCTGGATTCCGGCGAATGGGCATTGCTCGACCTGGGCGATATCGTTGTGCATGTGATGCTGCCCACCGCTCGCCAGTTCTATGACCTGGAGCGTCTGTGGCAGGGCGCCGAGCAGACCCGCGCGCAGTTCAGTCCGGAGCCGGGCCAGGAATAAGGGCGGATCCTCGTGCGCATCAAATTGATCGCCGTCGGTTCGCGGATGCCGCGCTGGGTCGAGGAAGGCTGGCAGGAGTACGCCAAGCGCATGCCCTCCGAGCTGAGCCTGGAGCTGGTCGAGATCCCGCTGACCACCCGCGGCAAGAATGCCGATGTGGCGCGGATGATCCGCCAGGAAGGCGAAGCCATGCTGGCCAAGGTGCAGCCGGGCGAGCGCATTGTCACCCTGGAAGTCGAAGGGCGGCCGTGGAGTACCGAACAGTTGGCGGTCGAGCTGGACAAATGGCGGATGGATGCACGCACCGTCAACCTGATGGTCGGTGGCCCCGAAGGTCTGGCGCCGGAAGTCCAGGCGCGCAGCGAACAGCGTTGGTCGCTGTCGCCGCTGACCTTGCCGCACCCGCTGGTGCGCATTCTGATCGGCGAGCAGATGTATCGAGCCTGGACGGTTTTGTCCGGCCACCCGTATCACAAATGATTCTCCACACGTAGCCAGCAGTAGCCGATGCCGCAGCCCATTCAACTGAAAGACCACGAAAAGGACTCCCGCCTTATCCGCCGGCGGGTGCTCGTCGGTGCTGTGGTGTTTCTGCTGCTGACCCTGGTGCTGATCGCGCGCATGTACTTCCTGCAGGTCGTGCAGTACGAATACCACTCGACGCTGTCGGAAAACAACCGGGTGCATGTGCAGCCGATTCCACCGAGTCGCGGGCTGATTTTTGACCGCAACGGGGTGATCGTCGCCGATAACCGGCCGAGCTTCAGCCTGACCCTGACCCGTGAGCGCGCCGGCGACTGGGAGCAGGTGCTCGATGTCATAGTCGAAGTGTTGCAATTGGGGCCGAACGATCGCGCCCTGTTCGAAAAACGCGTGCGCCAGGGGCGCCGTCCCTTCGAGCCGGTACCGGTGCTGTTCGAGCTGTCCGAAGAGCAGATCGCCCGTATCGCGATCAACCAGTTCCGTCTCCCGGGCGTCGAAGTGGTGGCGCAACTGGTTCGGCATTACCCGCTCGGCGAGCATTTCGCCCACTCGGTGGGGTACGTCGGACGAATCAACGAGCGCGAGCTGAAGGAGCTCGACCCGGTGTCTTACAGCGGCACCCACCATATCGGCAAGACCGGCATCGAGCGCTTCTACGAGAAACAGTTGCACGGCGAGGTGGGTTACGAGGAAGTCGAAACCAATGCCCGGGGGCGCGTGCTGCGGGTACTCAAGCGGACCGATCCGCTGCCCGGCAAGGATATCGTGCTGACCCTCGATGTGAACCTGCAGAAAGCCGCCGAGCAGGCGCTGGCCGGGCGCCGCGGCGCCATCGTGGCGATCCAGCCGCAGACCGGCGAAGTGCTGGCAATGGTCAGCCAACCGAGTTTCGACCCCAATCCCTTCGTCACCGGCATCGGCTTCGAGGCCTATGCGGCGTTGCGCGACTCGATCGATCGGCCGCTGTTCAACCGCGTGCTGCGCGGCCTCTATCCACCGGGTTCGACGATCAAGCCGATGATGGCGGTGGCCGGCCTGGATGCCGGGGTGATCACCCCGGATACGCGGGTGTTCGACCCCGGTTTCTATCAGCTGCCCAACAACAGCCACAAATATCGCAACTGGAATCGCAACGGCGACGGCTGGGTCAGTCTCGAAACCGCGTTGATGCGCTCCAACGACACCTATTTCTACGATCTGGCGCACAAGCTGGGCATCGATCGCATGCACGAGTACATGAGCGCATTCGGGCTCGGCGAGCGGGTCTCGCTGGATATGTTCGAGGAGTCGTCCGGGCTGATGCCTTCGCGCGACTGGAAACGCGCGCGCTATCGTCAGCCCTGGTATCCGGGGGAAACCTTGATTCTCGGCATCGGCCAGGGCTATATGCAGGTCTCGCCGATACAGTTGGCGCAGGCCACGACGCTGATGGCCAACCACGGTAAATGGATTCGGCCGCACCTGGCCAAGAGTGTCGGTGGGGAGCGCCCGGTCGATGAAAACCCGAAAGCCGATATCAAGCTGCGCGATCCGCGCTTTTGGGATTACAGCCGCAACGGCATGGAGCAGGTGATGCACGGTGCCCGCGGCACCGCGCGCAAGGTCGGCGACACGGCGGTCTATCGGATCGCCGGGAAAAGCGGCACCGCCCAGGTCGTGGCGATCAAGCAGGGCGAGCGATACGACCGCAACAAGGTACAGGAGCGCCATCGCGATCACGCCCTGTTCATCGCCTTCGCCCCCGCCGAAAGACCGCAGATCGCGGTGGCGGTGATGGTGGAGAACGGCGAGTCCGGTTCGGGCGTGGCCGCGCCGGTGGTCAAGCAGGTCATGGACGCCTGGCTGCTCGATGAAAACGGCCAGCTCAAAGCCGAGTTCGCGCCCCCCGCATCCACACCGCTGGTGAGCAGCCATGAACAGTAGTTTCGATCGCAACCTGTCCAGCGAAGACTTGCTGCGTCGCCGCGCCAGTTGGCTGCAGCGCCTGCATATCGACGGCGTGCTGCTGGTGCTGCTGCTGATGCTGGCCGCCGGCAGCCTGTTCGTTCTCTATTCGGCCAGCGGCAAGAGCGTCGATCTGGTGACCAAACAGGCCAGCTCGTTCGCCATCGGACTGGTTGGCATGCTCATCATCGCCCAGTTCGACCCACGCTTCATGGCGCGCTGGGTGCCACTGGGTTACCTCGGCGGGGTCGGCTTGCTGATCGCGGTGGATGTCATGGGCCATAACGCCATGGGCGCCACACGCTGGATCAACGTCGCCGGGCTGGTGCGTTTTCAGCCGTCGGAGTTCATGAAGATCATCATGCCGGCGACCATCGCCTGGTACCTGTCCAAGCGCAGCCTGCCGCCGCGGCTGAAACATATCTGCATCAGCCTGATGCTGATCGGCGTGCCCTTCGTGCTGATCCTGTTACAGCCGGACCTGGGCACTTCAATGCTGATCATCACCTCGGGGGTGTTCGTGCTGTTCATCGCCGGCTTGCAGTGGCGCTGGATCGGCGGCGCGGTGGCGGCCCTGGTGCCGGTTGCCGTGGGCATGTGGTTCTTCGTCCTGCGCGAATACCAGAAGCAGCGCGTGCTGACCTTTCTTAACCCGGAAAGCGACCCCCTGGGCAGCGGTTGGAACATCATTCAGTCGAAGGCCGCCATCGGCTCGGGCGGTGTGTTGGGCAAGGGCTGGCTGCTGGGCACCCAGTCGCACCTGGATTTCCTGCCGGAAAGCCATACCGACTTCATCATTGCCGTACTCGCCGAAGAGTTCGGCCTGGTCGGGGTGTGCTTGTTACTGTTGATGTACCTGCTGTTGATCTCGCGCGGCCTGGTGATTACCGTGCAAGCGCAGACGCTGTTCGGTAAGCTGCTTGCCGGTGCTCTGACGATGACATTCTTCGTTTACGTCTTCGTCAATATCGGTATGGTCAGCGGTCTATTGCCGGTGGTGGGGGTACCACTGCCGTTTATCAGTTACGGCGGCACGTCGCTGATCACCCTGCTGGCAGGGTTTGGCATATTGATGTCGATCCATACGCATCGTAAGTGGATGGCACAGAGTTGATTGGGGTAATGAATTCAATGCAAGTACTGCGCGGGTGGGCTGCACGGCATGCACACTGGCTGGGTCTGGCCGGGGTGCTGGGATGGGCCCAGACGAGCCTTGCCGGCGAATACGAAAATTCGCCACAGGTTGCCGAGTTCGTTGCGGAAATGACCCGCGACTATGGTTTCGCCGGTGAGCAACTGGTCAGCCTGTTCGCGGGCGCCGAACGCAAGCAGAACATCCTCGACGCCATCTCGCGACCGGCGGAAAAGGTCAAACCCTGGAAGGACTACCGCCCGATCTTTCTCACCGATGCGCGGATCGCCGCAGGCGTGGAGTTCTGGCGTGAGCACGAGGAAGCGCTGAAACGCGCTGAAACCGAGTACGGCGTGCCGCCACAGTTCATCGTGGCGATTATCGGTGTGGAGACTTTTTATGGTCGCAATACCGGCGGCTACCGGGTGCTCGACGCCTTGTCGACCCTGGCCTTCGACTATCCGCCGCGCGCCCCGTTCTTTCACAAGGAGTTGCGCGAGTTCCTCCTGCTGGCCCGTGAAGAACAGGTCGATCCGTCGATGCTGACCGGTTCCTATGCCGGCGCCATGGGCTTGCCGCAATTCATGCCGAGCAGCTTTCGCGCTTATGCGGTGGATTTTGACGGTGACGGCCAGATCAACATCTGGACCAACCCGGTGGATGCCATCGGTAGCGTCGCCAGCTATTTCAAACGGCACGGCTGGCAAGCGGGCGAGCCGGTGGTCAGCGTCGCCAGCGTCGCAGGGGACAAATTCGAGCAGGGCCTGACCGTCGGCCTCGATCCGGTGCAGAATGTCGCCGAGTTGCGCGCACTCGGCTGGAGCAGCGGCGACCCGCTGAACGATCAGTGGCCGGTCACTGCCTTGCGACTGGAGGGTGCCGCAGGCGACGAATATTGGCTAGGCTTACCGAACTTCTTTGTCATTACCCGCTACAACCACAGCGCGATGTACGCCATGGCGGTCAATCAACTGGCCGAGTCGATGGTCGAAGCGCGAGGTACCCAACCATGACCGGCTTGCCATTCAAGCTAACCGCCTACGCGGCCCTGGCCTTTGCCCTGGTCAGCTGTTCGTCGTCGCGGCCGGTGAAACCGGTGCAGAGCGGCGGCGCGATTTCCGGGCCGCAGGACTATAGCCGCCCGCACAGGGATGGCGCGCCCTGGTGGGATGTCGATGTCTCGCGAATTCCCGATGCGGTGCCCATGCCGAATTACGGCCGGGTCAAAGCCAGCCCCTACACCGTGCTCGGCAAACAGTACTACCCGATCGCCGATGCACGCCGTTACCGCGCCGAAGGGCTGGCCTCCTGGTACGGTACGCGTTTCCATGGCCAGGCCACCGCCAACGGCGAAACCTACGACCTGTACGGCATGACCGCCGCGCATAAAACCCTGCCGCTTCCAAGCTATGTGCGGGTAACCAATCTGGAAAACGGCAAGACCGCGATCCTGCGGGTCAACGATCGCGGACCGTTCTATTCCGATCGGATCATCGACCTGTCGTTCGCCGCGGCGAAGAAACTCGGCTACGCCGAGAACGGCACCGCCCGGGTCCGCGTCGAGGGCATCGACCCCGAGGAGTGGTGGGCGCAGCAGGGCCGTCCGGTGCCTCTGGTGCTGGCGCAGCCGCAGCAGGTCGCCCAGGTCGAGCCCGTCGCCCTGCCGGTGAGTCAGGCGGTCGAGCAATATTCGCCACCGCCGCAGCAGCACGCCGCCGCGGTGCTCCCCGTGCAGATCGACGCAAAAAAAAACGCTTCAGTCGGAGCCTCTGGCCTGTATCTCCAAGTTGGAGCCTTCGCCAATCCAGACGCTGCGGAACTGCTCAAGGCCAAGCTGAGCAGCACGGTGACTGCGCCGGTGTTCATCAGCTCAGTGGTGCACAACCAGCAGGTGCTGCATCGCGTGCGGCTGGGGCCGCTGAGCAGCCAGGGCGAGGCTGAGCAGCTGCAGGACAGCCTGCGCCTGGCCAATCTCGGCCAGTCGACGCTGATCCGCCCGGACTGAGTCGGCAACTTATCGTCACCCAGCAGGACTAAACACAAGCCGCGATCCGCCTGGTCGCGGTAATCCATTGGCCCGCCAGGGCCCGTTCACCCATCAGCAACCCAGAGATACGGATGAATATCACCAGCTTTACGCAGCGCCTCGTCTTTTCAGCTTTTCTGTTCGTCGCACCGGTTACCTGGGCCGCCGAGATGGCCATTCCCGCACCGCCGCAGCTGGCCGCCAAATCCTATGTGCTGATGGAAGCCTCCAGCGGCAACGTGCTCGTCGAGTCCAATGGCGATGAGCGTCTGCCGCCCGCCAGCCTGACCAAGTTGATGACCGCCTACATTGCCACGCTGGAAATCCGCAAGGGCAAGATCGGCGCGCAGGATATGGTCACCGTCAGCGAACACGCCTGGCGCACCGGTGGCGCGGCCTCCGGCGGCTCCACCATGTTCCTGCCGGTGAACAGCCAGGTCTCCGTGGATGACCTGTTGCACGGCATCATCATCCAGTCCGGCAACGACGCCAGTATCGCCCTGGCCGAATACATCGCCGGCAGCGAAGACGCTTTCGCCGACATGATGAACCAGACCGCAGAGCGCCTGGGCATGCGTAACAGCCACTTTATGAACGCCACCGGTCTGCCGAATCCGGAGCACTACTCCAGTGCTCACGATATGGCCATTCTGGCTCGCGCGATCATCAATGAAGACCAGGATCACTATGCGATCTACAAGCAGAAGGAGTTTTTCTGGAACAACATCAAGCAGGGCAACCGCAACCTGCTGTTGTGGCGTGACAGCACCGTCGACGGTCTGAAAACCGGTCACACCAAGGAAGCCGGCTACTGCCTGGTGGCCTCCGCCGTGCGTGACGGCGCGCGGATGATCACCGCGGTGTTCGGCACCGATAGCGAGCAGGCCCGCGCTGCGGAAACCCAGAAGCTGCTGACCTACGGTTTCCGCTTCTTCGAAACCCGCACCTTCTATCAGAAGGGTGCCGAACTGGCCAAGGCGCGGGTCTGGAAAGGCACCACCGATCAGCTCAAGGCTGGCCTGGCGAAAGACTTGAGCCTGACCTTGCCCAAGGGCCAGCTGGAGAAGCTGCAAGCCGGCATGACCCTCGAGCCGCAACTGACCGCGCCGATCCAGGCTGGCGACGTGATCGGCAAAGTCGAAGTCAAACTCGGTGACGAAGTGGTGCACAGCGCCGACCTTATCGCCTTGGAGACGGTAGAGGAGGGTGGTTTCTTCCGTCGCCTGTGGGATAGCATTCGCCTATTCTTCTATGGATTGTTCAACTGATTCTGACCTCGAGCACCCCCATCGGGGTGCTTCGACTGAGGACGGGCCAACAGCCCGCTGATGCCATGACCGATACCGATGTACAAGCACCAAAAATCGAATTTCCCTGCGAGCGCTACCCGATCAAGATAATCGGCGAGGCCGGCGAAGGCTTCACCGATCTGGTGGTCGAGGTGATGCAGCGTCACGCGCCGGATTTCGATGCCAGCAGTCTGGTGGTGCGCGATAGCCGCAATGGCCGCTTTCTCTCCGTGCAGGTACTGATCACCGCCACCGGCGTCGAACAGTTACAGGCGATTCACATCGACCTGCGTGCCAGCGGGCGCGTGCAAATGGTTCTCTGATGAGCCTGCCGCTCGGCTTTCGCGAGCTGGGCCAGGTAGATTACCAGCCGACCTGGCACGCCATGCAGCGCTTTACCAACGAGCGCGATGCGGAAACCGCGGATGAGATCTGGTTGCTCGAGCATCCGCCGGTGTTTACCCAGGGGCAGGCAGGCAAGGCCGAACATCTGCTGTTTCCCGGCGATATTCCGGTGGTGCAGGTCGATCGTGGCGGTCAGGTGACCTATCACGGCCCCGGCCAACTGGTCGCCTACCTGCTGCTCGATGTGCGCCGTAGCGGCATAGGCGTGCGTGAACTGGTCAGCCGCATCGAGCGCAGCCTGATCGACACCCTCGCCAGTTACGGTGTGAGCGCCAATGCCAAGCCCGATGCCCCGGGAGTCTATGTCGACGGCGCAAAGATCGCCTCCCTCGGCTTGCGCATCCGTAACGGGCGCAGTTTCCATGGCCTGGCGTTGAACGTGGATATGGACCTGCAGCCGTTTCAGCGCATCAACCCTTGCGGTTACGCCGGTATGGCCATGACCCAATTGGCCGATCTGGTGGCTGAGCCGGTGGAGTTTTCCGAGGTCAGGGCCCGCTTGCGTGAGCAACTGGTCAAGCACCTCGACTATGCGCAGCAGCAAACCTTGGCGGGCGCGATAGCCTCTTCGTAAGAATGACACCGCTGCTGCGGCCGCATGTAGGGTGCGCTGTATGTTCAGCCGGGAGACATAGGTAACAGGTGTCGGGAGACATAGGTAACGCATTTA
>NZ_CAMPHI010000014.1 GCF_946885955.1 uncultured Pseudomonas sp.
CTCGCGACCCCGACCTTGGCAAGGTCGTGCTCTACCAACTGAGCTATTCCCGCAAAACTTACAGCAAAAGTGGCGTCCCCTAGGGGACTCGAACCCCTGTTACCGCCGTGAAAGGGCGGTGTCCTAGGCCACTAGACGAAGGGGACGCAGCCCGGAAGACATTACCAACTTTTCCGGCTTCACACACTACACCTAATGGTGTTGCGCTAGAAGTGGCGCGCATTCTATGGAGCCTTGCGGGACTCGTCAACCTCTGTGTAAATATTTTTCAAAATCAATGACTTCAGAGCAATATATAAGGCTGCTCTATCGGCTTCAAAGCTAAGGCACTACACTCAGGAACAAAACCAGCGCCAGAGAGACAACACGATGTCCCCACTCGTGATTACGCTGTTAGTAGTAGGCGGCATCATCATGCTGATCGCCATCGCCTATATCAATAACCTGGTCGAAAACAACAAGCTCGAAAAGGCGCGCCGCAAAGCCGACCTGCTCGATCGTATTCGTCGCTGCCAGGATGTTTCCGAGGGCATGCCAGGGCAATTGATGGCGCCGCAGCTGAAACTTCTGCTGACCCGCCTGCAGCTGCACTTCGCCGAATCCCTGTTGCCGCTGGATAAAAAGAACGAGCAACTCCATGCCCGCATAGAAACCCTGAGACGCCTGATCGCGATGGGTGAATCCATTTCCGTCGCCAACCAGCCACAGAACATCCTCAACGAAGCCAAAGCCAAGGAAGTGCGCTTCCAACTGGAAAACCTGCACGGACAGATCACCCGCGCCGCCCGCGATGGCGTGCTGCCCGGGAAGGAAGCCCAGCATTGGGTCAAGGAAATCCAGCACCTGCTGGTCAAACTGCATATCGAGTTCTTTGGCAACCTTGGCCAACAGGCGCTGCAGCAACAACAGCCCGGCCAGGCACGCCTGGCCTTCGAGCGCGGCGTGCAATACCTGCGCAAGCAACCCGACCCGGCGCGCTATCAAAGCGAAATACAGAAACTCTCCCAGCAACTGGCCCGCGCCAATGCCATGGTCCTGGACAAGAGCCAGCCGACGCCTGACGAAAATAGCGAGCTGAACCAGGGCTTGAACTCGCTCGAAAGCGAAGAAGACTGGAAAAAGAAGAACATCTACGACTAATCGCCCTGCGCGCGGTCACACCTTCGGCGCCGGCCAACCGCTGGCCAGCGCCGGCGATCGAATCGATCGAGATTTCCAAACCCTGCCCTCGAAGGAGCCCTCATGAGCCTGGTCGTTTATGGCGCCCCGCTTTCGCCATTCGTGCGCAAAGTACGCCTGTTTCTCCATGAAAAAGACTTGCCCTACCAACTGGAAGTCGTGCTGCCGTTCGGCAAGCAACCCGACTGGTACCGCACACTCAACCCGCTAGGGCGCATCCCGGCAATCAAAGACGGCGATTTCAGCCTGGCCGACTCCAGCGTGATCTGTCAGTACCTGGAGGAAAAACACGAGAATCTCGCCCCGCTACTCGGACGCAGCGCCGAACAACGGGCACAGGTTCGCTGGCTGGAAAAATACGCAGACTACGAGCTGGCGCCGCTGACCACCTTTACCGTATTCCGCAATCGCCTGTTGAAACCCAGCTTTGGCCAGAGCTGCGACGAGCAGGCGGTACAGCAGGCACTGACCGAGAAACTGCCACCTCACTTCGACTACCTGGAAGCGACGCTGGGCGATGCCCAATATTTCGTCGGTGACGAGCTGACGCTCGCCGATCTTGCATTCGCCTGCCAGATCATCAACCTCGGGCACGCGGGCGAAACTCTCGACGCTCAGCGCTGGCCGGGACTGAGCGCACTGTTCGAACGCATCCTGGCGCGCCCCTCGGTGCAGGCGGTATTACCGAAGGAGCAGGCCGTAGCGGCCAAAATGCGCGGCTGAACGGCGCCCGGCGATCAGTCCTGCTGCGCCAACAGCTCGATACCGACCCATTGCCGGGCAAACTGGTAGGCGCAACGGCCGTTACGGTTGCCGCGCGCCAGGGCAAAGCGGATCGCGGCCTTTTCCAGGTCTTCGTTCCATTGCCATACCAGCCCGGCGGCTTCGGCCTGCACGCCGACCCAGTGGCGTACCACCGCGAGAAAATGATCCTGGGTGAAGGGATAGAAGGACAACCACAAGCCGAAGCGATCCGAGAGCGCGATCTTGTCCTCTACCGCCTCGTTCGGATGCAACTCGCCGTCGATCATCTGCCAGTGCTCGTTGTCGCTCTGTTTTTCAGGCAGCAGGTGCCGCCGATTCGAGGTGGCATACAGCAGCACGTTGTCCGGTGCCCGCTCCAGGGAGCCGTCCAACACGGTCTTTAGCATCCTGTAGTCGCCCTCGCCCGCCTCGAACGACAGGTCGTCGCAAAACAGCACGAAGCGCTGCGGCAGCTCGCTCAACTGCTCGACCACCCGCGGCAGATCCGCCAGGTGATCGCGCTCGATCTCGATCAGGCGTAAACCCTGATCGGCATACTCCGCCAACAACGCCCTGACCAGCGACGACTTGCCGGTGCCGCGCGCGCCCCAAAGCAAGGCATGGTTGGCCGGCAAGCCCCGGACGAACTGCCGGGTATTGCGCGCCAGCTGTTCGCGCTGGGCATCTACCCCGATCAGGTCGCCCAACCCCATGTCCAGCGTTACCTGCAGCGCCTGCAAATAACCGCCGCGCCCTTCACGGCGCCAGCGTGCCGCCAGGCTCTGCTGCCAGTCGATCGCGACAGGCGATGCCGGCAGCAAGGGTTCGATGCGCGCCAGTAGATTCTCTGCGCGCACCAGGAAATTGTTCAGACGCTCATCCACGGTTAACTCCTGGGGTGTGACGGCCTATGCCAACTGATAAAACAGATCGGCTATGCTTGGCAGGCAAACGAATACGGGAAGTTTCTCATCTATGGATATCGCGCTCACCCAACGCCTGTCGTTCAAACAGGCAGGTTTGACGGTTCTGGTAGCGTTTATCCTCGGCACCGTGCTCAGCTTGATCCAAGTGGGTGTCGATTATGCCAGTGAAGACGCCTCCATCGACCGCGAGATTCATGCGCTGATCGCCATCAGCCATAATCCGGCGGCTCGCATCGCCTACAACATAGACAGCGAGCTGGCGCAGGAGCTGGTGCTGGGCCTGCTGCGCTCGCCCGCGGTGATCAGCGCGCAGATCATCGACAACAGCGAATTGATGCTCGCCAGTGTCAGCCGGCCGCCGATGGAAAGCCCTTACCGGGTGTTCAGCGACTTCCTGTTCGGCAAGCGCCGGCATTTCGAAACCGCCCTGTTCGTCAGTCACGCACCTGGCGAGGCGCTGGGCGAACTGCGCCTGGAAGTCGATACCTTCGCCTTCGGCAGCCACTTTCTGCGTCGTTCGATGCTCACCCTGCTGACCGGCTTCGCCCGCACCCTGGCGCTGTCGCTGATTCTCCTGGTGCTGTTCTATTTCATGCTGACCAAGCCGCTGACCACGGTGATTCGCGCCCTCAGCGAGCGCGACCTGCGCACCCCGGACCATAGCAAGTTGCCTTGCCCGCCCGGGCATGAGCGCGACGAGATCGGCATTCTGGTCAACGTGGCGAACCAGCAGCTGTCGAGCATCACCACCGAAATCGAACACAGACGCGATGCCGAAAACCGCCTGACGCAGTACCTCGGCGAGCTGGAAAACATCGTATCGGCGCGCACCAATGAACTGAAATCCACCAATGCCAGGCTGATCGAATCCAACAAGGCCCTCGAGAAAGCCCGCCGCGACGCCCTCGATACCGCCCAGGCACGCTCGGCGTTTCTCGCCAATATGAGCCACGAGATCCGCACACCGCTCAATGGTCTGCTCGGCATGCTGTCGCTGGCCCTGGACAGCGCCCTGGATGGCGAGCAACGCCAGCAGCTGTCGATCGCCCACGACTCGGGAAAGATCCTCGTCGAGTTACTGAACGATATCCTCGACCTGTCGAAATACGAAGCCGGCCAGCTGGTGCTGGAGAGCATCCCCTTCGACCTCGGCACCCTGGTCGAGGAAACGGCCAGCCTGCTTTCGCAAAATACCGCGTCCGACGTCGAACTCACGTGCCTGATCGACCCGCAGTTGCCCACGCAAGTGCTCGGCGACCCGACCCGGGTACGTCAGATCGTCAGCAACCTGCTGTCCAATGCGTTGAAATTCACCCGCTCCGGGCGGGTCGATGTACGGGTCGAAAGCAGCCCCAATGGCGCCCGGATTATCGTCCGCGACACCGGCATCGGCATCGCCGATGAGGCCCAGGCGCGCATCTTCCAGCCCTTTGCCCAAGCTGGCGTGGACATTACCCGGCAATTCGGCGGCACCGGCCTGGGCCTGGCCCTGACCCGCCGCCTGTGCGAAGCCATGGATGGGCAACTCAGCCTGTCGTCGCACCAGGACGCCGGCAGCGAGTTCTGCGCCGCATTGCCATTACCGGGCCATACCCCGGCGAACCCGGCGCCAAAGCTGAAGGGGCGCATCGTCGTACTCAGCGCCGAGGATTCCGGATTGAGCGAGCTGTTGGGCAGGCTGCTGCCTTACTGGGGGCTCGACTATCGGCGACTCGACCGTTTTGACCCTGCCGATGAGCTGCACGCCGACCTGCTTATCAGCGATAGCACCGAGCAATTGGACGAGCTGCGCGTTGGCTACTCCGGCGCCATTCTACTGGTCGGTGCGCATGCCGATTTTCTGCCAGGCGATCGAGCCGACGCCTTGGCCCCGTTCGAACAACTGGCCCGGCCGCTGTCGCGCAAAACCCTGCTGCAAGCGCTACGCCGCGGCCTGCAACTGCCCGAGGAGCACCCGCCATCGCCGGCGCTGCACGAGCAGCACATCAGAAATCTGGCACGGGTACTGCTCGTCGAGGACAACCCGGTCAATCAACTGGTCGCCAAAGGCATGCTGGTCAAGCTCGGCTGCGAAGTGCTGATCGCCAATCACGGTGCCGAAGCCCTGAAGCAACTCGAGCGGCATACCGTCGACCTGGTGCTGATGGATTGCAATATGCCGGTCATGGACGGCTACGAAGCCTCGCGCCGCATCCGCCGCAACCAGCAATATCAAAACCTGCCGATCATTGCCTTGACCGCCAATGCCCTGGCGGACGAGCGCGAGCGTTGCCGCGCCGCCGGGATGAATGACTACCTGGCCAAACCCTTCCGCCGCGAAGAGCTGGCCACCCTGCTCGACCAGTGGCTGCCGGCTAACGCCGAATCGTAAAGCGCTCGAGCAATTGCCCCAGGCGATCACGCAATTCAACCAACTCGTCCAGATCGACGCCCTGCTCGCAGAGCAATTGCCGCTTCAGCGGCAACACCTGCGCGCGCAGGGCCTGCCCGGCATCAGTCAGCGCCAGGTGCACTTCGCGTTCGTCGCCGCTCGAGCGTTTGCGCACGAGCAGCCCCAACTGATCCAGGCGTTTGAGCAACGGCGTCAGGGTTCCCGAATCGAGCGACAGCCGCGCGCCCAATGCTTTCACCGTGGGTTGCCCAGGCGGTGCCCCTTGCCATTCCCAGAGCACCAGCATCACCAGATACTGCGGGTAGGTCAGCCCCAGCTGATCAAGCATCGGCTTGTAGCCACGAATCACCGCCCTTGAAGCCGCATACAGCTTGAAGCACAGCTGGTTGTCCAGCTGCAGTTCAAGCTCCAGTTCGGACGGCGACGGGTTCATTGCAGCAGCGCTTCGATCTCGGCGCTGAGGTCTTCGGGCTTGGTGGTCGGCGCAAAGCGTTTGACCACCTGGCCATCGGCACTGACCAGGAACTTGGTGAAGTTCCACTTCACGCCCTGACTACCCAGCAGGCCCGGCGCACGCTTCTTCAGGTTGACGAACAAAGGATGGGCATCGCTGCCGTTGACGTCGATCTTCTTGAACAGCGGAAAACTGACCCCGAAATTCAGCTCG
This sequence comes from uncultured Pseudomonas sp., assembly GCF_946885955.1. The sequence continues at coordinate 5,909 of NZ_CAMPHI010000014.1, forward strand.
CAGAATTCGCTGATTGCGCCTTCGTTGCCTGGCTCCTGCTTGCCGAACTGGTTGCAGGGGAAGCCCAGCACCACCAGCCCCTGGTCCTTGTATTGCTGCCACAGCGCCTCGAGCCCCTTGTATTGCGGGGTAAAACCGCACTTGCTGGCGGTATTGACCACCAGCGTGACCTTGCCGCCGAAATCGGCCAGGGTCTTCTGCTCGCCTTTGATGGTGGTGCAAGGAATGCTGAGAAGTTCGTTACTCATGAGGAATTGCCCGTGCCGAAGAATGAAGAGGAACAAAATAGCGAGCAATTAAATTGCACACAACTTAATTACCGGAAATAACCCGTGGTGATTTCGCCCTATCAGACGGGCCGATGGCAGGCACGCTACGCCAGCCATCGGCCCTCAATATCAGGCTTCAGCTTTGGGAATCAGCTTCAGCGATGCGGAGTTGATGCAGTAGCGCAGGCCGGTTGGCGCGGGGCCATCGGGAAACACATGGCCGAGGTGGGCATCGCACTTCGCGCATTTGACCTCGATACGGTGCATGCCATGGCTGAAGTCGTCCAGGTTGCTGATCGCCTCCTTGCTCACCGGCTGAAAATAGCTGGGCCAGCCGCTGCCCGAGTCGAACTTCGCGTCCGAGTCGAACAAACCGGCGCCACAACAAGCACAGTGGTAGATGCCAGGCACTTTACTGTCGTGATACTGGCCAGTGAACGCACGCTCGGTACCGCCCAGTCGGCACACGTGGAACTGCTCATCGGAAAGTTCTTCGCGCCATGCGTCCAGGGGTTTTTCCAGCTTGTCCATGAACAGAATCCTCAATAGAGAAAATATCGCCAAGAGCGATTTTTAACGCCGCGCAGCGGCGGCCCGCAGGGTGGCGGCCCTGGAGGGCACGCCATAAAAAAAAGCCCGACCAGTACCTTTGCCAAGATCGGAGCGACACGTATGATTCGACCCCAGTCTGTCACCGGCGTTACACCCTGCCAAGGCTTGGCAGGCCGCAAAAAAACCAGGGCATATGGCGATGCGACGATGAAATCGGCCCCGGCCATTATCATGGCGCGAGGCTCGTACGGCGCGTTTCCTGGCGCTTGATGCCTCCTCCGTGTAGCGCCCTCGTCCGCTGCCCGCGAGTTTTTTTACGGTCTATCCGGCAAACCGTGGTTGTTACGCGGTATTTCCTCATATCGGGATCACTTACATGCAGTTCAGCAAATCGAACAAGCTCGCCAACGTCTGCTACGACATTCGCGGGCCGGTGCTCAAGCACGCCAAGCGCCTGGAAGAGGAAGGCCACCGCATCCTCAAGCTGAATATCGGCAATCCGGCGCCGTTCGGTTTCGAGGCGCCCGAGGAAATCCTCCAGGACGTGATCCGTAACCTGCCGACCGCCCAGGGTTACAGCGACTCCAAAGGCCTGTTCAGTGCGCGCAAGGCGGTGATGCAGTACTACCAGCAGAAGCAGGTCGAAGGCGTCGGCATCGAGGACATCTACCTCGGTAACGGCGTCTCCGAGCTGATCGTGATGGCCATGCAGGCGCTGCTCAATAACGGCGACGAAGTGTTGATCCCGGCGCCGGATTACCCGCTGTGGACAGCCGCCGTAGCCTTGTCCGGCGGCAAACCCGTGCATTACCTGTGCGACGAACAGGCTGGCTGGTTCCCGGATATCGCCGACATCAAGGCCAAGATCACGCCCAACACCAAGGCCCTGGTGCTGATCAATCCGAACAACCCGACCGGCGCGGTGTATTCGCGCGAAGTGCTGATGGATATCGTCGAAGTGGCGCGCCAGCACAACCTGGTCCTGTTCTCGGATGAGATCTACGACAAGATCCTGTATGACGAAGCCCAGCACATCTCGACCGCTTCCCTGGCGCCAGACCTGCTCTGCCTGACATTTAACGGCCTGTCGAAATCCTACCGGGTCGCCGGCTTTCGCTCCGGCTGGGTGGTGATTTCCGGCCCCAAGCATCGCGCTCAGAGCTATATCGAAGGCATCGACATCCTCGCCAACATGCGCCTGTGCGCCAACGTTCCGAGCCAGCATGCGATCCAGACCGCCCTCGGCGGCTACCAGAGCATCAACGACCTGGTGTTGCCCAACGGCCGTCTACTGGAGCAGCGCAACCGCACCTGGGAGCTGCTCAACGATATTCCCGGGATCAGTTGCGTCAAACCGATGGGCGCGCTGTATGCATTCCCGAAAATCGACCCCAAGGTCTGTCCAATTCATAACGATGAGAAATTCGTCCTCGATCTGCTGCTTTCGGAAAAGCTGCTGATCGTGCAAGGCACGGCCTTTAACTGGCCCTGGCCCGACCATTTCCGTGTGGTGACGCTGCCGCGGGTGGACGAACTGGAACAGGCCATTGGCCGCATCGGCAACTTCCTCAAGTCCTACCAACAATAGTTGGAAACCGTTATGGCCCAGGGCAAACGCTACCTGCTGACCGGGGCCAGCTCCGGCATCGGTGCCGCGCTTGCCCGCGAGTTGGCCGGCAAAGGCTACGATCTGGCCCTGGCCGCGCGACGCGCCGACAGCCTGCATCTGCTGGCAGCTGAACTGCAGGCGCGCTTCGGCCGCAAGGCGATTGTCCTGCCGCTCGACATCACCGACTACGACGCTTGCCACGATGCCGTCGGCCTTGCAGCGAACGCCCTGGGCGGGCTCGACGGGGTCATTGCCAACGCTGGTATCGCCTTGACCGGCAAAGCCGGTGGCGGGCACTTCAAACGCGTCCGCGTGACCCTGGAAACCAATCTGATCGGCAGCATCGCCTGCCTGGATGCGGCCTGCGCGCTGTTTCGCCGGCAAGGCCACGGCCATCTGGTGGCCATCGCCTCTGTGGCCGGTAAACGGGGCCTGCCGCATACCGCCGGCTATTCGGCGAGCAAGGCCGGGTTGATCAGCTACATGGAAGCCACCCGCGCCGAGCTGATGGGCAAAAATATCGACACCACCCTATTGCTTCCCGGTTTTATCGATACACCACTGAACCGCGACATGGCCAGGCGTCCGTTTCTGATCGACGTCGAGCGCGGCGCCGCGCTACTCGCCAAACATATCGACAAACGCCATAGCAGCGCCTATGTGCCCAGTTGGCCCTGGGCGATTATCGGCCGCATACTGCCGTTCCTGCCCACCTCGATGATTGCCAAGTTCTAATGGACCTACAGATCGACGACTTCTACAAAGATGCGGCCGCCGGCCTGCTAACCCTTTACCAGGTATTTCCGCGCAAGATGGCGCTGTACGTCGAGGACCTGATCGGCCGCGAGGAGCCCGACGAGTTCGGCCTGCCCACGCCGCGCCATCAGAGCTGCCTGGGCGCCTTGTTATGGCTGGCCGAGGAAGGTTACCTGCGCTTCGAGTCGACCATCGGCTACGACGCCCTCGATCAAGCGGTGCTCAGCGAAAAGGGCTTTCTGCGCTTGAGCCGTGGCGTGCCCCATGCCTTGCGCGAAGGCGAGAGCTTGCCGCCCAGCGTACGCCGGGTGCACGCCACCCTGGCCTTTCAGCTACGCGAAGCCTTGGCGCAACGACATGGCGAGCGCATCGCCCGGCTGACTCGCCTGCTCTTCGAAAGCGCTCTAGATCGGGCCAGCGACACAGTTTGAAATAGTCACTCGATTGAATAGCCACGGGCTTGGCCCTATATAGCCGGCATCCAGTAAGACTTTCCCATGAGGACTCGATAATGCGTATCTTGCTGTTCCTGGCTACCAACCTGGCCGTGCTGCTGATTGCCAGCATTACCCTTAAGCTGTTGGGAGTCGATCGATACACCGGCCAGAACTACAGCAGCTTGCTGATTTTCTGCGCGGTATTCGGTTTCGCCGGCTCGCTGATTTCGCTGTTCATCTCCAAATGGATGGCGAAGATGAGCACCGGAACCCAGATCATCACCCAGCCGCGCACCCGCCACGAGCAGTGGCTGTTGCAGACCGTCGAGCAGCTGTCTCGCGAGGCCGGGATCAAGATGCCGGAAGTCGGTATCTTCCCCGCTTACGAATCCAATGCCTTCGCCACCGGCTGGAACAAGAACGATGCCCTGGTCGCGGTCAGCCAGGGCCTGCTGGAGCGCTTCTCGCCCGATGAAGTGAAAGCCGTGCTGGCCCATGAAATCGGCCACGTGGCCAACGGCGACATGGTGACGCTGGCGCTGATCCAGGGCGTGGTGAACACCTTCGTGATGTTCTTCGCGCGGATCTTCGGTAATTTCATCGACAAGGCGGTATTGAAGAACGAAGGCAGCCACGGAATCGGCTACTACCTGGCGACCATCTTCGCCGAGCTGGTGCTCGGGGTCCTGGCCAGCATCATCGTCATGTGGTTCTCGCGCAAGCGCGAATTCAGGGCTGACGAAGCCGGCGCACGCCTGGCTGGCCCGACGGCCATGATCGCAGCCTTGCAACGCCTGCGAGCCGAACAAGGCGTACCGGTACAGATGCCTGACAGCCTCAATGCCTTTGGCATCAATGGCGGCCTGAAACATGGCCTGGCCGGGCTGTTCATGACTCACCCGCCGCTCGAAGATCGTATCGAAGCGTTACGCCGCCTGAGCTAAGGGCGATAAACAAAAATGGCGACCTCGAAGGTCGCCATTTTTTTTGCAGCCTCATTGGCGCTCTCGGACGCAAGCCGCCTGACGAATCGGAAATCCGCGAGACCAGGCCCGAGCCGACCGGCACCCCAGGTTCAAGCTCTGCGCAACCGGTACACCCGCTCGTCCAGACGCTGCAGGCCACGCTGGCGGAATTTCTCATCCAGCGCGTCGCCACACTCAAGCGCTTCGATCCGCCACCCGCCGGCAAACAATTGCTGCACCTCGCCATCGCTCACGGCGAACGGCGGGCCCTGCATCTGCGCCTGTTCGTAATCCAGAGTAACCAGCAAGCCTTGATCGGCAACCGGCAGGATGGCCGAAAGATGTGCGACATAGCGCGGGCGCATTTCATCCGGCAGCGCAATCAGCGCGGCGCGGTCGTAAAACGCCTGGCAGTCGCCGAGCTGCTGCGCCGTCAGGGCAAAAAAGTCGCCACAGTAAATTTCCACCGCCCCCGCGCGATAAACCACAAATGCGCCCTCCTGGCTGATCTGCGGTTGTAACTCATGTTCGAGGAAAAACGCCTCGACCGCCTCCTGCGCCAACTCGACGCCCACCACCCGATGCCCCAGGGAAGCCAACCAGGCGATATCCAGGCTTTTGCCACACAACGGCAGCAGCACCCGCGCCTGACTCGGCAGCGCCAAGGACGGCCAATGCCGCTGCAGACTGGGATTGACCTCCGGCAGATGGAAGCCGATCTCACCGCGCGCCCAACGCGCTTGCCAAAACTCCGCCTGCATAACACCCCCTATCGATAGCCAAGCCGTCGATGCTGACTGAAACCTTCCTGAGAAGCCAATCATGCCGGCCACTTAAATGCAGATAAACATCGAAATATCCGATATTAATCTCAGTATATTTACGCTTTTATATTCGCATTAGCAGATGGAACATAGGGGCAATCGTTAAGGAGCCAGCCATGTTGCCCAGCCTCTTCATCTCTCACGGTTCGCCCATGCTGGCCCTCGATCCCCAGGCCAGTGGCCCCGCCCTCGCCCGCCTGGCTGCCGAGTGGCCGAAGCCTAGCGCCATAGTGCTGGTGTCCGCCCATTGGGAAAGCGCCGATTTGCGCGTTGGCGCCGCCGCCCGGCCAGGCACCTGGCATGATTTCCATGGATTTCCCGCCGCCCTGTACGCGCTTAGCTACCCCGCACCTGGCGAACCCGCCCTGGCCGCGCGCATCGTCAATTTGCTCGACGACGCCGGCCTGGCCGCGCAACTCGACCATGAGCGGCCACTGGATCATGGCGCCTGGGTGCCGTTATCGCTGCTCTACCCGCAGGCCGATATTCCGGTTGTACAGATATCCTTACCCAGCCATTTCGGGCCGGCCCTGCAAAGCCGCATCGGCCGTGCCCTGGCGCCCCTGCGCGAACAGAACATACTGCTGATCGGCTCGGGCAGCATCACCCACAACCTGGGCCAACTTGATTGGCAGGCAGGCCCCGAGGTTATCGCGCCCTGGGCGCAAGCGTTTCGCGATTGGACGGTCGACAAGCTGGCGAGCGACGATGAGAGCGCCCTGCACGATTACCGCCGCCAGGCACCTCACGCCGTACGCAGCCACCCGACCGAGGAACATCTGCTGCCGCTATTCTTCGCCCGCGCCGCTGGCGGCCGTTTTAAGGTCGAACACAGCGGCTTCAGCCTCGGCGCACTGGCGATGGATATCTACAGCTTCACCTGACCCGGCGGCATTCAGGCGGCATTCGGCTCCTGTGGCGGATCCTTGAGCAGATAGGCCTCGAACCCCAACTGATTGAGCAAATGCACCGCCAGCTCACTGCGAATGCCACCTTCCGCGGTCACCGCATAGAGGGTATCGCGATCCAGGGTTTCGGCCTGACCACGCAGATTGGCGACCGGCAGGCTGATGCTGCCGGGCTGATGGCTGATGCGGTACTCCACGGACAGACGCACATCCAGCAATAGCAGCTGTCGCTGGTCGCGCGCGACCATCTGCTTCAGCTGCTCCGTAGTGGCCTGAGGAATCAGCGTCGGGTGCACCAGTTCGACGAACAGCTCACGGTCTAGACGCGCTAACACCCCATCTTCGAGCATGGTCACGGTAGCCGAACGCACGGCACCGCTGACCAGCGCCTCCTCACCGAAAAAATCCCCGACCTGCAGAATCTGCTGCGGCTCCTGCTGGTAGGCCGAAGGCAGCGTCACCGCCGCCCGGCCGCTTTTGAGCACGAAAAAATGCTCACCCGGCTCGCCGTAGCGCACAACGGCTTCGCCCGCCGCCACCTCGATATCCTCGAAGCGCGCCAGCAAGGTATGCAGATGCGACGGCGGCAATCGGCCGAACAACGGCGAGCTCAATAATTTGCCCAGCCAGTCTTCGTCATCGTGCTGGTCGTCGACTTGGGTATCGAGGCTCACCACGCCGTAATCGGCAGTCTGGCTCCAGCTCAGCAACCGCTCCAGCAGACCGCGATCCACCGCGAACAGGCTGACATCGCTGAACGCCACCACCGACTGCACATGGGGTTGCGCCTCGTTGAGCGCATTGCAGGCTTGCGGGCTGCCCGCCAGCATCGACTTGCGTGCGCCCTCTTCACCCACCCCGACCTTACCTTCCAACAGGTAGTACAACGCCGTGGATTTCTCCCCGCGCTTGAACAGCGGGGTTCCGGCTTTGCGCTGCACCAGTTGCACGCTATCGAGCACTTGTTGGCGGTATTGCGGGCTGAGAAAGTCGAACGGACTGAATCGGAGCAGCGTCTCCAACGTCAGAGAAGGTGTAGCGGTACCCATAACGATGCCCTCCGCAATGACGATCGGCGCATGAGCCACCCATAGGTTCACACTAGCTCATAGCATAACGACAGGGCGTTCATTTCGTCAGCGTAGCGCCCGAAGCCATCGCGCTTTTCGAGTGGTTGTTTCGGCCAATACTATTTTCACGCGCCCCCAAGTCGGCGGCCGCGAGGCCATGGGCACCCGGCGCCCACTTGCAGGTTGTGTAGAGCACTCCAGGTCATCCAGCGCACCACCACAGTGAAGCGAACCGCGCCAGTCACGGGGCTAGGCGCCATGCCGGGCGCACCCACAAAAAAACCGGCCAAAGGACCGGTTTTAGTAAGTTTCAGGTTGATAAGGGAATACCTGAAATTGTATCAATGGTGCCCGAAGCCGGAATCGAACCGGCACGGGGTTACCCCCGAGGGATTTTAAGTCCCTTGCGTCTACCGATTTCGCCATTCGGGCGGTAGAGCGTTTGAACAAGGTCTGGACTATATACAGCCTTGGCAGGTCTCGCAAGGCGTCCAGCTCTCAACAAAAAAGCCTCGTAAATCATCGATCTACGAGGCTTTTCTAATTGGAGGCTGAGGTCGGAATCGAACCGGCGTTCACGGATTTGCAATCCGGTGCATAACCACTCTGCTACTCAGCCGAAAACTAAATCTTTGAAACTAAACGGGCCGTTCTGGACGGCCCGTTGAAATTGGAGCGGGAAACGAGACTCGAACTCGCGACCCCGACCTTGGCAAGGTCGTGCTCTACCAACTGAGCTATTCCCGCTTGTCGTGTTGACGGGCGCCATTCTATAGCTTCAAAACGCCCCGTCAAGCCCTTGATTCAAAAAAGCTTATTTCTTTTCCGCAGTGGTACGCAGGTGCGGCCAGGCGGCCATCAGGTAATGCACCATCGACCACAGGGTCAGCACTGCGGCAATAATCAACAACACATAGCCGACTATCACCCAGAGGGTAAATGTCGGTGGATTGGCCAGCAGCATCATGAGGGCGACCATTTGCGCCGCGGTCTTCCATTTGCCCAGGTTGGACACCGCGACCTGCGCCCGCGCACCCAACTCTGCCATCCATTCGCGCAGCGCCGAGACCACGATTTCGCGGCCGATGATGATAGCCGCCGGCAGCGTCAGCCACAGGTTGCCGTGCTCCGCTACCAGCAGCACCAGAGCGACCGCCACCATCAGCTTATCCGCGACCGGATCGAGAAAGGCGCCAAAAGGCGTGCTCTGCTCCCAGCGCCGCGCCAGGTAGCCATCCAGCCAGTCGGTGGCGGCGGCAATAGCGAATACCGCACTGGCGGCCCAGTAGCTCCAGCTGAACGGCAGGTAGAACAGCAGAATAAAGACCGGAATCAGCGCTACGCGGAGCACGGTGAGTAAATTGGGGATATTCATCAAGGGGACTTGGCGGCTAAGTGATTCGGCATTCTACTCGCTGTGCAGGGCTGCATAAATCAGCTCGGCAAGCTTTTTACTGATCCCTGGCGCCTTGCCGATTTCCTCGACGCTGGCGCGGGTCAACTCCTGTAGACCACCAAAGTGGTTGAGCAATTCACGCCGCCGTTTCGGCCCGACCCCGGCGACATCCTCCAGGGTCGAAGTACGCCGCGCCTTGCCGCGACGCGCGCGGTGCCCGGTAATGGCGAAGCGGTGCGACTCGTCGCGTATCTGCTGGATCAGATGCAACGCCGGCGAGTGCCCCGGCAACGTGAATTCATGATCGGCGTCATTCAGATACAGGGTTTCCAGCCCGGGCTTGCGGGTTGTGCCCTTGGCCACGCCAAGCAGGATCAACTCGGGCACCGCCAGCTCTTCGAGCACGTTGCGAGCCATGGCCAGTTGCCCCTTACCGCCGTCGACCAACAGGATATCCGGCAACTTGCCCTCACCATCCTTGATTTTGCTGAACCGCCGCGTCAGCGCCTGGTGCATCGCGGCATAGTCGTCGCCACCGGTAACGCCTTCGATGTTGTAACGGCGATAGTCGGATTTCAGCGCCCCCTCCGGGCCAAACACCACGCAGGAGGCGACCGTCGCTTCGCCGCTGGTATGACTGATATCGAAGCACTCCAGGCGCTGCGGTACCTCATCCAGCTTCAAAGCCTCAGCCAGGGCTTCGAAGCGCGCCGCCACATGCTGCCGATTGGCCAGTCGTGCACTGAGCGCCTGCTCGGCGTTGGTCACCGCCAGCTGCTGCCAGCGCGCACGATTACCGCGCACCCGATAACTGATCTCCAGTTCGCGACCACGCACTTCATCAATGGCGGCGATCAGCGTGGGGAAGTCCGCATGCTGGACGTTGACGATCAGTTCGCTCGGCAGATCGCGCTCCTCGTTACCCAGGTAATACTGGGCGAGGAAGGCCAGAAGCACTTCACTGCTGTCTTCCTCGATCGCCACCTGGGGAAAGAAATTCTTGCTGCCCAACACCCGACCGCCACGCACGCTGATCAAATGCACGCAGGCGCCGCCCGGCGTGACCATGGCAGCGACCACATCGACATCGCCGGTGCCGCCCTCCATGCTTTGCTGATCCTGAACGCGCCGCACCAGGGCAATCTGGTCACGCAACTCGGCAGCACGCTCGAAATCGAGCTCACCCGCGGCTTTCTGCATGGCACTGGACAGCTCGTCGCTCAGGGCGTTGCTGCGCCCCTCGAGAAACATCACCGAGTGACGCACGTCCTCGGCGTATTCCGCCGGTTCGACCAGGCCGACGCACGGCCCCTTACAGCGCTTGATCTGATATTGCAGGCAAGGCCGGGTGCGATTTCTGTAGAAGCTGTCTTCGCACTGCCGGACCAGAAACGCCTTTTGCAACAGATTGAGACTCTCGCGAATAGCGCCGGCGCTGGGATAAGGCCCGAAATATCGCCCCTTGGGTTTCTTTGCACCACGGTGAATGCTCAGCCGCGGATATTGATCATCCGACAAAAATACATAGGGGTAGGATTTGTCGTCGCGCAACAGGATGTTGTACGGCGGCCGCCACTCCTTGATCAGCGTCTGCTCGAGCAGCAGCGCCTCGGTTTCGTTGGCGGTGATGGTGGTTTCGATCTGGGCGATCTTGCCGACCAGGGCAGCGGTTTTCGGCGCCTGGCCAGTCTTTCGAAAGTAGCTGGCCAGGCGCTTTTTCAGGTTTTTCGCTTTACCGACGTAGAGCAGCTTGGCGCCCGCATCGAACATGCGGTAGACACCGGGGCGAGCACTACAGGTCGCAAGAAAAGCGCTTGGATCGAAAGCCGCGCCGGTTTCAGCTGGAGGCATCGATCATGCCATGGCGCACCGCTAACAGCGCCAGCTCCACATCGCTGCTGATCGAGAGTTTTTCGAAGATGCGGTAGCGGTAGGTATTGACGGTTTTCGGCGACAGACACAACTTGTCGGAGATGCTTTGCACCTTCTGGCAGCCGGCAATCATCAGCGCAATCTGAATCTCACGCTCGGATAGCAAGTCGAACGGCGAGTTATTGCTCTGCGGCTGGAACGACTTGAGCGCAAGTTGTTGCGCAATTTGCGGGCTGATGTAGCGCTGCCCCGCGAAGACCAGGCGAATGGCTTGCACCATCTCGGTCAAGGCCGCGCCTTTGGTCATGTAGCCGGCCGCCCCGGCTTGCAGCAAGCGCGTGGGAAAAGGGTCTTCTTCACAAGCGGTAACGGCTACGACCTTCAGATCGGGATAGCTGCGCATCAGCTTGCGGGTTGCCTCAAGCCCCCCGATACCCGGCATCTTGACGTCCATCAGGACGACATCCGGCTTCAGCTCGCGGGCCTTTTTCAGCGCCTCTTCCCCGGACTCGGCCTGACCGACAACCTGTAGGCCATCGATATCGGCGAGCATGCGCGTGATACCTGTACGAACCAGATCATGGTCATCGACCACCAGCACCCTAATCAAGCGACACCTCGTTCTGCGTCAGCCGCTGTTTATAGCGGTCTTGTGGACGATTTGCCAACCTTACAACAAGGAAAGACCAACCTAGCTTGGCGCATAAACCTCAGATAGCAAGCCTGCATTGCGGCCGAAAAACTGCTGATCTGACTATAAAGATGGCGGAAGCGGTGAGATTCGAACTCACGGAAGAGTTTCCCCTTCGACGGTTTTCAAGACCGTTGCATTCAACCGCTCTGCCACGCTTCCGGCGTAAGTGCGGGCGGCAATCTTACCCGAACGTAACACGCTGTCAAACTCTCCGACTTGGAGCAGCGGCAGGCTCTGTTATGATCGACCCAACTCTGATCACAGAACCATCCGCTACATAAAGGAGCGTCGCGATGCAGGAACAAAATTACGCACTCGATCATGTGCAGGCTGAACAACACGAAGTTAGCCGTGTTTTGCGCAATACCTACGGCCTGCTCGCCATAACCCTCGCCTTCAGCGGCCTGATGGCCTATGTCGCCTACCAGACGCGCGCACCGCATTTAGGCTTCATCGTGACCCTGGTCGGCTTCTATGGCCTGTTCTTCCTCACTGCCAAACTGCGCAACTCGCCATGGGGCCTGGTTTCCACCCTGGCCCTGACTGGCTTCATGGGTTACACCCTCGGTCCGATCCTCAACCGCTACATGGGCATGGCCAATGGCGCGGAAGTCGTCAGCTCGGCATTCGCCATGACGGCCTTGGTATTCTGCGGCCTGTCGGCTTATGTGCTGACCACGCGCAAGGACATGAGCTTCCTCAGCGGCTTTATCACGGTCGGCTGCTTCGTGTTGATCGGCGCCATGCTCGCTGGCTTCTTCTTTCAGATCAGCGGCCTGCAACTGGCGATCAGCGCCGGCTTCGTACTGTTCTCCTCGGCCTGCATCCTGTTCCAGACCAGCGCGATCATCCATGGCGGCGAGCGCAACTACATCATGGCGACCATCAGCCTGTATGTATCGATCTACAACCTGTTTATCAGCCTGCTGCAAATTTTCGGCATCATGGGCGACGACTGATTGCCGAACGCTTTGATCAAGCCCGCCTCGGCGGGCTTTTTCATGCCTGCGATGGGCATCCCGGCCGTTCAAGCCGTATCATTGCCTCAGTTCTCCTTGATCGGCCCTGTCATGAAATTCGCTATCGCCCTGTTCTCCCCCTCCTACGCGCCCTCCTCCCGCCGCGCCTTGCGTTTCGCCCAGGCGGCGCTAGCTGACGGCCATCAGATCGTGCGGTTGTTCTTCTATCAGGATGGCGTGCACAGCGCCGCCAGCAATCCGGTAACGGCCCAGGACGAACCCGATCTGGGCGCCGAATGGCGCACCTTCGTGCGCGAGCACGCGCTGGATGCCGTGGTGTGCATCGCCGCAGCCTTGCGCCGCGGCGTACTGAACGAAGAGGAAGCTCAGCGTTACGACCGACCGGCGGCCAACCTCGAAGCGCCGTGGGAGCTGTCCGGCCTGGGGCAATTGCACGAGGCGTCACAAATCGCAGATCGCCTGATCTGTTTTGGAGGACCGTAAGGTGAGCCAATCTCTGCTGATTATCAGCCGGCAAGCGCCCTGGAGTGGCCCCGGCGCCCGCGAAGCTCTGGATATCGCCCTGGCCGGCGGCGCCTTCGACCTACCGATAGGTATGTTGTTTCTCGACGACGGCGTCTGGCAACTCGCGCCGGGACAAAAACCGGCCAACCTGCAACAAAAAGACCTGAGCGCGAACCTGCTGGCCTTGCCCATGTTCGGCGTGGAAGCCTTATATGCGTCGGCACACAGCCTGCAGGAGCGCGGCCTCGACGGCCAGGCACTGATCGTTGAGGCCGCCGTGCTGGCGGACGCCGATCTGCCCGCGCTTATCGACCGTTATGACCAGGTGATCACCCTCTGATGGCAACTCTGCACGTACTTTCCCACTCCCCGTTTGGCGATATCCGCTTGAACAGCTGTTTGCGCTTGCTGGGCGTAGGCGACGGGGTGCTGCTCTGCGGCGACGCGGTCTATGCCTTACAACCCGGAACCCCGACATACCGGGCCCTGGAACAGTTGCCCAGCGGGGCCGAGCTGTTCGTCCTCGACGAGGACCTTCAAGCCCGCGCCCTGGCAAGCCCCGACTGGGTCCAATCCGTCGACTATCCGGCCTTCGTCGCCCTGAGTTGCCGTTACGGCAAGGTCAACAGCTGGCTATGAACATCCTGACTGTCGACGGCCGGCTTATTGAACTGGATCAAGACGGCTACCTGAAGAACCTTGCCGACTGGTCGCAGCCGGTGGCCGAGGCGCTCGCGCAGCAGGAGCAACTGCCGCTCAGCCCCGAACATTGGGAAGTGCTGATGCTACTGCGCGCATTCTATGACGAGTTCCAGCTCTCGCCGGCCAACCGCCCGCTGGTCAAATACGCCGCCCTCAAGCTCGGCCCGGAGAAAGGCAATAGCCTGAACCTCAACCGCCTGTTCAAAGGCACGCCCGCCAAACTCGCCGCCAAACTGGCCGGCCTGCCCAAACCGACGAATTGCCTATGAACCTCATAACCCCTGCAGAGCACCCTTTCGCCCAATTCGTACGCGCCCTCGGTAAAGGTAAGCGCGGTGCGCGCAACCTGACCCGCGAGGAAGCCCGCGAGGCCATGGGCATGCTGCTCGATGGCAAAGCCGAAGAGACCCAGTTGGGCGCCTTTTTGATGCTGCTCAGGCACAAGGAAGAAAGCGCCGAAGAAATGGCCGGCTTCGCCGAAGCGGTGCGCGAACGCCTGCATGCACCGGCGATTCAGCTGGACCTGGACTGGCCGAGCTATGCCGGCAAGAAGCGCCATCTGCCCTGGTTCCTGCTCGCGGCCAAAGCCCTCGCCAACAGTGGCGTGCGCATCCTCCTGCATGGCGGCGGCGCCCATACGGCCGGGCGCATGTATACGGAGCAGTTGCTCGAGCCGTTGCAGATTCCGCTGTGTCGCAGCTGGGACGAAGTCGCGCAAACGCTGGATAGGCAGCAACTGGCGTTTATCCCTCTGGGCGCCTGGATGCCGCAACTGCAACGGATGATCGACCTGCGCAACATCCTCGGCCTGCGCTCGCCGATTCACTCGCTGACGCGCATCCTCAACCCGCTGGGCGCACGCTGCGGCCTGCAGAGCATCTTTCATCCGGGTTATCAGGCAGTGCACCGCGAAGCCAGCCAGCTGCTGGGCGATTGTGCCGTGGTAATCAAGGGCGAAGGCGGCGAGATCGAGATCAATCCGGATGCCGTCAGCCACCTCTACGGCACCGCCGATGGCCAGAACTGGGATGAAGATTGGCCATCACTGTCACCCCAGCGGCACGTCAAACCCGAGTCTCTCGACCCAGCTCATTTGCAGCGTTTCTGGCGCGGCGAAATAGAAGACGAATACGGCCAACTCGCCGTGATCAGCAGCATGGCGCTGGCGCTTAGAAGCCTGGGGATACCGCGGGAAGAGGCCTTAAGGGACGCACAACAGCGCTGGGATAAGCGACTTCTATCGAACTAGACGATGGTTAGCGGCGGCTTTTTGCACCTTTCCATCCAAACCATGTCTTTAAACTGATCCCTACGCAACGAGCTAAGGAGTCAGTTTTATGGGTCTGCTGATCGAAGGGCGCTGGCACGACCAGTGGTACGACACGGCGAAAGATGGCCACTTCCAACGCGAAAGCGCGCAGCGGCGTAACTGGATTACCGCCGATGGCGCGCCGGGGCCAAGCGGTGAAGGCGGCTTCGAGGCTCAACCGGGCCGCTATCACCTGTATGTTTCCCTGGCCTGCCCATGGGCACACCGGACGCTGATCATGCGTCAGCTGAAGAGCTTGCAGGATCTGATCGGCGTTTCGGTGGTGAGCTGGTTGATGCGCGAGGATGGCTGGACCTTCGACCCCAGCCATGGCTCCAGCGGCGACGCGCTCGACGACTTCAACTACCTGCATCAACGCTACACCCGCGACGACCCGAGCTATACCGGGCGCGTCACCGTACCGCTGCTGTGGGACAAACAACGCCAACGCATCGTCAGCAACGAGTCGGCGGAAATCATCCGCATGCTCAACTCGGCTTTCGACGGGCTGACCGGCAATACCCTGGATCTCTATCCCGAAGCCCTGCGCGACGAAATCGACAGGCTCAACAAGCGCATCTATCCGGCAGTGAACAACGGCGTGTATCGCGCCGGTTTCGCCACCACCCAGGCCGCGTATGAGGAAGCGTTCGTCGAACTGTTCGATGAACTGGATACGCTCGAAGAATTGCTGGCTAGCCGCCGCTATCTGACGGGCGAATACCTGACCGAAGCGGACTGGCGCCTGTTCACCACCCTGATTCGCTTCGATGCCGTGTATTACGGGCACTTCAAGTGCAACCTGCGGCGCATCGAAGACTACCCGAACCTATCCAACTGGCTGCGCGAGCTATACCAATGGCCCGGGGTGGCGGAGACGGTGAATTTCGACCATATCAAAAATCACTACTACGCCAGCCACCGCACCATCAACCCCAACGGAATAGTACCCCGCGGCCCGGCGCTGGACTTCAGCCGCCCTCATGACCGCGAGCGCTTGGCCGGTGCCGGCATCTTCGGCGGCTAACGGCCGGACCAGGTTGGCCGCAGCGGGCTGATGGCCTAGCGCTGCGCTTGAGCGCCTTCGAACCAGGCGAGTTTATCGCGCAACTGCACCACTTCCCCGACGATCACCAGGGTAGGCGCGTGCACCTGATGCTCGGCCACCAATTGCGGCAGGTCGGCCAGCGTGCCGGTAAACACCCGCTGATTCTGCGTGGTGCCTTGCTGGATCAGGGCAGCAGGCGTATCGGCGCTGCGACCATGGGCAACCAATTGCTGACAGATTAACGGCAAGCCGACCAGGCCCATATAGAACACCAGGGTCTGGCTGGGCGCCGCCAGCTCGGCCCAGGGTAGATCGCAGCTGCCATCCTTGAGGTGGCCGGTGACAAAACGCACCGACTGAGCATGGTCGCGGTGGGTCAGTGGGATGCCGGCATAGGCCGCACAGCCACTGGCAGCGGTAATCCCCGGAACGACCTGGAACGGGATGCCATGCGCCGCCAGTTCTTCGATCTCCTCGCCGCCACGGCCGAAGATAAAGGGATCACCGCCCTTCAGGCGCAATACCCGCTTGCCTTCTTTGGCCAGCGCAACCAGGCGCTGGTTGATCTGTTCCTGGGGCAACGCGTGTTCGGCGCGCTGCTTGCCGACGTAGATGCGCTCGGCATCGCGGCGACACAGCTCGATGATCGCCGGCGCGACCAGACGATCGTAGAGCACCACATCGGCCTGCTGCATCAGACGCAAGGCGCGGAACGTCAGCAAATCCGGGTCGCCGGGCCCGGCACCGACTAGGTAGACCTCGCCCAGTGCCTGCGGTGCGGCACCGGCGATTTTCGCTTCGAGCAGGCGCTCGCCTTCCTGCAGTTTGCCGGCGAATACGCTCTCGGCGATCTGCCCCTGGAACACATCCTCCCAGAACACCCGGCGCTGCTGCACATCGGGAAACAAGCCTTTGACCTGGGCGCGAAAACGCTTGGCCAAACCGGCCAGCTGGCCATAGGTCGCGGGAATCCAGGTCTCGATCTTGGCTCTGATCAGCCGTGCCAACACCGGTGCATCACCGCCGCTGGTAACCGCGACGATCAAGGGCGAGCGGTCGACGATTGCCGGGAAAATCACGCTGCACAGTTTGGGCGCATCCACCACATTGACGGGAATCCCCAGCGCTTGAGCCTGCTCGGATATCCGCGCGTTAAGCGGTTCATCGTCGGTGGCGGCGATGATCAGCGCCACACCGTGCTGGTCTTCCGGTTGGTAGCCGCGCAGAAAAAAACCGCCCTCGCCGGCCAGGCTTTGCAACTCGGCGCGGACCTCAGGGGCGACGACACGCAGCCGCGCCCCGGCATCGGCAAGCAGGCGCGCCTTGCGTAACGCCACTTCGCCGCCGCCGACCACCAGCACCAGGCGATCCTGCAATTTATGGAACAGGGGAAGGAAATCCATTGCGGCAGCCTCAAGCAGCACGATTTGAGCAGTCGGCCTCAAGCCGCTGTTAACCGCGGCTTGAGGCTTGCGGCTGTGTTCAGCCGATTACGTCGATGCCGCCCATATAGGGCTTGAGCACCTCGGGCACGCGGATGCTGCCATCGGCCTGCTGGTAGTTTTCCAGCACAGCGACCAGGGTACGGCCGACCGCCAGACCGGAACCGTTGAGGGTATGCAGCAGTTCTGGCTTGCCGGTTTCCGGGTTGCGGTAGCGCGCCTGCATGCGCCGCGCCTGGAAATCGCCGCAGTTGGAGCAGGAGGAGATCTCCCGATACTTGTCCTGGCTCGGCACCCAGACTTCAAGGTCGTAAGTCTTGGTCGCACCGAAGCCCATGTCGCCGGTACACAGTGCCAAGACCCGATACGGCAGTTCGAGCAATTGCAGAACCTTCTCGGCGTTGCCGGTCAGTTCCTCCAGCGCCTGATAGGACGTGCTCGGCTCGACGATCTGCACCATTTCGACCTTGTCGAACTGATGCTGGCGGATCATCCCGCGGGTGTCGCGCCCGGACGCACCGGCTTCGCTGCGGAAGCACGGGGTGTGAGCGACGAACTTCAACGGCAGCTGTTTGGCGTCGAGAATCTCTCCGGCGACGATATTGGTCAGCGACACTTCAGCTGTCGGGATCAGGTAGAGATCGGCCTCGTTCTCGCGGCAGATCTTGAACAGATCCTCCTCGAACTTCGGCAGTTGGCCAGTGCCCTGCAATGCCGGGGCCTGCACCAGATACGGGGTGTAGGCCTCTTCATAGCCGTGCTCGCTGGTATGCAGGTTGATCATGAACTGCGCCAGCGCGCGATGCAGGCGGGCGATGGGGCCGCGCAGCAGGGCGAAGCGCGCGCCAGACAGCTTGGCCGCCGTTTCGAAATCCAGCCAGCCGTGCTGCTCGCCCAGGCTGACATGATCCTGAATGGCGAACTCGAATGCCTTGGGCGTGCCCCAGCGGCGCACCTCGACGTTGTCCTCTTCGTCGGCACCGACCGGCACCGACTCGTGTGGCAGGTTGGGAATGTTCAACAGCAGGCTATCCAGTTCGGCTTGGATGCCGTCCAGTTCGCGCTTGCCCTCCTCCAGCTCGTTGCCCATGCGATCGACATCTGCGAGCAGGGGCGCGATATCTTCGCCACGCTGTTTAGCCTGGCCGATGGCCTTGGAGCGGCTGTTGCGCTCGGCCTGCAACTGCTCGGTACGGGTCTGGACGGCTTTGCGTTGGGTTTCCAGCGCTTCGAAGCGCGCCACATCCAGTTGAAAACCACGGCTAGCGAGACGCTGAGCCACTTCGTGAAGTTGGCCGCGTACCAGTTTGGAGTCGAGCATGTTCAGTTTCTCAATACAGATACAGAAATTTGCATGGCTAGGGCCATGTCGCGATGCCGCGCAGTTTAAGGCTTAAAGCAAGCGCAACGCCAATACCAGGCCGGCCTGGAGTTTACTCAATGGCACATACGCGCCAGGGTCAGGCCAAGCCAGGCGGCCAATACGCCCCCCACTACGCTGCAACCCAGATAGGCCATGGCTTCGGCCAGGCGTCCGTGTTCGAGCAGCGTGACCGTCTCCAGGCTGAACGAGGAAAACGTGGTCAACCCGCCCAGCAGACCGACCGTCAAGCCGGTACGCAACTCCAGCGGCAAATCGGTACGCAATAGAAATAGCCCGGACAGGATGCCGATGGTCAGACAGCCGACCATGTTCACCGTCAGAGTTGCCAGGTAGAAATGCCGAGGCCAGTGGGCCACCACCCAGCTCGCGGTAAAAAAGCGCAGCAGGCAGCCCACTGCACCGCCCGCGGCAACCGCCAAGGCCACACGAATCATGGTTTTCTCCGCTGCTTTGGACTCGCCTGGTCCTGATTTTTCAGATGCTGCAGCTTATCGCGAATTTTCAACTCGAGGCCGCGCGGCACGGGCTGGTAGTACTGGCGCGGCTGCAGCATCTCGGGGAAATAGTCCTCACCGGCGGCGTAGGCATCCGGCTCGTCATGGGCGTAGCGGTATTCGTCGCCGTAGCCGAGCTCTTTCATCAATTTGGTGGGTGCATTGCGCAGATGCAGCGGCACTTCCAGAGAGCCGTGCTCGGCAGCATCGCGCATCGCGGCCTTGAAGGCGCTATACACCGCATTGCTCTTCGGCGCACAGGCCAGGTAGACAATCGCCTGGGCCACCGCCAGCTCGCCTTCCGGGCTGCCCAGGCGCTCCTGCACGTCCCAGGCATTCAGACACAGAGTCAGCGCCCTGGGGTCGGCATTGCCGATATCCTCACTGGCCATGCGTACCACCCGGCGTGCGATGTACAGTGGGTCGCAACCGCCATCGAGCATGCGTGCGAACCAATACAGAGCGCCATCGGGACTGGAGCCACGCACCGATTTGTGCAGCGCGGATATCTGGTCATAGAAGGCTTCTCCGCCCTTGTCGAAGCGTCGGCGACTGTCCCCCAGCAGACTGAGCAACAGTTCGCTGCCGATTTCGCCACCATCCTCGGCCAGGTCGGCGGCATTCTCGAGAAAGTTCAGCAGACGCCGGCCGTCACCGTCAGCGGCGCTCAAGAGCAACTTGAAGCTCTCGTCCGGCAGTTGCAGGTGGCGTTCGCCGAGGCCTTTGGGATCGCTCAGGGCGCGGTCGGCCAGCTTGCGCAGTGCCGCTTCATCGAGGCTTTTCAGGACATAAACACGCGCCCTGGAGAGCAACGCGTTATTCAATTCGAACGACGGATTTTCCGTGGTCGCGCCGATAAAGATCAGCGTGCCGTCCTCCACATAGGGCAGGAAGGCATCCTGCTGCGACTTGTTGAAACGGTGCACTTCATCGACGAACAGAATGGTCTGGCGGCCATATTGCGCGGCATGCTGCTGGGCGACTTCCACCGCCTGGCGAATCTCCTTGACCCCGGAGAGCACTGCGGAAATCGTCTCGAAGTGGGCGTCGGAGACCTGCGCCAGCAAGCGCGCCAGAGTGGTCTTGCCCACTCCCGGCGGCCCCCAGAAGATCATCGAGTGCAGCGCGCCCTGCTCCAGCGCCTCGCGTAGCGGCTTGCCACGCGCGAGCAAATGCTCTTGCCCGACGTACTCGTCCAGGTTTGCCGCGCGCAAGCGTGCGGCAAGCGGTTGGGCGATCGGGGCCTTGCGAAACAGATCCATCAAATGCCGCCGACCTCTACTCTTGAATGACGTCAGCGCCTTTCGGGATATCGAAGCTGAATTGCTTGTCGTCCAGCACTTCGTTCATCTTCACATTGAGGAACAGGATATTGGTGCGCTGACCAATGCTGTCGATCAATTGCATGTCATTCAGCACATTGCCGCGGAACGACAGGCGCAGGCTGTCGAACAGACTGTCCTTGGACTTGGGCTTGAGAATGAAGTCGACCACGTTGCCGCCTTCCTTGTAGCTGATCTCGAAGTTCTCGCTGATCTTCGAAATATCGCCGGAGAGCAACAGCGCCGGCGTATGCGTCAGGCGCTGATCGAGGGTCTGGATGGTGACCTGCTCAAGATCCGGGTCATACAGCCAGACCTTCTCGCCATTGGACACCAGCAGTTGCTCCATCGGCTCGTCGGTATGCCAGCGGAACAGCCCGGGCCGCTTCAATGCCAGCTGGCCGGCGGTTTCCTGCAACTGCGTACCGCTGCCGTCCAGGGTCAACTGGGAAAAGCGCGCGGTGATGGTTTGCGCCTGGTTGAGCAACTGGGTGAGTTTCTGCACGGCGACCGTATCGTCGGCCATCGCACACAGGCTCGACAGGCTGAGAACCGCTAACAACATCATGCGAATCAGGCGCATGGGACTCCTTATCAAATAGGGTTTGAGCATTAATCAATCACGCATGGGCCCGGGGGCGATAACCTCACGGGAGCCATTGGTGTTCATCGACGTCACCACACCCGCCATCTCCATGGCTTCGATCATGCGCGCGGCGCGGTTATAACCGATCTTCAGCTTGCGCTGCACGGCGGAAATAGACGCGCGGCGGCTTTCCAGAACGAAATTGACCGCCTCGTCGTAGAGCGGGTCGGACTCGCTGCCTTCACCGCCACCTTCGCCGCCACCACCATCGAAACCGCTACCGGCCTCTTCGACGCCGGCAAGGATGTCCTCGATGTAATCGGGGGTGCCGCGCTGTTTCCAGGCCTCGACCACGCGGTGCACCTCATCGTCGGACACGAAGGCGCCATGCACACGAATCGGTAAACTGGTGCCCGGCGGCATATAGAGCATGTCGCCATGGCCCAGCAGCTGTTCCGCGCCGCCCTGGTCGAGGATGGTCCGCGAGTCGATCTTGCTCGACACCTGGAACGCCATGCGCGTCGGGATGTTGGCCTTGATCAGACCGGTGATCACGTCAACCGAAGGGCGCTGGGTCGCGAGAATCAGGTGAATCCCCGCAGCCCGTGCTTTCTGCGCGATACGCGCGATCAGCTCTTCGACCTTCTTGCCGACGATCATCATCATGTCGGCGAATTCGTCGACTATCACCACGATGGTCGGCAGGGTTTTCAGCAGCGGCGCTTCGTCCTGCATGCTTTCGCGCTTATACAAAGGATCGGCGAGGGGTTCGCCCGCCTCTTCCGCATCCTTGACCTTGCGGTTGAAGCCGGCCAGGTTGCGCACGCCCAGCTTGGACATCAGCTTGTAGCGCCGCTCCATTTCCGCCACGCTCCAGCGCAGGGCATTGGCGGCCTCTTTCATGTCGGTGACCACGGGGCACAGCAGGTGCGGGATACCTTCGTAGATCGACAATTCGAGCATTTTCGGGTCGATCATGATCAAGCGTGCATCTTCCGGCCCGGACTTGAACAGGATCGACAGAATCATCGCGTTGACGCCTACCGACTTACCCGAACCGGTGGTACCGGCCACCAGCAGGTGAGGCATGCGCGCCAGGTCGGTGATCACCGGTTTGCCGCCAATATCGTGACCCAGCGCCAGGGTGACCGGCGACTTGGCGTCATCGTATTCGGTTGACGACAGCACTTCGGAGAAGCGCACGATCTGCCGGTCTTCGTTGGGAATCTCGATGCCGACCGTGGTCTTGCCCGGGATCACTTCAACCACCCGCACGCTGATCACCGCCAGCGAGCGCGCCAGGTCTTTCGCCAAGTTGGAAATACGGCTGACTTTCACCCCGGCCGCAGGCTGAATTTCGAAACGGGTGATCACGGGGCCCGGATGCACGGATTCGACTATGACCTCTACGCCGAATTCCTTGAGCTTGATCTCCAGCAGGCGCGACATCGCCTCCAGGGATTCCGGCGAATATTTCTTCTGCACCTTTTCCGCTACATCGAGCAGGGAAATAGGTGGCAGGCTACCGGCCAGGGCGCTGTCCTCGAACAGTGTCACTTGTTTTTCTTTCAGCACCCGCTTGCTCTGCTCCGGCGCTTTGGGCGCCGCTGGCGGCGTAATGACCGGGGCCGGCCGACTCGCCCGCTCGCCCATGTGCTTGCTCAAGGCCTCCTCGCGTTCGATCAGGCGCGCCTTGACCTTGGCCTGTTCGCGGCGATCGAGCACGATCGGTGCGGATACTTCACTTACCCGCTCATCGACCTCACGCAGTTGCGCGACCATCTGCTTGCGTTCTGCGCGAGCGTTCCACCAGCGGTTGACCAGGCTGTGCACCAGCTCGATCAGATCCAGGGTGATCTTGCCGGTCAGGTCCATCACCTTGAACCACGACAGGTCGCTGAATACCGTCAAGCCGAACAGAAACAGCGCAATAAACAGCAAGGTGCTGCCCTGTACATTCAACGAGGCGACCGCCAGCAAACCCAAGCTTTCGCCCAGGGCGCCACCGGCGGAGGCGGGCATTTCGGCGCCCGCGTGGAAATGGATATAGGCTAGGGAGGCGCCGGACAGGACCAGAAACACCAGGCCGATCAACCGCCAGGAGAACAGCCAGCCGCTCCATTGCCAGGGCTGGTGGCGCGCACGAAACACTTGCCAAGCCTTGATCCCGAGCAATAAGGGAAACAAGTAGGCGAAGTACCCTAACGCCATGAACAGCACGTCGGCGAACCAGGCGCCTGCGCGTCCGGCGGCATTGCGCACCTGTTCGGCATTGCTGGTATGGGTCCAGCCGGGATCGCTCGGATCGTACGTCAGCAACGCCATCCAGAGGTATAGACACAAAGCTCCGAGAGCGATCAGGGCGCCCTCCTTGAGCCGGTAGGGCAACTGCTGACGCCACATGGGCGCCTGGGCGGTAGAGCTAGAATTCTTCAAACCATCGGTTCCTGCGTCGGCATCATGCCGAGTGGTCGATTGAACAGGGCAAAGATGACCTATTGTACGGCTTTAACCGGGTGCCGCCATGCCGGGCTCGACATCCGCAGCAACGGGGACGCGCCGAGGTCAAGCCTCGGCTCCCGCTTGCCGCCTGCTTCGGTGTAGCATATCGGCCAGCATCTTCCGTGCGGCTCAATTTGAGCATGCATTCTCTTTTGTGACAAAGGCTTATGAGGTGTTTTTATGAGTGAAGTCAAGCATTCACGCCTGATCATTCTGGGTTCCGGCCCTGCCGGTTACAGCGCCGCGGTCTATGCGGCCCGCGCCAACCTCAAGCCCGTGATTATCACCGGTATTCAGCCCGGCGGTCAGCTGACCACCACCACCGAAGTGGACAACTGGCCCGGCGACGTCGAAGGCTTGACCGGCCCGGCGCTGATGGAACGCATGCAAAAACATGCCGAACGCTTCGACACCGAGATCATTTACGACCATATCCACACCGCCGAGTTGCAGGCCCGCCCCTTTACCCTTAAAGGCGACAGCGGCACCTACACTTGCGATGCGCTGATCATCGCCACCGGCGCCTCGGCCCAGTACCTGGGCCTGCCATCGGAAGAGGCGTTCGCCGGTAAAGGCGTCTCCGCCTGCGCCACCTGCGACGGCTTCTTCTACCGCAACCAAGTGGTCGCGGTCATCGGCGGCGGTAATACGGCCGTGGAAGAGGCACTGTACCTGTCCAACATCGCCAAGGAAGTGCATCTGATCCACCGCCGCGACAAGCTACGCTCCGAGAAAATCCTGCAGGACAAGCTGTTCGACAAAGCCAGCAATGGCAACATCACTCTGCACTGGAACCATGCGCTCGAAGAGGTGCTGGGCGATAACAGCGGTGTGACCGGCGCGCGCCTGAATGACACCCAGACCGGCGTGACCAAGGAGCTGCCCCTGGCCGGCGTATTTATCGCCATCGGTCACAAACCCAACACCGAGCTGTTCCACAACCAACTGGAAATGCGCGACGGTTATCTGCTGATCAAAGGCGGCAGCGAAGGCAATGCCACCGCCACCAGCATCGAGGGCGTGTTCGCCGCAGGCGATGTCGCCGATCACGTCTACCGCCAGGCAATTACCTCGGCCGGCGCCGGCTGCATGGCGGCTCTCGACGTCGAGAAATTTCTCGACGATAACTGATAGCCTCAGGAGACACCGGGCAACTCGCCGCACTGTTTCGACGAGCTGCCCCGCCCTCCTCCCTCACGGCATTCCCCCATGCTGACTTGGCTGCAACGCGACTCCCTGGAATTTCCCCCTCTCGACAACGCCCTACGCGACCCCAACGGGTTGCTCGCCGCAGGCGGCGACCTCAGCCCGCAGCGCCTGATCCAGGCCTACCGCCATGGCTGCTTTCCCTGGTATCAGGACGGCCAGCCCATTCTCTGGTGGTCGCCGGACCCACGCACAGTGCTTTTCCCCGACGAGCTGCATATCTCTCGCAGCCTGCGCAAAGTGCTGCGCCAGCAATGCTATCAGGTCAGTTTCGATCGAGACTTTGCCGCGGTCATACAGGCGTGCGCGGCGCCTCGCGACTACGCCGACGGCACCTGGATCACCACCCCGATGCAACAGGCTTATCTGCAACTGCACCAGCTCGGTATCGCCCACTCCGTCGAGGTCTGGCAAGACGACAAACTGGTTGGCGGGCTGTACGGACTGGCCATGGGTCGACTGTTTTTCGGTGAATCCATGTTCAGCCGGGCCGACAACGCCTCCAAGGTCGGCTTTGCCACTCTGGTCGAGCGCCTGCGGGCATGGGGATTCGTGCTGATCGACTGCCAGATGCCCAGCCATCACCTGCACAACTTCGGCGCCCGAGCGATCTCGCGCAATGCCTTTGCCGATTACCTGCGGCAGCACCTCGATCAACCGAGTAATGCCGACTGGCCTGCCTAGTCGAGTGCTGCAGCCTGGCATACACTGAATGCAGACTTGCCCCGAGAGCCGAAGATGACCGAGCTGGCCCGCCTCAAGTTCTATGCGACACAGCCCCACCCATGCAGCTACCTGCCCGGCGAACAGGCCACAACCCTGTTCCTCGACCCCAGCCAGCCCATGGATGCGGATGTGTATGCCGAACTCTCGGAGATGGGCTTCAGGCGTAGCGGCGACCACCTCTATCGCCCCCATTGCCAGCGCTGCACGGCATGCGTCCCTGCACGCATCCCTGCCAGCGAGTTTCGCCCCAATCGTCAGCAACGGCGCATTTTCAAACGCAACAGCGACCTCGATGTCCGCGTAGTTCGCCCCAGATTCACCGAGGAGTATTACGCCCTCTATGTCCGCTATATCGAACTGCGCCATGCCGACGGTGACATGTACCCACCCAGTCGCGAACAGTTCTCCACGTTTCTCGTGCGCGATCTAGCCTTCTCGCGTTTTTACGAGTTCCGCAAAGACGGACGGTTGCTGGCCATCGCCGTGACCGATGTCCTGCCCAACGGGCTTTCAGCGGTTTATACCTTTTACGATCCCGACGAAGAGCGCCGCAGCCTGGGGCGCTTCGCCATCCTCTGGCAAATCGCTGAAACCGCACGATTGGGCTTGCACGCGGTCTATCTCGGCTACTGGATCAAGAACTGCCGGAAGATGAACTACAAGACGCAGTACCGGCCGATCGAGCTGTTCGTCAACCAGCGTTGGATAGCACTTACCTGAAGCCCTTGGCGCAAACCACTATTTTCGGGCACAATGCACGCCGCTTTTGCCTGGGGCCAGTTGCACCGGGCCATTCATTGGATACCGAGGGCTTTACTGCATGTCGAAAGAAGACAGCTTCGAAATGGAAGGCACTGTCGTCGACACCCTGCCCAACACCATGTTCCGTGTGGAGTTGGAAAATGGGCACGTCGTAACCGCGCATATCTCCGGAAAGATGCGCAAAAACTACATCCGTATTTTGACTGGCGACAAGGTGCGCGTTGAGCTGACACCTTATGACTTGAGCAAGGGCCGCATTACTTACCGGGCCCGCTAACAGGCAGCTGAAAGCCGCATTCTCAGCCTCTGTTTCATCAAGCACCAGTGAAAACGCCCGGCATTGCCGGGCGTTTTTGTGGTTGCTGGTTTTTAAGGCTTAAGCCATTTCCGCCGTGGTTTCGAAATCGAAGGTCAACTCGCCGCCTTCCAGATCGATATGCACCACGCCACCATGCTCGGCCAATTCGCCGAATAGGATTTCTTCCGCCAGCGGACGCTTGATCCTGTCCTGAATCAAACGCGCCATCGGCCTGGCCCCCATCTGCACGTCGTAACCCTGCTCCGCCAGCCAGCTGCGAGCCGCATCGCTGACCTCGAGCATGACGCGCTTGTCCTCGAGCTGCGCCTGCAGCTCGGTGAGGAACTTGTCGACAATGCTCTTGATCACTTCATGGCTCAGGCGGCCGAACTGGATAATGGTGTCCAGACGGTTACGAAACTCCGGCGAGAAGCTCTTCTTGATCACTTCCATCGCATCGGACGAATGGTCCTGATGAGTGAAGCCAATCGATGCCCGAGCTGCTGTTTCGGCACCAGCATTGGTGGTCATGATAAGAATGACGTTGCGGAAGTCCGCCTTGCGCCCGTTGTTATCGGTCAACGTGCCGTGATCCATCACCTGCAGCAGCAGGTTGAAGACCTCTGGGTGAGCCTTCTCGATCTCATCGAGCAGCAGCACGCAATGCGGCATCTTGGTGATCGCCTCGGTCAGCAGACCGCCCTGATCGAAACCGACATAACCGGGTGGCGCACCGATCAGGCGGGATACGGTATGCCGCTCCATATACTCCGACATATCGAAACGCACCAACTCGATACCCATGGCCTTGGCCAACTGACGAGCGGCCTCGGTTTTACCCACGCCGGTCGGCCCAGCGAACAGGAACGAACCTACGGGCTTATCAGGCGCTTTGAGGCCTGCACGCGACAGCTTGATCGCCGTGGCCAACGAATCGATCGCCGCATCCTGGCCAAACACAGTGAGTTTGAGATCGCGCTCCAGATTACGCAGCAGCTCTTTATCCGAGCTGTTTACGTGCTTCGGCGGAATGCGCGCGATTTTCGCCACTATGTCTTCGACCTGGGCCACATCGATGCGCTTGGCGCGCTTCTCTTCAGGTTGCAAACGCTGATAGGCGCCCGCTTCGTCGATTACGTCGATGGCCTTATCGGGCATATGCCGATCGTTGATATAGCGCGAGGCCAACTCGGCCGCAGCGCGCAGGGCCTCATCGCTGTACTCGATGCCATGGTGTTGCTCGAAACGCCCCTTGAGCCCCTTGAGGATGCCATAGGTGTCATCCACCGACGGCTCGCTGACATCGACTTTCTGGAAACGGCGCGCCAGCGCCCTGTCCTTCTCGAAAATGCCGCGGAATTCCTGGAAGGTGGTCGAACCGATACAACGGATCTCACCCGAGGACAGCATCGGTTTGAGCAGGTTTGACGCATCCATTACTCCGCCAGACGCGGCACCGGCACCGATGATCGTGTGAATTTCGTCGATAAACAGAATCGCCTGTGGGCGCTTGCGCAATTCATTGAGCAGCGCCTTCAGGCGCTTTTCGAAATCGCCGCGGTACTTGGTACCCGCCAGCAGAGCGCCCAGATCCAGGGAATACACCACACTGTTGGCCAGCAGATCGGGCACCTGATTATCGACGATGCGCTTGGCCAGGCCTTCGGCGATCGCGGTTTTACCCACACCGGCCTCTCCGACCAGCAACGGGTTGTTCTTGCGCCGCCGCGCGAGAATCTGCGCGACACGCTCCACCTCAGACTCGCGCCCGACCAACGGATCGATACGCCCCTGGCGTGCGACTTCATTGAGGTTGCTGGCGTAAGCGTCCAGAGGGTTGCTGGACGCCGAAGACTCACCGCCGTCCTCGTCCTGCATTTCCTGCTCGACTTCCGGGTGCCCGCCATGCCCCGGCACCTTGGAGATGCCATGGGCGATGAAATTGACCACATCGATACGCGCGACGCTCTGCTGCTTGAGCAAAAATACCGCCTGGCTTTCCTGCTCGCTGAAGATTGCCACCAGCACGTTGGCGCCAGTCACTTCTCGCTTGCCAGAGCTTTGCACATGGAACACCGCGCGCTGCAGTACACGCTGAAAACCCAAGGTCGGCTGGGTTTCGCGCTCATCGTCATGCTGCGGGATCAACGGCGTCGTTGAGTCGATGAACTCCTGCAGATCATGCCGCAGCTTATCGAGGTTGGCGCCGCAAGCACGCAGTACGCTTGCTGCAGCCTCGTTATCCAATAGCGCTAGAAGGAGATGCTCCACCGTCATAAATTCATGACGCTTGGTGCGAGCCTCCTTGAAGGCCAGGTTGAGGGTGACTTCGAGCTCTCGATTTAACATAGCTGCACCTCATGCCCAAGCGGCCGGCGTTAACCGTCCTTCTCTATTTCACAGAGTAGCGGATGCTGACTCTCTCGCGCGTACTGATTTACCTGCATCGCTTTGGTTTCAGCGATATCACGGGTGAACAACCCACAAACTGCTCGCCCCTCTGTATGAACGGTAAGCATAATTTTCGTCGCCAGCTCCCGGTTAAGGTTGAAAAAAACCTCTAGCACCTCGACCACAAAATCCATTGGCGTGTAGTCGTCGTTGAATATGACCACTTTATACAGCGGTGGTGCCTGTAACGCCGGTTTGGATTCCTGTACGGCAACGCCGGACGAATCGTCCTCATGCGTGGCGGGACGATCCTGATTGAATGTTAGTCGAATCTGGCTACTTGCGTGCATGCTGGAAGGGTATCGTAGGTTGGACGAACACTGATAGTAGAGCGATTTCACCGGATTGGCAGCCAGTTGCAGCAGAGCCTTGACTATCGGCAAATCGGTGTTACAAACAAGGGGTACCCACCCCGGGTATTTAGGGGGTTCCGCGTTTTCGTCCAACGTCGTTGTGTGCGCGGAATCAAAGTGGATGATACTCCAGAGATGGGGTCCTTTGCAGAGGGAGATCAGCATGGTTAGCGGTAAGGTCAAGTGGTTCAATAACGCCAAAGGCTATGGATTCGTTCTGGCTGACGGGAAAGATGAGGACCTATTCGCCCACTATTCAGCCATTCAGATGGACGGCTATAAAACCCTGAAAGCTGGTCAGCCGGTAAGCTTCGATATAATTCAAGGTCCTAAAGGACTCCATGCTGTAAATATCCGTGCGCTCCCGGCCACAACCGAAACGCCGGCTTCAATTAGCAAGCCTGAAACCACTGCAGTTAAAGCCTGAACTGAGCGTATTTGCAGTCGTTCAAAAAAAGGGCCGGTCAATCGACCGGCCCTTTTTATTACCGCTGATCAGCTCACATATGAGAGATCATGGCATCGCCGAACTGCGAGCAGGACATCAGCTTGGCGCCGTCCATCAGACGCTCGAAGTCATAGGTCACGGTCTTGGCCGAAATAGCGCCATTGGTGCCTTTGATAATCAAGTCTGCCGCTTCGACCCAGCCCATGTGACGCAGCATCATTTCGGCGGACAGGATCAGCGAACCCGGGTTCACCTGATCCTTGCCAGCGTACTTCGGTGCGGTACCGTGCGTCGCCTCGAACATGGCGATGCTGTCGGACAGGTTGGCGCCAGGTGCGATACCGATGCCGCCGACTTCGGCCGCCAGGGCGTCCGAGAGGTAGTCACCGTTCAGGTTCAACGTGGCGATCACATCGTACTCCGCCGGACGCAGCAGGATCTGCTGCAGCATGGCGTCAGCGATAGCGTCCTTGACGATGATGTTCTTGCCGGTTTTCGGGTTCTTGAACTGCATCCAAGGACCGCCGTCGAGCAGAGTCGCACCGAACTCTTCAGCAGCGATTTCATAGGCCCACTCCTTGAAGGCACCTTCGGTGAACTTCATGATGTTGCCTTTGTGCACGATGGTCAGCGAGTCGCGATCGTTATCGACGACGTACTGCAGTGCTTTGCGCGCCAGGCGCTTGGTGCCTTCTTTGGAAACCGGCTTGACGCCGATGCCGCAGTTCTCGTCGAAGCGAATCTTGGTAACGCCCATTTCCTCTTTGAGGAATTTGATCACCTTGTCCGCTTCCGGCGAGCCGGCTTTCCACTCGATACCGGCGTAAATGTCTTCCGAGTTCTCGCGGAAGATGGTCATGTCGACGTCGCCAGGCTTTTTCACCGGGCTGGGCACGCCTTCGAACCAGCGCACCGGGCGCAGACAGACGTACAGATCGAGCTGCTGACGCAGGGCGACGTTCAGCGAACGGATGCCACCACCAACCGGAGTGGTCAGCGGGCCCTTGATGGAAACGACGTAGTCCTTGACCGCGTCGAGGGTTTCTTGCGGCAGCCAGGTATCCTGGTCGTAAACCTGAGTGGCTTTTTCGCCGGCATAAACTTCCATCCAGGAAATCTTGCGCTCGCCGCCATAGGCTTTTTCCACGGCCGCATCCACGACCTTGATCATCACCGGACTGATATCGACACCGATACCATCACCCTCGATAAAAGGAATGATCGGATTGTTCGGTACATTAAGCGACATATCGGCATTAACGGTGATTTTGTCACCGGTTGCTGGCACCTGGATCTTTTGGTATCCCATGCTGGACTCCGTTGTTCTCGTGGTCTGACACCCCGCCGCAAATGAGGCGGCGGGATAGATCTTTTGGGTCTCGGAAAGGCGCGCCATTTTTGTAGTTTTTCTACAAAAAGTCACGCACTTTTCCGTGAGTAAACACTTCAATGGCCCATTACAAGGGCATGTAGCTAAACGCCAATGAAGTCTTGTAGTCAAACTACAAAGAGCACTACATCGGCATGCAGGCAAGACGCTTTCAGCCTAGCAGCTCAATCACCGATTGCCGGCAGCGCAATCGAACAACACAAAATACCGAGTTTGTTCGCCCTTTCAAGGAGTCAACATGCGTTTTACCCCCCATGTCACCGTCGCCACCATTGTCGAAGACCAGGGCCGCTTTCTACTGGTCGAAGAAATGGCTGACGGCCGCGCAGTATTTAATCAGCCTGCGGGCCACTTGGAAGCAGACGAAAGTCTCATGCAGGCAGCGTTACGTGAAACTCTCGAGGAAACCGGCTGGGATGTCGAGCTCACCGGCGTCACGGGCATTTACCTTTATACCGCCCCCAGCAATGGCGTCACCTACCAGCGCATATGCTTTGCCGCCAAAGCATTACGCCAACACCCGGACCTGGCACTCGACGAAGGCATTATCGGTCCACGCTGGCTGAGTCGCGACGAGTTGGCCAGCCAACCGCAACGCTGGCGCAGCGAGCTGGTCTTGCGCTGCATCGATGACTACCTGCAAGGCCCCCAGTTCCCCCTGGGCCTGATCCGCGACTAGCCCCTCTGTCGCACCGGCATGCACCCGGCAAGAAACCTGGCGATTTTGACCGCCCGGTTTCTCGCGGCAAGGCCACCAGCCCTGTTAGAATCGCCTCCTTTTCAGCCTATGCACATCGCCCCCATGTCAGATCCAAGCACAACGCGCGTAATCGTCGGCATGTCCGGCGGCGTCGACTCCTCGGTATCCGCCCTGCTGTTGCTCGAACAGGGCTATCAGGTCGAGGGCCTGTTCATGAAGAACTGGGACGAAGACGACGGCACCGAATACTGCACCGCCATGGACGACCTGGCCGACGCCCAGGCCGTGTGCGACAGGATTGGCATCAAACTGCACACCGCCAACTTCGCCGCCGAATACTGGGACAACGTGTTCGAGCATTTCCTGGCCGAATACAAGGCCGGGCGCACGCCCAACCCGGACATCCTCTGCAACCGCGAAATCAAGTTCAAAGCTTTCCTCGACTACGCCCTGATGCTCGGCGCCGACCTGATCGCCACCGGCCACTATGTGCGCCGTCGCGATATCGACGGCCGCACCGAGCTGCTCAAGGGCCTGGATCCGAACAAGGATCAGAGCTACTTCCTGCATGCCGTCGGCGGCGAGCAGATCGCCAAGACCCTGTTCCCGGTCGGCGAACTGGAGAAGCCGGCAGTGCGCGCCATCGCCGAGAAACATGAGCTGGCCACGGCGAAGAAGAAAGACTCGACCGGCATCTGCTTTATCGGCGAGCGCCGCTTCAGCGACTTCCTCAAGCAGTATCTGCCAGCCCAGCCTGGCGATATCGAAACCACCGAAGGCGAAGTGATCGGTCGCCACCATGGCCTGATGTATCACACCATTGGCCAGCGTCAGGGCCTGGGCATCGGCGGCCTGAAGGACGCCAGCGACGAACCCTGGTACGTGTTGCAGAAAGATCTGCAGCGCAACGTCCTGGTGGTCGGCCAGGGCAACGATCATCCCTGGCTGTTCTCCAGCGCCCTGCTCGCCTCGGATATCTACTGGGTCAATCCGGTTGACCTGAGCAACCCGCGCCAGCTCACCGCCAAGGTGCGGTACCGCCAGGGCGACCAACAGTGCACCCTGGAGAAAACCGCCACGGGCTACCGCGCAAGCTTCGCCATGCCCCAGCGCGCGGTCACCCCGGGGCAATCGGTGGTGTTCTACGATGGCGAAATCTGTCTTGGCGGTGGCGTAATCGAAGTCGCCGAACCCTGGCGAATCAAGGACAAGCACCCATGAACCCGATGCAAGAACAATTGATTGCACTGGGCGCGGTGTTCGAGTCCGCGGTACTGGTCGACAAGGTCGCCAGAACCGGGCAGATCAGCGCGCCGGCCCTGAGCTGCATGCTCGGTAGCCTGCTGGTACGAAACCCCAAGGAC
The DNA here is from genome assembly GCF_946885955.1 of uncultured Pseudomonas sp. Next base: position 39,232 of record NZ_CAMPHI010000014.1, read on the forward strand.
ACCCTGGAGGTCTACGGCGGCGACGACCTCAACCTGCGCGAAGGCTATCGCGCGCTGGTCAGCTCACTGGAGCGAGACCCCACCAGCCTGCAACGCGAACCCCTGCGCTATGCCCTGGCGCTGCTGGGGTTGGAGCGACAACTGGCCAAGCGTGATGACCTGCTGCAGATCATGGGCAGTCGGCTGGATCAGATCCAGTCCCAGGTCGATCATTTCGGCCCGGCGCACGAGAACGTCGTAGCCGCCTGCGGCAGCCTCTACGAGGACACCATTAGCACCTTCCGCCAACGCATCCAGGTACAGGGCGACATGCGCCACCTGCAGCAGGCAAGCAATGCCTCGAAGATTCGCGCACTGCTGCTCGCAGGCATTCGCGCGGCGCGATTGTGGCGGCAACTCGGCGGCCATCGCTGGCAGCTGGTGTTCAGCCGCAAGAAGCTGCTCAAGGAACTCTACCCGCTGCTACGTGGCTGAGCATCGCACATGCGCTCGGTCAAACCCTTGCAGGGCGCCGCTTTGCTGGCGCTTTCCGCCCTATTGTTTTCGCTGATGGGCGTCGGCGTGCGTGAGGTATCCGCGAGCGTCAATAACGAGTCGGTGGTGTTCTTTCGCAACCTGATGGGCGTGCTGTTCTTTCTGCCGCTGATCCTCCTCCGGGGGCTGCGGCCGCTGAAAACCCAACGCATAAGGTCGCACCTGTGGCGCACCGCCTTCGGCTTGGCGGCGATGTACTGCTTCTTTTACGCCATCGCTCATCTGCCACTGGCCGACGCCATGCTGTTCACCTACTCGGCACCGGTGTTCACCCCGGTAATCGCCTGGTGGTGGCTGAAAGAGCCCTTGAGCAAGCGCATGCTGATCACCACGGGCATCGGCCTGCTCGGCGTATTGCTGGTGGCCAAACCTTCCGCCGCACTGCTCGACAGCCAGGCACTGGTGGGCATGGCCGCAAGCATCCTCGCCGCCTTCGCCTTCGTCTCTATTCGCGAGATGAGCGATACCGAGCCGGCGTTTCGCATGGTGTTCTATTTTTCCCTGTTCAGCGCCCTGATCTCGGCGATACCGCTGGCCTGGACCTGGCAACCGGTGACGCAGCACGATCTCGAGCTGCTCGTGATAATCGGCCTGCTGGCCACCGCCAGCCAGATCATCATGTCCAAAGCCTACAGCTTGGCGCCTCCGGGACTGATCGGCCCATTCGCCTATCTCGCTATCGTTTTCGCCGGTCTGATCGCCTGGCTGCGCTGGGGCGAGGCGCCGAACCTGAGTTCGCTGATAGGCGCCACACTGATCTTCAGCGCCAGCTTGCTGGCAATTACCCGGCGCGCCCGCTGAACGGCAACCGTCGATCGCCGTTCCGTGCTCGATTTCATGTATGATACGCGCCCCTTTTCAACAGCCGATTGTCCGAGAACGCCCTCTTATGCAGCTTTCCTCGCTCACCGCGGTTTCACCCGTCGATGGCCGCTACGCCAGCAAAACCAGCGCTCTGCGCCCGATCTTCAGCGAATACGGCCTGATCCGTTTCCGCGTGCTGGTAGAAGTGCGCTGGCTGCAGCGCTTGGCCGCCCATGAGGGCGTCAGCGAAGTGGCGCCCTTCTCCGCCGAAGCCCAGGCCATCCTCAACGAGCTGGCGGAAAACTTCTCGGTCGAGCACGCCGAGCGCGTGAAGGACATCGAGCGCACCACCAACCACGACGTCAAGGCCGTGGAGTACCTGCTCAAGGAACAGGCGGCAAAGCTGCCGGAGCTGGACAAGGTCAGCGAGTTCATCCACTTCGCCTGCACCAGCGAGGACATCAACAACCTGTCCCACGCGCTGATGCTGCGCGAAGGCCGCGACACCGTGCTGTTGCCGCTGATGCGCCAGACCGCCGAAGCCATCCGTGAGTTGGCGATAAAATTCGCCGATGTGCCGATGCTCTCGCGCACCCACGGACAGCCGGCATCGCCGACCACCCTGGGCAAGGAACTGGCCAACGTGGTTTACCGCCTCGAGCGGCAGATTGCTCAAGTCGCAGCCGTGCCGCTGCTGGGCAAGATCAACGGCGCAGTGGGCAACTACAATGCGCACCTGTCGGCCTACCCGCAAATCGACTGGGAAGCCAACGCCCGCCAGTTCATCGAAGGCGACCTGGGCCTGCAATTCAACCCCTACACCACGCAGATCGAGCCGCACGATTACATCGCCGAGCTGTTCGATGCGGTCGCCCGCTTCAATACCATCCTGATCGACTTCGATCGCGATATCTGGGGCTATATCTCCCTCGGTTACTTCAAGCAGCGCACCATCGCCGGCGAAATCGGTTCCTCGACCATGCCGCACAAGGTCAACCCGATCGACTTCGAAAACTCCGAAGGCAACCTGGGCATCGCTAACGCCCTGCTCCAGCACCTGGCCAGCAAACTGCCGGTCTCCCGCTGGCAGCGCGACCTGACCGATTCCACCGTGCTGCGCAATCTTGGCGTCGGCTTCGCCCACAGCGTTATCGCCTACGAAGCCAGCCTCAAGGGCATCGGCAAGCTGGAACTTAACGAAGCACGTATCGCCGCCGACCTGGACGCCTGCTGGGAAGTCCTCGCCGAGCCGATCCAGACGGTGATGCGTCGTTACGCCATCGAGAACCCCTACGAGAAGCTCAAAGAGCTGACCCGCGGCAAAGGCATCAGCCCAGAGGCGCTGCAAAGCTTCATCGACGGCTTGGACATGCCAGCCCCCGCCAAGGCCGAGCTGAAGCTGCTGACCCCGGCCAGCTACATCGGCAACGCGGTCGCCCAGGCCAAACGCATCTAAGCGGCGCCAGCCTCCCAGACGCCCGGCTGCGCCGGGCGTTTTTATTTATGGGTATTTAAGTACTTCAAGGGCTTAGCGATGAATCATGACACTCCGCTACAACTGCTGGGCGGCCTGAGCGCGCGCGAATTCATGCGCGACTACTGGCAGAAAAAACCGCTTCTGGTGCGCCAGGCCATCCCGGGGTTCGAAAGCCCCATCTCTCCGGATGAGCTGGCCGGCCTGGCCCTGGAAGAGGAAATCGAGTCGCGCCTGGTTATCGAACACGGCGCGCACCCCTGGGAGCTGCAACGCGGCCCCTTCGCCGAGGAAACCTTCGCCACCCTGCCCGAGCGCGACTGGACCCTGCTGGTGCAGGCCGTCGATCAGTTCGTACCGGAAGTGGCCGAGCTGCTCGAGCAATTCAAGTTCCTGCCCAAATGGCGCATCGACGACGTGATGATCAGCTTTGCCGCACCGGGCGGTGGCGTGGGTCCGCACTTCGACAACTACGACGTATTTTTGCTGCAGGGTTTCGGCAAGCGCCGCTGGCAGATCGGCCAGATGTGCAACTCCGACAGCCCGTTGCTGGCTCACGCGGATCTGAAGATCCTCGCCGAATTCGCTAAAACTGAAGAATGGGTTCTGGATCCCGGCGACATGCTTTATTTGCCGCCGCTTCTGGCCCACTGTGGTACCGCTGAGGATGATTGCATGACGTATTCCGTAGGCTTCCGCGCGCCAAGCGCCGCCGAAGTACTCACCCATTTCACAGATTTTCTCGGCCAGTTCCTGCCCGACGAAGAGCGCTACAGTGATGCTGGCGCGCAGCCGACCGAGGATCCCACGCAAATCCAGCGCGATGCCCTGGATCGCCTGAAGGCGCTGTTGAACGAGCACATGAGCGATGAGCGCCTGTTGATGACCTGGTTCGGCCAGTTCATGACCGAGCCGCGTTACCCTGAACTAATCGCCGGCATCGAAATCGATGAAGAGGCATTTCTCGGTAGCCTGGAAGACGGTGCCGTGCTGATTCGCAACCCCAGTGCCCGCATGGCCTGGTCGGAAGTCGGCGACGACCTGGTGTTGTTCGCCAGCGGCCAGAGCCGCTTGCTCTCTGCCACCCTGCGCGAGCTGCTGAAACTGATCTGTTCTGCCGATGCCCTGCATATCGCCAACCTCGGTCCATGGCTGGTCGACGACGAAGGGCGTAACCTGTTGGTGGAACTGGTCAAACAAGGCAGCCTGGAGTTTGCCGATGAATGAGATTCACATCCGCCTGGCCGATTGGCAAAAGGATAATGCCGAGCTGCGGCGCATTCGCGAAACCGTGTTCATCGCCGAGCAAGCGGTGCCCCCGGAGCTCGAATGGGATGCGGAAGACGCCGAGGCCGTGCACTTCCTCGCCTACGAAGGCGATTATCCGATAGGCACCGCTCGCCTACTGCCCGACGGCCATATCGGCCGGGTTTCGGTGCTCAAGGACTGGCGCGGCCTGAACGTCGGGGTCGCCCTGATCAACGCGGTAATCGCCGAAGCGGAAAAGCGTGGGCTTACCCAACAAATGCTCAGCGCCCAGGTGCAGGCCACCGCGTTCTATGAAAAGCTTGGTTTTGCCATCGTCAGCGGCGAATACCTCGATGCCGGCATCCCCCATGTGGATATGCTTCGTCACAGCTGAACGCTTGCGCGTTTGAGACCGCTGCCGTCGTGTGCCGCGCAATAGCCAGCTATTCTGCTCGGCACGGCAACGCATCCCGACAGGCAGCGAGACACTGCAATGAACGACGACAACGCCCCACCCGAAGCATCCGAGAGCGCCGAGCCCATCGAGCTGGCGGTCATCGAGTTCCAGTCACCGGGGCGTTTCGCGGTAAATAATCCCGATACGCCGAACAACGACGCTACGCATGTGGAAGCGGCGCCCTTCGACCTCGGCAGCCATGTACAGCTGGAGCGTTTCGAGCACCCCGACGAAGCCCGTGCCCATGCGCTCGCCCTGCTGCAGCAAGCGCAACGCAGCCTGTGCATCTACAGCCACGACCTGGAACCCTGGCTCTATCACCGCGGCAGCGTGCAGCAAGCCTGCACCCGTTTCCTCCTCGCCAGCCCACGCAATCAGCTACGCATTCTGGTCAGGGACACCAGTCGCATGGTGAAGGAAGGCCACCGCCTGCTCAGTCTTTCCCGCCGCCTGCCAAGCAGCCTGCAGATCCGTAAATTCAACCCGGACTACCCCAACGAAGAACTGGCGTTCCTCCTCGCCGACGACTGCGGCTTGCTGCTGTTGCCGCAACCGGGCCAGCTCAGCGGCTACGCGCTTTACCAGGATGCAGCTCGCGTGCGCACGCGGCGCACGCAATTCGACCAGGCTTGGGACACCAGCATCACCGACGCCGACTTACGGAGTTTCCTGCTATGACGTTTCGAATTCTGCTCGCAACCTTACTGCTCGGCTGCAGCTTGTCGCTCAGCGCGGCGACCGAGGTGCTGCCGCTCAACTACCGTACCGCCGATGAGGTACTGGCGCTGGTGCAGTCGGTACTGGGCAGCGAGGGCCGGGTCAATGCGTACGGCAATCAACTGATCGTCAATGCCCCGCCGGCGAAAATCGAGGAGGTTCGCACCCTGCTGGCGCAACTCGATACGCAACCGCGGCGCCTGTTGATCACCGTCGAAAGCGGCGAATCCAGCCAGCGCAGCGATAACGGCTACCGCGTCGATGGCAGCATCAGCGGTGGCGATGCCGAAGTGCAGATCGGCCGCGGTGAGGTCCAGGGCCGCGATCAGGTCCGCATCATCAGGCGCAGTACCGACAGCCGCAGCGGCGGCACTCAGCAGGTTCAAGCCACCGAAGGCTATCCGGCGCTGATTCAGGTCGGCCAGAGCGTACCGCTCACCAGCTATGGCCGTGACGCCTATGGCCAGCCTTATAGCAACACCCAATACCGCAACGTGACCCGTGGTTTCTATGTCACCGCCAGCCTCAGCGGCGAGCGCGTGCATATCAGCATCAGCAGCAACCGCGACCGCTTGAGCCAGACCGACCCCGGCAGTATCGATATACAGAGCACCGACACCCGGGTCAGCGGCCGACTCGGCGAGTGGATCGAGCTTGGCGGCGTCAGCGAACAAAGCCAGGGCGACAACGGCGGATTCATGCAGCACCGCTCGACCCAGGGGCGTGAAGATACGAGCCTGCGGGTCAAGGTCGAAGTAGTCGATTGAGCGGTCCGGAGCTGACTCATCGGTCGCCAAAAAAATTTATGTAGTAGTCATCCAAAAAGCACTACAAAATAATTGACGAACACTTTTGGCGGAGGCATCATGGCCCCGCTCCCGCTAATCAGAGGTTCCGTTAAGGGCCTCCGAATCGCGCTCCAACTTACCGTCAGAGCCGATTTGCGTTGTAAAGCCCACAAGGCCGTTCGATGAGATTGCGACTGGAACGAAGTTGTCCTGAGGGACGGGGAAGCGTTTAGCATCAGCCAGCAGAAGTTACAGCCACCTGAGTCGTCCAACGGCATCTTTGATCCGCTGAACGCCAAACGAACCACTCGTTTGCAGCCACTGTAGCCAGCTAACTGTTTGTCGCGTCACCCCTCCTCCCGGATCAATTCCGTCTTAGTCGATTTCTCGGCGTTCTGCAGTGAGCCACAACAACCTCCGGCAACATGGGCTGTCAGTGGGGAAGCCGGTGCTCAACCAAACACATACTTTGAAGGATTGACCATGTCAGCTTATCAAAACGACATCAAGGCAGTCGCCGCTCTGAAAGAGACTTACGGCAGCAGCTGGAGCGCTATCAACCCGGAATCCGTGGCCCGCATGCGCGCTCAGAACCGCTTCAAGACCGGTCTGGAAATCGCTCAGTACACCGCCGATATCATGCGTAAAGACATGGCCGAGTACGATGCCGACTCCTCCGTCTACACCCAGTCGCTGGGCTGCTGGCATGGTTTCATCGGGCAGCAGAAGCTGATCTCGATCAAGAAGCACCTGAAGACCACCAACAAGCGCTACCTCTACCTGTCCGGCTGGATGGTTGCTGCTCTGCGTTCCGACTTCGGCCCGCTGCCGGACCAGTCGATGCACGAGAAGACTGCAGTCTCCGACCTGATCGAAGAGCTGTACACCTTCCTGCGCCAGGCTGACAGCCGTGAGCTGGACCTGCTGTTCACCGCTCTGGACGCTGCTCGCGCCGCTGGCGACACCGCCAAGGCCGCTGATATCCAGAACCAGATCGACAACTACGAGACCCACATCGTACCGATCATCGCCGACATCGACGCCGGTTTCGGTAACCCGGAAGCCACCTACCTGCTGGCCAAGCGCATGATCGAAGCAGGCGCTTGCTGCATCCAGATCGAAAACCAGGTTTCCGACGAGAAGCAGTGCGGCCACCAGGACGGTAAAGTGACCGTTCCGCACGCCGACTTCCTCGCCAAGATCGCTGCCGTTCGTTACGCCTTCCTCGAACTGGGTATCGACAACGGCGTGATCGTTGCTCGTACCGACTCCCTGGGTGCCGGCCTGACCAAGCAGATCGCCGTGACCAACGAGCCGGGCGACCTGGGCGACCTGTACAACTCCTTCCTTGATTGCGAAGAAGTGTCCGCAGCCGAGCTGAACAACGGCGACGTGGTTCTGAACCGTGAAGGCAAGCTGCTGCGTCCGAAGCGTCTGCCGAGCAACCTGTTCCAGTTCCGTAAAGGCACCGGCGAAGCGCGCTGCGTCCTGGACTGCATCACCTCGCTGCGCAATGGCGCCGACCTGCTGTGGATCGAAACCGAGAAGCCGCACGTTGGTCAGATCGCGGCCATGGTTGACGAAATCCGCAAGGAAATCCCGAACGCCAAGCTGGTCTACAACAACAGTCCGTCGTTCAACTGGACCCTGAACTTCCGCCAGCAGGTGTTCGATGCCATGGCTGCCGAAGGCAAGGACGTTTCCGCCTACGACCGCGCCAAGCTGATGAGCGTCGAGTACGACGAGACCGAACTGGCCCAGGTTGCCGACGAGAAGATCCGCACCTTCCAGCGCGACGGTTCGGCCCACGCCGGTATCTTCCACCACCTGATCACTCTGCCGACCTACCACACCGCCGCGCTGTCGACCGACAACCTGGCCAAGGGTTACTTCGCGGATCAGGGCATGCTGGCCTACGTGAAAGGCGTTCAGCGCCAGGAACTGCGCCAGGGTATCGCCTGCGTCAAGCACCAGAACATGGCTGGCTCCGACATCGGCGACAACCACAAAGAGTACTTCGCTGGCGAAGCTGCTCTGAAGGCAAGCGGTAAAGACAACACCATGAACCAGTTCGGCTAAGAACAGGTTCGCTCGATCCGGGCCACGACCCCTGGTTGAGTGTGTTGGCAAGAAGAACCCCGGCAGAAATGCTGGGGTTTTTTTTGCCTGAAAATCGCCTGCGGCTTTTGTGCGCTGTTGTAACGGTTCTGTCGTGTTGCTTGGTTAGCGTCGGTACTCCGTCGATGAGTCCCGTGAATAACCTGAAGGAGCCCGGCATGAGCCGCAATAACGACAACGACACCGCGCTATTCGGTAATGGCGATGAATTACCCAGCAACCACTCCGGCAATCCGCATATCAATCAACTGATCAATCCGACCCTGGCCCGACGCCAGGTCGTCGCCGGCGGAGCGGCGCTCGGCGCCCTGGCATTCTTCGGCGTGGGCCTGCCCGGCATCGCTGCCGCAAAAACGCCGCAGGACGGCTTAGCGGGCCGCCCATTCAAGCGTAATCGGCTGCCCTTCGCCCCCGTTGCGGTGACTCGCGCCGACACCATCAGCGTACCCAGCGGTTTCACCGCCAAACCCTTTATCCCCTGGGGCACGCCGCTCACCGGCAGCTACCCGGCATTTGCCGAGGACGCCAGCAACAGTGCCCAGGATCAGGCCGAGCAGCTCGGCATGCACCACGACGGCATGCACTTCTTTCCCATCGATGCGCAATCGGGCCGAGGCAAGCGCTCCGACCATGGCCTGCTGGTACTCAACCATGAATACATCGATGTACAACTGCTGCACCCCAACGGCCCGACCGCGGTCAACGGCAAACGCACCGTCGCCGACGAGGTGCGCAAGGAGATCAACGCCCACGGCGTATCGGTGGTCGAAGTCCGCCGCAACGCCGCCGGCGATTGGCGGGTCGTACGTAGCCCGCGCAACCGACGGATCACCGCCGCTACGCCGATGATCATCGCCGGTCCGGCTCGTGGTCATGAACTGATGAAGACCCGTCACAGCAAAAGCGGCACCTGGGCACGCGGCACACAGAACAATTGTTCCAATGGCCATACGCCCTGGGGCACCTACCTCACCTGCGAGGAAAACTGGGCCGGCTATTTCGCCAACCAGGATAGCGAGCAACCGCGCGAACAGAGCCGCTACGGCATCCGCAAAACCAGCCGCTACGGCTGGGAAACCCTGGCCGGCGACGAATTCCAGCGCTTCGACTCCAGTCGACGCGGCAGCGATGCCAGCGAGGACTATCGCAACGAGCCGAACCAATTCGGCTGGATCGTCGAGATCGATCCCTTCGACCCGCAATCGGTACCGGTCAAGCACACCGCCCTGGGCCGCTTCGCCCATGAGGGCCTGGTGTTCGCCCCGGTGAAACCCGGCAAGCGTCTGGTCTGCTATTCCGGCGACGACTCGCAGAACGAGTACATCTACAAGTACGTCAGCCGCGACAGCTACAAGCGCGGCAAACATCGCGAACATAGCCGCTTGCTGGATGTCGGCACCCTCTATGTCGCACGCTTCGATGCCGACGGCAGTGGCACCTGGCTGCCCCTGGATCACGCCGACCCGAACTTCCAGGCCGCCTGCGCGGTTGCCGGCGTGAGCTTTGCGGACCAGGGCGACGTGCTGATCAACACCCGTCTGGCCGCCGACGTCGTAGGCGCGACCAAGATGGACCGCCCGGAATGGGGTGCGGTCAACCCCAATACCGGCGACGCCTACTTCACCCTGACCAACAACAGCAGTCGCACCACCGGCGATGCCGCCAACCCGCGCAGCCCCAACCCCTACGGCCATATCATCCGCTGGCGCGAAGCCAGCCGCGATTTTGCCGGCAACCGCTTCGCCTGGGATATCTTCCTGCTCGGCGGCCCCGAGGCAGACAGTCGCGGCCCTGACGGCCAGCCGTTGAACGCAGAGAACATTCTCGCCAGCCCGGACGGACTCTTTTTCGACGACGAGGGGCGGCTGTGGATTCAAACCGATATGAGCGGCAGCCAGCTCAGCGACGGCCCATTCGGTAACAACCAGATGCTCGTGGCGGATCCGCAGAGCGGCGAACTCAAGCGCTTCCTGGTCGGCCCGGTTGGCGCCGAAGTCACCGGCATTACCCAGACACCGGACTTCAAGACGCTGTTCGTCAATATCCAGCACCCGGACGATGGCAGCACCTGGCCCGACGGCCCGGGCAAACGTCCCCGCTCAGCAACGGTCGTCATCAGCCGCGAGGATCGTCGGCGACTTCTGTAACTGGAGCTCCATCAAAACCGGCCTGACAGGCCGGTTTTTTCTTATCGAGCCAAGGCTGCGGCAAAATTGACCGCACCGCGATGCTCGTCTAGCCTCGATGGAGGATGACGCGGGTCGCTTGGCTCGCAAGCCAGGGGCCACCCGTCAGATCAATACAAGGAGGCAACAAGACGGCGCTGATAGATCGACTGTTTTTACTCAAGTAGCGCACGCCGTGGGCTGTGCTTCCTCTCAAAATAAATACTCGTCCTCTCAAACGCTTACAGCAAAAGCCTGAACCCCAGCTGATTTTTAAAATATTGCCTTCGAAGTAAATTATTTAAGGCTGAAAAATTTACTTACATCCCAATACCTGCATAATATTGCGCACCAGATTGGCGCGATCAGTACGTCAGCCAACCCATTTTCGTTCAAATTCAAGCGAACGCCGTTCCTTGCACCAAGGAGTTCTGGCATGTCGGAAGCAACCATCGCTCTCTCCCACAACTGGGCGCTGAGCATTTTCCTGTTAGGGGTCGTAGGTCTCTGCGCATTCATGCTGGGCGTTTCCAGCCTCCTGGGCAGCAAGGCCTGGGGCAGAAGCAAGAACGAACCCTTCGAATCCGGAATGCTTCCCACCGGCAGCGCGCGCCTGCGCCTCTCGGCAAAATTCTATTTGGTCGCGATGCTTTTCGTGATCTTCGATGTTGAAGCCCTCTTTCTCTTCGCTTGGTCCGTCTCCGTCCGCGAAAGCGGTTGGGCCGGGCTTATCGAAGCTACCGTTTTTATAGCAATTCTGTTGGCAGGTCTTGTCTACCTTTGGCGCATCGGGGCTCTCGATTGGGCTCCCGAAGGTCGTCGCGAGCGGCAGGCGAAGCTAAAACAATGAGGCTTTGGCGATGCAATACAAACTTACTCGGGTCGACCCCGATGCTCCCAACGAGGAGTATCCGATCGGCCAGCGGGAGACTGTTTCCGACCCGCTGCTAGACGATCAAGTCCACAAGAATATCTACATGGGCAAACTGGAAGACGTGCTCAACGGCGCGGTCAACTGGGGACGCAAGAATTCGCTGTGGCCGTACAACTTCGGTCTTTCCTGTTGCTACGTGGAAATGACTACCGCCTTCACCGCGCCCCATGACATCGCCCGATTCGGTGCGGAAGTCATTCGCGCGTCCCCCCGCCAGGCAGACTTCATGGTCATCGCCGGCACCTGCTTCATCAAAATGGCACCCGTCATTCAGCGCCTCTACGAGCAGATGCTGGAACCCAAATGGGTCATCTCCATGGGCGCCTGTGCCAACTCCGGCGGCATGTACGATATCTACTCGGTCGTTCAGGGCGTGGACAAGTTTTTGCCCGTGGACGTCTACATACCAGGCTGTCCGCCCCGCCCCGAAGCGTTCCTGCAAGGCCTGATGCTGCTGCAGGAATCCATCGGCAAGGAGCGTCGCCCGCTATCCTGGGTCGTTGGCGACCAAGGCGTCTACCGCGCCGACATGCCTTCGCAAAAGGAACAGCGACGTGAACAGCGCATTGCTGTCACCAACCTGCGCAGCCCTGACGAAGTCTGAGTCTTCCCCTTTCACAAGAAGGCCGATTCATTCTCTACGTTGACCGATAGCGACCGAGACTATGACTGCAGACACCGCTCTGTTTATCCCGCCGTACAAGGCTGACGACCAAGATGTCGTCGTTGAGCTCAATTCCCGCTTTGGTGCTGAAAGCTTTACCGCACAAGCCACCCGCACCGGCATGCCGGTAATCTGGGTCACCCGGGAAAAGCTGATAGAAGTACTGACCTTCCTGCGCAACCTGCCGCGCCCCTTCGTCATGCTGTACGACCTGCACGGCGTCGACGAGCGCCTGCGCGCCCAGCGCAGCGGCCTGCCGGGCGCCGATTTCACGGTGTTCTATCACCTGATGTCGATCGAGCGTAATAGTGACGTAATGATCAAGGTCGCCTTGTCCGAGCGCGACCTCAACCTGCCCACCGCCACCAGCATCTGGCCGAACGCCAACTGGTACGAGCGCGAAGTCTGGGATCTTTACGGCATAACCTTCACCGGTCACCCGCACCTGACCCGCATCATGATGCCGCCCACCTGGGAAGGTCATCCGCTACGCAAGGATTATCCGGCCCGCGCGACCGAATTCGATCCCTTCAGCCTGACCCTGGCCAAGCAGCAGCTCGAAGAAGAAGCCGCGCGCTTCAGGCCGGAAGACTGGGGCATGAAACGCGGCGGCGAACACGAGGACTATATGTTCCTCAACCTCGGCCCCAACCACCCGTCCGCCCACGGCGCGTTTCGCATCGTCCTGCAACTCGACGGTGAAGAGATCGTCGATTGCGTACCGGACATCGGCTACCACCACCGTGGCGCCGAGAAAATGGCCGAGCGTCAGTCCTGGCACAGCTTTATTCCCTACACCGACCGTATCGACTACCTCGGTGGGGTGATGAACAACCTGCCCTATGTCCTGGCCGTCGAGAAACTCGCCGGCATCACCGTGCCGCAGCGGGTCGATGTCATCCGCATCATGCTGGCCGAGTTCTTCCGCATCACCAGCCACTTGTTGTTCCTGGGCACCTATATCCAGGACGTCGGCGCGATGACCCCGGTGTTCTTCACCTTCACCGACCGCCAGCGCGCCTACAAGGTGATCGAGGCCATCACCGGCTTCCGCCTGCACCCGGCCTGGTACCGCATCGGTGGCGTCGCCCACGACCTGCCGCGCGGCTGGGACAAGCTGGTCAAGGAATTCGTCGACTGGCTGCCCAAGCGCCTCGACGAATACACCAAGGCCGCACTGAAGAACAGCATCCTGATCGGCCGTACCAAGGGCGTCGCCCAGTACACCACCAAGGAAGCCCTCGAATGGGGCGTGACCGGCGCCGGCCTGCGCTCCACCGGCCTTGATTTCGACCTGCGCAAGGCGCGCCCTTACTCCGGCTACGAGAACTTCGAGTTCGAAGTGCCGCTGGCCCACAACGGCGATGCCTATGACCGCTGCATGGTCCGCGTCGAAGAAATGCGCCAAAGCATCAAGATCATCGACCAGTGTCTGCGCAACATGCCGGAAGGCCCGTACAAGGCCGACCATCCGCTGACCACGCCGCCACCGAAAGAGCGCACGCTGCAACACATCGAAACCCTGATCACCCACTTCCTGCAGGTTTCCTGGGGACCGGTGATGCCAGCCAACGAAAGCTTCCAGATGATCGAAGCGACCAAAGGGATCAACAGCTACTACCTGACGAGCGACGGCAGCACCATGAGCTACCGTACACGCATCCGTACGCCGAGTTTCCCGCACCTGCAGCAGATTCCGTCGGTGATCCGCGGCAGCATGGTCGCCGACCTGATTGCCTACCTGGGCAGCATCGACTTCGTTATGGCCGACGTGGACCGCTGATATGAACACACTTATTCAGACTGACCGTTTTGCCCTGAGCGACGCCGAGCGCTCGGCCATCGAACATGAAATGCACCACTACGAAGACCCGCGTGCGGCGAGCATCGAAGCCTTGAAGATCGTGCAGAAGGCGCGCGGCTGGGTGCCGGATGGCGCCGCCGACGCGATCGGCGCGATTCTCGGCATCCCCGCCAGCGACGTCGAAGGGGTTGCCACCTTCTATAGTCAGATCTTTCGTCAGCCGGTGGGCCGCCACATCATCCGGGTCTGCGACAGCATGACCTGCTTTATCGGTGGCCATGAGTCCGTGGTCGCCTCCATTCAGCAGCAGCTGGGCATCGGCCTCGGGCAAACCAGCGCGGACGGTCGCTTCACCCTGCTACCGGTCTGCTGCCTGGGCAATTGCGACAAGGCGCCCGCCGTGATGATCGACGACGACACCTTCGGCGATGTCCAGGCCGACAAGGTCGCGCAACTGCTGGAGGCCTATTCATGAAGAGTTCGACGGTCGTTCTGACCTCCATGGGCCCGGCCAACCGCATCGCCCGCAGCGAGGAGACCCATCCGCTGACCTGGCGCCTGCGCGACGACGCGCAGCCGGTATGGCTCGCCGAATACCAGCAGAAGAATGGCTACGCCGCCGCGCGCAAGGCCCTCGGCGAAATGGCCCAGGCCGACATCGTGCAAACCGTCAAGGACTCCGGCCTCAAGGGCCGGGGTGGCGCCGGTTTCCCCACCGGGGTCAAGTGGGGCCTGATGCCCACCGATGAGTCGATGAACATCCGTTACCTGCTGTGCAACGCAGACGAAATGGAGCCCAACACCTGGAAAGACCGCATGCTGATGGAGCAGCTGCCACACCTGCTGATCGAGGGCATGTTGATCAGTGCGCGTGCGCTCAAGGCCTACCGGGGTTATATCTTCCTGCGTGGCGAGTACGTCGACGCGGCGCGCATTCTCAATCGCGCGGTCGATGAAGCCAAAGCCGCCGGCCTGCTCGGCAAGAACATTCTCGGCAGCGGCTTCGACTTCGAACTGATCGTCCACACCGGCGCCGGCCGTTATATCTGTGGCGAAGAAACCGCGCTGATCAATTCCCTGGAAGGTCGCCGCGCCAATCCGCGCGCCAAGCCGCCCTTCCCCGCGACAGTCGGCGTCTGGGGTAAACCGACTTGCGTCAACAACGTCGAAACCCTGTGCAACGTGCCGGCGATCGTCGGACAGGGCGTCGACTGGTACAAATCCCTGGCGCAATCGGGCAGCGAAGACCACGGCACCAAGCTGATGGGTTTTTCCGGCAAGGTGAAAAATCCCGGCCTGTGGGAGTTGCCATTCGGTATCAGCGCCCGCGAATTGTTCGAGGACTACGCCGGCGGCATGCGCGACGGTTTTACCCTCAAGTGCTGGCAGCCGGGCGGCGCGGGTACGGGCTTCCTGCTACCCGAACACCTCGATGCGCAAATGTATGCCGCTGGCATCGCCAAGGTCGGTACGCGCATGGGCACCGGGCTGGCCATGGCAGTGGACGACTCGGTGAGCATGGTGTCGCTGCTGCGCAACATGGAGGATTTCTTCGCCCGCGAATCCTGCGGCTGGTGTACCCCTTGTCGCGACGGCCTGCCCTGGAGCGTGAAGATTCTCCGCGCGCTGGAACGCGGCCAGGGTACCCGCGAAGACATCGAGACCCTGCTCGGCCTGGTCAACTTCCTCGGCCCCGGCAAAACCTTCTGCGCCCATGCACCGGGCGCGGTCGAACCGCTGGGCAGCGCAATCAAATATTTCCGCGACGAATTCGAGGCGGGCGTGGCCAACCAGGCGCCCCCGGTAACGACGGGCCAATTCGTGCCCGCGTAAGAATCAGCTTCATGGCGGCCACTCACCTGGCCCCGTGGCACAACCGTTTTTCCATTAGCCAAGCCTGCTCCGGCGGGTAAGAAGACACTCAACCATGGCCACTATCCACGTAGACGGCAAAGACCTTGAAGTCGATGGTGCAGACAACCTCTTGCAGGCCTGCCTGTCCCTCGGACTCGATATTCCCTACTTCTGCTGGCACCCGGCGCTCGGTAGCGTCGGCGCCTGCCGCCAATGCGCGGTCAAGCAGTACACCGACGAAAATGACACCCGCGGTCGCCTGGTGATGTCCTGCATGACACCCGCCACCGACAACACCTGGATCTCCATCGACGACGAGGAGGCCAAGCAGTTTCGCGCCAGCGTCGTCGAATGGCTGATGACCAACCACCCGCACGACTGCCCGGTGTGCGAGGAAGGCGGCCATTGTCACCTACAGGACATGACCGTCATGACCGGTCATAACACCCGCCGCTACCGCTTTAGCAAACGCACCCACCAGAACCAGGAACTCGGCCCGTTTATCGCCCACGAGATGAACCGCTGCATCGCCTGCTACCGCTGCGTGCGTTACTACAAGGACTACGCCGGCGGCACCGACCTCGGTGTATTCGGCGCCCACGACAACGTCTACTTCGGCCGTGTCGAAGACGGCACGCTGGAAAGCGAATTCTCCGGCAATCTGGTCGAGGTCTGCCCGACCGGTGTCTTCACCGACAAGACCCACTCCGAGCGTTACAACCGCAAGTGGGACATGCAGTTCTCACCGAGCATCTGTCATGGCTGTTCGAGCGGCTGCAATACCAGCCCAGGTGAACGCTATGGCGAAATCCGTCGCATCGAGAACCGTTTCAACGGCGATGTGAATCAGTATTTCCTCTGCGATCGCGGTCGCTTCGGCTATGGCTACGTCAACCGCGACGACCGCCCACGCCAACCGATGATGATGCTGAGCAAGATGACGATGGGCATCGACGCAGCACTCGACCAGGCCGCTGCCCTGCTGAAAAACCGCAAGGTCATTGGCATCGGCTCGCCGCGCGCCAGCCTGGAAAGCAACTTCGCCCTGCGCGAATTGGTAGGCCGCGAGCATTTCTATTCCGGCATCGAGGCCAACGAACAGCGCAACCTGCAGCTGATTCGCGACCTGTTGCTGAACGGCCCCCTGCCCGTACCGACCTTGCGCGAAGTGGAAAATCACGATGCGGTGTTCGTCCTCGGCGAGGACCTGACGCAAACCGCCGCGCGCCTGGCGCTGGCCATGCGGCAGTCGGTGAAAGGCAAAGCCACCGCCATGGCTGCCGCCATGAAAATTCAGGAATGGCATATCGCTGCGGTGCAGAATGTCGCCCAGACCGCACTCAATCCGCTGTTCATCGCCAGCGTCACCGCCACTCGCCTGGACGACATCGCCGAGCAGTGCGTACACGCCGCGCCGGACGACCTGGCGCGCATCGGTTTCGCCGTTGCCCACGCCATCGACCCGAGCGCACCAGCCGTCAGCGGCCTGGAAGATGAGGCTGCCGCGCTGGTACAGCGCATCGCCGACGCCTTGCTGGCTGCCGAACGCCCATTGCTCGTTGCTGGCGCGTCGCTGGGCAACAGAGCACTGATCGAAGCCGCGGGCAACATCGCCAGCGCCCTGAAAAACCGGCAGAAGAATGGCTCCATCAGCCTGGTGGTGCCCGAAGCCAACAGCATGGGTCTGGCCCTGCTGATGGCCGATGACTTCGCGACCCATTCCCTCGACGCCGCACTGGATGCTCTCAGCTCCGGCCAAGCCGATGCGCTGGTGGTGTTGGAGAACGACCTGTATCGCCGCGTCGATGCCGCCAAGGTCGATGCCGCACTGGCGGCGGCCAAGGTAGTGATCGTTGCCGATCACCAGGCAACCGCCACCACCGCCAAGGCTCACCTGTTGTTGCCGGTCGCCAGCTTCGCCGAGGGCGATGGCACCCTGGTCAGCCAGGAAGGCCGTGCACAACGCTTCTTCCAGGTGTTCGAGCCGTCCTATTACGACGCCTCGATCCTGATTCGCGAGGGCTGGCGCTGGCTGCATGCGCTGCACAGTACCCTGCTCGGCAAGGCCGTCGACTGGACCCAGCTGGACGAAGTGACCGCGGCCTGCGCCGCCAGTAACGCACTGCTCGGGCCTATTCGCGAAGCCGCACCGACGGCCTCGTTCCGCATCAAGGGCATGAAACTGGCGCGCGAACCGCACCGTTACAGTGGCCGTACCTCGATGCGTGCCAATATCAGCGTGCACGAACCGCGTCAGCCGCAGGATCCGGATTCGGCGTTCGCCTTTTCCATGGAAGGCTATTCAGGCAGCAAAGAACAGCGTCAGCAGATCCCCTTCGCCTGGTCCCCGGGTTGGAACTCGCCGCAGGCCTGGAACAAATTCCAGGACGAAGTCGGCGGCCATCTGCGCGCCGGCGATCCGGGTGTACGCCTGATCGAAGGCAAAGGCCAGACGCTGCCCTGGTTCACCCCGAACAGTGCATTCAGCCCGGCTGCAGGGACCTGGCAGGTCGCGGCGCTGCATCACCTGTTCGGCAGCGAAGAAACCTCCGCCCGCGCAACGCCGATCCAGGAACGCATGGGCCAAGCGTACGCGGCCCTGGCGCCGCTCGAAGCCGAACGCCTCGGCGTCAACGACGGCGCCCTGCTCGCGGTCAACGTAAACGGCCAGATATTGCGCTTGCCGTTGCGTGTGTGTGATGAGCTGGCGGTCGGTCTGGTTGGCTTGCCGGTCGGTTTTCCAGGTATTCCGGCGCTGGTCGGCGGTGCACTGGCGACCTCGATCGAGGAGGCTGCGCAATGAGCTGGCTGACACCTGAACTGAGCGAAATCCTCATCGCGGTAATAAAAGCCATTGTCATCCTTCTGGCGGTGGTAGTTACCGGCGCCCTGCTCAGCTTCGTCGAGCGCCGCCTGCTCGGTTGGTGGCAGGATCGTTACGGTCCCAACCGCGTCGGCCCCTTCGGCATGTTCCAGATCGCGGCGGATATGCTGAAGATGTTCTTCAAGGAAGACTGGACGCCGCCGTTCGCCGACAAGACGATTTTCGTCCTGGCGCCGGTAATCGCCATGAGCGCCATGCTCCTGGCCTTCGCGATCATTCCCATCACCCCGAACTGGGGCGTCGCGGACCTGAATATCGGCATCCTGTTCTTCTTCGCGATGGCGGGTTTGTCGGTCTATGCCGTGCTGTTCGCGGGGTGGTCGAGCAACAACAAGTTCGCCCTGCTCGGCAGCCTGCGCGCCACCGCCCAGACCATCTCCTATGAGGTTTTCCTGGCGTTGGCGCTGATGGGCATCGTCGCTCAGGTCGGCTCGTTCAACATGCGCGACATCGTCGATTACCAGGCGCAGCACCTGTGGTTCATCATTCCGCAGTTCTTCGGCTTCTGTACCTTCTTTATCGCCGGCGTGGCGGTGACCCACCGGCACCCCTTCGACCAGCCGGAAGCCGAACAGGAGCTGGCCGACGGTTATCACATCGAATACGCCGGGATGAAATGGGGCATGTTCTTCGTCGGCGAATACATCGGCATCGTGACCATTTCCGCCCTGCTGGTGACCCTGTTCTTCGGCGGTTGGCATGGGCCATTCGGCATCCTGCCGCAAATTCCGTTCATCTGGTTCGCCCTGAAAACCTGCTTCTTCATCATGTTGTTCATCTTGCTGCGCGCCTCTATTCCGCGCCCGCGCTATGACCAGGTGATGGCCTTCAGCTGGAAGTTCTGCCTGCCGCTGACCCTGATCAACCTGCTGGTGACCGGCGCGCTCGTGCTGGCCGCGGCCCAGTAAGGAGAAACCCATGTTCAGATACATCAAAGACGTCGTGATCGGCACCTACACCCAGCTGCGTAGCCTGGTGATGGTGTTCTCCCACGGCTTCCGCAAGCGCGACACCCTGCAGTACCCGGAAGAAGCGGTTTATCTGCCACCGCGTTACCGCGGCCGCATCGTCCTGACCCGCGACCCCGACGGCGAGGAACGCTGCGTGGCCTGCAACCTCTGCGCCGTCGCCTGTCCGGTCGGCTGCATCGCCCTGCAGAAGGCCGAGACCGATGACGGTCGCTGGTACCCGGAGTTCTTTCGCATCAACTTCTCGCGCTGCATCTTTTGCGGTCTGTGCGAGGAGGCCTGCCCGACCACCGCGATCCAGCTCACGCCGGACTTCGAGATGGGCGAGTTCAAGCGCCAGGACCTGGTGTATGAAAAGGAAGATCTGCTGATTTCGGGCCCTGGCAAGAACCCCGATTACAACTTCTACCGCGTCGCTGGCCTGGCCATTGCCGGCAAGCCGAAAGGCGCCGCGCAGAACGAAGCCGAGCCGATCAACGTGAAAGGGCTGTTGCCGTAAGGAGAGGTTCCGTGGAATTCGCTTTCTATTTCGCCGCAGGCGTAGCCGTCATGGCCACCCTGCGGGTGGTGACCAGCACCGACCCGGTGCATGCCCTGCTCTACCTGATCATTTCGCTGCTGGCGGTTTCCATGGTGTTTTTCAGCCTCGGCGCGCCCTTTGCCGGCGCACTGGAAATCATCGTCTATGCCGGCGCGATCATGGTGCTGTTCGTATTCGTGGTGATGATGCTCAACCTCGGCCCGGCCGCGGTCGAGCAGGAGAGAAAGTGGCTGACACCCGGCATCTGGTTCGGCCCGGCGCTACTGTCGGCGCTGCTGCTCGGGCAACTGCTCTACGTCCTCTTCGCCAGCCCAAGCGGTGCCGCTATCGGCGCTACCGCGGTGAGCGCCAAAACGGTCGGCGTCAGCCTGTTCGGCCCATATCTGCTCGCGGTAGAGCTGGCCTCGATGCTATTGCTCGCCGCGCTGGTGGCCGCTTACCACCTGGGCCGCCAGGAAGCCAAGGAGGTCAAGCTATGACGGGTATTCCAATGGAGCACGGCCTGGCGCTGGCCGCCGTGCTGTTCAGCCTGGGGTTGGTCGGCCTGATGGTGCGCCGCAATATCCTGTTCGTGCTGATGAGCCTGGAAGTGATGATGAACGCCGCCGCACTGGCTTTCGTGGTCGCCGGCGCCCGCTGGACCCAGGCTGATGGCCAGATCATGTTCATTCTGGTAATCACCCTGGCCGCGGCCGAAGCCAGCATCGGCCTGGCGATCCTGTTGCAGCTGTATCGCCGCTTCAACACCCTCGATATCGACGCAGCCAGCGAGATGCGCGGATGAACCTTCTATTTCTGACCTTCCTCTTCCCGCTGCTCGGCTGGTTCGTCCTGGCCTTCTCGCGCGGACGTTTCAGCGAAAATACCGCGGCGATCATCGGCGTTGGCTCGGTCGGCTTGTCGGCCCTGACCGCCGCCTGGATCATCTGGCAATTCAACGTTGCCCCGCCCCTGGGCGGCGTGTATACCCAGCTGCTCTGGCAATGGATGAGTGTCGACGGCTTCGCCCCGAGCTTCACCCTGTATCTGGACGGCCTGTCACTGACCATGCTCGGCGTGGTCACCGGGGTCGGCTTCCTGATCCACCTGTTCGCGTCCTGGTACATGCGCGGCGAAGAGGGTTACTCGCGCTTCTTCGCCTACACCAACCTGTTCATTTTCAGCATGCTGTTGCTGGTGCTCGGCGATAACCTGCTGTTCCTGTACTTCGGCTGGGAAGGCGTGGGGCTGTGCAGCTACCTGCTGATCGGCTTTTATTACAGCAACCCGAACAACGGCAACGCCGCACTCAAGGCCTTCGTGGTCACCCGTATCGGTGACGTGTTCATGGCCATCGGCCTGTTCATCCTGTTCCTCAACCTCGGTACCCTGAATATTCAGGAGCTGATGCTGCTGGCGCCGCAGAAATACGTTTCGGGCGACAGCTGGCTGTGGATCGCCACCCTAATGCTGCTCGGCGGCGCCGTCGGCAAGTCCGCGCAGTTGCCGCTGCAAACCTGGCTGGCCGATGCGATGGCCGGCCCGACCCCGGTTTCCGCTCTGATCCACGCGGCGACCATGGTCACCGCCGGCGTCTACCTGATCGCCCGCACCCACGGCCTGTTCATCCTCACCCCCGGGGTTCTCGAACTGGTCGGCATCGTCGGCGGCGCGACCCTGGTGCTGGCCGGTTTCGCCGCGCTGGTGCAGACCGATATCAAGCGGATCCTCGCCTACTCGACCATGAGCCAGATCGGCTACATGTTCCTCGCCCTCGGCGTCGGTGCCTGGGACGCGGCGATCTTCCACCTGATGACCCATGCGTTTTTCAAGGCGCTGCTGTTCCTCGCTTCCGGGGCGGTGATCAACGCCTGCCACCACGAACAGAACATCTTCAAGATGGGTGGCCTGTGGAAGAAGCTGCCGTTGGCCTACGCCAGCTTCATCGTCGGCGGTTCGGCGCTGGCCGCGCTGCCGCTGATCACCGCGGGCTTCTACTCCAAGGACGAGATCCTCTGGGAAGCCTTCGCCAGTGGCCATCAGTGGCTGTTGTACGCAGGACTCACCGGCGCATTCCTGACGTCGATCTACACCTTCCGCCTGATCTTCATCGCCTTCCACGGCGAGCAGAAGACCGAGGCCCATGCCGGTCATGGCGTGGCCCATTGGCTGCCCCTGGCGACCCTGATCGTGCTCTCGACCTTCATCGGTGCGCTGATCACCCCGCCGCTGCACGGCGTACTGCCGCAGAGCGTCGGCCACGCCGGTGGCGAGGCCAAGCACGGTCTGGAAATCGCCTCGGGCGCCATCGCTCTGGCCGGTATCCTGCTCGCCGCGCTGCTGTTCCTCGGCCAGCGCAGGCTTGTCGGTGCGGTCGCCCAGAGCGGTCCCGGGCGCTTCCTCGGTGCCTGGTGGTTCGCCGCCTGGGGCTTCGACTGGCTGTACGACAAACTCTTCGTCAGGCCTTATTTGCTGACCTGCCGCCTGCTCGGTCGCGACCCGATCGACGCGAGTATCGGCGTCGTCCCACGCCTCGCGCGGGGCGGACATGAGCTGCTGAGCCGCAGTGAAACCGGACAACTGCGCTGGTATGCGGTGTCGCTCGTTGGCGGTGCCGTGCTGGTACTCGCCGCCGTCCTGCTGGCCTGATCGACTATGCCTATTTTGCGAAAGGAACACCGCCCATCATGATTCTGCCCTGGCTAATCCTGATCCCCTTCATCGGCGGCCTGCTGTGCTGGCTCGCCGAGCGTTTCGGCAATACCTTGCCGCGCTGGATCGCGCTCCTGACCATGACCTTGCTGTTCGGCCTGGGCCTGTGGCTCTGGGCCAGCGCCGATTTCAGCCTGGCCCCCGCACCTGCTACCGGCCCGGTTTGGGCTGCTGAATTCAAGGTGCAATGGATCGAACGCTTTGGCATCAGCGTGCACCTGGCGCTCGATGGCCTCTCGGTATTGATGATCACCCTCACCGGCCTGCTCGGTGTGTTGTCGGTGCTGTGCTCGTGGAACGAGATTCAGAACCGCGTCGGCTTCTTCCACCTCAACCTGATGTGGATTCTCGGCGGCGTGGTCGGGGTATTTCTCGCCGTCGACCTGTTTCTGTTCTTCTTCTTCTGGGAAATGATGCTGGTGCCGATGTATTTCCTCATCGCGCTTTGGGGTCATAGCGGCAGCGCCGGCAAGACCCGCATCACGGCAGCCACCAAGTTCTTCATCTACACCCAGGCCAGCGGCCTGATCATGCTGATCGCGATCCTGGCGCTGGTCTTCGTTCACTTCAACCAGACCGGCGTGCTGACATTCAACTATGCCGACCTGCTGCGCACCGAACTCGCACCTGGCACCGAATACATGTTGATGCTCGGTTTCTTCATCGCTTTCGCGGTGAAGTTCCCGGTGGTGCCCTTCCATTCCTGGCTGCCGGACGCCCATGCCCAGGCCCCCACCGCCGGCTCGGTGGACCTGGCCGGTATCCTGTTGAAAACCGCGGCTTACGGCTTGATACGCTTCGCCTTGCCGCTGTTTCCCAATGCGTCGGCGGAGTTCGCGCCCATCGCCATGGGCCTCGGGGTGTTCGCCATTCTCTATGGCGCACTGCTGTCGTTCGCCCAGACCGATATCAAGCGGCTGGTTGCCTACTCCAGCGTGTCGCACATGGGCTTCGTGCTCATCGCGATCTACTCCGGTAGCCAGATCGCCATGCAGGGTGCGGTGGTGCAGATGCTCGCCCACGGCCTGTCGGCTGCCGCACTGTTCATCCTTTGCGGCCAGCTATACGAACGCCTGCACACCCGCGACATGCGCGAGATGGGCGGTATCTGGGCACGCCTGCCCTGGTTGCCGGCGCTGAGTCTGTTCTTCGCCGCGGCAGCCCTGGGTCTGCCGGGCACCGGTAATTTCGTCGGCGAATTCCTGATCCTTATTGGCAGCTTCCCCGCCTCGCCCTGGATCACGGCCATTGCGGCCAGCGGTCTGGTGTTCGGCTCGGTGTATTCGCTGATCATGATCCACCGCGCCTACTTCGGCCCGGTGAAGTCCGAGGAACCGCTGTTCGTACTGAAAGCCCGCGAACTGGGCATGGTTCTGCTACTGGCCGCGCTGTTGATCCTGCTCGGCATCTACCCGCAGCCGGTACTCGATACCTCGGCCGCCAGCATGCACGGCGTGCAGCAGTGGATGAGCACCGCCCTCGATCAACTCGCCCGGCCCGGTAGCCTGTAAAGGAAAGCAGCGATATGCAATTTACCGTTCAACACCTCATCGCCCTGCTGCCGCTGCTGGTCACCAGTGCCACGGTTATCGTGGTGATGCTGGCGATCGCCTGGAAGCGCAATCACACCCTTACCTTCGTCCTGTCGGTGCTGGGTCTCAACCTGGCCTTGCTGTCGATCCCTGTGGCCCTCACGATCACGCCGCTGCAGGTGACGCCGTTGTTGCTGATGGACAACTTCGCCTACTACTACATGGCGATCGTGCTTGCCGCCACCCTGGCCTGCGTGACCCTGACCCATGCCTACCTGGGCGAGGCGACCGTCAGCAGCAGCCAATCCGGGCAAAAGGGCTACCCCGGCAACCGTGAGGAAATGTACCTGCTGATGCTGCTGTCGGCGGCGGGCGGCCTGGTACTGGTCAGTGCTCAGCACCTGGCCGGCCTGTTTATCGGCCTGGAACTGCTGTCGGTGCCGGTGTACGGCATGGTCGCCTACGCCTTCTTCAACAAGCGCTCGCTGGAAGCCGGTATCAAATACATGGTGCTGTCGGCTGCGGGCAGTGCCTTTCTGCTGTTCGGTATGGCGCTGCTGTACGCCGAATCGGGCAGCCTGAGCTTCAGTGGAATCGGCGCCAGCCTGGCGACCGGCGGCAGCGGCCTGCTGGTGCAGATCGGCATCGGCATGATGCTCATCGGCCTGGCCTTCAAGTTATCGCTGGTACCCTTCCACCTGTGGACGCCGGACGTCTACGAAGGCGCCCCGGCCCCCGTGGCGGCGTTTCTCGCCACCGCCAGCAAGGTGGCGGTATTCGCGGTGCTGCTGCGGCTTTATCAGCTGTCGCCGGCCACCGAGGGCGGCTGGCTGAACGACCTGCTGAGCGTCATCGCCATCGCCTCGATCCTCTTCGGCAACCTGCTGGCACTGCTGCAAAGCAACCTCAAGCGCCTGCTCGGTTATTCCTCGATCGCGCATTTCGGCTACCTGTTGGTGGCCTTGATCGCGAGCAAGGGTCTGGCCGTGGAAGCCGTCGGCGTATACCTGGCCACCTATGTGCTCACCAGCCTCGGCGCGTTCGGTGTGATAACACTGATGTCCACGCCCTACAGCGGCCGCGATGCCGATGCGCTCTACGAATACCGCGGCCTGTTCTGGCGCCGTCCATACCTGACGGCGGTGCTGACCGTGATGATGCTGTCGCTCGCAGGGATTCCACTGACCGCCGGTTTTATCGGCAAGTTCTACGTGGTAGCCGCCGGCGTGCAGGGCCAGCTCTGGTGGCTGCTCGGCTCGCTGGTGCTGGGCAGCGCCATCGCGGTGTTCTATTACCTGCGGGTGGTGGTGACACTGTTCCTCAACGAGCCCAACTTGCGCCGTCACGATGCGCCGTTCAATTGGGGTCAGCGCGCGGGCGGCATCATGCTGCTGTTCGTGGCCCTGCTCGCTTTCTTCCTCGGCGTTTATCCGCAGCCACTGCTGGATATCGTGCAGCAGGCTGGCCTGGCCACCCTGGTACGCTAGGAAACGAGCATAAGAACCCGTGCGACCCAACTCAGTCGCACGGGTTCTTGTCTGAAGCCGAACAGCCGACCAGGCCGCTCAGCCGTCCCTCTCGCCCTGAGGCTCAATGCTGGGCAATGCCTGGGAGTTGGTCAGCACCGAGACCGACTCCGCTTCGTCATCATGACCGAACATCCCCCAGCAGGAAATGAACAGCGCCGCGATCAGCGGGCCGATAACGAAGCCGTTCAAGCCGAATAGCGATAAACCGCCCAGGGTCGAAATCAACACCAGGTAATCCGGTAGCTTGGTGTCCTTGCCGACCAGTATCGGCCGCAGAATGTTATCCACCAAGCCAATTACGCCGACACCGTAGAGCGTCAGGATAAGGGCCTGGGTCGGTGCGCCGCTGAATAGAAAATACAGCGCGACGGGTCCCCAGATCAGCCCGGCGCCGACGGCGGGAAGCAGCGCCAGGAACGTCATCAGCACGCCCCACAGCAGCGCACTGGGGATCCCCAGGATCCAGAAAATCAGCCCACCCAGAACGCCCTGACTGACGGCCACCACGATGTTGCCCTTGACGGTCGCCCGCACCACCCTGGTGAACTTACTCAGCAACCGCCGTTTTTGCTCGGTGCCCAAGGGCGTCGCCTGCTTGACCCGTGCAATCAGTTCCGCACCGTCGCGAATCAGAAAAAACAGCAGATACAGCATTACGAAAAAGCCGATAAGGAACTCGAAGGTGCCCTGCCCGAACACGAACGCCTTGGTCGCCAGGTAGCGGCTTCCCTGGCGCGCCGAATCAGACAGCGTCTCACGCAGGCTGCCCCAGTCGCCAAGACCGAAGCGATTCAACTGGTGCTGTACCAAGGGTGGCAAGCCATCCTTGATATCGGCAACGAACTGGCCCAGGTCCAGCTCGCCATTGTCGATGCGGGTATAGATGACGCTGACTTCCTGCACCAGCAGCCCGGTGATCATGATCACCGGCAAAACCACCAACAGAATGCACAGCGAGGTGGTGGCCAGCGCCGCCAAGGTGCGTCGACCATTCAGGCGCCGCAACAGATAATGCTGCAGGGGGGCGAACAGCGTAGCCAGTATGACCGCCCAGAATATGGCGCCGTAGAACGGCCAGAGAATCCAGCCGAAGGCCAGCGATACGCCCAGCAGCAAGCCGAGAAAGACCTTCGTTTCAACCTGATCGTTGCTCATCTGTTCGCTTGGTGTCCGCATTGGCCAATTACCGTTAGTCCACAGACAAGCGGGCGAGTGCGAACAAAAAACGCGCATGCAAAGGCGCAACGCCGCCACCTGCCTGCCCGCCGATGACCAGAGTGTCAGCCGGCAAGCGGCTCACCAGGCCCGATAAGGCTGGTGATCGTCACTATGCTTTTCATCGTTTCGACGCACTATTGCTTAGTTGCGCCGCCTTGCGACCACCACCCGCCTAATGACCTCCATAGTTGCTACGCTTGATTCAAGAAAGCTAAAGCGGCGCCGATAGGCGCATATAGCCCGCTAGAAAAATAAGGTCATAAAACATGCCGTTCAGCCGACTCTCGATCCAACTCAAGATCACCCTGCTCGCGGGCCTGTGTTTGTTGACCATAGTCGCGGTGCTCGTCGGCGCGTCGGTACTGCAAGCCTCTCGCAGCGCCGGCCTGGTCAAGCAGGTCAGCAGCAAGATGCTCGAGGAGTCGGCGCAATTGCGCATGGAGGCGCGGGCACAGTCCCAGGCGCTGCTCATGCAGCGCTACTTCATGGATGCCTATCAATACGGCAAGGGCTCCGCGGAGCAGGTGCTGTTCATCCGCGAACAGGCGCAGAAGCGCTTCCTCGATGCCTTCGATCTGCGCGAAGACCTGACCCGGCAGATCCGCAGCGCCCTGGAAGCCAACCGCAGCCTGCTCGGCATCTATGTGGCCTTCGAGCGCGAAGGTCTGGATGGCAAGGACAGCCTGTTCGGCGACATGCCCGAATTGGGCAGCAACGACAGCGGCCGCTATGCCCTGTATTGGTCACAGGATAAGAGCGGCAAACTCAGCTCGGAAACCATGACCGAGGCGAACCTCGCCGACACCACCCCAGGGATCAGCGGTGCGCCCTACAACGCCTGGTTCACCTGCCCGATCAAGACCGCTGCGACCTGCCTGCTCGAACCCTATATCGATGAAGCCGACGGGGTGAAAATCCTCATGACCAGCATTGCCTTCCCGCTGGAAGAGAAAGGCAAAATCATCGGCGTGCTGGGCGTGGATATCGCCCTCGCCAACATGCAGGACATCAGCATGCAGGCCAATCGCGAGCTTTTCGATGGTCAGGGGCATGTCAGCATCGTCAGCCCGTCCGGCATACTCGCCGGGCACAGTCGCGACAGCAGCCTGCTCGGCGGCAAGTTGGACAAGGCATTTGCCGACCAATACGGCGAGATGCTCAACCTGATCAACAGCAACCAACCCCAGGTGCTGCACCATCAGGGCAACCTGCAGGTGCTGACGCCGTTGCTGCCGATCCCCGAATCCAAGCCCTGGGGCGTCCTGATCGAAGTTCCCGAAGATGTATTGCTGCGGCCGGCCCTGCAACTCGAAGAGCAACTGGATTCGATGAGCAGCCGCAATACTGCCATCTCCCTTGGCCTAGGCCTGGCGGCCGGAGTAATCGGCATCCTGCTGATCTGGCTCACCGCGCTCGGCGTGACTCGGCCGATCCTCGGCGTCGCGGCCATGCTGAAGAATATCGCCAGTGGCGAGGGCGACCTGACCCGGCGCCTGGATTACGCCAAGCAGGACGAGCTCGGGGAATTGGCGGGCTGGTTCAACCGTTTCCTCGACAAGCTCCAGCCGATCATCGCCGACGTCAAACGCAGCGTGCAGGATGCGCGCAACACCGCGGACCAGTCGTCCGAGATCGCCAACCAGACCAGCGCCGGTATGCAGCAGCAGTTCCGCGAGGTCGATCAGGTCGCTACCGCCTTCCAGGAAATGAGCGCCACCGCCCAGGACGTTGCGCATAACGCTGCCCAGGCCGCCGAAGCCGCGCGTAGCGCCGATAGTGCCACTCGCGAAGGCCTAAGCGTGATCGACAAGACCACTTCGAGCATCGAGTTGCTGGCCAACGAAATGAACGTGGCGATGCAGGAAGTCGAAGGCCTGGCCACCAGCAGCGAAAAAATCGGCTCGGTACTCGAAGTGATCCGCTCCATCGCCGAACAAACCAATCTGCTCGCACTCAACGCGGCCATCGAGGCGGCGCGCGCGGGCGAGGCCGGCCGTGGCTTCGCCGTGGTCGCCGATGAAGTGCGTAACCTGGCCAAACGCACCCAGGACTCGGTGGAGGAAATCCGCCAGGTGATCGAAGGTTTGCAGAACGGCACCCGCGAGGTGGTCAGCACCATGCACAGCAGCCATCGCCAGGCGCAGGGCAGCGTCGACCAGGTCGAACTCGCCGTAGCCGCGCTGCAACGTATCAGCCAGGCGGTCAGCGTGATCACCGACATGAACATGCAGATCGCCAGCGCCGCCGAAGAGCAGAGCTCGGTCGCCGAGGAAATCAACCGCAATGTCGCCTCGATTCGCGACGTCACCGAATCCATCTCCAGCAAGGCCGACGAATCGGCGCAGGTCACCCAGAATCTCAACAGCCTGGCCAACCACCAACAAGGCCTAATGGATCAATTCCGCGTATAACAGCCCTCTCCAGTGCCCGATCGGCGTCCGCTCGCTTGCGTGTCGGCCGGTCTGGCGCGCGTTCAGTTCAGGAAATAGAGCATGCTCAATATCGCCCTGGTGGCCGGTTCCGGTCGCAGCAACAGTCAATCCGGCAAAGTCGCGCGTTTTCTGCGCCAGCGTTTGATTCAACTCGGACAAACCAGCGAGGAGTCGAGCAGCCTCATCGACCTGGGCCTGGCCCCGTTGCCCCTGTGGCCATCCGAGGATGCGGGCCCCTGGAGCCTGTATAGCCAGCAATTGAAAGACGCCGACGCGCTGGTGATAGTCGCCCCAGAGTGGAATGGCATGGCCTGCCCGGCGATCAAGAATTTCTTCATCTATGCCAGTAAAGCCGAGTTGGCGCACAAGCCCGGCCTGCTGGTCGGCGTTTCTTCGGGCATCGGCGGCGCCTACCCGATCAGCGAACTGCGTGCCTCCAGCTATAAAAACTGTCGCTTGTGCTACCTGCCCGAACATTTGATCGTGCGCCAGGTCGAGCAGCGCCTGAACATGCCGCAAGCGGCCAGCGAAGAGGACCAGCGCCTGCGTGCACGGATCGATTACGCGCTGGATATTCTGGCGAAATATGCAACCGCGCTAATACCGGTGCGCGAAGCCATCGATATGAGCAATGCGGCATTTGCCAATGGGATGTAAGGCAAGCGGCCGACCCGGCGAGCTTTAAGAACTGAGCCGCGAACTGGAGGACACGGGATCGCCTCTCGGCAAGGCCCGCAAGGGTAGCTCGATGCGCACGCACAGGCCGCCCAGTTCGCTATCGAGCAATGCCAGGCGGCCGGTCCAGGCGTCGACGATATCGCGCACGATGCCCAGGCCCAAGCCGTGGCCGGCGACCTGCTCGTCGAGGCGTGCGCCGCGGCTCAGCACCGTTTCTCGCTGCCCCATGGGGATACCCGCGCCGTCGTCATCGATAGTCAGCACATAAGCGCTGTCGCTACGCTCGATATGCAGGCACACCTCGCTGTGCGCCCACTTGCAGGCGTTGTCCAGCAAGTTGCCGAGCAACTCCAATAGATCCTCACGATCCCATGGCAGGCGCAAGCCCGGCGCGGCGTGCCAGTGCATCTGCAGTTCGCGGCCATGAATCACGGCCAAGGTGGAGAACAGGCTCGGCAACTCTTCGGCACAGACGAAATGCGCTCCCGGCGACGCCTCGCCCGCCAGGCGCGCCCGCCCGAGCTCCCGGGCCAAACGCTGCTCGATCTGCTGCAACTGCTCGATAAGGCTCGCGCGCAGCGCGGGATGGCGCTCGAACGCCTCCCTTGAGGCCAGGCCGAACAATACCGCCAGCGGCGTTTTCAGGGCATGGCCGAGATTGCCCAGCGCATGGCGCGAGCGCTTCAGGGCATCTTCGGTGTGGGCCTGGAGGTGATTGATTTCCCCCACCAACGCCGTCAGCTCTTCCGGTACCCGGGTATCCAGTGTCTCGCGCTGGCCTTGCTGCAACTGCTCGACCTGCTGCCGCACCAGCTCCAAAGGGCGCAACGCGCGGCGCACCGTCAGGCGCTGCAGCAGCAGGAGCAACGCCAGCGCGGCCAGGCCAACCCCCAGGGCGACATGCTGCGCGCGACGAAAACTTTGCAGAATTGGGGTGTAATCCCTGGCCACATGAATCGACAGCGGCTGGGCGAAGCGCTGGAAGTCCGCACGATAGGTCAGCAATAACTGCCCCTGGGGACCGTCGGCCAACTGCGTTTGCAGGCCGGGTTCGGCGGCCATGGAAAGCTCCCGATCCCACAGAGAGCGCGAGCGCCAGGTTTTATCGGCAAAATCGATACGAAAATACTGCCCCGAATAAGGCCGTTGATAGGCCGCACTGAGCCGACGCTCATCCAGTTGTACGCCGTCCGGCCCACGCACCAGGGCCGCGAGCAGGGTTTGTGCGTCGTCCTTGAGTCCGGCCTGCAGATAGCGGCGCAAGCTGTCGTCGAACAGCCACAGACTGCTTTGCGCGAACAACAGGCCGACCACCACCAGCACGCCGATCAGCCCGAGACTCAAGCGCCGTTGAATCGATTTCAAGCGGAGCCTCCGCCAAGCCGATAGCCCTGCCCGCGCCGGGTCTCGATCACCTCGCGTCCCAGCTTGCGGCGCAGATGATTGACATGCACCTCGATGACATTCGAATCGCGCTCGCTTTCGCCATCGTACAGGTGTTCGGCCAAATGGCTTTTCGACAGAAGCTGCCCGGCATGCAGCATGAAATAGCGCAGCAGACGAAACTCGGCCGCGGTCAGTTCGATCTCCTCGTCGCCCCGGCTGACGCACTGACGCCCCTCATCCAGTTGTAAACCGGCGGCTTGCAGTTGCCTGTGGTTGGCCAGCCCGTGGGCGCGGCGTAATAACGACTGGATACGCAGTTGCAGCTCTTCCGGGTGGAAGGGTTTGCTCAGGTAATCGTCAGCCCCGGCCTTGAGTCCTTCGATGCGCTCGGCCCATGAGCCGCGCGCGGTGAGAATCAGCACCGGCGCGCTCATGCCGCCCGCACGCCACTCCCGCAACACCTCGAGCCCCGGTTTGCCGGGCAGGCCGAGGTCGAGAACGATCAGGTCATACGGCTCGCAAGCGCCCTGAAAGGCGGCGTCGCGGCCATCCGCCAGCCAGTCCACCGCATAGCCTTGACGGGCCAGGCCGACGAGCAGTTCATCGGCCAGAGGCACATGGTCTTCTACCAGCAACAGGCGCATTCAGTCGTCCACCTCGTCCTTGAGTAGTTCGGCGCTGCGGGCGTCCAGCTCCAACTCGCGGACGACGCCTTGCGCCGTCACCAGCTCTACCTCATAGACCAGAACGCCCTGCTCTTCTTCCAGTTCGACTTCCAGCAGAACGGCTCCGGGATAGTGCTTCAGCGCCACGACCAGCATCTGTTCGAGGGGCAGAATCGCCCCCTCGCGACGCAGGCGCAGCGCCTCATCCTGATCCAGGTCGCGGGCGCTGCTGGCAAACGCCAGCATGACCAATGACAGTGCCAGGAGAGGGCGATAAGCCAAAGCCGTTGTTCGCATTAACTGTCCTGTTGATTCTTGAGTACCTGGCCATTGCTGGCATCCAGTTCGATATCCCACTGCACACCCTTGGCGTCGCGTATT
This sequence comes from uncultured Pseudomonas sp., assembly GCF_946885955.1. The sequence continues at coordinate 71,698 of NZ_CAMPHI010000014.1, forward strand.
TCGACCTGATAAACATAGCGGCCGTATTCTTCTTCCAACTCGGTTTCTTCGATCTTGCCGCCGGAGTGCTGCGCCAGGGCGGCGGCATTGAGTTTTTCGAACGACTGGATAGTACCCGCGTCGCGCAATTTAAGCGCTTCGTCCGGGCCGAGATCGCGAGCCTGGGCGAGCCCGGCGGTGAGTGTCAGGGCAGCGGCGGCGAATAATGCAGTAAAGGCTTTCATGTTCAATCTCCTTGAAGGATTTGCTTTCGACGGGTTCAAGGTACCGCGCCGGACTTAATTCAAGCTGAATCGAACCGCCACAAGGATTGACTGCACATCATTCACCGCCTGAAGTCGCTTGGCCTGCGGGGCGATGGCCCCTCTATAATCGCTACCTTGCGCGATGGAGACCAGCATGAGTGCGATTCTGATCAAAGCCCCGGCCCTGACAATCAAGGCCGGATCACGAGCCATGGCGCGGATACGCGAACGCGGTTTGCTGCCGGCCGACGTGGGTACGCTGCCGGGCGCCGCCGGTGGCCCCAAAGCGCTCGGCATCCAGGGCCTGGATCTGGCGCTGTTCGGCGACTGGCTGACGCGCGCGCCACGGGAGCGCTCGCTGATCGGCGCCTCCATCGGTTCCTGGCGCTTCGCCAGCGCCTGCCTGCCGGATGCGGCGGCCGGCATTCGCCGCCTCGGCGAGCTGTATACCGAACAGCGCTTCGCCAAAGGCGTGAGCATGGCCGAGGTGTCGCGCAGTTGCCGCTCGATGCTCGAACAACTGCTGGAGGACCAGGACGAGCAGGTGCTGAGCAATGCGCATTACCGCCTGAATATCGTCGTGGTGAAAAGCCATGGCCTGCTCCAACACGATCACCGCGGCGCCCTGGGGCTCGGGTTGTCTTCGGTGATCGGCAGCAACCTGTTGGGCCGCTCGCGCCTGGCCCGGCACTTCGAACGGGTAATCCTGCATGACGCACGCCTGCCGCCACCACTGGGGGTGCTGAACGATTTCCCCTCGCGCTACCTGACCCTGGATGCGCAGAACCTGCGCCATGCCTTGCTCGCTTCGGGTTCTATTCCGATGGTCATGCAAGGCGTGCGCGACATTCCCGGCGCGGGCCCTGGCACCTACCGCGATGGCGGGCTGCTCGATTACCATCTCGACTTGCCCTACAGCGGCGACGATATCGTGCTCTACCCGCATTTCACCGACCGAGTGATTCCCGGCTGGTTCGATAAAGGCATGCCCTGGCGACGGGGCGACGCCACGCGTTTACAGGATGTCGTGCTGCTGGCCCCCTCGAGCGAATATCTGGCGCGTTTGCCCCACGGCAAACTGCCCGACCGCAAGGATTTCAGCCGCTATCTCGGCGACGACGTTGGCCGCGAGCGCTATTGGCGCACAGCCATGGACGAGAGCCGGCGGCTCGGCGATGAGTTTCTCGAACTGGTTGGAAACGGCCATTTCGCCGAGCGCATGCAAGCGCTCTAACCTGACGGCCAGCGATGCCAGCCCGGAACCGGGGATAAACGCACCAGGGAAGACCAGATGAAGCTAGCAGTCGCCATTATCCATGGTATCGGGGTTCAACCAGACAGCCGCGACCTCGAGGGCCAATATGCGTACTCCCAGCGCATGATTGCCGGCCTGCGTCGGCAACTCGGCGTAGAGGCCGAGCACGTGGCCTTCCAGAGCCTGTACTGGGCCAGCGTGCTGGACAAGCGGCAATTGGATTTCCTCGACAGCCTGCGCGATCAACCAGTGCGCTGGCGCTGGCTAAGGCGCCTCGTCACCCTGTTCCTCGGCGATGCCAGCGGTTACCGCAAAGTCAGCGAGGCCTATGACACCACCTACCAGGAGGTGCACCAGTGCGTCCGTGCAGGGCTCAATGCGCTGCGCGCCAAGGTCGATGCCAATACCCCTCTGGTGGTGCTGGCCCATTCGCTGGGTGGGCATATCTTTTCCAACTATGCATGGGATCAGCAAGGCATCAATAAAACCCCGAGCTGCCCACTCGACCCCTTTATCGCCCTGGAAACCCTGGCCGGGCTGGTGACCTTCGGCTGCAACATCCCGCTGTTCACCTTTGCCTGCGACCCGGTGGTGCCGATTCGCTTCCCCGGCCACTGCCTGACCGAAGCGGTACGTGAGCAAGCCCGCTGGTTCAATCTTTATGCCCCGGCCGACCCCTTGGGCTATCCGTTACGGCCACTGCAGAACTACGCCGCCGTGGTCGCCGAGGATCGCGCCATGCCGGTAGGCCCCTGCTATAAACGTCACACTCCGCTGAGCCATTTCGAGTACTGGAACGACAAAAGCCTCCACCGCTACATCGCCCGTTACTTATGCCAACTGTTATCGGCGTGCCCGTCCAACACCGGCACGCCGGAGCTGCCCAGCGATTAATCGACGCCCCTCAACAATACGCACTTGAACACCATACTTGCGGTGAATGTTGCGGCGATTTGTTTGTCCTACCGTACATGGCGCACGGTTCTAAACTTATTTCTAGAAAAAGTATGTTTTTTTATCTGCCGATGTGACTTGGCAAGCCGATGCGGCCATCAACAGATATGACAGGCCGGCATAACCTTAGTGAATGCAGGCTAACGCTAATAGGGAATACCTCGGAGTAACCGACCCCATGAACGCCCCGCTGCGTTTTAACGAAGCATTACTGATCGCCGATCGTGCTTTTCAACCTTTCCAGTGCATTGCCTGGGCACCACAGGACGGTACAGGGCAACTCAGCCTGAGCGTCGTCGATCGCACCAGCACCCGCCTGCTCGGTCGCACCCAACTGTCCTGCAATACCTATAGCGACCCGGTCCAATTCGCCAAGGTATTGAAAGCGTCGCGTGACGAACTGAGCCAGCAAGGCTTTGCTCTGGCGCCTTGGAGCATGCCCGAGTAGCACGCCCCACCTTCCCGGTTATGCATCTGCCGCGCATAACCGGGTTTGTACTTGAACTTGGCTATTCAATTCATCGTTTTATCGTTTAATCCCGCATCCGAACGGCAAGTTGTTGTTCTCAACTTGCCGTGCACGCAAAACGCCCCTCTCCTTCGCTATAACCCGTGCCTTCCACTGGATAGCTGCCGCGCTGCTTATTGCGCACGCGACCTCGCCGCTATAAACGAAGCGGAAAAACGGAACTTCCCGGCTAATTAGCAGGCCAATGAGTCATCGGCCCATTGGAGTTAGTCATGAGCGCTTTCGATTGGCAGCGGATGCTGTGGGACCAAACCAGCGTTGAGTTCCTCGCCGAAGTGGCAGTTCGCACCTTGCTGGCTTATTTCGTGGTTTTCCTGTTTCTGAAAATCGCCGGTAGGCGTGGGGTCCGACAATTGTCGCTGTTCGAACTGGTGGTCATCCTGACCCTCGGATCGGCCGCGGGCGACGTGACCTTCTATGAGGATGTACCGCTGCTGCCGGTATTCAGCGTATTTGTCGCGATGAGCCTGCTATACCGCCTCACCACCTGGTTAATGAACCGGTTCCCGCGGCTACAGGCCTGGATGGAGGGCCGGCCCTTCATCCTGATCCGCAACGGTAGCTTCGAACTGGAAACCCTGACCCAGGGCAATATCTCTCACGATGAGTTTCTTATGGAGCTGCGTCAGCATGGCGTGGAGCATCTGGGTCAGGTACGCCTCGGCATCGTCGAGGTCAATGGCGACGTAAGTTTGTACTTCTACGATCGAGATGCCATCCGCCCTGGCCTATCGGTACTGCCGGAAGCTCAGAGAGTGCTATTCACCCGAGCCCCAGGCGCGATGCTGGCGGCCTGCAACATGTGCGGCGCACTGCAACAGTTCGAGGCTGGACAACAGCTGAAGTGCTCTCGCTGTGGCCATGACCGTTGGTGCGAAGCACTGCGCACACCCTATATCAGCTGAAATCCGACCAGCGATGGAGAAGCGCTCGACTTGGCAATATCTGTGGGTTAATTGTCATTGTCGCCAGCCTGAGGCACGAGCACACTGCATCCATGACTGCTGGAGCCCCGCCCATGGATGCACCGAATACGATCGCCTGCCTGCTTTATCCGCAGGTCATGAGCCTGGATGTCAGCGGGCCGCTGCAAGTTTTCGCTTCGGCCAATGTCGAGCGCCAGCGCCAGGGACTGCCGCCCTTCTATCGGCTACTGGTGCTCGGCGAATGGGTGGGTGCCATGCCAACCTCCGCAGGCCTGCAAATAGTTGCCGAGCACACCTGGGCCGACATCGCCCCGAGCACCATCGATACGTTGTTGATCCCTGGTGGCGCGGGCGAAAAGACTCAAGCACAAAATCCTGCCTTGCTGGCCTGGCTGCGCATTGCAGAACCTCAGGTAAGACGCCTGGGGTCGGTTTGCTCGGGCGCTCTGATCCTGGCGGCCGCCGGCCTGCTCGATGGTCGTAGGGTCACAACCCACTGGGCCGATGCACAGCACCTGAGGGAAAACTATCCCGCTGTCGAGGTGACCGCGGACCGTTTGCATACCTACGACCCCAACGATGCCGACGGCAACGGCCATATCTTCACCTCGGCAGGCGTCACGGCGGGTATTGATCTGGCGCTGGCACTGGTCGAGGCCGACCTCGGTCGCGCCATGGCGCTGGCGGTGGCGCGCCGTCTGGTGATGTTTTTACGCAGGCCCGGCGATCAGGCCCAGTTCAGTGCCCTGCTCGCCCCGCAGGCTAACCGCACATCACGACTGGCAGCTTTGCTCGACTGGATACCGGCCAACCTGCATCAGGATCTGTCCCTTGAGGTGCTGGCGGCCCAGGCTCGCATGACTCCGCGCACGCTCTCACGCGTATTTGCCCAGGAGCTGAACATGGGGCCGGGCCGTTATGTGGAACGCGTCCGTCTGGAAGCCGCGCGCACCCTGCTGCAGGACGCCCAGACATCAATCGGCACGGTGGCGCACCTAACCGGTTTCGGTCATCCGGAAAATCTGCGCCGCACCTTTCATAAGCATTTCTCGGTAAGCCCTCAGGAATACGCACAGCGTTTCGCCTGATCTATCCAGCCAAGGAGTCAACCATGTTGCAACTGCGCCCCAACTGCGAGTGCTGTGATCGGGAGCTGCCCGGCGATTCCCCGGATGCGCTGATTTGCTCGTTCGAATGCACCTTCTGCATCGATTGCACACATCAACGACTACAGGGGTTGTGCCCCAACTGTGGCGGCGAATTGTTGCAACGCCCGCGACGGCCGCCGGCCAAGCTGACGCGGTTTCCCGCCTCGACAACCCGGGTGCATGCCGCCACTCCCTGTCCGCAACCCGCCGAGGTGATCGATGTTACTTGCCAATAGCACCATTTCACGCTTGTTTCTCGGCCAGGCCCTGTACTGGAGTTGCAACCTTATTGGCATCACCCTGACCTCACTGGTGGGGCTGCAACTGGCACCGCTGAATATCCTCGCGACCCTGCCCCTGGCGCTGTTGGTACTGGGCAATCTGCTCACCGTGCAACCTCTATCGGTATTCATGCAGCGCCACGGCCGCAGGCTCGGATTGGTACTGGGGGCCGGGGGCGGTATTGTCGGCGGCTTGCTCGGTGCACTCGGGGTATGGCTGAACGATTTCACGCTGTTTTGCCTGGCCGGATTGCCGCTGGGGGCGTATCAGGCGTCGGCGATGTATTACCGCTTTGCCGCGCTGGAGGCGGTGGACTGCGCCCAGCATGGACGCGCCAGTGCCTGCGTGATCGGCGGCGGCGTACTGGCGGCGGTGGTCGCACCTAGTCTGGCAATCTGGTCTCAGGGCGCCCTGAGCAGGCCGTTTGTCGGTGCCTATCTGATGATGGCGACGTTGGCCGCCATCGCTCTGGCGCTGATGACACAGCTACGCGAAGGCGTGGCGCCGCTGCCGAGCCGCCGCGGCTGGGCGGTGGTGCGCGAGCTGCTCGGCCGCCCGCAGATCCGTGCAGCCATCGCCACCACGGCGGTGGGTCATGGCCTGATGATCATGATCATGACAGCCACTCCGCTGGCCATGCAGTTCTGCGGGCTGTCCATCGGGGATGCCACCCAGGTCATCCAATGGCACATGCTTGGCATGTTTCTGCCCGCGTTCGTTGCCGGCCAGCTGGTCGACAAGCTTGGCAGCGCCAGGGTCGCGGTTCTGGGTAGCATGATCTTGTTGACCAGCGCCGGCATCGCCCTGAGCGGCTTGGCCAAGGAGTACTTTCTGCTCAGCACCTTCCTACTCGGGCTGGGCTGGAACCTGATGCTGATTGCCGGAACCACAATGCTCGCGAGCGCTCACAGCGCCGTCGAACGCGGTAATGCCCAGGGTTTGATGGAATTGAGCAACGGCACAGTGGCTGCCAGCGCCTCCTTTGCCGCCGGCGCATTGATCAGCACCCTCGGCTGGAGCGCGGTCAACATCGGCATCCTGCCACTGGTGGCGGTAGTGCTGCTGACCTTGCTGCCACTGAGAGGCAAGACGCTGGCCCAGCACAGCTGATTCAGCCCTTGTAACAGGTAGTGCGGTTGCGACCGCCCTCCTTGGAAACATAGAGGGCCTGGTCGGCACGCTCGATCAACTGCTGGTAATTTTCGGTGGGGTGGCCGAAGTCCGCCACACCGAGGCTAATGGTGAAGGGAATGCCCTGGGTCTCGTAGGTCACCAGCAGCGACTCGATACGCTGGCGCAGGCGCTCGGCAAATAGCATCGCACCCGCGCTGTCGACATCCGGCAGTAACACCACGAATTCTTCGCCGCCATAGCGGCCGGCATAATCGGTACCGCGGATCTGCTCGCGCACCACCTCGGCAACCGCCTGGATCACCTTGTCGCCAGCCTGGTGACCGTAGGTATCGTTGACCGCCTTGAAGTGATCGATATCGAACATCACCAGCGAGGCCATGCTCTGGTAACGCCGATGCCGTGCATATTCGTGCTGCAGGCACTCCTCCCAATAACCGCGGTTGTTCAGCCCCGTCAGCCGGTCGGTGCGCGACAGGTGCTTGAGTTGCTGATTGACCGCCTGCAACTGCTGCTTGTTGGTCGCGACATTGGTGACGTCGTAGATAATCAGGCAGATATGTTCGACCGTGGTGTTCACCCCCTGCAGCGGCAAGAGCACCGTGTTCTGGTACATGAACTCTTCCTGCCCGGTTATCGGCTGATAGTTCTTGAAGCGCACCAGGTAAGGCCGCTGTTCCCAGATGGTGAACGCCGGGGTGCCCAGGGTCGCCACGCTTTCTACCTTGTGGCGGAACCACTCCTCCTCCACCTCGGGAAACAGGGAGAAGAAAGATTGTCCATGCACGTCCCTGGGCAACCGCCCGGAGCGGTTCTCCATGAACGTATTCCAGACCTGAATGCGGTACTCGCGGTCCAACACCACGACACCGACATCGATGCCCTGGACAATCGCCAGCAGCCAGTGGAATTCGTTTAGATCCAGGTGATCACTCATGGTCAATTCATCAGGTAATCAAGCTTTTTAGAGAGCAGCTCCACCGAATCCTCGGTGAACAACAGCAGCAAATCGAAATGAATGACATGTCCCTCGATGCTATAGCTAACTTCCACCGCCAAGGTGTTTTTCCAGCGCGAGCGATTTAGCCGGATCAGCTCATCGATCGAGGTGTGCTGGCCCAGCACCATCGGGTGGCTTTGCGAGAACTTCACGTCGATTTGCCCGGCCACTCCGCTCAGGCAGGCACCAATCAACACCGTGGAAAGATCCAGGAGCATTTCCATTTCGGAATAGTCCTCGGAGTACCAGTGCATCAACTTGGCCATATCGCCGACTTCGGAATCGTGAAACACCAGCAATGCCTCACCGGCGATACCACCACCGATAAAACCCTGGCATACCGCGGTCAACCCGTCGCCACGCTGCGCATCGACCAGCGCCATATGCAATTCGCCGACTTCGAAAAGATTGACGTTGGGCACCGGCAACTGGACGAATACACCCAGCACCCGGGCCAGTAGCGCCGCAGCCCGGCCCATGGCGACGTTGATCACCTCACGGAACGCATCGTTGAAGCTGATGCTCACTTCGTCCAGCGGCGCGTAGGTCGCCGGTGCCTTGGCGGCTTTCTGCAACAGCCCGAGCTTGTCCAGGGTGGCTTCGAGCAACGCAGGATCGGCGGGCTTCTGCACAAAGGCCAAGGCGCCCAACTGTTTGACCCGCTCGATCGCCTGTTCCTGAACGTCCCCGGAGACCACGATGGCCTTGCAGCTGATGCCCTCCTCCTGCAAGGCGATGAGCACCTGATAGCCGTCCATTTCCGGCATGGTCAGATCGAGCAGCATGACATCGATACCGCCCCGACGCAGTATCCCCATGGCTTCGGCGCCATTCGCCGCTTGCACGATGGAAACCGGCCAGTCTGCAGGCAATGCACGCAGCAACTGCTTGCGCGCCATATTGGAATCGTCACAGATGAGCAGGGATCTGACGGTCATGCGCACCACTTCTGGTTGTTCGATCTGACGAAATATCCCGCACACCTGAGGTGTCGTCGGCAGCAATCATGCGCAGGTATTAGTTTTGACAACGCTTCTCGGGAATAACTCGGGCCTGCCCAATAAACAATTTCGCCCCCAGGGCGCTGCCGCCCAAGCCCCGCACCCTTCCCTGCAACTATAGGCAACTTGGCGCTGATTGCTATCGCTTTAGCGGTAACACAACCCCAATTGTTCGGAACCCACACCGGCAGCCACCCATCGCTTGCGGGCGCGATAGGCAATGCGTCGTCGATCAGCGTCCCGACGATCACGATCGATTCACGGGCGTGGATCATATGGCTGATCAAACCGGCCGGGGAACCGATACCCGGTAATCGGTTGTTGCGAACGGAAATAAAAAAGGCACCTGTCGGTGCCTTTCCCAAACGCAATGCGCCCGCTCGTACCTGGGCACCGGCAGTGCCGTCGAACAGCTCGATACGGCATGCACCCCAAGCGGGGACGAACCCGAACCAGGCGCCGACGTCCGAATGCCGATTGACAGCAAGCCGAATGCGCCCAGTCATTGCCTCGCCTGCTTTGGCAGGCCGCTATCGGTATTGGCCTGCCGGCTTCGCCTGGGTGTTTCAACGGCCTGCTAGTAGTAGGCGTTTTCCTTGTTGCTGTGATCAGTCACATCGCGCACCCCTTTAAGCTCGGGAATACGCTCGAGCAGAGTCTTCTCGATGCCCTCCTTGAGGGTCAGGTCGACCTGACCGCAGCCCTGGCAACCGCCGCCGAACTTCAGCACGGCGATACCGTCGTCGACCACATCGATCAGGCTGACCTCACCACCGTGGCTGGCCAGACCTGGATTGATCTCGGTTTGCAGGTAATAGCTGATGCGCTCATTGATCGGGCTGTCTTCGTTGACCATCGGCACCTTGGCGTTAGGTGCCTTGATGGTCAGCTGGCCACCCATGCGATCAGTCGCGTAATCGACAACCGCATCTTCGAGAAAGGGCTCGCTGACCGCGTCGATCCAGGCGGTGAAACTGGCCAGCCCTAGGGCTGTGTCTTCCGGTTTCTGCTCGCCCGGTTTGCAATAGGCGATGCAGGTCTCGGCGTATTGGGTACCCGGCTGGGTGATAAACACACGAATACCGATGCCCGGAGTGTTCTGCTTGCTCAGCAGATCGGCCAGATAATCGTGGGCTGCATTGGAAATGGTAATGGTGCTCATGGCAACTCCTCGCAAACATGGGCGCAGTGTACGCCAACCTGCGGGTTTCGATAAAGCCCGACTGTTTAGCTCGGATTAATTTTCGCCCCTATCAAGCTGTCGTGCCACCCCGGCCATTACAGGTTCTCGTAGCGGTTCATATCCAGCACGCCCGCCTCCACTGGTTCGGTTTCTTCCAGGTAGGCCGATAAGTCATGGAAATAACGCCAGAATTCCGGATGGCTACGCCTGATCCCCCAGTGCTGCACGATGTCATCGAAGGCCGCCTCGCTGCTGACCCGCTGCATGGCGTCGACCCAGGTCGGCACTTCGCCGGCCTTGAGATTGAACATGAAGTTCGGGTAGCTGCTGAGCACACCGGGGTAAACGGTCAAGGTATCCAGCTTCGGTTGATAGCGCAGCTGCTCACCGAGCATGAAGGCCACATTGCTGTGGGCACGGTTGCGTAGCAGGCTGTAGACCTCCCGGCTACCATCGGCCAGTTCGATGCGCAGCAGCGTCGCCTCGGGCAATTGCAGGATCACCGCAAGTTGCGCGGCGGTTTTCCCGGTCAGCTGGCTCAGGGCCTGTTCGGCAGCTTGCAAGTCGAGCGCCAGCCCTGATCGATGGCAATTCATGCCATCGCAGCGGTTGATCGGATCAGGCCTGGCGTTGAGGCTGCCATAGCGCTGCAACAGGGCGTCGGCGAATACCCGCTTGGGGTCCGAGCCCGGCAGGATCAGGGCCGTCGGGCTCTGGTCGTCGATGTCCGTATAGTCCAGCCAGCGCTTCAATTTGCCACTGCTTCGATACCAGTCGTCGAGATAACCGATGCGCGACCGTGCCGGCATCAAACGGAGGAAATTCGCCTCCGCGCCGTTGCGGATCAAATCGAAATACAGCCGAGTCTGCGCTTGATGGGAGACGTTGCCGAACACATTGAAATTAACCACCAACTGGTAATAGGTGCGCTCCAGCAACGGAAAATCCATCCACCAGAACGTTTGCGGCACCTCGCCGATCAGTCCTTTGCGCACCGAAGCGCTGTCGTGCTGGCGGAATACCGATAGCAGCGCATTGTCGTTGCCCGCCCAGATATGCGACCAACTGGGCGCTGGCGCCTTGGCGTAGCTGGCCATGCGCAAGGCTTCGTAGCGATTGCGCTTGTTACGGTAGCTGTTCCAGATGCCGAGCAGGTCGCCGATGTCGTCCAGCTGCCCGGGCATTTCCAGCAAGGGAGTGGCCTTGGCGCGGTAATCGGCATTCCGGAGGTAAAGGTCGTGCTGGGGATCCTGGAAGACCAGCCAGAAGTTATCGCGGATCACATCGGTGGCGATCTGCCCGCGGCACACGGGGCCACGAATGAAGGTACGCACGAAATATTCGGCGTCGTCCAACATGAACTGGTAGCGCGCCTCGGCGGGAATCGCAGCAAAGGTCTCGAAGGGATTGGCACGGTGCCTCGGGCCGTAGCCGGGCAGCGCATCCGCCCGCCAGTCGCCGGCAAAGAACAGCTCGCGCACCCGCGCAAGCTTCTCGTCGCTCAGCGGGTAGGTGATATGAGTCTTATGCACGATGACGCCCTGAATAGGCACCAGGCGATAGTAAAAGACAGTACCGGGATCGTCGTTGGGCTGGCGGCTGGCGATAGGGTCGACTGGCTGGCCGCTGGCCGTGCGCGAGCGCAACACCTGGAAAAAATGCCCGGGCTCGCCGCCCTGAAAATACAGATGGGCAAGAAACAGATGCTCGTACAACCAGCGCGCCACCAGTCTCTCGCGCGCGCCCGGAGCGTTCAGCATGCGCTCCCATGCCCCTATCTGGCGGGTTTCGACCGCACTGGCCTGTAGCTCCTGCCGATCCATCGGCGCTCCCTGCTCCAACCAGCGCTGCAGGGTTCGATAATCCGCCTCGCTGAGCCCGGTAACGGCGAATGGCATGCCGGCTTGCGGGCTTTTCCGGGCAAAGTTGGCGAACTCATCCGGCAGTGGGCATTGATTCTCCCGGGCGATACCGACATCCAGTCCGGCCGGCAACTTGGCATTCGGTTCGAGCGGCGAGGCATGGCCCAGTTCGAGCATCCGCGCCATCAGCGCCGCCTGGCCAGCTTGTGGGTCGAGCACCGAGAAGAATTCTTTGCGCCGCCAGGCATCAGCACCATGGGCGTCGAGAAACAGCCGGGTACTATCCTGAGCCTTGAGTCGTGTGCCCGAATATACCGGCAGCTTGTTGGCGCCGCGCTCGGCGCCTTCGCCACTGCCCAGGTTGAGCTGACAAGGCGAGTCGTAACAGGCATGGCAGGCCACGCAATGCCGGGTAAAGATCGGCTGCACGTCCTCGCTATAGGAAATCGACTGCGCGGCCGGCAATGGGCTGATGAACAACCAGCACGCGATAAACAACAGACGACCGAACATGGGGATTTCCTAATATGACAGCGGCGGCGATTCTAGCTGCCGCATAGGCCATAAGGCTAATTGACCAACATGAATATTATTCATGAAAAATAGCGAGCGCTGCAAAAGCGTGCAGCTTTGTTATCATCGTGCACCCAATGTTTCAGCTTTGCTCAGGTAGTTTCGCCCATGTCCCTGTCCGACCGCAGCGCCCGTCTCCATGCCCTTCAGCAAGCCCTGAAGGAACGCATCCTGATCCTCGACGGTGGCATGGGCACCATGATCCAGAGCTACAAGCTGGAGGAACAGGACTATCGCGGCGAACGCTTCGCCGACTGGCCGCAGGACGTCAAGGGCAACAACGACCTGCTGATCCTCAGCCGCCCGGATGTGATCGGCGCCATTGAGAAGGCCTACCTGGACGCCGGCGCCGATATCCTCGAAACCAACACCTTCAACGCCACCCAGGTGTCCCAGGCCGATTACGGCATGGAGGCCTTGGTCTACGAGCTGAACGTCGAAGGCGCCCGCCTGGCCCGCCAGGTCGCCGACGCCAAGACCCTGGAGACCCCGGATCGCCCGCGCTTTGTCGCCGGCGTGCTCGGTCCTACCAGTCGCACCTGCTCGATTTCCCCGGACGTGAACAACCCCGGCTACCGCAACGTCACCTTCGACGAGCTGGTGGAAAACTACGTGGAAGCCACCCGCGGCCTGATCGAAGGCGGCGCGGACCTGATCCTGATCGAGACCATCTTCGACACGCTCAACGCCAAGGCGGCGATCTTCGCCGTGCAGGAAGTCTTCGAGCAACAGGGCGTCGAACTGCCGATCATGATTTCCGGCACCATTACCGATGCCTCCGGCCGCACGCTCTCGGGCCAGACTACCGAGGCGTTCTGGAACTCGGTGCGCCATGCCAAGCCGATCTCCGTAGGCCTGAACTGCGCCCTCGGTGCCAAGGATCTGCGCCCGTATCTGGAAGAGTTGGCGGCCAAGGCTGAAACCCATGTCTCCGCCCACCCCAACGCCGGCCTGCCGAACGCCTTCGGAGAGTACGACGAAACCCCGGCGGAAATGGCCGTGGTGGTCGAGGAATTCGCCGCCAGTGGCTTCCTCAACATTGTCGGCGGCTGCTGCGGCACCACGCCGGCGCATATCCAGGCGATTGCCGAAGCGGTTAGCAAATACCCGCCACGGGCCATCCCGGATATCCCCAAGGCCTGCCGTCTGTCCGGCCTCGAGCCGTTCACCATCGACCGCAACTCGCTGTTCATCAACGTCGGCGAGCGCACCAATATCACCGGCAGCGCCAAGTTCGCCCGTCTGATCCGCGAGGACAACTACACAGAAGCCCTCGAAGTCGCCCTGCAGCAGGTGGAAGCCGGCGCCCAGGTGATCGACATCAACATGGACGAGGGCATGCTCGACTCGCAGAAGGCCATGGTCACCTTCTTGAACCTGATCGCCGGTGAGCCGGATATCTCCCGCGTACCGATCATGATCGACTCATCGAAATGGGAAGTGATCGAAGCCGGCCTCAAGTGCATCCAGGGCAAGGGCATCGTCAACTCGATCTCGATGAAGGAAGGCGTCGAGCAGTTCAAGCACCACGCCAAGCTGTGCAAGCGCTACGGTGCGGCGGTGGTGGTGATGGCTTTCGACGAGGCCGGCCAGGCCGATACCGCCGAGCGCAAGCGCGAGATCTGCCAGCGCAGCTACGACATTCTGGTCAATGAAGTGGGCTTCCCGCCGGAAGACATCATCTTCGACCCGAACATCTTCGCCATCGCCACCGGAATCGAGGAGCACAACAACTACGCGGTCGACTTTATCGAGGCCTGCGCCTATATCCGTGATCACCTGCCGCACGCCCTGTCGAGCGGCGGCGTGTCCAACGTGTCCTTCTCGTTCCGCGGCAATAACCCGGTGCGTGAAGCCATTCACTCGGTGTTCCTCTACTACGCGATTCAGAACGGCCTGACCATGGGCATCGTCAACGCCGGCCAGCTGGAAATCTATGACGAGATTCCCAAGCAGCTGCGCGATGCGGTGGAAGACGTGGTGCTCAACCGCCACGAAGGCGCGACCGAGGCACTATTGGCGATTGCCGACAACTACAAGGGCGACGGCAGCGTCAAGGAAGTCGAGACCGAAGAGTGGCGCACCTGGAGCGTGGTCGACCGCCTCAAGCACTCGCTGGTCAAGGGCATCACCAGCCATATCATCGAAGACACCGAAGAGTGCCGCCAGCAATGCGCGCGGCCTATCGAAGTCATCGAAGGCCCGCTGATGGCGGGGATGAACGTGGTCGGCGACCTGTTCGGCGCGGGCAAGATGTTCCTCCCGCAGGTGGTCAAATCCGCCCGGGTGATGAAGCAGGCGGTCGGCCACCTGATCCCTTTTATCGAAGCGGAGAAAGGCGACAAGCCGGAAGCCAAGGGCAAAATCCTTATGGCCACGGTCAAGGGCGACGTGCACGACATCGGCAAGAACATCGTCGGCGTGGTTTTAGGCTGTAACGGCTACGACATCGTCGACCTCGGCGTGATGGTGCCGGCGGAGAAAATCCTGCAGACGGCTATCGCGGAAAAGTGCGACATCATTGGTTTGTCCGGCCTGATCACCCCCTCCCTCGACGAGATGGTGCATGTCGCCCGCGAAATGCAACGCCAGGGCTTCAACCTGCCGCTGATGATCGGCGGCGCCACCACCTCGAAAGCCCACACCGCGGTGAAGATTGAGCCCAAGTACCAGAACGATGCGGTGATCTACGTTACCGACGCCTCGCGCGCTGTCGGCGTGGCCACCCAGTTGCTGTCGAAAGAGCTGAAGGCGGATTTCGTCGAGCGTACCCGCCTCGACTACATCGAAGTGCGCGAGCGCACCGCCAACCGTAGCGCCCGTACCGAACGCCTGCCCTACACCAAGGCCGTGGCCAACAAACCGCAATTCGACTGGACCGGCTACCAGCCGCCAGTGCCCTCCTTCACCGGGGTCAAGCTGCTGGAAGATATCGACCTCAAGGTGCTCGCCGAGTACATCGACTGGACACCGTTCTTCATTTCCTGGGATCTGGCCGGCAAATACCCGCGCATCCTCACCGACGAAGTGGTCGGCGAAGCGGCCAGCGCGCTGTTTGCCGATGCCCAGGCAATGCTGAACAAGCTGATCGATGAGAAGTTGATCAGCGCTCGCGCCCTGTTCGGCTTCTGGCCGGCCAATCAGGTGCAGGACGACGATATCGAAGTCTACGGCGACGACGGCCAGCCGCTGGCCAAGCTGCACCACCTGCGCCAGCAGACCATCAAGCCGGACGGCAAGCCCAACTTCTCCCTGGCCGACTTCGTTGCGCCCAAAGATAGCGGCCTCACCGATTACGTCGGCGGATTCATCACCACCGCCGGCATCGGCGCCGAGGAAGTGGCCAAGGCATATCAGCAAGCCGGCGACGACTACAACTCGATCATGGTCAAGGCCCTGGCCGACCGCCTGGCCGAGGCCTGCGCCGAGTGGCTGCACAAAGAGGTACGCACCACGTATTGGGGTTATGAGCCGGACGAGCAGCTCTCCAACGACGAGCTGATCAAGGAAGCCTACAAAGGCATCCGCCCGGCACCCGGCTACCCGGCCTGCCCTGATCACACCGAGAAGAAGACGCTGTTTACCTTGCTCGACCCGGCGGCTGAATTTAACAAGGCCGGCGACAGCGGCGTGTTCCTCACCGAGCACTACGCCATGTTCCCCGCCGCCGCCGTCAGCGGCTGGTACTTCGCCCACCCGCAGGCGCAGTACTTTGCCGTCGGCAAGATCGATAAGGACCAGGTGGAGAGCTACACCGCGCGCAAGCAGCAGGATCTCAACGTCAGTGAACGCTGGCTGGCGCCGAACCTGGGGTATGACAATTAAACCCAGATAGAAATGACAAGGCCCGCCATCAAGCGGGCCTTGTCATATCCAACCCACCAACGGCGGGCTGCTGCGCCTACGCTGAGAAGGGCTAGTTAAGCGTTATCTGCAACTTGCAAGAACAGCCAAATACAGGGCTAGCTGTTTGGCTCGAAAGAGTAGGTAAATGCGACCTGAGCTGGCTCACCATGGCCCGCGACGTAGCTTCCTTTACCTCGAAGGTTAGCCAGCGCGTCAGTGCCGGAGCCAGCAACGATAGACCAGGAGCTACGTGCCTTGCCTTCCGCAAAAGTTCCTGTGTGCTGAAGAACAAAGGTCCCGCTTTTCCCATCGACCATGCCGGAAATTCGCTCCAGGCCGACAAAGGTCGCTGTGCCGTGAACGCTGTAGGACATAAGGTATTCGACGCTGCTGCTGCCCTCAATGGCGCCTGAATATGTCTGTGTGACCTTCGCGTTACTGAGCTTTGCACCGTCGGCTATTTCTTCGTAGGTCTTTTCGTCCCATCCGACGATTTGGAACGTGCATGTCGCATCGGTAGTCATTTTCGATCTCCGTATATAAATGGTTACCGACTGAATTATTCAGCGACAGTGAAATCCCGGCCCCAAAGCCGCACCGAGGCGAGTTTGTCGACCGGGCCGGCAAAAATGAATTTCTGCCGAACCCCGGCGTTAGCGGGAATGGTCACTTGGTCTGGGTTATCCAGGCTCGCCAGCAAGGGGCTGGAGTAACCGTCCTGATCGATGGCGATCAAAGCTCCGGCCTGGCGGAGATTGATCAGCCGCAGCTGTTTGTCGGAGCTGTTCTTCAAACCGATGGTGGCGACCAGGTTATCGCCTTCGGGCTCGGCCTTGAGCAGCTCGACCATCACCTTGCCATCCAATTGACTGAGGTCGGAAACGCTCGCGGCCCCATCGGCACCGTCAGCGGACTCGCGACCTTCGGTAACGCCTTCGCTTAAGCCACCGAGCAGATTCTTGCCTGCGGCAATGGCGGAGGACACCGTGGCTTTCGCGGAGTCCCTGATTGTGCTCGTGGTGGTCGGCTCGTCAGCGAATGCCGGGGAGCTCCCCAACATTACCGCCAATAGGATGGACATCCCTGAATTACGACTCATGCAGTGCTCCTTACCGGCTGATTGACTCCGCCGACATCATCCCCCGTCATATCGAGCGCAGCAAGTCGGAGCGCGCTGATTGGACACCAGGTCACATCAGAAAGATCCGCGCCTTGCCAACTTCAGCGTTGCCTTCAAGGCAGGCTTTTCGGTGAATGACGCCGCCCGGTCAACGGGCCAGCGCCAGGCGCATTCGGTGGACTGAACGCGGCCGATCAGCTCAGCCGCGAAGGCGACTTGCGCACGATCTTGATCGAGTGTTTGAGCGTCGGCTTGCGCGTCACGCTGATGGCTTTACGGCTGACCGTGTCGATGGTGATATTCCAGAAGCCGCTGCTCGGCACAGTGATCTTGGCGGGGAACTTGTCGAAGGCGCCACCATGGTAGGTGTGGCGACCGCCGTTCTTGAAGCTGCGAAAATTCGCATCGTTCATCAGGCGGATATTGCAGGTTTGCGAACACTCGATCACGACGATGTCATCTTCGTTCAGGTGTTCGCGCTGGTGTATGTATTTCATTTACAGCTCCGCACGGCCAGGTCGGCCAAATCGAAGCGCTAGTATGAGTGTGCACGTCCGGTTGAGCCAGCCGCAGATGCAAAGCGCGATCCGCGGATACCGCCGCCACGAGCCTGGTGATAGCATGCGCGCCCCATGCGCATCGAAGATTTCCACCAACGCCTCGCCGACCTAGGCGCCAAACCCGTGCATATCGGGAGGATCAGCCGTTTCTGGCTGCGCGGCCTGCCGCTGGATACCGGCACGCGTAATCAGAAAACCGAAAACTTCCTGCCGCTGGCCGTGCGCAATGCCCTGCCGCAGCTGACCGAAGAACTCTACGCCGTTGCCCGCCTCGCCTCCGAACACCCGGCCGCGGATGGCTCGGCGCGCTTGCTGGTGGAGTTGGCCGACAAGCAGATGGTGGAAAGCGTGCTGCTACCGCGCGACGGCCTGTGCGTCTCCAGCCAGGTCGGTTGCGCGGTGGGTTGCGTGTTCTGCATGACTGGCAAAAGCGGCCTGCTGCGCCAACTGAGCACCGCCGAAATAATCGGCCAAGTGGTATTGGCCCGACGCTTCCGGCCGGTGAAGAAAGTCGTGTTCATGGGCATGGGCGAGCCGGCGCATAACCTCGATAACGTGCTGGAGGCGATCGACCTGCTCGGCACCGACGGCGGCATCGGCCAGCGCAACCTGGTGTTCTCCACGGTCGGCGATCCGCGGGTGTTCGAGCGTCTGCCGCAGCAGCGCATCAAACCGGCCCTGGCGCTGTCGCTGCACACCACCGATGCCGAACTGCGCCAGCAGTTGCTGCCGCGCGCGCCGCGTATCGACCCCGAGCAGCTGGTCGAGCTGGGCGAAATCTACGCACGGCAGATCGACTACCCGATTCAGTACCAGTGGACACTGCTAAAGGGCATCAACGACAGCCAGGAAGAAATGGACGGCATCCTGCGCCTGCTCAAAGGCAAGTACGCGCTGCTCAACCTGATCCCCTATAACAGCCTGGAAGCCGACGACTACCAGCGCCCGGACGGCGACCGCATTGTGCAGATCGTCCGTTACCTGCACAGCCGCGGCCTGCTGACCAAGGTGCGCAACTCCGCCGGCCAGGATATCGACGGCGGTTGCGGCCAGTTGCGCGCGCGGGCGAGCGACCTGCTCGATAAGCGTCGGACCTGGCCCTCACCGACGGCTCAGTCTTAGCAGGCCACTGCAAAACCCGGGTAGTCCCGCAACGGCCGGTCAGGCCTGGCTGACATACATATTGATCTCTGCGCGGAACACCGGCTTGTCGCCGACGTAAGCCATCACCGGCACCTTCAAATCACCCAGGCTGTTCCAATCCAGCGCGCTGCCGTCGGCCACCACGCGGATATCGCCATCGGCCTTGGCCAGGTATTCCACCGTCATGCCCTTTGGAATCCAGCGGCAACCCCTGGCAATCGAGGCTTCGGTCATGGTGCCGGCGGCCAGTTCGGCGGCGTTGCACAGGGCAATCGCATGCACGGTACCGATATGATTGAGCACCTCACGACGCTTAGGAAAAGTGACCTCGGCATAGCCCGCGCGCAATTCGACGAACAGCGGATCGATGCTGGCAAAGTAAGGGGCCATTTGTTGAACCATGGCACTGAACTGCGCCGCGCCAACGGTTTGGAAAAGCTGAAGGGTCTGACTCATCGGATCGTTCCTGTAGATATAAGACGGAAAGGGATGCGCGCCGAGCCAGCATACAACTTATAGAATATATTTCTAGAATTAATTTCTAGAGCATACCGATATCCACTCAATGGCATCGAACGCCCTGATCACTGCGGCGCCTAGAACTGGTCGAACTGTCTGTAATCGTTTAAAAAGCAGCCTCACGGTAAGGAGACCCACCATGGCCCGCTACTCTGCTGAAATTCTCTGGCTGCGCGACGAGCAGGACTTTCTCAATAACCGCTACAGCCGCGCCCATTGCTGGCGCTTCGATGGCGGGCTGGAGGTCGCCGCCTCCTCCTCACCCCATGTGGTGCCGCTGCCCTGGTCGGACGCCCGCGCCGTCGACCCCGAGGAAGCCTTCGTCGCCTCGCTGTCGAGCTGCCATATGCTGTGGTTTCTATCGCTGGCGGCCAAGCAGGGCTTTCAGGTCGACCGTTACCTCGACCAGGCCAGCGGCGTGATGGCCAAAAACGAAGAAGGCCGAATGGCCATGACCGAGGTACTGCTGCGCCCGCAGGTCAGCTTCAGCGGCGCGCGCCTGCCCGATAGCGAACAGTTGCACGCCCTGCACCATCTGGCTCATGAGGAATGCTTTATCGCCAACTCGGTCAAAACCCAGGTGCGTTGCGAGCCGGTGCTGTAAGACCAGTCATCAAGGAAACTATCCATGGAATGGAACAAGTTAGTTCCCGAACTGTTGGTAGCTGACTATTGCCGCTCGAAGGACTTCTATCAGAACCTGTTCGGCTTCACGCTGCGCTTCGAGCGTACCGAGGACAGCTTCGGCTACTTCGATCTGGCAGGCGCCCAGATGATGTTGCTGCAAGCGCCGGGCAATCAGCTTTATGCGTTGCAGGGCCCGGGGCCGAATGGCAAAGGCCTGCACTTTCAAGTGGAAGTCGAGTCCATCGCTGGCATGCTCGAACGTTTGCAGGCGGCGAATATCGAGTTGCACGCGCCGGTCAGCGAGGCTTGGTATCGGACAGACGCCATCGAACATGGCCAGCGCGAATTCTTCGTCAGTGACCCCGACGGCTATCTGTTTCGCTTCTTCGAATATATCGGTGAGCGCCCGGCCGGCTAGCTGGCCGGGCAGTAAGACCAAATCACTTAGAAATTTGTGCGGCCAGGATCCTCTTCGGGCGGCGCATCTTCTTCGAGGTCTTCGAGCGTCAGTTCCAGGCCGAAACTGCCGCCAATCGGAGCCTTGGCCGGTGCGGCCGCCGGGGCTTCGCCCGATGCGGTACTGGGCGCGGATGAATCCTCGCGGTGCAGCTTGAGCTTAAGCCGCACGTTGTTCGCCGAATCGGCATTCTTCACCGCTTCTTCTTCGTCGATGGAACCGTCATGTACCAGGTCGATCAGCGCCTGATCGAAGGTCTGCATGCCGAGGTTCTTCGACTTCTCCATGATTTCCTTGATATCGCCGAAATCGCTGCGTTTGATCAGATCGCGAATTGTCGGCGTGCCCAGCAGTACCTCCACTGCGGCGCGGCGTTTGCCATCGATGGTTTTCACCAGGCGCTGGGATACGAACGCCTTGAGGTTGTTGCCCAGGTCGTTGAGCAGTTGCGGGCGGCGCTCTTCGGGGAAGAAGTTGATGATGCGGTCCAGCGCCTGGTTGGCGTTGTTCGCGTGCAAGGTGGAGATCGCCAAGTGGCCAGTGTCGGCGAAGGCCAGGGCATGCTCCATGGTCTCGCGGTCGCGAATCTCACCGATGAGGATCACATCCGGCGCCTGGCGCAGGGTATTTTTCAGCGCGGCGTGAAAGCTGCGGGTGTCCACGCCCACTTCGCGTTGATTGATGATCGATTTCTTGTGTTTGTGTACGTATTCCACCGGGTCTTCGATGGTGATGATATGGCCGCCGCTGTTGCGGTTGCGGTAGTCGATCAGCGCCGCCAGGGAGGTCGACTTGCCGGAACCGGTACCGCCGACGAACAACACCAGACCGCGCTTTTCCATGATGGTCTTGAGCAGCACCTCGGGCAGTTTCAAGTCTTCGAATTTGGGGATATCCATTTTGATATTGCGCGCGACTATCGAGACTTCGTTGCGCTGCTTGAAGATATTGATGCGAAAACGGCCGACGCTGGGCAGGGAGATCGCCAGGTTCATCTCAAGCTCACGCTCGAACTCCTCGCGCTGGGTATGATCCATCACCGAGTCTGCGATGGCGGCGACCTCACCGGCCTTCAGGGGCTCGGCGCTGAGCGCCTTGAGCACGCCATTGAACTTCGCGCAGGGCGGCGCGCCGGTGGACAGGTACAGGTCCGAGCCATCCTGACTGGACAGGATTTTCAGCATTGCGGAGAGTTCCATGGCGAGCAGATCCGTCGTGGTGGAGTTATTACGTTAGGCCAAAATCGGTCCTGTTTCCGCCCAGATCAGGCGGCAAGTAACTGGCGCCAGTCTGATGGCGCAACAAAGCTGGCACAATACCAGTTTGTGAAGTTGAGGAACCCATCATGGCAAAGGCAATGGCCCGCCACATCCTGGTCAAGACCGAAGCGGAGGCGGCCGCGCTGAAAAAGCGCATTGCCGCCGGCGAGGCTTTCGATGTGCTGGCACGTAAATACTCCACCTGCCCCTCCGGCAAGAAAGGAGGCGACCTGGGCGAGGTGCGCCCGGGGCAAATGGTGCGCGCGATCGATCAGGTGATTTTCAAGAAACCGGTACGCGAAGTACACGGTCCGGTGAAAAGCCAGTTTGGTTATCATCTGGTGCAAGTTTTTTACCGCGAATGAGAAATGCCATGACCGCCGATCAAGTCGCCGCTTTCTGCCTGAGCCTGCCGGGCGCCCGTGAAGACATCAAATGGGGCGGTGTGCGGGTGTTTTCGGTGGCCGAAAAGAAAATGTTCGCCCTCTTTCACCTGAGCACCCACAACGATCTGGCCTTCAAGGTCAACAACGAACTGTTCCTCGGTTTTTGCGACCGCCCGGGCATTCGCCCTGCGCCTTATCTGGCCCGCGCGCGCTGGGTCAGCATGGCCGCGCCCTACCCGCTGAGCGAGACAGAGCTCAAAGAGCTGCTGACCCGATCCCACCAGTTGGTGGTGAGTAAACTACCCAAACGCTTAAAGCTCGGGCTACTGATTGGCTGAGCTTTAACCCGGTCATGGCCAAAACCGATCCACCTTGAGTAAGCTGCGCAAAGTTCTGCGCAACAGGTAGCAAACTGGCGCAGTAAAAGGATAAGCGTGCAAAGGATCGACTATGGCAGCCAGCAGTAACTTCGCCTTCCTTCAGGAGCACGACCCCGTCTTCCTGAAGTTAGCCAGTACAGCCGAGCAGGTATTCGCCAGCGATCCCAACACCACTCTGATCAAGTTGCGCCAACTCGGCGAAGCCTTGGCGCAGGACCTAGCCAGTCGCGCCGGTATTGAGTTCGACGCCAGCACCACCCAGTCCGATCTGCTCTACAAGCTCGGCCGCGAAATCCAGCTGGATCAAAACATCCGCCACCTGTTCCGTACCCTGCGTATCGAGGGCAACAAGGCCACCCATGAGTTCCACACCCAACACCGCGAGGCATTGGACGGGCTCAGAATCGCGCGTGACCTCTGCGCCTGGTATCACCGGGCCTTCGGCAAGAGCGGCAGCAGCTTCAAACCCGGCCCCTTCGCCACCCCCAGCGACCCCAGCACCCCGCTACGGGAGCTGCAAAGTCAGATCGACCAGCTCAAGGCGCAGCTCTGCGAATCCAGTCAGCAGCTTGAAAGCAACCAACAGTTGGCAGAGCTGCACAAGCGCGAGGCCGAGGAATACGCCGTGCTCGCCGAGCAGATGGATGTCGAATCACGCACTCACAAACAACTGGCCGCCGAACACGAAGCAGCGCTGAAGCGGCTGCGCAGCGAGCACGAACAACGCATCAAAACCCTGCAACTCCAGCTATTGACCCAGCCACAGGCGGCGCAACAGGTAATGCACCGCACCATGCAGGCCAGCAGCAGTTTTGATCTTTCCGAAGACCTCACCCGCATCCTGATTGACCAGCAATTGATCGATGCCGGCTGGGAGGCGGATTCCCTCGATCTCACCTACAGCAAAGGTGCCCGCCCGGAGAAAGGTAAAAACAAGGCCATCGCCGAGTGGCCCACCAGCAGCCCCAAGGCTTGCGCCGACTACGTGCTGTTCGCTGGTCTCACGCCTATCGCCATCGTCGAAGCCAAACGTAAGCGCATCAACATCGCCGACCGTATCCCCCAGGCCGAGCGCTATGCCCGCGAGTTCAACCTCAGTGCCGAGCACCCGCAACCCTGGTTGCTGGCCGGTCAGACGCAGCCCTGGAGTGATAGCCAGGACGGCCACTTTCTCGTCCCCTTTGCCTTCGCCTGCAACGGCCGGCCCTTTATCAAGCAGCTCGCAGAACAATCCGGCACCTGGTTTCGTGACCTGCGCAGCCCGGCCAATACACGCCGCGCACTGCAGGATTTCCACACCCCGACTGATCTGCTCGACCTGCTCAAGCGCAGCCAGGTAGACGCCGAGGCCAAGCTCAAAGCAGAGGGTTTCACCTACCTCAAGCTGCGCGACTACCAGGAGAAAGCCATCCAGGCCGTGGAACAAGCCCTGGCCAACAACCAGCGCGACTGCCTGCTGGCCATGGCTACCGGCACCGGCAAGACCCGCACCATCATTGGCCTGATGTATCGCTTTCTGAAGGCCGAACGCTTCAAGCGCATCCTGTTTCTGGTCGACCGCAGCGCCCTCGGCCAGCAAGCCATCGATGCGTTCAACGACACCACGCTTGAGCAGAACCACACACTGGCGCAGATCTACGACATCAAAGAACTAGGCGACATGGCTGCCGAGGCGGAAACCCGCATTCAAGTCGCCACCGTACAAGCCATGGTCAGCCGCATCTTCCGCTCGGATAACCCGCCGCCCGTGGGCGAGTTCGACTGCATCATCGTCGACGAAGCCCACCGCGGTTACACCCTTGACCAGGAAATGACCGAAGGCGAGTTGGCTGTGCGAGATCACAGCCAGTACCTCTCGCAATACCGTCGCGTGCTCGATCACTTCGATGCCTGCCGTATCGGCCTCACCGCCACCCCGGCCAAGCACACCAGCGAAATTTTCGGTAAGCCGGTGTACATCTACAGCTACCGCGAAGCCGTGGCCGATGACTGGCTGGTGGATCACGAACCACCGATCCGCTACGAAACCCAGCTCAGCCAGCACGGTATCCGCTTCGAGAAAGGCGAGTCGGTCAGCGTCATCAACACCCAGACCGGCGAAATCGATATCGCCGAACTGGAGGACGAGCTCACCTTCAACATCGAGTCGTTCAACCGCCGCGTCATCACCCCAGCCTTCGACAAGGTGATCTGCGACGAGCTGGCCAAGGAGCTGGACCCGTTTGGCGAAGAGAAGACCATGATCTTCTGCGTCAACCAGGCCCATGCCGAGCGGGTCAAGAACCTGCTCGACGATGCTTTCAAAGAGGCCTACGGCGAGCAGTACAACGAAGCCGCCGTGCGCATCATCACCGGCCAGAGTGACAAGGTTGAGCAACTGATTCGCCGCTACAAGAACGAGCCCAACCCCAATATCGCCGTCACCGTCGACCTGCTCACCACCGGCATCGACGTGCCGAAAATCTGCAACCTGGTATTCATGCGCCGGGTGCGCTCGCGCATCCTCTACGAGCAGATGAAAGGCCGCGCCACCCGCCGCTGCGACGAAATCGGCAAAACCGTATTCCGCATCTACGATCCCGTCGATCTCTACGCCAGCCTGGAGGCGGTCGACACCATGAAGCCCCTGGTGAAGAACCCCGATATCTCCCTGGAGCAACTGGTCAGCGAACTCACCAGCGGAGCCAGCCATGAAGCACCTGGCAGCCAGGATGACAGCAGCCACGCCCATGACGTGCTCGACCAACTGAGCCAGCGCGTCATGCGCATCCTGCGCAAGGCCCAGCACAAGGCCGAGAGCAAACCCAGCCTCAAGCAGAAGCTCGATGAACTGCAGGATGCCTGGGGCGTTGAGCCAGCCAAACTGCACAAACACCTGCATGAGCTTGGCCCACAGCAAGCCGCTAACTTCGTCCGCCAGCACAGTCAGTTGATAAACCAACTGGCTGCTGTCAGCGCCCTGCTCGGCTCTGAGAATTACCCGGTTATCTCGACCCACGCCGACAAGCTAGAAGAGCGCCGGCAGGACTACGGCAATAACCAGAAGCCCGCCGACTACCTGGAAAGCTTCCACGAGTTCATCCACAAGCAACTCAACCAGTCCGCCGCCTTGGGCGTGGTGGTCAACCGCCCCAAGGATCTGACCCGCGAGCAGCTGCGCGAAGTACGCCTGCTACTCGATCAGCACGGCTTCAGCGAAGCCAGCCTGAAAAGCGCCTGGCGCAACCAGACCAACCAGGAGATCGCCGCCAGCATCATCGGCTACATACGCCAAGCCGCCATCGGCGAAGCCCTGCTGCCCTTCGATCAGCGCGTGGCCAAGGCCATGCAGACCATCTACGCCATGCAGCCCTGGACGCCAGTGCAACGCAAATGGCTGGATCGCCTGGCCAAGCAACTGGTCCATGAAGTGATTATCGACCCGCAGCAGGTCAACGATGCCTTCCGCAACGACGGCGGCCTCAAAGCCCTGGACCGCAACCTAGGCGGCAATCTGGATCAGGTATTGGAAGCCTTGAATAACAACCTGTGGCAAGCGGTTAGCTAAGCGAATTGACAGACGCCAAGCATAAACGCGTAAACTGTCCTCAGTCCTAGGACAAAGGACAGCCGCTAACTGAGGTCGCCATGAAGAGTCAAGACGTTCTTTTGCTGATCAAACTGATCTGCCTTGAGCAGCGCGAACGCCTACAACAAAGGCTTGAGAGCGAAACAGCCGAGCTAATCAAACACAGCGACGTCTCCCCATCCGACCAATGGCAAGGCTGGGAGGATCACGCCGAGCAAGACCCTCCCGTGCATCACGACAGCTACTCGGTCCGCGCCCTGCAAGCTTCACTCGGCATCAGCAAAACCGAAATTGCCTCCGCGCTGAAGCGCTGCCAGCAGATCGGACTCTTGCGGGTAGACCCGAGCACCCAGCTGCCTAGAGTCAACAGCAACGCCTTACTGGGCTTTATCGAGCATGGCTTGCGCTACGTATTCCCCGTTAAACCGGCGGAAATTGTTCGGGGCATCCCTACGAGTTTTTCCGCCCCCGTGCTGCAAGGCACGCTGATGAGCGGCGGCGACCTTATCCATGTCTGGCCAGACGCTTATGGCAATCGCAAGGGGCAATCCATCACCCCACTGTTCAGAACCGTGCCAGGCGCGGTGAAGAAAGACCCGCGCCTGTATGAATATCTGGCCCTTATCGATGCAATACGCCTGGGTAATGCCAGGGAAGCCAATCTCGCCAACCAGATGCTGCGTGAGAAGGTGCTGCAAGCATGAGCCATACATACAACATCCAGATGCTCGAAGTGGTCGCCCAGGCGCTCGGGCAACACCTTTGCCAAGAGGTCGCGTTCGTCGGTGGCTGCACCACAGCACTGCTGCTGACGGATGAATTCAGCCGTGAAGAAGTGCGCTACACCGACGATGTCGATTTGGTTGTTCACCTCACCGGCTACGCCCAATGGCAAAAGCTGGTCGAACAACTGCGGCAAAAAGGTTTCAGGCAATCACCGCAGGACGAGGTTATCTGCCGCATGCGCCTCGGCGAGTTGAAGGTCGACTTTATGCCCGAAGATACCGAAACCGCCGATCTGCTGGGCTGCAATAACCGCTGGTTCAAGGACGGCCTGGCCAACGCTCAATGGCACGAGTTACCAAGCGGTTGTCGCATTCGCCTATTCACCCCGCCCTACTTTCTCGGCAGCAAGCTGGAAGCCTATGCCGGGCGCGGGGCGCAAAACCCATTGAGCAGTCAGGATCTTGAAGACATTCTCAACCTGGTGAACGGCCGCGAAGAACTGCTGCCGGAAGTCGACGCCGCAGCCCCCGAACTACGCGCCTACCTGGCAGAAAAGCTCACCACACTGCTGGGCAATAACGAATTCGGCTACCTGGTGCAGGATGCCGCCCGCGGCGATAACGAGCGTGAACAGATTATCTGGCAGCGTTTGCGCCATATCTCCCAGGTAGCTGCCTAAATGTTCGCAACCCGTCCGCGGCATCGCCCCAGCCATAACGCCATGTCAGCCGCAGCGTTAACGCCCCCTACCTGATGAGCCGAATAGCCTCCCCTATTCGGCTCACACCCTGAACAATCTAGAGAGACACCATGACCAACACCGATATCGTCCAGAAACTCTGGAACCTCTGCGACGTACTGCGCGACGACGGCATCAACTACAGCGACTACGTCACCGAGCTGGTGCTACTGCTGTTTATCAAAATGGAATTCGAGCAGGTACAGAACAACGACAGCTTCGCCCACAAGCTGCCGGCCGGTGCGCGCTGGCCGGATCTGGCGGGTAAATCCGGCCTCAACCTGCTTGACCACTACCGACAGATGCTGCTGGATCTGGGCAAGAACAGCGACCCGCTGATCGCCGCCATTTACGCCGACGCCCAGACCCGCCTGAAAGAGCCACGCCATCTGGAGCAGTTGATCAAAAGCCTGGACGGCATCGACTGGTTCAGCGCCCGCCAGGATGGTCTCGGCGATCTGTACGAAGGCCTGCTGGAAAAGAACGCCAGCGAAACCAAATCCGGGGCTGGCCAGTACTTTACCCCGCGCCCGCTGATCGACAGCATCATCAACTGCATCAAGCCGCAGCCCGGTGAAACCATCCAGGACCCGGCCGCCGGCACCGCCGGCTTCCTGATCGCCGCCGACGCCTACATCAAGCGCCACACCGACGACCACTACGACCTCGACGCCAAGGCCCAGGCCTTCCAGCGCAACCGCGCCTTTGTCGGCATCGAACTGGTGCCAGGCACCCGCCGCCTGGCCCTGATGAACACTCTGCTGCACGGCATGGAAGGCGACGAAGAAGGCGTGGTGCACCTGGGCAACGCCCTCGGCCAAACCGGCGCCAACCTGCCTAGGGTCGACGTGATCCTGTCCAACCCGCCGTTCGGCACCGCCAAAGGCGGCGGCGGCCCGACCCGCGACGACCTCACCTACAAGACCAGCAACAAGCAGCTGGCCTTTCTCCAGCATATCTACCGTGGCCTCAAGCCCGGCGGCCGCGCCGCCGTGGTACTGCCAGACAACGTGCTGTTCGAGGCCGGTGTCGGCACCGAGGTGCGCCGCGACCTGATGGACAAGTGCAACCTGCACACCATCCTGCGCCTGCCCACCGGCATTTTTTATGCGCAAGGCGTAAAGACCAACGTGCTGTTCTTCCAAAAGGGCACCGCAGACAACCCACGCCAGGAACAGGGCTGTACCCAGCGCGTATGGGTCTATGACCTGCGCAGCAATATGCCCAGCTTCGGCAAACGCACGCCCTTTGGCGCTGCGCACCTCAAACCCTTCGAGGAGGCCTACGGCGATGCCCCCAACGGCAATAGCCCCCGCGCCGAGAATGTCGAAGGCATTGGCGAACTCAGCCGCTTCCGGGTGTTTACCCGCGACGCGATTCGTGAGCGCGGCGATTCCCTGGATATCAGCTGGCTCAAGGATGCCGACAGCCTGGACGCTGCCGATTTGCCCGCCCCGGAAGTGCTGGCCGGTGAGGCCATGGCCGAACTGACCGAGGCGCTGCATGAGCTGGAAGAGCTGATGAAGGCGCTAGGGGCTGGGGATGAAGTGGCGGCGCAGAAGCAGCTGATGGCAGAGGTGATGGGGTTGGCGGTGGTTGAGGGGAATGGGGAATGAGTGAGTTGCCGCAAGGGTGGGCGCTTGCCTGTATTAGCGACCTTGCTGATATCAATCCCAAACAGGACTTCGACGATCACCTGCCCGCAGGCTTTGTGCCGATGTCCCACGCCCCGACCAACTTCCGGGACAAGCTGCGTTTTGAAGAACGCAAATGGGGCGAGATCAAAAAGGCTTATACAAACTTCAAAGACGGGGACGTAATTTTTGCCAAAGTCACGCCATGCTTTGAAAACGGTAAAGCGGCACTCGTTGAAGAAATGCCGAGCGGTATAGCTGCCGGCAGTAGCGAATTTTATGTACTGCGCCCAAGCAGTCCTGAGGTGTCTGCCAAATATCTGCTGGCCTTAGTAAAAAGTCGCGGCTTTATGCGTGAAGGTGCTGAGAATATGACTGGGGCCGTGGGCCTGCGCCGTGTTCCTAAAAAGTTTGTTGAAAGCTATCCGGTACTGGTTCCGCCAGCCGCCGAACAAACCCGCATCGCCCAAAAGCTCGATGAGCTGCTGGCCCAGGTCGACACCCTCAAAGCCCGAATCGACGCCATCCCCGCCCTGCTCAAACGCTTCCGCCAATCCGTCCTCGCCGCAGCGGTTTCCGGGCGGTTGACGGAGGGATGGGGGGATCACTCTACCGCTGTAAGCCAAGCCAGCAAGGCACCGCTTGGGGAGTTGATTACGGAAATGCGGAATGGACTTTCCGCTAAGCCAAATGAGGATGGAAAAGGTCTGCCGATCCTCCGTATCAGCTCTGTTCGGGCCGGTTCAGTAGACCAGACTGATATTCGCTTCCTTGAATGCGGTGAAGCCGACAAGGAACGTTACTCACTGAAAGACGGTGACCTTCTATTCACGCGCTACAACGGAAGTCTTGAACTGGTCGGGGTTTGCGGCCTACTTAGGCAGTTATCACATGCCACTCTTGTGTATCCAGACAAACTAATTCGTGTGCGCTGCAATACGGA
This sequence comes from uncultured Pseudomonas sp., assembly GCF_946885955.1. The sequence goes on from NZ_CAMPHI010000014.1 coordinate 101,694, forward strand.
CATTGTGCTTCCAGATTACTTAGAAATATTTTTCTCGGAGCTTTCCACGCGCCAGCGGGTTATGGACCTTGTGAAATCAACGTCAGGACAAAAGGGGATTTCCGGGCAAGACCTCAAAGAGATTGTTGTAACTTACCCCGACCTTACTGAACAAACCGAAATCGTCCGTCGCGTAGAACAACTCTTCGCCTTCGCCGACCAGCTTGAAAACAAAGTGCAAAGCGCCAAAAACCGTATCGACGACCTGACTCAAAGCATCCTGGCCAAGGCTTTCAGAGGCGAACTGGTGCCACAAGACCCGAATGACGAACCGGCCAGCTTGCTGCTGGAACGCATCAAAGCCCAACGCGCCGCCGCGCCCAAGGCCAAGCGCGGCAGAAAGAGCGCATAACCCTTTTACCCCAACAAGAAATGCAACCCACCAGGGCGCAGAAGACGCCCGTTTAATGCCAACACCCCAACCAACTGGAAACTTAAAAGTGAATATGGAAGCCACTGCTAAAAGCACCCCTGCAAAATTACTGGCCTGTATGACAGGTGCGTTATCAAGCGTGATAGGCATTTGCTGGGCAATCGTGACCTACGTCTTCCCGGACCCAACGATTTTCGGCCTGGGTGTGGTGAACTGGAAAAACTTCCTGTCTTTCTTCGCGGCCTTCGTTTTTATGATGGCCATGATGATCGCGATGTTTGCCTGGCGGCTGCCGACCATCCCGCGCCGAATGGTTAACTTCATCTTGGCGGCAGGCCTTTCAGCAGGATTTTTTGTGATCGGTATGGAGTACGCCAAGCCCTCCTTCGAGTTTGCCAAGGCACAGGATCGGGTCGTTGAAAATGACAGCCCAACACTCTTTGGCAAGCGTATGGAGATGGTCGATAACGTGCGCATCACCTTGGTCAACTGCAACTTTATTGCGCAAACCCCATCCTGTGTATTGGAGTTCAATAGCACCAACAAGGACCGTGAGATTCAGGTACGCAGCATTAGTGCGGTCTTCGAACCCGATGGCAATAACCTGCGTCTGGACAAGACCTTGGTCGGCAATGAAGAGCTGAAGTACGGCTCCATCGAACTGGTGCGAAACCTCAACACCAAGGTCACTTTGATCTTCAAACAAACACGCAATGATTTGAGCACCATTCCCTCGGTCAAGCTGGTGATTTCCGGCCTGGATAACTACGAGAGGGTAATCAAGTTCAATGAGGTCGTCGCCGCACGATAACCAGTAATCGTAGGGTGGAAAACCGCGAAGCGTTTTCCACCATTTGGGCGCATGGCGGATAAGCTTCGCGTTATCCGCCCTACACACTGACACGGGAGCACAGGCATGAACCCCAAGGACTGGATTGATTTGCTGCAGCGCCTGTTTGCCTGGCTCAGTGAACGAAGCAACCCGGTACGTCAGCAGGCAGCACGCGTTCTGGCGACCTTTGAGGCCCATGGCGTGGCCCGCACCGAGATCAATGCCCTACTGCCGGAAGCGCTACAACTGTCGGCTTACCAATGGTCGAGTGCCGATCAACTCAAGCTGGCCTTGCGCCAGGCACATCTCGACTGGCTCAACCAGCATTTCGCACTGGAACAAGGCTGGCTGACCGGACAGAGCGACTCAGCCCACCCGCACCTCTTCAGCTACAAAGCGCCCGGGCAGCTGCATAAGTGGTTTCAAGAGCACCGCACACCTGAGACCGCTCTTGAGTTCAAGCTGCATCTGGTAACGCCCGACACTCGCGAAATCGGGCCGGACTCAGCGGGCTATTACGCTCTGGTTCTGGAGCAGATGGATGAAGATCTCTCGGTGTGCAGACGCTTCTACCACCTCACCGAAGGCGGCCACTTCGAGCATTGGCCCAGCCTGATTCATCTTCTGCAGGTGTTGGCTATCGCCCATCACCACGGAGCCATCATGCGCCGCTCACAACTGGATACGGCCTCTTTGTATCAGTTGAGCAACCATAAGGGGCTTATCCCCAACTGGCTGGGCAGGTGTCGCCCTCATCCCCTGGAAGCCGACCATGAGCTATGGCCGCATTACTCCGGGCACTCCCCGTGGCTTGACGAACTGCGTGCAGATGTCGAGCAGAGCCTGCGCCGTGCCGGGCTGGTCGAGGTGATTGAACAGTTGCACGAGGATACTCAACGTTTTTCACGCCCCCCCTGCAGGCCTTAGGGCAGGCAACCACGCAGCGTTGCCACCGATGGATTACGAACCAAATGCGACCTACGATGGAAAACGCTGCGCGGTTTTCCACCCTACCCGCTGGTTCTTCCCTCGCTCCGCTTGTCCCACGCCCTGCCCTTTGTGGCCGTAAACCGCTACAATCGCGCCCCTTTCGCGCACGTGCGCCCGCTTAACTGGACAAAGATTCGTGATCTCCACCGCTAACATCACCATGCAATTCGGGGCCAAACCCCTGTTCGAGAACGTTTCCGTGAAGTTCGGCAACGGCAACCGCTACGGTTTGATCGGAGCCAATGGCTGCGGTAAGTCGACCTTTATGAAAATTCTCGGTGGTGATCTGGAGCCGTCCGGCGGACAGGTGATGCTGGAGCCGAACGTACGCCTGGGCAAACTACGCCAGGACCAGTTCGCCTACGAAGACTTCAACGTGATCGATACCGTGATCATGGGTCATGAGGAGCTGTGGAAGGTCAAGGCCGAGCGCGACCGTATCTATTCCTTGGCGGAAATGAGCGAAGAAGACGGCATGAAAGTCGGTGAGCTGGAAGGTGAGTTCGCCGAGATGGACGGCTATACCGCCGAATCCCGTGCCGGCGAATTGCTGCTCGGCCTGGGTATTCCGCTGGCGCAGCACTTCGGCCCGATGAGTGAAGTGGCGCCGGGCTGGAAACTGCGGGTGTTGCTGGCCCAGGCACTGTTCTCCGATCCGGACGTGCTGCTGCTCGACGAGCCGACCAACCACCTGGATATCAACACCATCCGCTGGCTGGAAAACATCCTCACGGCGCGTAACAGCACCATGATCATCATTTCCCACGACCGCCACTTCCTGAACTCGGTCTGCACCCATATGGCTGACCTGGATTACGGCGAGCTGCGCCTGTTCCCGGGTAACTACGACGAGTACATGACCGCAGCGACCCAGTCGCGCGAGCAACTGCTGTCGGACAACGCCAAGAAGAAGGCGCAAATCTCCGAACTGCAGTCGTTCGTCAGCCGCTTCTCGGCCAACGCCTCGAAAGCCAAGCAGGCCACGTCGCGCGCCAAGCAGATCGACAAGATCCAACTGGCCGAGGTCAAGCCGTCCAGCCGCGTCAGCCCGTTTATCCGCTTCGAGCAGAACAAGAAGCTGCACCGCCAGGCCGTGATGGTCGATAAATTGGCCAAGGGTTTCGACGGCAAACCACTGTTCAAGAACTTCAGTTTCCAGGTTGAAGCCGGCGAGCGGGTGGCGATCATCGGCCCCAACGGTATCGGCAAGACCACCCTGCTGCGCACCCTGGTCGGCGAGCTGACTCCGGATGCCGGTAGCGTTAAATGGACCGACAGCGCCGAGCTGGGCTACTACGCCCAGGACCATGCCCACGACTTCGAAGACGACGTGACCCTGTTCGACTGGATGAGCCAGTGGACCCAGGGCGAGCAGATGGTGCGCGGCACCCTCGGCCGTATGCTGTTCTCCAACGATGAGATCCTCAAGTCGGTCAAGGTCATCTCCGGTGGTGAGCAAGGTCGCATGCTGTTCGGCAAGCTGATCGTGCAGAAGCCCAACGTGCTGGTGATGGACGAACCGACCAACCACCTCGATATGGAATCCATCGAGTCGCTCAACCTGGCGCTGGAGAACTACCCCGGCACGCTGATCTTTGTCAGCCATGACCGCGAGTTCGTCGGCTCCCTGGCCACCCGCATCATCGAGCTGTCGGCTAACGGCATCACCGATTTCAGCGGCACCTACGACGACTACCTGCGTAGCCAGGGCGTTATCGTCTAAGACGTTACCGCGTAACGAAAAAAGCCCGCTAACTCAGCGTAATGCTGTTCACTTAAGCATTTGAACCCCGATTGGGCTTCCCTGAAAATCC
>NZ_CAMPHI010000015.1 GCF_946885955.1 uncultured Pseudomonas sp.
CTACGAGGCTCGGATGAGTGCTTAAAACCGTGTCCACGGTTGCTGGGTAAGATCATCTATCTACTGCGCTCAGAGCTTCTATTGCCTTCTCTGGGTCGAATGTGTGCCCTTGCAGGATAGTTTCAGCTTGATTGTGGAGAGCATATGCCAGATGGGCTGCGGCTTTAACGGCCGGATCGGGAGTTTCGCCGCTACCTAAATGATGGGATAGCAGTAGCCGAATTTCGTAAACGGCGAATGCCAGCAGTTGGTTTTGCTTAACATCCATGCAGACTTATCTCCATGTGTGCCTAACAGTGATTAGATGGAATTCTTCGATAATCCGATGGTAGTGGATTCTGCATAAGCACGCTCCAATGTGGAATCTGAAAAATTAAAAACCCAATAAATCAAACGGTTACGCAGGTTTGGCAATCGTTGACCTGTATTCGCTTGACTTCTGTATTTTGTTCTACCATTACTGCTGTATATAAAAACAGTATTAAGGGTCGACATGGACAGTTCAACCTCCAAGCCCCGGCTGCGCGAGCAGGTTCGGGCGGTGATGCGGGTGCATCATTACAGCATTCGTACTGAGAAGTCTTACTGGTACTGGATTCGCTATTTCATCCGTTTTCACCAGTTGCGCCATCCGCTGGAGATGGGGGCGGCGGAGGTGAATACTTTTCTCAGTTGGCTGGCGGTTGAGCGCAAGGTGGCGGCGGCTACGCAGAATCTGGCGCTCAATGCGCTGGTATTTCTCTATACCAAGGTATTGCAGCAGCCATTGGGGGAGGTCGGTGACGTTGTGCGGGCCAAGCGTTCAGCGCGCATACCTTCGGTGCTGACGCATGCCGAGGCGACGCAGATCATTGACCTTTTGGGGCAACCTTATCAGCTGCTGGCATCGCTGATGTATGGCGCAGGCCTGCGGGTGGTGGAGGCAGCTCGTTTGCGTATCAAGGACGTGGATTTCGACCGGCAGGTGATTGTGGTTCACGATGGTAAGGGCGCCAAGGATCGCACCACCTTGCTCCCGGCATCGCTGATCACGCCATTGCTGGAACGCCGGCAGCGTATGTACGAGGCCTGGAAGCAGAAAGACACCTTCTATCGGGCGCCGGTCAGCCTGCCTTTTGCATTGCGGCGCAAGTATCCCGCTGCACCCAGTTCCTTCGAATGGCAATGGCTGTTTCCTTCAAGTGCGCTCTGTAGTGACGAGGACGGCACGGCCGTGCGCCATCATCTGCATGTCAGCTCCATTCAGAAGGCGGTCAAGCAGGCGGTGCGGCGCTCCAGCATCCATAAGCCAGCCGGTTGTCACACCTTTCGCCATAGCTTTGCCACCGAACTGTTGCGTCGCGGCAGCGATATTCGCACGGTGCAAACGCTACTTGGCCATGCCGATGTGCGGACGACCCAGATACATACCCATGTGCTGGGTCAGGCATTTGCCGGGGTCGTGAGTCCTCTGGGTTAGCAGGCCGTTGAAAATGAAGGCCAGGCAGGCGAGACGATACCGATGGCGGCCCCACAAAAAAAGGCGAGAAACATAGCGCAGCGAAGTAACAGCCAACGGCTGGCCCGAAGGGTGAGCGTAGCGAATCAAGCGGACTGGGCTCGCACGGGGGGGTACGGGTTGTAAATGAGCATTTTGACGGGGGCGCCTAGACTGGACTCGCCCCCGAGCCTGTTCTTAAAGCCGTATTGGCAACGCAGGTAGTTTTTCAACGGCCTGTTGCCGGAGTCAGTGACTCACCCAGCGCTGGCGCACCCAGCCGCTGAGCGCATCGACGCCCACCACCAATAGCAGCATCGCCAGAATCACTGTGGCGGCCTGGGCTTGTTGGAACAGGCTGAGGCTGAAGTAGAGCATTTGCCCCAGGCCGCCGGCGCCGACGAAGCCGAGCACGCTGGCCATGCGGATGTTGTTTTCCCAGCGGTACAGCGAGTAGGCGACCAGCTGTGGCCAGACGCAGGGCAGGGTGCCGTAGCAGAAGGCCGCGATAGGCCCGCCGCCACTCAGGCGAATCGCTTCGGCGGGTTCTTGCGGCGTGTTCTCCAGGGCTTCGGCGAATAGCCGGCCGAGCACCCCGCTGGTGTGCAGCGCCAGCGCCAGGGTGCCGGCATTCGGGCCTAGGCCGGCGGCCAAAACCACCAGCGCCGCCCACACCAGCTCGGGAATCGCGCGCAGTGCATTCAATAGCAGGCGTGCGCCGCTTGTGGCCAACCAACCGAAACGCCCGGCTGCCGGCAGCGCCAGGAGCAAGCCGAGCAAAGCCGCGAGCAGGGTGCCGATGGCCGACATGGCCAGGGTCTCCAGGGCGCCTCGGTAGATCGCGCCAAGGTGCGCCGCGGAAAAGTCTGGATGGACGAAGCCGCTGGCGTAACGGCCCATCTGGCTCAGGCTGTCGCCACCGAGCAAGGCGCCGAGATCGATGCCGAGGTAAATGAAGGAGGCAACCGCCGCTGCGAGCAGACCCAATAGCAAGCCGATATTCAGTAAGCGCGCGTTGCGCAGGCGTGCGCGGCTGTTCATAGCAGCCTCGTGCGCAGCAGGCGGCTGATCTGGTCGGCGAGCAGCACCAGGGCGAGGAAGGTCAGCAGCATGCTCGCCACTTCGCCGCCAGCGAACATGCGCATCGACAGGTCGATCTGCTGGCCCAGGCCGCCTGCGCCGACGAAGCCCATGATCACCGAGGCGCGAATCGCGCATTCCCAGCGGTACACGCTGTAGGAGAGCATTTCCGCCGCGGCATTGGGCAGGATGCCGTAGGCGAACGCCATCAGACGCGGGCTGCCGGCCAGCAGCAGGGCGCGGCTGGGGCGTGGGTCGACCGATTCGAAAATCTCCGCGTAGACCTTGCCGAGCATGCCGCTGTAGGTGATCGCGATGGCCAGCACCCCGGCGGTGGGGCCGAGGCCGACGGCGCGTACGAACAGCAACGCCCAGACGATCTCCGGCACGCTGCGCAGGACGATCAACAGGCCGCGTACCGGCCAGCGCAGCGCCTGTGCCCACCAGGCCGGACGGCCGTCGCGGTGCAGCGCCGACAGCGACAAGGCGCGGCTGGCGAGCAAGGCGCCGGGAACCGCGATCAGCAATGCCAGGGCCATGCCGGCGGTGGCGATGGCCAGGGTTTCCAGGGTCGCGCGGCCGAGCAGCTGCAGAAATTCCGGTTCGTGGGCCAGCGGCCAGAAGCTGGCGAGAAAGCGTCCCATATTGGCGGCGTTGTCATGCTCGGCGAGCACTGCCAGATTCAGCTCGCTGAGCTGCAAACCCGGCCATAGCAGCAACAGCGCCAGCAGCGTCAGCGCCAGGCGCGGCAGCGCGGCGGGATCGCGCAGCTCCGGGGTCGGGGTCGCGGGTTTCAGCATCGGGGGATCTGTAGGCAGACCGGTGCCATGGCTGGCGAGGCGGGTAGCGCTTGCAGTTGCTCGTTGGCGTAGAGCGCGTCGAGCTGCGCCGGGGTGATTTCGGCCGGCGGCAGGTCGAAGAGAATGCGCCCTTCGCGCACCCCGACGATCCGCGGGAAATGCGCGAGGGCCAGGTCGGTGGCGTGCAGGCTGGCGAGCAGGGTGCTGCCGCGTCGGCTGGCTTCTTCGTTAAGTACGCTCAGGGTATGCCCGGCGAGTATCGGGTCCATGGCTGACACCGGCTCGTCGGCGAGTATCAGCTCGGGCGCCTGGTAAAGCACGCGGGCAATGCCCACGCGCTGCAACTGGCCGCCGGAGAGCTGGTCACAGCGCTCGAACAATTTGTCCGCCAGGTCCAGCCGGGCGAGCGCCGCTTGCGCACCGGCGAGGTCCAGCGGGTGCAGCAGGTTGAGCAGGCTTTTGCCCAGCGACCATTGCCCCAGCTTGCCGGCCAGCACCGCGGTGACCACCCGCTGGCGCGGCGGCAACGGTGGGCTTTGATGGATCAGGCCGATGCGCACGCGCAGCTTCTGCCGTTGACCGGCAGGCAGCCGCCAGGGCTGCTGTTCGAGCAGTTCGATTTCGCCTGAGCTCGGTTGCAGGTTGCTCGCGAGCACGCGCAATAGGCTGGTTTTGCCGGCACCTGAAGGGCCGATGATCGCCAGCCGTTCGCCGCTGCTTACCTGCAAATCGATAGCGCTGAGCGCAACCTGCCCATTGGCGTGGGTCAGACCCACGCCGCGGAGGCTGAGGCTCACTTCAACAGGCCGGCCGCGTAAGCTGCTTTTTCGATGCCTTGGTAGTTTTCGGCTTTGGTTTCGATAAAGCGGCTGGCGGCTTGCAGGTCGAGAATCGCCTTGTGCTCGGGGTTGGCCGGGTCTAGGGCGAGGAACGCCGCGCGGATCTTGTCACGCAGACCGGCATCGAGGGTGCCGCGTACCGTCCAGTTGTAATCGAAGTAGGTCGGGGTGGTGGCGATGACTTTGACCTTGGTGGTATCGACCTTGCCGGCCGCGACCAGTTTGTCCCATACCGAGGCGTTGAGCACGCCGCCGTCGGCCTTGCCGGCCTGGACCCAGGCGGCGGTAGCGTCGTGGGCACCGGAGTAGGCGATACGGCTGAAGAATTGTTCCGGCTCGATACCGTCCTGCACCATGAAGAAACGCGGCATCAGGCTGCCGGATGTCGAGGAGACCGAACCGAAGGCGAAGGTCTTGCCTTTCAGATCCTGCAGCGAGTTCACCGCCGGGTCGGCACTGATGAACTTGCTGGTGAATTTTTCGTCTTCGGCGCGCTGCACCAGCGGGATCGCCGGGTGCTGGCTGTCTGCGGTCTTCAGGCGGGTCTGGACAAAAGTGAAACCGCCGAGCCAGGCCATATCAATGCGGTCGGCGGCGATGGCCTCGACCACTGCGGCGTAGTCGGACACCGGTACGAACTCGACCTTCATGCCTAGTTGTTGTTCGAGGTAGTCACCCAGCGGTTTGAACTTGCGCAGCAGTTCGGTCGGGGCTTCATCGGGAATGGCCGAGACGCGCAGGACCTCTGCGGCTTGGGAGAATGCAGCGGTACAGCACAGGGCTACGCCTGCGGCGAGTGCCAGGGTACGTTTCAACATGGGGTTCTCCGGTTCAATAGCGGGGAAAGCCGGCGGAGTATAAAGGGATTGCGGCACTTTTGGTTGGTCACGGCGCATCGGCTTTACCAGCTACGTTAAGATGGCCGTCCCTTCGAACGGAGTCCGACCATGTCCGCATCGTCCACGTCGCTTCCCGCCCTGGCGTTCGCCGGTATCGGCCTGATGGGCTTGCCCATGAGTCGGCGTCTGCTGGCGGCCGGTTATCCGCTGAGGGTCTGGAACCGTTCGCTGGACAAATGCCTGCCGCTGCTGGAGCAGGGCGCGGAGCGTGCGCTGACACCATCCGAGCTCTGTGCCGATGCTGCCGTGGTGATGCTTTGCCTGGCCAATACCGAGGTGGTGCGCGAGGTGGTTTTCGGTGCCGGCGGCATCGCCGAAACGGCCCGTCCAGGGCAGTTATTGGTGGATTTCTCCAGCATGGAGCCCGCCGCCACGCGGGAGATGGCCACCGAGTTGTATGCGCGCACGGGCATGCGCTGGGTGGATGCGCCGGTTTCCGGCGGCACGCCTGGTGCGGCAAGTGGCACTCTGACCATCATGGCCGGCGGCCGCGAGGAGGATATCGAGCGGGTGCGGCCGATCCTCGCGCACCTGGGCTCGCAGTTGACCCGTATGGGCGAGGTCGGCGCCGGCCAGGTGACCAAACTGTGCAATCAGATGATCGTCGCCTGCAATGCCTTGGTGATCGCCGAGGTGGTGGCCTTGGCGGAAAAGGCCGGGGTCGATGCCAACCTGCTTGCGCCGGCTCTGAGCGGCGGCTTTGCCGATTCCAAGCCGTTGCAGATACTCGCGCCGCAGATGGCCGCCAGCCAGTTCGAGCCGATCAAATGGCATGTGCGCACCTTGCTCAAGGATCTGGACGGCGCAGTCAAGCTGTCCCGCGAGATCGGCTCGGCGACGCCGCTCAGTGGCTTGGCCGCGCAGTTGATGCGTTTACACGGCAGCCAGGGCCACCTGGAGCAGGATCCGTCGACCCTGGTGCAGCTGTATAGGGAGCCTGAAGTATGAAAATGGCCGCCAACCTCTCCATGCTGTTCACCGAATTGCCGCTGGTCGAGCGGGTCGTGGCTGCCGCTGCGGCCGGCTTCGATGGCGTGGAAATTCAGTTCCCTTATGAGCTACCGGCCATTCGCCTGAAAGAGGCGTTGGCCGCAGCCGGCATGCCGTTGGTGCTGATCAATCTGCCAGCTGGGGATCTGATGAGCGGCGGCGCGGGCCTGGCGGCGGTGCTGGCGCGTCAGGGCGAGTTCGATGCCGCGTTGCAGGAGGCGTTGACCTATGCCGCCATGGTTCGTCCGGCGTGCGTCAACGTGCTGCCGGGGCGGTTGGCCGAGGGCCTTGAACGCGAGCAGGCGCTGGCGACCCTGGCCGCCAACCTGGACAAGGCGGCCAGCGCTTTCGCCGTGCTCGGTATTCGCGTGCTGGTCGAGGCGATCAATCCGCTGGATATGCCGGGTTTTCTGATCAACACCCCCGAGCAACTGCAGCAGCTGCTCTCACGGGTGGATCATCCGAACCTGTTTGCCCAATACGATCTTTACCATATGGCGCGCCAGGGTATCGACGCCGCCGCGGGCATTGCGGCGCTGGCCGGGCGTATTGGTCATGTGCAGTTTGCCGATTGTCCGGGGCGAGGCGCGCCGGGCACCGGGCAGCTGGATTTTGCATCAATACTGCGGGCGCTGCGCGAGAGCGGCTACGACGCCTGGCTGGGCGCCGAATACAAGCCGGGCGAGCAGGGCACACGGGCAACCTTGGCCTGGCTGGGCGCCTGGCATGGTGCTGACGTTGAGGCTCAATCCGGCGGGTAGCACTCCACCCGGTTACGCCCCAGTTGTTTGGCGCGGTAAAGCATCTTATCGGCGTGCTTCATCAGTGCGCCGAGGTCCTGGCCCGGCTGCCATTGGGCCACACCGAAGCTGGCGGTGATATTGATCTGATCGATCAGCGGTTCGGCGGCGAGAACCGCGCGCAGCTTTTCCGCGATCGCGCAGACCCGATTCAGGTCGATGTGCGGCATCAGAATGATGAACTCCTCTCCGCCCCAGCGGCATAGGCTGTCGGATTCGCGCAAGTGCGCCTTGATCTTCGCCGCCATACCGCTGAGCACCAGGTCACCGACCTCATGGCCGTACCTGTCGTTGACCTGCTTGAAGTGGTCGATATCCAGAAATACCAGTGACAGCGGGAAACCGTAGCGCTCGGCGCGTTTGATTTCCTTGTCGACCTCTTCCTCGAATTTGCGCCGGGTCAACTGACCAGTCAGCAGATCGGTGTTGGCCATGATTTCCAGCTGCTGGTTACTGTTGAGCAGTTCGCTTTCGGCCTGGCGACGCAAGTCGATTTCACGGCGCAACCGGCGTGTCAGGTGAGCGAAGCGCAAGGCGACGCTGCCGACCGCGACCAGGGCGAACAGGGCGCCGGCCACTATTTGGTAGAGCAGGCGACGGTCGGGGGGCGCCGAGGGGGTGTAGATAAAGCCGGACAGGTCGGCCGGGCCTTTGGCCAAGCCCAGCTCGACATAGTTGCGCGCGATGGTTTCCCAGCGGCCGGGATTCATGTGACCGAGTTGCACCAGTTCCGGCAGTATCAGTTTCTTGAGCTCTTCGGCTTCGAAGCGCAGGTGCTCCAGGCTCTTGTTGGGCGCATAGAGCCGGTGGATCAGTTGCACGCTTTCTTCGATGTGATCCAGCGCATATTGCCAGCCGGCGAGGCTGGCCTGGACGAAGGCTTCGACGTCCTGCGGGCGATTATCCAGTACGGCTTGGCGGGTGGTCAGGACGTCGTTGTAGAAGTTGACGCCATACTCGCGCGGGATGATCAGGCGGTAGTCGACGCCCTGCTGTTTCAGCCAGAAGGGTTCGTTGGTGCTATAGCCGTCATAGGCGTCGGTTTTACGATCGATCAGATCCTGGGGGTTGAAGCTGGTGGGTTGCAACTCAAGTTGATTGATGTCGATGCCCTCGCGGGCCAGGGTGATCAGCAGTTCGGTGCTTTCCGGCGGCGGCATCAGCATTACCCGCTTGCCAGCCAGGTCGTGCGGCGAATAGATGCCCGAGTCGGCCCTTACTATCCAGACGATCGGCGAGGTCTGCATGATCGCCGCCAGCGCGACCACCGGCTTGCCCTGCATGCGTGCGATCACCACACCGCTGTTGGAAATTGCGAAATCCGCCTCGCCGGCCAGCAGCGTATCGATAGGCTTAGGTGCATGCGGGCCGCCCGGCAGAATTTCCACCTCCAGCCCGGCTTCCCGGTAGTAGCCTTTTTCCAGTGCCATGTAATAGCCGGCGAACTGGAACTGGTGCAGCCAGCGCAATTGCAGTTTCAGCGGTTCTGCGGCAGCGAGCAGGCCCGGCAGCAACACCTGGGCCGCGATAAAAATGGCGATCAGCGCACTTCGCATTGCTGAGAATCGGCGACTAGCAGGCTGTTGAAAAACTACCTGCGTTGCCATTGCGGCGTTAAAAACAGGCTCAAAATGCTCATTTACAACATGTAAACTCCGCTTTTTCGCCTGTTTTTGCCTTGCACTGACTGCCTCGCCTACGTTTTTCAACGGCCTGCTAATGGGTATTGGCATCACGGCTACCTGAAGAGGATGCACAGCCTTTCGATGATTCGCTGTGCATCCTTACCCGCAGCTTAGTTCAATAGTGGCCAATGGATGTTACTGGTCCGGCTATTTGCTGTGGTAATCGTTAAGCGAAATGACCCGGGTCTTGCCGATGCGGTGACGGTAAATCTCGCGCAGGTATTTGATCGCCTTCTTGACGCTGTCGCGGCTCAGGCGGATGTCGTTGATCGAGACGAACTTGTCCGGCTCGTGGATCAGCTCGCGGTACTTCTTCTCGTACATCGGCTTGATCGCATACCAGTTGGTGTCGAGGATCTTCGCCGGGTTTTCATACTCGTTGAGCATGGCATCGACCCGCGCCTCGTCGAACCTGTCGGCGACGATGAAGTCGAGGACCGCGCTATCCAGGCTGTCGTCAAAACGATGCTGGTCGCGGGCGAAACAGCGCTTGATAAAGGCCACGATCAGGGTCAGGAAATCGTCCGACAGGCACGGACTCTTGACGATCAGGGTGGTCAGCGACAGGTTCGCCGAGGCGCCTATGACCAGGGCATAGCGCTTCAGCGTGGTGTTGGGGAACAGGCTGTTGAGGTGGCTTTTGAGCCGGTTCAGGTCCATGTAGGACAGCTTGTAGTCCTTCGGCAACGAGACGATCGACACCACCGAGGAGCAGTTCTTGAAGAAGTGCAGGTCGCTGAGTTCGTCGGCGTTGTAGTCGGCGCGTTTGTATTGCTCCAGCGCCTGGCGGTAGCGCTTGGCCTCGATCGGCAGCAGGCTGATGCCTTCGATGGCCTGGGTCACCTTGTTGAAATGCGGCAGGTCGATGGAGCGGTAGAACAGGTCGTCGATGTTCAGGCGCGGCTGTTCCTTGTCCAGCACGCGGAATTTCTCCGTGCTGGCCGGGGTGTATTCCGGCACCACTGATTCGGCATAGGCCACGGCCACGGGGCCAGCCAGGCTCATGAACAGGTCGTTGGCATCCAGGCGAATGGTCTCGCCGATGTCGATACCGGCGCGGCGGAAGTAGTTCTGGTCGTAGTCGGTGGTTACCGCCTGGGCGGTGAGGATGTTGAAAATCTGCTGGGAGATGTACTGGTTGGCGTAGCGCTCCATGGCGTTGACGTCGATGTTGTGGATATTGCCGTCATCGCTTTCCTCGGCGTAACGCATGATGTCGTTGGAGATCAGCATCATCGCGTTCCACGGGCGAATGCGCTTCATCACGCTTTCTTCGCTGTTTTCCTCGTTATCGAAGTTGTAGGAGAAGTCCCATTCCTCTGCGAGGTACTTGCACAGCAGGCGCCCGGCATTGATGTGCAGCGCTTCGGACATCTCGCTGCGCTGGTCGGAAATATTCGGCAGGATGCAGATGCCACTGGTGAAGATCGGTTCGAAGACGAAGCTGTGGTCGCGGTTTTCCGGGGTCTGGTCGGCGTTCTTGGTGTCGAAGGTTTTGCTCATGTAGGCGAACTGCTGCGCCAGGCCGAATTCCGAGGCCATGCCCGAGCCGGTGCCGCCACCGGCGCTGAAGATATAGAAGTACAGACGTGACTGGTTGGCCTTGATCCCGCAGGAGTCGATCAGGTAGCTGTGGATGAACTTCCAGTCGGCATTGGTGAAGCGTTGGGTGTCCTTGTTGAGGATGATCTTGGCCAGGTACTGGCCGAGAATCGGTGCGTTACCCGCGCCGCCGGCGTGCACCTCGGACAGGTCCATGATCTTCATCTTGCTGTAGTCGCTGAGAAAGCCGCTGCTTTCGCCCTTGCGCGAAAAGCGGATGCGTCCCTCGATGTCCTTGTCCAGGTCGCCGAGCATCACCAGCGGCTCGATCAGGAACACCGGTTTGGCCTCCCGGCTCGGCGCGCGCAGCAGGTTATTGCGGATCCAGCGGGTTGGGCGGAAATCCTGCTCGGCGACCGCCTTTTCTTCGCTATTGAATTCGCTGAGATAGAACTGCCGAGCGTTATAAACCAAGGATGCGACATCCAGGGCGATGTTCGAGCCGCAACGTCCCAGGCCGATCAGGCAGACCGAGGGGAAATGCTGGATGCGTTTTTCGCTGTCGTCGTCCTGGATGACCGGCGGAAATACCAGGTTGCGCAGGCCGTCGAGGTTATCGAGGATGCGTTCGATGTCGCTTTCGGTGAAGTACATATATTGCTCGCCGCTGTCGTCCTGCGGGCGTAGCAGCGGCGCGGCAACTGTCGCCGCCGGTGCGGCAATGGCCGGCTCCGGCTCTCTATTGGGGCGGGGCGCTGGGGGCTCCGGCAAGACCTCTGGCGGGGTGAGAAAGTTATCGGCTAAATCCGCAAGCGTGGCTTCCTGCGAAACGTTCGAGGCTGCTTTCTTTCTCGTTTTCATCCGCGACAATCCAGTGGGTGAGGAGGGTAGTGGGCATCTGCCAGCAATAACGACTCACCTTTGGTTGTAGCAGGGAATCGTGAAATTGGCGCCATTTGCTTGAACATTACCGCCTTCTTGTTGTCGCGCCGTTGAGCCCGCATTCGTTCGTATCAATCTGATGAATGTTCGCAGACTGAAAAAGCCGAACCTTTTAGATTGCACCCGCAGTAAACTCCGTCATGCACCGCCAGGGCCGGTGGTGCCGCTCCACATGTGAGCGTGAACAACAAAAGAGATGGATCACATGCAGCAAACCCCGCAAGTCGCCAACGCCTGGCGCATCCTGTTCCTGCTTTTCCTCGCCAATCTGTTCAATTTTTTCGACCGCACCATTCCCGCCATCATCATCGAGCCGATCCGCAAGGAATGGAGCCTCAGTGATTTTCAGTTGGGCATGATCGGTACGGCGTTCACCATCATCTATGCGATTGCCGGGGTGCCGCTGGGGCGTATGGCCGATACTGGCGCGCGCCGCAAGATCATGGGCTGGGGCCTGACCGTCTGGAGCGGCCTGACCGCGCTCAACGGCATGGCCTGGAATTTCTGGAGCTTCATGCTGATCCGCATGGGCGTGGGTATCGGTGAGGCGAGTTATGCCCCCGCGGCCAATTCGCTGATCGGCGATCTGTTTCCGCCGCACAAGCGGGCGCGGGCCATGGGCATTTTCATGCTCGGCCTGCCGCTGGGGTTGCTGCTGGCGTTCTTCACCATCGGCGCCATGGTCAAGGCGTTCGACAGCTGGCGTGCACCCTTCTTTCTCGCAGCGATTCCGGGATTGATCCTGGCGCTGTTCATGTTCTTTATCAAAGAGCCGCAACGTGGCGGGGTGGAGTCCGTTCAAGTCGCGTCCACCCCTGTGGCCAATCCCCTGCGCAAGGTGTTGGCGATTCGCACGTTCTGGTGGCTGGTGGTCGCTGGCCTGGCATTCAACTTCGCCAGTTACGCCTGCAACTCGTTCATGGTGCCGATGCTGCAGCGCTATTTTCTGTTGCCGCTGCAACAGGCGGCGGTGGCCACCGGGATGATCGTCGGTTTGACCGGTTTGCTCGGTCTGACCCTGGGCGGTTGGCTGGCCGACCGCATCCATCAACGGTCGGAAACCGGTCGGCTGCTGTTTGCCGCCCTGAGCATGCTGATCGCCGCCGTGGCGACCGGTTATGCGCTGATGGCCGGGCGGGTTGAAGTCGCGGTGTTCGTCAGCCTGTTCAGTATCGGTTGGCTGTTCGCGTACAACTTTTATACCTGCGTTTACACGGCGATTCAGGATGTGGTCGAACCGCGCTTGCGTGCCACCGCGATGGCGCTGTTCTTCGCCGGGCTGTACTTGCTCGGCGGCGGCCTGGGGCCATTGGCGGTGGGGCTGCTGTCCGATCATTTCGCCGAAGCGGCGATGCTCGCCGCTGGCGCTGGGGAGATGAGCGAAGCCTTCAAGGCGGTCGGTCTGCACGATGCGATGTTGCTGATACCCGGCGCCTTGTTCGTCACCATGCTGGCCCTAGTGCAGGCCTCGCGCTGCTTCGTTGCGGATGCGAGCAGCATGCAGCAGAGCTTGCGTTTGCAGGCGGAGAGCTGAGGCGCGTCGAGGGCTAGCATATGGCCAGGTAAGCCGGGGATCTTGTGCAATACTCAGTGACATTCCTGCAACTGGTTTGCGTGGGGTCTTGTCATGGCGGTGATCTCCAGTCTTCTCCTCGGTCATAGTACGGGCCTCGAACGGCACCCACTGCACGCCTATCTGCAGCGCTGCCCGCTGGGTTTGCGCCAGCTCGAAGACCCGCGCAACCTGCCGACGGAGCTGGCGCTGGTGCTGTTGGACGATACCTTGCTGGCGTTGCGGCCCCTGGATGACTGGCAGGGCTGCGGGGCGCTGCTGGTCGGTTGCATGGATCTGCCCGGGGTCCTGCCGTTGCCGGCGACGGCGAGCGCCGATGAGCTGAACGCGTTGCTGCGCTTTGCCCTCGAACAACATGCCCTCACGCAGCAAACCGAGCAATTGGCCGCCGCCCTGGCCGGCAAGCGCGACGACCTGAGCAAGCTGGTCGACGTCGGCCTGGCGCTGTCGGCGGAGCGCGATCTGGACCGCTTGCTGGAGAAAATCCTGATCGAGGGCCGGCGCCTGTCCAACAGCGATGCGGCTTCGTTGTTTCTGGTCGACCGGCGCGCCAATGGGCCCTCGCAGTTGATCTTCAAGCTGACCCAGAACGGCACCTTGAGCCAGAACAGCTTTCAGGATCAGCGCATTCCTTTGAGCAAGGCCTCGATTGCCGGTTATGTGGCGCTGACCAGTACCGAACTGAATATCGCCGATACCTACGCCATTGCCGAGGACGCGCCTTATCGTTTCAACCGTTCCTTCGATTTGCAGATGGGCTATCGGACCATGTCGCTGCTGGCGATTCCCATGCTCAATCATCGGCATGAGGTGGTCGGCGTGCTGGAGTTCATCAACCGCCAGCGCAGCGGCGGCGATGAATTCGACCCCGAGCTGATCGCCTTCGACGAGGAGACCGCGGTATCGCTACGCGCCCTGGCCAGCCAGGCCGCGGTGGCCATCGAAAACCGCCAGTTGCTGGACGATATCAGCCGCCTGTTCGACGGCTTCGTGCAGGCCTCGGTGTTCGCCATCGAGCAACGCGACCCGACCACCAGCGGCCATTCCTTCCGGGTCGCCGAGCTCTGCCTGGCCTTGGCCGGCCAACTGCCCCATGCGCCACACTCCGCATTACGCGAGCAGGCGCTGAGTGACGATGGTTTGCGCGAGCTGCGTTACGCTGCCTTGCTGCATGATTTCGGCAAGGTCGGGGTGCGCGAGCACGTGTTGGTCAAGGCCAAGAAGTTGTCCGAGCCGGTGTTGGAGAACCTGCGCTACCGGGTCGCCCTGGCCAAGGAGAACCTGCATAACCAGACCTTGCGCAAGATGCTGCATGCCTACCGGCATCAGGGTGGCCTCAGCGACGAGCGCCGCGTGCAACTGGAGGCGGAATTGGCCAAGGAGTGCGAGCGCCTCGACCGTTACCTGAACAACATTCTCCAGGCCAACGAGCCGACCATGCTCAGCGAAGGCGATTTCCAGCATTTGCAGGAGATTCAGGGCGAACTGGTCAAGGCCCCGGGCAATTGCCTGATCAGTTTACTCAGCGAGGGCGAGTTCGGCGCCCTGGCGGTGCGCAAGGGCAGCCTGACCGCCGAGGAGCGGGCCGAGATCGAACGCCATGTGGTGCACACCCAGGAGTTCCTCAGCCTGATTCCCTGGACCCCGGACCTACAGGGGGTGCCGCATATTGCCGGTGCCCATCACGAAAAACTCGACGGCAGCGGTTACCCCAAAGGCCTGGTCGGCGATGCGATTCCCTGTGCGTCGCGGATCATGACCATCTGCGATATCTATGACGCCCTGACCGCCGCCGATCGCCCCTACAAGCCGGCGATGCCGTTGGAGCGCGCCCTGGATATCCTCAAGAGCGAAGCCGCCAGCGGCCTGCTCGATGGCGAGCTGGTGCAGTTGTTTATCGCCAGCCGCTGCTACCAGGTAAGCGGCCCGCCCGGGGTACATACCCATTCGCCGTTCAGCCACCACGTCTGCGATTACGAACCGAGCTGCGCAGCAGCCGGGCATCCGCGCGGCGTTTGAGGACTCGCAGGGCACCCCGTAGCCCGGATGCAATCCGGGGGTCGGTATCCGCCACACAAACATTCCCGGATTTCATCCGGGCTACAAGGGCGGATTCGCCTCTCAGGGGTTCATTCCCAAGGCCTGGCGATAGCGCGTATCCAGGCTCTGCGATGGGCCGTTGGCATGGGCGTCGATGTATTGATAAACGGGTTCGAGACGCTGCAAGCGGTCGCCGATATTGGGGTGTACCTTGAGGAAGCCGGTCAGCGCCGAGTCGTCCTGGCGCATGGTGGCCAGTGTTTGCAGCACGCCAGCAAGGCCGTAGGGGTCGTAGCCGGCGCGGGTGGCGATTACCGCGCCCATGGCATCGGCTTCGTATTCGTCGCCGCGATCCAGGCCGCGGGCATATAGATCGCCGACGCTACGGCTGAATTTGTCGGTCAGTGCGGTTTTGCTGCTGTCGCCGCTCTTGGCGGCGCCGGCCTGTACGGCCAGGGTCGCGAGGTCGGTGAGCAGGCCGGTCTGCGCCTGCTGCTGGATCGCCTTGAGGTGGTGCTGTTGAACCACATGTGCGACTTCGTGGGCCAATACACCCGCCAGTTCGGCTTCGCTCTGCATGCGCGCGAGCATGCCGCTGGTGATGAAGATATACCCGGCCGGCGCCGCATAGGCGGCCACCTGCGGGCTGTCGAGCACCGCGAAGCGCCACTGCAGATCCGGTCGTTCGCTGTGCTGGGCGACCCACAGGCCGACCTGGTTGACATAGGCCTGCAGCGCCGGGTTGTTCAATACCGAGGCTTTCTGCAAGAGGACAGACGCGGTGTTGCGGCCGATGACCAGTTCCTCGTCGGCGCTTTTCTGGCCCATGTTGGTCAGGTGTTGGCCGGCGCTGGCCAGTTTGCCCAGATCGACGCCCTGTACGTTCAGGCCTTCCAGGCCCTGGCAGGCGCTAAGGCTGATCAATGCACCGAGGAGCAGAGGGCGGGACAGTGCGGTGGTTAGCTTGAGCATGGCGGTTACCTCAGACTTCAACCACATAGTTAGCGGGGGGCATAGGGCAGGGCTTTACTGTGCAAGCCGCCTTTTTGGGCAAACGAGCGCGCCTGACCTGGGCTGACGGCAAAGCTTTCCAGTGTTTGCACGTTATCCGGCAGGCTGCCCTTGGCACTGCGCAATTCTTCGTCGCTGATGCCGCGCACCCCGGTGGCCACGCCGCTGGCCGGCTTGGTCTGGCCCAGATTGAGCAGGTTGCCGAGATCGCTACTGCGGGCCTGGGCGTTCTTGTCGAAGCGCAGGCTGAGCAGGGGCAGCCAGCCGCGTTGGCCGCTGGCGGTCTGCACCTCATACCAGCCGCCCTGGCGTTGCAGCACCAACACGGGCGCCTGTTTGTCCAGATGCGCCAGGGCGTTTGCGCCATTCGTCGGTTCGGCGCGCAGTTCGGTCGCTTGCACGGTTTGCGCGGCGCGCTGCTCGGCCAGGCCAGTGGCGCTGTAACAGACCGACAGCAGCACGCCGAGCGCGGTAAAGAGAACTCTGTTCATCACGTCTCCTTTGGGGTTCTGGCTCTGGGTTCGAAGAGGCTGACCGCTTCCGCCCGGCCTTTGACCTGGTGTTCGCCTTGCGCGATGAAGTCCAGGGGGAGGCTGCAGGCTTGCATCGTGGCAGCGGAAACCAACAGGTGAGCGCGGCCCTTGGTCAGCCCTTCGATGCGGCTGGCCAGATTCACCGTGTCGCCTATTGCAGTGTAGTCGTAACGCTGACGGGCACCGACCAGACCCACCACCGCCGGCCCGGTGTGCAGGCCGATACCGATGTCGAAATCCGGGCAGTCGTAATCGCGGCGGAAGGCGTCGAGATTGTCGAGCATCTCCATGGCCGCGAGAATGGCCTGGTCGGCCTGGTTCGGGTTGTCCAGCGGCGCGCCCCAGAAGGCCATGATGGCGTCGCCGATGAACTTGTCGAGTGTCGCCTGGTGCTTGAACAGCACCTCTACCTGGCTGCTGAAATAGCCTTCGAGCAGGCGCACGATTTCCGCGGCGCTGTGTTTTTCCGAGAGGGTGGTGAAGCTGCGGATATCGGAAAACAGCACCGTGAGTTGGCATTCCTTGCTGGCCAGCAAGGCTTCGGGATCGTCGCGAGCGACCAACTGGGTGACCACCACCGGGTCCATAAAACGGCTGAACAGGCGGATGGTGTCCTGCAACTGCTGGCGCCGGCGCAGGTAGAACAGGGTCAGGGCCGCGGCAAGCAGTAACCATAAGCTGATCAGCCCCGCGACTACCCCAACCAGCAACCCCTGCAAGGCCAGGGCATAACTGCCGGCCAGCAGGCTGAGGCTGCCGAGCAGGCAGAGGGCGAAGGCGGCGGGCAGCCGTTCGCGCATCAATAGCGTGCTCAAGCCCAGCAGCAGAAGGAAGGGCGCGAGCAGTTCGATCCAGCTGTCGACCTGGCGCAACCGGCTGCCGTTGAGCAGGTTGTCGATCGCGGTCATCAGAATGAAGGGCGCCGGGTAGAGCGTATCCAAAGGTGTGGGTCGCAAGTCGTGCAGGCCCGAGGCGGTGGTGCCGACGACAATGATTTTGTCCTTGAACAGCTCCGCCGGCAGCGTTTCGCCTTGTCCGCGTGCGGCGGCCAGTACCGCGGCGTAAGGCAGGCGCGGGTAGGGCAGGCGGCTGGTGCTGGGCCAGTCGAGCAATTGGCTGTTATGCGCAGGCAATGCCACGCCGAGGTCATGGGCGATACGGGCCGGCAGGCTGGGCAGGCGCCACTCGCCGAACTGGCGGTACAGCTCGTAATGGCGGCCGATGCCATCGCTGTCCGCGCGGAAGTTGATATTGCCCAGGCGCCACAGGGGGCTGGGCACGGCATTGGGTAATAACAGCAGGCCACGCTCGCCCGTCGCACCCCGTTGGGCCGGGGCTTGCCAGGTTTCTTCGGGATAGTCGCGCAGCAACGGCGGCAGGCTGCCCTCGGCCGGTTGTTGTACCAGGGCGGCGAGGTAGACCCTATTGCTGCTGTGCAGCACTTCGGCGAAATAACTGTCGGCGTCCGGGTTGAACTGGTCCGGCTCGCTGAACATCACATCGAAGGCCACCGCCCGCGGTTGCTGCGCCAATAGGTATTCCAGCAACTCGCCGTGCAACGAGCGTGGCCAGGGCCACTTGCCGGCTTCGCCTGCCATGGCCTGCAAGCTCAGGTCGTCGATATCGATCAGCAACAGGCCCGGGTCCGGGGTCCGCTCGGCGGCGCGTTGCCGGAGCAGCCAGTCAAGATGGGCATGGTTCAGGCCATCGAGGGCGGGCCACAGGTGCAATAGCGGCAGCAGCACCAGCGTCGCCAGACAAAGCGCGCCGAGAGCCCGGCGAAACAGACGGGAAGTGGGACGTGCAGGCACCGAATGCTCCTCCCTGCGGCATGGGCTTCGACGGCGATGCAATTGACTCTAGCAGTTTGCCAGCATGTCGAGTGTTGGGCGTTGGGGGCAAGTTCGATCCACCGCATAGCGACCTTGTTGGGTTACGCGATGGCTGGCGGCGATGTCGCTATTTGAGCCGTGAATCGCCGCTAACCTGCGCGGCCCGACCCAACCTGCTCAACTGGATGGGGATTTCGTAGTCCGAATAAGCCTTTGGCGCAATCCGGGAGCGATGGTGCTGGCGCAGGTTTTCCGCATTTCTTCCGGGCTACGGGCTGATAGCCGCCGGTATCTGGTTGATTCGACGCAGTTGATCGCAGGAAGAGCGTTCCCGGATTGCGCTGGCGCTTATTCGGGCTACGGGCGGTGGTTTTTGTGAATTTGGCGAAGCCTTGTCCCACGCTGACCGGCCAACGGCGGACAAGCCTTAGGCATGTCCGCCCTACGGGGCCTGTTAACCCGCTACCAGCACCCGAATCGCTTCCAGGCGCAACGCCGCTTTGTCGAGCATCGCCAGGCCTTGTTCGCGCTGCTGGCGCAGGGCGTCCAGTTCGCTGTCACGTACGCTCGGGTTGACCGCTTGCAAGGCGGTCAGGCGGGCCAGCTCTTCGTCGGTTTCGGCGGCCAGGCGACCTTTGGCTTCCTCGACCCGGGCCTGGTGGCGCGGGGCGGTTTTTTCTTCGCCGGCGTTGATCAGCGGGTTGAGGCTGTCGCGCTGGGCCTGGACGAACTTGTTGGCGCTGGCGCGTGGCACGCTTTCCAGCTGGTCGTTGAGGGTCTCGAAGGCCACCTTGTGCGCCAGGTCGTTGCCGTTGGCGTCGAGCAGGCAGCGCAGGGCGAGCGGCGGCAGGTAGCGACCCAGTTGCAGCGCGCGGGGCGCCACCACCTCGCTGACGTAAAGCAGTTCGAGCAACACGGTGCCGGGTTTCAGCGCCTTGTTCTTGATCAGCGCTACGCCGGTATTGCCCATCGAGCCGGAGCGCACCAGGTCCATGCCGCCTTGCACCATGGGGTGTTCCCAGGTGAGGAACTGCATGTCTTCGCGGGCCAGGGCCAGGTCGCGATCGTAGGTGATGGTCACGCCTTCGTCGTCGCCGAGGGGGAAACTGGCATCCAGCATCTTCTCGCTGGGACGCAGAATCAGGGCGTTGTCGGAGTGGTCTTCGCTGTCGATGCCGAAGGCGTCGAACAACTGCTCCATATAGATCGGCAGGGCGAATTGATCGTCCTGTTCGAGAATCGCGGAGGCCAAAGCTTCGCCTTCACCGGCGCCGCCGGAGTTGAGCTCCAGCAGACGGTCGCGGCCGGCATGCAGCTCGCTTTCCAGGCGCTCGCGTTCGCTGCGGGCTTCGTCCACCAGGCTCTGCCATTCGCCATCGTCGGCGCTTTCCAGCATCGGCAGCAGGCGCGCACCGAACTGATGTTGCAGGGCATTACCGGTCGGGCAGGTGGCGAGGAAGGCGTTGAGCGCCTGGTGGTACCACTGGTATAGGCGTTCTTGCGGGCTGTTTTCCAGGTACGGCACGTGCAACTGAATACGGTGCTTCTGACCGATCCGGTCGAGGCGACCGATGCGTTGCTCGAGCAGGTCCGGGTGGGCCGGCAGGTCGAACAGCACCAGATGGTGGGCGAACTGGAAGTTGCGGCCCTCGCTGCCGATTTCCGAGCAGATCAGCACCTGGGCGCCGAATTCTTCATCGGCGAAATAGGCAGCGGCGCGGTCGCGTTCGAGGATGTTCATGCCCTCATGGAACACCGTGGCGGCGATGCCTTTACGCACGCGCAGGGCGTCTTCCAGGTCCATCGCGGTTTCGGCGTGGGCGCAAATCACCAGCACCTTGGTGCGCTTGAGCATCTTCAGGGTGTCGATCAGCCATTCGACGCGCGGGTCGAAACGCCACCAGCGCTGATCTTCGTCGACTTCGGCCTGGGCCTGGTAGCTGACTTCCGGGTACAGGTCCGGGTGTTCGCCGATCGGTAGTTCCATGTACAGATCCGGGCTCGGCAGCGGGTAGGCGTGCAGCTCGCGCTCGGGGAAACCCTGCACCGCGGCGCGGGTGTTGCGGAACAGCAAACGGCCCGTGCCGTGGCGGTCGAGCAGCTCGCGCACCAGGCGCGCCGCGGCCTGGCTGTCGCCGTCGTTGACGGCGCCGAGCAGCGCTTCGCCTTCGGCGCCGAGGAAATCATGGATGGTTTTATGCGCGGCGGGCGACAGTCGGCCCTGGTCCAGCAGTTCCTGCACCGCTTCGGCGACCGGTTTGTAGTTGGCGCTCTCGGCGCGGAACGCCTCCAGGTCATGGAAGCGATGCGGGTCGAGCAGGCGCAGGCGGGCGAAGTGGCTGTCCTGGCCGAGCTGTTCCGGGGTGGCGGTGAGCAGCAGTACGCCTGGGATGACCTCGGCAAGCTGCTCGACCAGGGCGTATTCGCGGCTAACGCTCTCGGGATGCCAGACCAGATGATGGGCTTCGTCGACCACCAGCAGATCCCAGCCGGCGGCGAACAGTGCGTCCTGGGCTTTCTCGTCCTCGCACAGCCATTCCAGTGCGACCAGCGCCAGTTGGCAGTCTTCGAACGGGTTGCTGGCATCGCTTTCGATAAAGCGCTCGGCGTCGAACAGCGCGACATCCAGGTTGAAGCGTCGGCGCATTTCCACCAGCCATTGGTGCTGGAGGTTTTCCGGTACCAGGATCAGCACACGGTTGGCGCGCCCGGAGAGCAATTGACGGTGCACCACCAGGCCGGCTTCGATGGTCTTGCCCAGGCCCACTTCGTCGGCCAACAGCACGCGTGGCGCGATGCGGTCGGCGACTTCACGGGCAATGTGCAGTTGATGGGCGATCGGTTGCGCGCGCACCCCGCCCAAGCCCCAGAGCGAGGACTGCAGCTGCTTGCTAGTGAGTTCCAGAGTGCGATAGCGCAGGGCGAACCAGGACAGCGGGTCGATCTGCCCGGCGAACAGGCGATCGCTGGCCAGGCGGAACTGGATGAAGTTGGACAGCTGGGTTTCTGGCAGGGTGACGTTCTGGTGCTGGGCGTTGAGGCCGTGGTAGATCAGCAAACCGTCGACGTCGTCGACTTCCTGCACGGTCAGCTTCCAGCCTTCGAAGTGGGTGATCTCGTCGCCCGGGGAAAAGCGCACACGGGTCAGCGGGGCATTGCGAGTGGCGTACTGACGGGTTTCGCCGGTGGCCGGGTAGAGCACGGTGAGCATGCGTCCATCCTGCATGAGGACGGTTCCCAAACCCAACTCTGCCTCGCTGTCACTGATCCAGCGTTGCCCCGGTTGATATTGCGCCATGCCTGTCTGTCTCCCGCGTGAAAAAGCCGGCTATGGTAACGGACCCGGCCTGGAGGTTGTGAAAAAGTTACTCGCTGCAGCCAGCACTCCTCCAGTATTTATGCACGCTGCGCAGGCTAGGTGGTTTGGCGCGGCGGCTGCTTCCGCGCCCCTTGGGGCGCGAGCTGATGGCGGCGTCCATATGCAGGCGTCAGCGGGTATGCTTAGCTAAGGCGAAAGTGTAGCCAGACGCCGCTAAAGTCGCGGTGCCTGTGGCCGAAAGCCTGATCAAAGGAGGGTGAACAACGTGCTACCGCCGATCCCCCACAGTCTGGTGCCGGTTACCGTGCAGCAGGATGCGATCAAGCCTAAACCGGAGGTGCCGCCGGTAACGGCTGCCGCCGAGAGCAGCAAGGAAAGCGGTGTGAGCCTGGACAAGCGGCATCCCCAGGAAGCCGAGGCGCTGTTGCGTGAGGAGCAGCGGCGTCGTCAGCGTCGCCATGGCTACAGCGCGGAAGAGCTGGCCGAAGGCGAAGTGGCCGAGGCCGACGCAGCGCTGCTCGACGAACTGCCACGTCAGGGGCTTTGGGTGGATGTCGAAGTGTGAACCGCGCAGTATTCGCCCACCCCACCGCTGAATCGCCACCGTGAACCTGTTCGACGACCCTTTATTGCACCTGCCCGACGCCGAGCTGCGTTTTCATGCCGATTGGCTGGAGCCGGCCACGGCGGACCGCTGGCTGGCGCAATTGATCGCCGAAACGCCCTGGCAGCAACCGCAGGTGCGGCTGTATGGCCGCGAATATCCGGTGCCGCGCCTGGTGGCCTGGTACGGTGACGCGCAAGCCGCCTACCGCTACTCCGGCTTGACTCACCAGCCGTTGCCCTGG
The DNA here is from genome assembly GCF_946885955.1 of uncultured Pseudomonas sp. The sequence goes on from NZ_CAMPHI010000015.1 coordinate 22,211, forward strand.
ACGCCATTGCTCGCGCAGATTCGCGCGCACCTGGTTGAGGCCCTGGGGCTGCCGCTCAACGGCGTGTTGCTCAACTATTACCGTGACGGTCAGGACTCCATGGGCTGGCACAGCGACGACGAGGCCGAGCTGGGCTGCAATCCGCACATCGTTTCGCTGAACCTGGGCGCTTGCCGACGTTTCGACCTGCGGCGCAAGGGGCAGAACCGTATCGAGCACTCGTTGCCGCTCAATCACGGTTCGCTACTGGTCATGGAGGGGCCGACCCAGCATCATTGGCAGCACCAGATCGCGAAAACGCGCATGCCTTGCGCCGCGAGACTGAATTTGACCTTTCGCTTTATCCTGTCGTCCTATGAGCAACCAGAGCCATGAGCAGAACAGCAAATGAATGACGACGGTAAATTGATCGACTTCGCCGCCGAGCGCGGCAAGCGTATTCACGACCTGCGCGACAAGAAACTCGACGAAATGCGTGAAGCCTTCGAGTTGGCCATGCCGATCCCCAAAGGCAAGAAAAAGCCCAAGGGCAAACCGAAGAAGAGCTAGTGTCGCGGCACCAATCATTGGTCGCTTTCCATGGGCGGAGCCGGGCGGCTCCCCGCTGGGCGGCATCCCGCTTTAGCCGCGATTGACCTTAACGGCGCCGAAAGCGTCGCGGCTAAAGCCTCTCCCACCCAGTGCACCAACACTTCATGGCTGAGGCGACACTAGCCAGCTATTGCGGGCGCGCTACGTTCGTGCAGAGGTAGCGCTCAGCGGCCCGTCAGTGGCGCTCCTCCCGCGCCCCGTCGTCAGCCTCGTCCACTCCTGCCGAATTGTTGATCTGGATCAGTATTCATGGCGTTTGCCCCGAGCTACCCCGGCACCCTTGACCCAGATCAATAGCGGCCTTTTCCCTCCTGTTAATTTGAAGCCATGCAGCGGATTCACTCAGGAGGCAACCATGTTTATCGATGTCGTAGTTCTTGCCGGTATTGGCACCGTCGGACTGATGGTCGCCTTCTTCGCTGGAGTCGGTTATTTCATCTGGAAGGATTCGCACAAGCGCAAGCAAGGCTGATCCTCCGGATAAAGGGGCACGCAAGGCAATTTGGGCGACTTCGGTCGCCTTTTTTTATTTCTGGCGGTGCGCGCCATCAGTGGTTGGCGCCGGGGCTGCGTCAGCCAAGCCGGTCGGGCGTTGTCGCTATGCCTGCGGCGACTGAGGTACGGGCGGGATATAGCCTTCATCGAATTGCGGCAGGTCGTCGTCGATGCTCCACCAGTTAGCCTTGGACGCGGTATGGCAGTGGGCAATGGGTCTGCTCGCCAGGGATTCGTTGATCAGCCCGGCCCTGATCCGCAGCACGCCTGGCAGGCTGTCTTTGCGGCTGTAAACCGGCGAGCCGCATCGTCGGCAGAATAATCGCTGTTTGCCCGGCGACGAGGCAAAGGCACTGAGCAATTCGGCGCCGCTGAGCAGCTGGAAGTCGGCGAGGTTTACCGGGATGTTGCTGGCGAAGGGGCCGCCCTGGGCTTTACGGCATTGCGAGCAATGGCATAGCTGAATGGGTTCCAGCTGGGCATCGATGCGGAACTGCACGCCAGCGCACAAGCAACTACCGGTATACATAAGCCACCTCTGTCATGGTCGTAACCTCGACGTTCTTCGCCGCCCACGGACGACGTGCTTCAGCGCCCAGAACGCCTGAGCGGCTGTGAAAACAACAGCGCCTCCCACCGTTCAGGGCAAGAGGCGGCCGCTCTCAGCGAGTGCCGAGAAAGTCGCGTTTGCCAATGTCGACGCCGTTGTGGCGCAGGATGGCGTAGGCAGTGGTCAGGTGGAAATAGAAGTTGGGCAGCACGTGATCGAGCAAAAAGGCTTGGCCCTGGAAGTGGGTTTCCTTGTCGCGGCGTTTGAGGGTCACAGTGCGCGCCTCGCTGCCATCGATCTGCGCAGCGTCGATGCTCTGCAGGAAGCTCAGGGTCTTGGCGATACGTGCCTGCAGCTCGGCAAGGTTGGTTTCGTCGTCGGCGTAGCTCGGTGCTTCGATGCCGGCCAGCAGCGCGGCACCCGTTTTCACGCCGTCGCAAGCGATCTGTACCTGGCGGCTCAGGGGGAACATGTCCGGGGCCAGACGCGCATTGAGCAATACGCTCTGTTCGATCTTTCTGGCTTCGGCATTGGCGGCGGCGATGCCGAGGATGGTCGAGAGGTTGTTCAACTGACGGGTAAAGACCGGGACGGATGCGTGGTACATGGACAGGGACATATTTTTCTCCGGAAAAGCCGACAGGGCGAGCTGGGCTCATGTGGCCAGCCTCGCCCCTGTGGCGGGTCAGCCGATGGTGATGGGAGGTAGTTCGGCGAGCTCGACGGTTTGCTGTTTACGTGGCGCGAGGATTTCCGCTTCGCCGTCGACTACCAGCTCGTCCCTCTGGTTAAACACGCGGGTGGCGACGCGCACGCGAAACTTCGGCAGCTTTTCGAGAATCTCCAGGCGTACCGTCAGGGTGTCGCCGAGTTTCACCGGCAAGGTGAAGCGCATGGTCTGGCCCAGGTAGATGGTGCCGGGGCCGGGCAGCTCGCAGGCCACCGCGGCGCTGATCAGCGCACCGCTGAACATACCGTGGGCGATACGTTCCTTGAACATGGTGGTGGCGGCGTATTCGGCATCCAGGTGCACCGGGTTGCGGTCGCCGGACATGGCGGCGAACAACTGAATATCACGCTCGTCGACGGTTTTGCTGTAGCTGGCGGTCTGACCGACTTCAAGCGCTTCGTAAGGCGTGTTGCTGCTTTGCGTCATGCGGGAATCTCCTGGGGTTTGGCGAGGCGCTGGCGGGGCTGGCGCAAGGCCTGCTCCAGCCATTGGATGAGATAGGCGGTCACTTCGTCGCGGTTGCTTTCATTGAGCAGCTCATGGCGGGCGTCCGGGTAGATTTGCAGTTGTACGTGTTTGTTCCCGGCGCGGCGCAGGGCGTCGGCGAGGTGCGCCTGGCGTTTGCCGTCACTGACCGGATCACGGGCGCCACCGATCACCAGCAACGGCAGGTCGCTGTCGATCTGCGCCAGGTTATCCACCGGGGTGATCTGCAGCAGGCCGCCAAACAGGTCGCACCAGTACTGGTTACTGCAGCGGAAACCGCACAGCGGGTCGTTGATGTATTTGTCGACTTCCGCCGGGTCGCGGCTCAGCCAGTCGGAAGCGGTGCGGTTGGGCTTGAAGGCGTTGTTGAACGAGCCGAACGATAGGAAGTCGATCAGCGGGCTCAAGCCGGTCTTGCCCTGGCGCCAGCGCTCGAAGCGCGCAATCAGCCGGCCGAGGCGGTAGAGCAGCGGCGATTGATAGTTGGAACCCGAGATGATCGCACCTTGCAGGCTGCTGCTGTGCTGCATCAGGTAGGCCTGGGCGATGTAGCTGCCCATGCTGTGGCCGAACAGAAAGATCGGCGCCTGAGGATGCTGCTGGCGGATATGGTGGTTGAGGCATGCCAGGTCGCCGACCACCAGTTGCCAGCCGTTTTCGTCGGCGTAATGGCCAAGGGTGCCATGCTCGGCGGTTTTGCCATGGCCGCGCTGATCGTGGGCGTACAGCTCAAAGCCGGCTTCGACCAGGGCCTGCGCCAGGCGGGCATAGCGGCCACTGTGCTCGGCCATGCCGTGGGCGACCATCACTACTGCTTTGGGCGGCTGATCGCCGTACCAGCGATTGACATATAGAGGGGTGGTATCGCTGCTGTTGAGCCAAAACGCGTCATGGTGCATGGCGAATCCTTGAGCCTGCAAAGGTTGGGCCTTACAAAGTCGGGCATTGTAGGGCCAGCGGCCCGGCTTTTCACAGCGCCGGGGAGTAATGGAAGATTCACAGGGTTAATGACGCCTGTCCAAGTATTTGCGCCCTGTCGAAGAGCTGCTAACGTCGCTTCAACCCACAATAATACTGCGCGCAGCCTGGCGGGCCTTGAATGCATGCAAAGCCGCATTCAAGGCCCTCAGTTCAGCAGATCACTACTTTCAGGGGAAGAGGACAATAATAATGCACGTAGATTTCTGGAGCGATAAGCGCCCGGCTGGCGTACCCAACGAAATTGAACTGGACGCCTACAAGTCGGTGATCGAAGTCTTCGAACGCTCGTGCAAGAAATTCGCCGACCGTCCGGCCTTCAGCAACATGGGCGTGACGCTGACGTACGCCGAGCTGGATCGTCTGTCGGCGGCCTTCGCCGGCTACCTGCAAAAGCACACTGATCTGCAGCCCGGCGAGCGCATCGCCGTGCAGATGCCGAATATCCTGCAATACCCGATCGCGGTGTTCGGCGCCATGCGCGCCGGGCTGATCGTGGTCAACACCAACCCGTTGTACACCGCCCGCGAAATGCGCCACCAGTTCAAGGATGCCGGCGTGCGTGCGCTGGTCTACCTGAACATGTTCGGCAAGCTGGTGCAGGAGGTGCTGGTCGACACTCAGATCGACTACCTGATCGAGGCGCGCATGGGCGACCTGCAGCCGGGTCTCAAGGGCTGGTTGGTCAACGGCGCGGTCAAGTACGTGAAAAAGATGGTGCCCGATTACCATCTGCCCCAGGCCGTGCCGTTCAAGAAGACGCTCAAGCAGGGGCAGGGCTATGCGCTCAAGCCAGTCAAGGTCGGTCATGACGACATCGCCGTGTTGCAGTATACCGGCGGTACCACTGGGGTGGCCAAGGGCGCGATGCTCAGCCACGGTAATCTGGTAGCCAACATGTTGCAGGTCGACGCCTGCCTGTCGCAGCACGGCCCGGACGGCTCGCCGCTGATGAAGCAGGGCCAGGAGATCATGATCGCGCCGCTGCCGCTCTACCATATCTATGCGTTCACCGCGAACTGCATGTGCATGATGGTCAACGGCAACCACAACGTGCTGATCACCAACCCGCGCGATATCGCGGGCTTCGTCAAGGAACTCGGCAAGTGGCAGTTCTCCGCATTGCTGGGCCTCAATACGTTGTTCGTCGCGTTGATGGGACACCCTGAATTCAAGAACCTGGATTTCTCCAAGCTGAAGGTCACCAACTCCGGCGGTACCGCCCTGGTCAAAGCCACCGCCGAGCGTTGGCAAGCCGTTACCGGTTGTAGCGTGGTGGAAGGCTATGGCCTGACCGAAACGGCGCCGGTGGCCAGCACCAATCCCTACGGCGATCAAGCCCGCCTGGGCACGGTCGGCATTCCGGTGCCGGGCACCGCGTTCAAGGTGATCGACGACGACGGCAACGAGCAGCCCCTGGGCGAGCGCGGCGAGTTGTGCATCAAGGGCCCGCAGGTGATGAAAGGCTACTGGCAGCGCGAGGAGGCCACCGCCGAGGTGCTCGACGCAGAGGGTTGGTTCAAGACCGGAGATGTCGCGGTGATCGACCCCGACGGCTTCGTGCGCATCGTCGATCGCAAGAAGGACATGATCATCGTTTCCGGCTTCAACGTGTACCCCAACGAAATCGAAGATGTGGTCATGGCGCACCCGAAAGTCGCCAGTTGCGCGGCCATCGGGGTACCGGACGAGAAGTCGGGGGAGGCGGTGAAGCTGTTCGTGGTCGCCCGTGACGGCGGGCTCACGGCTGAGGAGCTGAAGGCCTTCTGCAAGGAAAACTTCACCGGCTACAAGGTACCCAAGCACATCGTCTTCCGCGATGCCCTGCCGATGACCCCGGTCGGCAAGATCCTGCGCCGTGAACTGCGCGATATCGCCTAAGCTCAGCTGATTTCAGGCGCATTATTCAGCGCTATCCCAATGTGACCGAATTGGTGCGTTCTGGTCACATTGGGACTGGTAGCCCTTATTTGATGCTAGGCGGTCCTTGGTAAAGGTGCTACGCTCGGCGCGCTTTTTTGCCGCATGGTTGGCAAAACCTGCGCAATAAAACAAAAATATCCGCCCTCCAAGCGGCGGAGAATCAGCTGTCGTTTAGGAGTGGACTCCCATGATCGAAAACTTCTGGAAGGATAAATATCCTGCTGGGATTCCTGCCGAAATCAATCCAGACCAGTACCCGAATATTCAGACGGTGCTGCGGGAGTCCTGCCAACGCTTCGCTGACAAGCCGGCGTTCAGCAACCTCGGCAAGACCCTCACCTATGGCGATCTCTATGAATTGTCCGGCGCTTTCGCCGCCTACCTGCAGCAGCATACCGAGCTGCAGCCGGGCGATCGTATCGCCGTACAACTGCCCAACCTGCTGCAGTACCCGGTCGTGGTTTTCGGCGCGTTGCGCGCTGGGCTGATCGTGGTCAACACCAACCCGCTGTACACCACGCGGGAAATGGAACACCAGTTCAACGATTCCGGTGCCAAGGCGCTGGTGTGCCTGGCCAATATGGCGTACCTGGCCGAACAGGTGCTGCCCAAGACCGGGGTGAAGACCGTCATCGTTACCGAAGTCGGCGACATGCTCGCGCCACTCAAGCGCTTGCTGGTCAACGGCATGGTCAAGTATGTGAAGAAGATGGTCCCGGGCTACAACTTGCCGCAGGCTGTCAAACTCACCGCTGCGCTGGCCAAGGGGCGCGGCAAGACTGTCGCCGAAGTCAGCCCGCAGTCCGGCGATGTCGCGGTGCTGCAATACACCGGCGGCACCACCGGGGTGGCCAAAGGCGCGATGCTGACCCACCGCAACCTGATCGCCAACATGTTGCAGGTCCGCTCGCTGATGGGCTCTGAATTGAGCGAAGGCGGCGAAGTGATCATCGCACCGCTGCCGCTCTACCACATCTATGCCTTCACCTTTCATTGCATGGCGATGATGCTGATCGGCAACCACACCGTGCTGATCACCAACCCGCGCGATCTGCCGGGAATGGTCAGCGACCTGGCGCGTTACAAGTTCACCGGTTTCGTCGGCCTGAATACCCTGTTCGTGGCGCTGTGCAATAACGCCGACTTCCAGAAGCTGGACTTCTCCGCGTTGAAATGCACGTTTTCCGGCGGCATGGCACTGCAATTGGCTACCGCCGAGCGCTGGAAGCAGGTGACCGGCTGTTCGATCTGCGAAGGCTACGGCATGACCGAAACCAGCCCGGTGGCCTCGGTCAACCCATTCGGCAATATCCAGATCGGCACCATCGGCATCCCTGTGCCGTCGACCCTGTGCAAGGTGATCGATGACGAAGGCGTCGAGCAGCCAATCGGCTCCGTCGGCGAACTGTGCATCAAGGGCCCGCAAGTGATGAAGGGCTATTGGCAGCGTCAGGACGCCACCGACGAGATGATCGATGCCGACGGTTGGCTGAAGACCGGCGATATCGCGGTGATCCAGGAAGATGGCTTCATGCGTATCGTCGACCGCAAGAAAGACATGATTCTGGTCTCTGGTTTCAACGTCTACCCCAACGAACTGGAAGATGTGCTGGCGACCTTGCCGGGCGTGCTGCAGTGCGCGGCTATCGGCGTGCCGGACGAAAAATCCGGAGAAGCGATCAAGGTCTTTGTCGTGGTCAAGCCGGGTGAAAGCCTGAGCAAAGAGCAGGTCATGAGCTACATGCGCAGCAACCTCACCGGCTACAAGGTGCCCAAAGCCGTGGAATTCCGCGACTCGTTGCCGACCACCAACGTTGGCAAGATCCTGCGCCGCGAGTTGCGTGATGAAGAGTTGAAGAAGCTCAACCGCAAGTAGCGCTCCGGCTCAGCCGCCAGCCGCTTCAACGTAAATGCCGCTCACCGTCCTGGTGAGCGGCATTTTTTTGTGCCCGGTTTTGCTCAGCCTCGAACGAATTCTCCCGCCGATGACTGCCCGCAGAGCAGGGCAGCCAACGCCAGGCAGCGCCCTTTGGGGCTGCTGGCGAGGCATCGTGCAGATTGCACGGGGCATTTTCGCCGGACCATGCAAAATGCCTATGTCTGATTCTAAATAATTACGTAAGTAACTGATCTATAAGTGGTCTTGCGTTGGCACCAGATATGCACTCCAGCACCGTCGGAAATGCATTTCTCAGGAGGTCATCATGCAGCTCAGAACGGATCTAGTTATTCAGGCATTCCCCAATTACGCAGTGGATGCGTCCCTTAGGCCCGACGGGCAGATTCTGCTCACCTTGAGCCAGGAAGATAAGGTGCTGCATTCAAGGGCGGTCAGTGCGCAGTCGATGGTTTCGCCGCAAAGCGTGGCGGAACTGATCCCTCAGTTGCGCTGGGGCATCAAGGCGTCGGAAGAAAATGCCGACTGGCGCGATGAATATGCAGGCATCGGGCATTCCGACTTACCCACCTATACAGGCACGCCGGTGTATTTCCGGGCGCTGCAAACCCTGGTGAGTCGCCGCGTACTCAAGCAGGCCAGTTGATGCATGACGGCGAGGGCGCTGTGGCTGCCGTGCCAGCGCCTCGCCATTTGATGCGACTACGGCGGCCAGCAGTGAGATCGGCTGTCGCCGCCCGCTAATCGTCCGGTAATCGCCGCCCGCATTCGGCCGTTCTCTATTTCCATCGTCTACTCGCCAGCGTCGAATATCTGTCATGCACTGCAGGTGATATCCGTCTGGGCGCGCGATGGCGGGAAATCTGCGACAATCGTCGGCTTTATATGCCCGTGGGCGTTCGTCAGCGCAAGCCAGAATCGGCGATTCAGCGCGTTCGCGCCCACCTCACCGATTGCTCTCTACGGCCCCGATGACCGACCAGACCCCCGCCTTTGATCAACTGCTGAAAAACCTCGACCATGCGCTGTTGGCCGACCGCCACCGCTTGCGCCGCCAACTGCACGAGCTGCGTAAGCAAGTGCCGCCGGACGAAGCCAAGCTGGCGCAATGGCTCGAGCGTTTCCAAGCCTCGGTGGCCAAGGTCGAGGCGCGCAAGCTCAGTGTGCCGGTCATGCGCTACGACGATGCGCTGCCGATCGCCGCCAAACGCGACGAAATCAAGGCCGCCATCGCCAAGCACCAGGTAGTGGTGATCGCCGGTGAAACCGGCTCGGGCAAGACCACCCAGCTGCCGAAGATCTGCCTGGAGCTGGGTCGCGGCGTGCATGGTTTGATCGGCCACACCCAGCCCCGGCGCCTGGCCGCGCGCAGCGTGGCGACGCGGGTGGCGGAAGAGATCGGCACGCCCCTGGGCGAGTTGGTCGGCTACCAGGTGCGCTTCGAGGACCAAAGCAAAGACAGCACCCTGATCAAGCTTATGACCGACGGCATCCTGCTCGCCGAAACCCAGCATGACCGCTACCTGGAAAAGTACGACACCATCATCGTCGACGAAGCCCACGAACGTAGCCTGAACATCGACTTCCTCCTGGGCTTTCTCAAGACCCTGCTGGTGCGCCGCCCCGATCTCAAACTGATCATCACCTCGGCGACCATCGACCTGCAGCGCTTCTCCGAGCATTTCGGTGGTGCGCCCATCGTCGAAGTCTCCGGGCGCACCTACCCGGTGGAGACCTGGTACCGGCCGCTGACCGCGGAACAGGATGAGGATGGCAACCGCGTCGAAGAGGACCTGTCGGTCGATCAGGCGATTCTCGCCAGCCTCGATGAAATCGCCGCCTTCGAGAAAAGCGAAGGCAAACGCCCAGGCGATGTACTGGTGTTCCTCCCCGGCGAGCGCGAAATCCGCGACTGCGCCGAGGTGTTGCGCAAGGCCAACCTGCGCTTCACCGAAGTGCTGCCGCTGTATGCGCGCCTGACCCCGGCCGAGCAGCAGAAAATCTTCCAGCCGATGGCCGGCCGCAAGATCGTCCTGGCAACCAACGTTGCGGAAACCTCGCTGACCGTGCCGGGCATTCGCTATGTGGTCGACAGCGGCACGGCGCGGATCAGCCGCTACAGCTACCGCGTCAAGGTCCAGCGCCTGCCCATCGAAGCCATCTCCCAGGCCAGCGCCAACCAGCGCAAGGGCCGCTGCGGGCGCGTGGAACCGGGCATCTGCGTGCGCCTGTACAGCGAAGAGGATTTCAATGGCCGCCCGGCCTTTACCGATCCGGAAATCCTGCGCACCAACCTGGCGGCGGTCATTCTGCAGATGCTGCATCTGCGCCTCGGCGCGATCGAGGATTTCCCCTTTATCGAACCGCCGGACGGCAAGGCGATCAGCGACGGCTTCAACCTGTTGCAGGAGCTGTCCGCGGTCAATCGCGAGAGCCAGCTGACCCCGCTGGGCCGGCAACTGGCGCGCCTGCCGGTCGACCCGCGTCTTGGCCGCATGGTGTTGGAAGGCGCCAAGCAGGGCAGTCTTGATGAAGTATTGATCGTCGCCAGTGCGCTGTCGGTGCAGGACGTACGCGAACGCCCGTCGGACCGCCAACAGGCCGCCGACCAGGCCCACGCGCAGTGGAAAGACGTCGACTCCGATTTTGCCGCGCTGATCAATCTCTGGCGCGGCTTCGAGGAAAAACGCCAGGAACTGGGCAGCGGCGCGTTGCGCAGCTGGTGCCGGAAGAATTTCCTCAACTATCTGCGTCTGCGCGAGTGGCGCGACGCTCACCGCCAACTGGTGCTGATCGCCCGCGATATGCAGCTGTCGTCAGGGAGCAGCGGGCGGGGTAGGAGCGAGCTTGCTCTGGTGCGGCATTCCGACGATCAGCGATCGGCAGGTCAACCCGCGACATCCAAGGATCGTCGGGATGCCGCACCACAGCAGGCAGGCTCCTCCAAAGAGAACGAACTCGCCGACAAAGACGAAGCCGCGCAGCGCGCCAAAGGCTACGCCAGCGTGCACAAGGCGATCCTCTCCGGCCTGCTCAGCCAGATCGGCCAGAAGACCGAAGACGGCGACTACCTTGGCGCGCGGCAACGGCGTTTCTGGGTGCATCCGTCCTCCGGGCTGGGTAGAAAACGGCCCACCTGGATCATGGCCGCCGAGCTGGTGGAAACCACCAAGCTGTTCGCCCGTATGGTGGCGAAGATCGAACCGGACTGGATCGAACCGCTGGCGCCGCACCTGATCAAGAAAAATCACTTGGAACCGCACTGGGAGAAGAAGCGCGGTCAGGTCGTGGCTTACGAGCAGATCAGCCTCTACGGCCTGATCGTGGTCGGCCGCCGCCCCGTGCATTACGGCCCCATCGACCCCGAGGTATCCCGCGAGCTGTTTATCCGCGAGGGCCTGGTCGGCGGGGAGATTCACTCCCGGGCAAAATGCCTGGCGGCCAACCGGCAATTGCTCGAACAGCTCGACGAGCTGGAAGCCAAGGCCCGCCGCCGCGACATCCTCGCCGACGAGGAAACCCTGTTCGCCTATTACCAGGCGCGCCTGCCGGCGGAGATTTACCAGAGCGCGACCTTCGACAGTTGGTACAAAAGCGAAAGCGCGAAGAATCCGCAACTGCTGATCATGCGCGAAGAAGACGTGCTGGCCCGCGACGCCAGCGAAGTCACCGCCGCGCAATACCCGGATACCCTGCGCCTGGGCGAGCTGACGCTGCCGCTGACCTATCACTTCGAGCCCAACCACCCACGCGACGGTGTGACCCTGCGCGTGCCGGCGCCGCTGTTGCCGCAATTGCCGGCCGAGCGTCTGCAATGGCTGGTGCCCGGCCTGCTGGAAGCAAAATGCATGGCCCTGGTCCGCGGCCTGCCCAAGGCGCTGCGCAAGAACTTCGTGCCGGTGCCGGATTTCGTCGGCGCCGCCCTGAGCAAAATCGCCTTCGCCGACGGCAACCTGCCGCAGGCGCTCGGCCGCGAATTGCAGCGCATGACCGGTACCCGCGTGCCGGACGAAGCCTGGGCCGAGGCTGACACCGCGCTCGACAGTCACCTGCGGATGAATCTCGAAGTGGTCGACAGCCACGGCAAATTCCTCGGCGAAGGCCGCGACCTTGCCGTGCTGACCGCGCGTTTCAGCGAGGCCAGCCAGGCCGCGCTGGCCATCCCCAAGCCCGAACACGGGCCGCGTACGGTGGAGGCCAAGGCGTTTGCCGAAGTGGCGGAAAAGACCCAGCAAAAAATCGCCGGGCTCTCCATGACCGTCTACCCGGCGCTGGTTGAGGAGGGCGGAACGGTGCAGGAAGGCCGCTTCTCGACCCAGGCCGAAGCCGAATTCCAACACCGTCGCGCCCTGCAACGTCTGCTCCTGCAGCAACTGGCCGAACCGGCCAAGTTCCTTCGTGGCAAGCTGCCGGGCCTGACCGAATTGGGCCTGCTGCACCGCGAGTTGGGCCGCGTCGAAGCCCTGGTCGAAGACATCCTCCTGGCCAGCCTCGACAGCTGCGTCCTCGACGGCGAGGCCACGTTGCCGCGTGACGGCGCCGCCCTGGCGCAACTGGCCGAACGCAAACGCGGCGACTGGACCAGCCACGCCGAACGCCTGGCCAAACTAACGCTGGAGATTCTCAAGCTCTGGCACGGCCTGCAAAAACGCTTCAAGGGCAAGATCGACCTGGCCCAGGCCATGGCGCTGAACGACATCAAGCTGCAACTGAGCAACCTGGTCTACCCCGGCTTCGTCCGCGAAACCCCGGGCGAATGGCTCAAGGAGCTGCCGCGCTACCTCAAGGCGATCGAACAGCGCCTGGACAAGATCGGCGCGCAAGTGCAGCGCGATCGGGTCTGGAGTGGCGAGCTGGCCGGCTATTGGGAGCAATACCAGGCGCGCCTGGACAAACACGGCCGTGAAGGCAAGCGCGACCCCAACCTGCAGCTGTATCGCTGGATGCTCGAGGAATACCGCGTCTCGCTGTTCGCCCAACAGCTCGGCACCAAAATGGCGGTATCGGACAAACGTCTGAGCAAACAGTGGAGCCAGGTCGAAGGCTGATGCTCTCTACCCCCTCTCCCTCGGGAGAGGGTTGGGGTGAGGGGCTGTCGATTCTCGAATCAGTAGGGCGGGTTGCACCCGCCCTACAACAAGCATCCCCCACTTCCGTAGGTTGGCGCTCCTCAACCCAACCGGAATGAGAGCGCTGCGGCTACCAACACGTCCCGGATTGCACCCGGGCTACGGAATGTGATTCGTAGCCTGGGTTAGCCGCAGGCGTAACCCGGGGAGGGACGACCGGTCCATCCGCATATCGCGGCGTCGGTTGCGCTCTGAGGTATCCCGCTTTGCTCCCGGGTATCGCTGCGCTCCATCCGGCTACGGAATATGATTCGTAGCCCGGGTTAGCCGCAGGCGTAACCCGGGGAGAGGGCTGGTCCATCCGCATATCGCGGCGTCGGTTGCGCTCTGAGGTATCCGCTTTGCTCCTGGGTATCGCTACGCTCCACCCGGGCTACGGAATGTGATTCGTAGCCCGGGTTAGCCGCAGGCGTAACCCGGGGAGGGACGACCGGTCCATCCGCATATCGCGGTGTCGGTTGCGCTCTGAGGTATTCCGCTTTGCTCCCGGGTATCGCTACGCTCCACCCGACTACGGAATGTGATCCGTAGCCTGGGTTAGCCGCAGGCGTAACCCGGGGAGGAGCGACCGGTCCATCCGTATATCGCGGCGTCGGTTGCGCTCCGAGGTATTCCGCTTTGCTCCCGGGTATCGCTACGCTCCACCCGGCTACGGAATGTGATCCGTAGCCTGGGTTAGCCGCAGGCGTAACCCAGGGAGGGGCGACCGGTCCATCCGCATATCGCGGCGTCGGTTGCGCTTTGAGGTATTCCGCTTTGCTCCCGGGTATCGCTACGCTCAACCCAGGCTACGGATGGCAAGCGCCACGCTAACCGCCCCTGACTATTTACGCGCTATCGGCGCCGCCTTGCCGGGCACACGACCAATGCCCGGCGGGCGCCGTTTGATCGGCTGCGATTTGACGATCGCCGTACTGGTCTGCGCCTTGTCGGCGATGCGGTCGAGGATATGGTCGAGCTGGTCGATCGAGCGCACGTGCAGGCGCACGATATAGCAATCATCGCCGGTGACCTTGTCGCACTCGCAGAACTCCGGGGTTTCCTCGATCAGCTTCTGCACCACATGCAGCATGCCGGGCAGCGGTTTGATGCGCACGATGGCCTGCAGCTGATAGCCGAGCGCCCTGGGATCGGTCTCGATGGTGAAGCCGCGAATCACCCCGCGCTCTTCCAGGCGCCGCACCCGCTCCGAAGTGCCGGGGGACGACAGGCCGACCCGGCCGGCGAGCGCCTTCAGGGAAATACGCGAATCTTCCAGCAGTGCTTCAAGGATGCGTTGGTCGATCTCGTCCAGCATTTTTCTTATCTCCATAAAAATCGATAAATTACTTATAAAATTAGATTTATCTAGATTTTTACCTTTTTTAGATCATGTAAGCCTGGGCTGCAACGTCATATTCTAAAGTCCTGATGACTTCGCAGAGGTGCTCCATGAATAACCAGGCGCGCGGCACGGTCGAAATGACCGCAGCAATGATGATTTCAGGAACCATCGGCTGGTTCGTGGTGGTTTCCGGCCAACCGGTATGGGATGTGGTGTTCTGGCGCTGCGCCATAGGCGCTCCGGTGCTGCTGGCGGTCTGTGCGACCCTGGGGCTGTTGCGCGGCACACTGACGCCACGCTTGCTGGTGTTCGCCGCGCTCGGCGGGGTGGCGATCGTACTCAATTGGTTATTACTGTTCGCCGCCTATTCGCGCGCTTCGATTGCCATCGCCACCGCGGTGTACAACACCCAGCCATTTATTCTGGTCGGTCTTGGCGCAGCGTTTTTCGGCGAGCGCCTGACCCTGAACAAACTGCTTTGGCTCGCCCTGTCCTTCGTCGGCATGCTGCTGATCGTGCAGGCCAAGCCCGGCGCCGGTTATATCGGCAGCGAACACCTGGTCGGCATCCTCATGGCGCTGGGCGCGGCATTCTTCTATGCGTTGGCGGCGATAGTCGCGAAGCAGCTCAAAGGTACGCCGCCGCACCTGATCGCGCTGATTCAGGTCTGCGTCGGTACGCTGATGCTTGCACCCTTCGCCAACTTCAGTGCGCTGCCCGCCGATGCCAACACCTGGGGCGCGCTGCTCGCCCTTGGCGTGTTGCACACCGGGTTGATGTACATCCTGCTCTATGGCGCGATCCAGAAACTGCCGACCCACCTGGTCGGGGCCCTGTCGTTTATCTATCCGGTAGTGGCGATTCTGGTCGACTACCTGGCGTTCGACCACCACTTGCAGGCGATGCAACTGGCCGGCATCGCCGCCATCCTGATTGCAGCGGCGGGAATGACGTTGGGCTGGTCATGGTGGAAGCCCGCCGCCGCAGCGCCCGTGGGGCAGTAGGGTGCGCCGCGCGCGCCCTGGGTAATGGAATTGGTATTGGCGTTGGTGTGCACGGCGACCCTAGGAACCGATCATTGCGTTCTGGTCACCCGCCAAACAATATTCGCCAGGTCGTCGGCCACGATAAGGGTGCCGCGCGGGTCGACAGTCACCCCGACCGGCCGTCCCATGGTCTTGCCGTCGGCTGTCTGAAAGCCGGTTACGAAGTCGACCGGATCGCCGGCAGGGTGTCCGTTGCTGAACGGCACGAAGACCACTTTGTAGCCGACCGGTTTTTCGCGGTTCCAGCTGCCATGCTCGCCGATGAATACGCCTTCGGCGAACGCATTGCCCATGGCCGAGGTGGAAAAGTCCAGGCCGAGGGCGGCGACGTGCGAGCCCAGGGCGTAGTCCGGTTTGATCGCGGCGGCGACCAGGTCCGGGTTCTGCGGCTTTACGCGATCGTCGACGTGCTGGCCCCAATAGCTGTAGGGCCAGCCGTAGAAGGCGCCTTCGCGCACCGAGGTCAGATAATCCGGCACCAGATTGGCGCCCAGTTCGTCGCGCTCGTTGACCACCGCCCACAGCTGCTCGGAACCTGGCTGTATCGCCAGCGCTGTCGGGTTACGCAGGCCCGTTGCATAAGGTTTATGGGTACCGGTCCGGGCATCGATCTGCCAGATCATGGCACGGTCGACCTCAGCCTCCATGCCGCGCTCGGTGATATTGCTGTTGGAACCGATGCCCACATACAGGAAGCGCCCGTCGGGGCTGACGGTGAGCGACTTGGTCCAGTGGTGATTGATCTGCGCCGGCAGGTCGGTGATCTTGCTCGGCGGGCCGCTGGCCTTGGTCTGGCCGTCCTGATAATCGAAGCGCACCAGCGCGTCCTGGTTGGCCACATACAGATTGCCCTCGAACAGCGCCAAGCCATAGGGCGCATTGAGCTTGTCGGCGAATACGCTCTGCAGCTCATAGGTGCCGTCGCCATCGGCATCGCGCAGCAACGTCAGGCGGTCGCCACTCTTGACCGAAGTGGTGCCCTTGGCCTTGATATAGCCAGCGATAAGGTCCTTGGGTCTGAGTTTCGGCTCTTTTTTTCCGCCTTTGCCTTCCGCCACCAGGATGTCACCGTTGGGCAGGATCAGGGTCTGGCGCGGGACCTTCAGGTCGGTAGCGATAGCCGTGACGCTGTAGTTCTGCGGCACCTTCGGCTTGCGATCGCCCCACGGCGCCGGGTCAGCGATATTCATGCTGGGCAGCAGGCTCCTGTTGGGCTCGGGCAAGGTTGGATCGGCGCCGTACGATTGAGGGCCATCCTGCCCGCCGCCACCGCATGCACCCAGAATCAACGCCAGGGGCAGGGCGCCTAGTACGCTTGGATATCTCATGCTGCACCTCCCGCGCGCGATCCGCTGAAACCGATCCAGGTCGCCGCGCCAGCCAGCAGGGTGACGATCGCCGACAAAAGCAGACCCAAAGGCATGGTGGCCCAGGCATCCTTGGCGTGTTCGAGGGCATTGATGAAACCCACCGCCCCGGTTGCCAGCAGGAGCAGCAAGTACAGCAGTGTGCGGCCCTTGTCATGGTTGGCCCGAGCCAGATCGGCCAACGCGAAGAGGATCGCCAGGCCACAGAAAACCAGCCCTGCGGCGATCAGCCAGGAGGATAGATTGCTCCATTGCACCTGATAGCTGCGGTAGTAGGCGATATCGCTCAGGGTGGCGGATAGAAACAGGGGAACGGTTGCACCTAGCAAGGTGGCATGCAAGGTGGCATGGAGCGGCTTCGATAGGCTTCGGTAACTGGGGTGGGTGGCTGTGGTCACGGCGGATCCTCATCGCTGGGCGACCCTGGCGCGACGCACGGTACGGCTGTGCTGGCCCGCCAGACTCGCTCTGACTGTGTCTAAAAGGGGATCGCCCCAGCGGACGAATAGTTCACCCCGTTTAGTTAGCCAGGCGATGCCATTGTGGGCACCGAGCATGCTTGCGCCTTGGTTATATTTTCCCGCCCTGAGGTTGGACCGGCAGCTTAATGGAAATGGTATTCGCGAATGGTTTGGCCTTATTGATCAGTGCCTGCCGTTCGGCTTTTGGCCTTGCGCTGATGCCAATTCAATGCGCGAATTTTCGAGTAAATCGACCAGTCATCATGAGTTTTAAACTCGAATGCAGCCGGGGAGGGCTAATAAACGGATGGCCTCGCCACACGTTCAAGCTGGCGGTTATGAGGGGTTGCCAATAGCAGTAATGAAATTATTGCGCCTAGCAGAGCAAGGCCCATATCCGATTGCGTGTCCCAGATATAACCCTGAGTACCCAGGAAGGCCTCGGCATTTTCGCCACTAGCAAGGGCAACCCACCACTCGATTAGTTCGTAAAAGGCACTGAACGCCAGGCATATTGAAACGATAATAAATGCTCGCCAGAAATCACCATTAACCACGCGCTTTCGAATGAGTATTTCTCTCGCTAGCAGGGCGGGAACAAAGCCCTGGAAGAAATGGCCCAGCTTGTCGTAGTTGTTTCTTTCGGCACCCCAGAGCCCGTCAAAGAACGGGACTTCGGCATAGGTGTAATGACCGCCGATCATCAAGACGATGCAGTGCAGAAGAATGAAAAAATAGAGAATTGGGGTAAGTCTGAACGACCTGTAGGTGCTCGCCAGCAGGATAAAGCCAATTAGTGCGGGCACTACTTCGAGAAACCAGGTGAGTTGATCTTTAGGGTTTATTCCGGACCAGATCAAGGTGGCGCCGAAGATAACTATCCAGAGGTACTTGATGTTCGCTACTCCCTTCATGGCTTTGCCATGCGAAAAATGAACGTCAACTGTTGTAGCGGCCTAGAAATGACGCAGCTCAACCCTTTGTCTATTTACAGCACCTTCTCCACCCGGCCAATCAACTTCTGCCTTTCTACCGTTCCCCAGTACCGGCTGTCATTCGAATTTTTCCGGTTATCCCCGAGCATAAAAAACTCTCCCTCGGGCACCAGGCGTTCCGCCATTTCCAAGCTGGACGGCTGCGCCAGGCCCTGGTCGGGGTTGAGGTAGGGCTCGTCGATCGCCTTGCCATTGATAAACAGGCGTCCGGCGCGCATGGCCAGCCTGTCGCCGGGCAGGCCCATCAGGCGTTGTAAGAACTTTACGCCAGGCAAGTGCGGGGTCTGGAATATCACCAGATCGCCGCGCTGCGGTTCGCCCAGGGCATAGGCCCATGAGCTGGCGATGACCACGTCACCCGGCTTTAGCGTCGGCGTCATGGACTGACCTGGGATGGTGTAGGGCGCGATGCCGAACAGGCGGGCGCGCGGGTCCTGGCTGGGAACGCCGAGGGGGTTGAGCAGGTAGGCCGTTACGAGCAGCAGGCCGAAGGCGGTGAACAGCTTCCAGAATCCGATACGCATATATTCCTTTTCCTTTTCCTTTCCGCCGAGCCAGGCGGTGGGCTTCCGTGGTCACGCGCGCATTCAGTGCCCCGTCAGTCGCTATTGGCTGTTTCGGGTGACCTTAACCAGCCGTCCTCCTTCCCGCAAGCCATCGCTGCGTCGGTCACTGCAGCCCGTAACCCTTCAGTTCCTTCTCGCTCAGCACCCGCATGTTGTGCGGTTCGATGTGCTGCATGTCCTGCGCCAGGCGTGGCGAGACCTTCATCTCGCGGAAGTAGGCGGCCGGGTCGTAGTGTTTGTGCTGCTGGCGTTGGGCCTGGGCGGATTCGCCGCTGGGGAAGGGCGGTCGGTGCAAGCCGACATGACCTTTCACGGTCTTTTTCAGGCCTGCGGCCAGCAGGTAGATGCAGCTGCCCTGGCAGACGCCATTGGAGGGCACCAGGGTGTCGAAACCGGTTTCCCGCAGTAGGCGGCCGATGCGGATGGCCTCGGGTGCGCTGCCGCCGATATTGTCGAGCAGGGCGATCTTGCGGGTATAGGCGCCGGGGTTGGCCTTGATCCCGCGCAGCAAGGCTTCGTAGTCGCCGGGGGCGATTTCCTCGGAGATTTTCACCGCCAGCAACGAGCCGAGATTGCTGTGTGGCGCGGCTTTGACTTCGACCTGGGCGAATGCACCGGCCGCGTACAGGGACGAGGCGCAGAGGAGGGCGGCGGGAATGAAGGCTATGCGCATGGGAAGGCTTATATGAGCTGAGGGTATTTACCGGCGGGAATCTACCCGTCCCCATGCCTGTATGCAAAGCATCGCGGCACGGTTGCCCATGCGTCGTTCGCGCCGGGCATGCATTGGCTGCTGTCGGAGGCGTGCGCTGCTAGACTGGTTCGCGTCGTCAGACGCCTGCGAGGCTTGATCTTGGACAGCGCCGTTAAACCTTCCTGTGTTCTCTATGCGATTGTCTGTGCGCTGCTCATGACGACGTTGCCGGGGCTGGTATTGGCCTGCGAGAAGTCGTTGCGTTGGGATGACGATCCACCGTTCAGCATGCGCGATGCGCACGGCGACATCGTCGGTATCAACGTTGATATCAATCGCATGGTGCTGACCCGCCTGGGGTGTCAAATGCGCTTGCTAAAACTGCCATGGGCACGGGCGCTCAAGGAGTTGGAGCTGGGCCGTCTGGATATTCTGCCGGGGGCGTTCAAGAAGCCCGAGCGGGAGCTGTATGCCTATTTCTCCGGGGCGCTGCTGACGCCTTCGCGCAATATTCTATTCATGCACCGCGATGCGTTGGCGCGCTGGCCCATAGGCAGCCTGCTCGAACTGCAGGGCAGCGCCTTTCGTCTAGGCGCACAGACCAACGTGTCCTATGGACCGGATTACCTGAAATTGCTCGATGATCCGTCCTTCGCTTCGCAGATTTCATTCGCCACCAGCCGCGCGGGCTTGTGGCAGATGATCGACAAGCGGCGTATCGACGGGATTATCGCCGACGAGAACAGCGGGATTTACGAACTGCACGCGCTGGGTCTGGCCGACCGGGTCATGCCGACTTCGGTGGTGGTTTCGACGGAAGCGGCGGAGACCGCCTTCAGTAAAAAATCGGTCGATCCGCTGTTCGTCGCGGCCTATGCCGAGGCGTTGCGAGCGCTGGTCAAGGACGGCAGCTATGCGCAGATCGTGCAGCGCTATCTGACCCGCTAGGCGCAGCTCGGCGGCGGCCGAGCTGCGGACTCGCTCAAGAGCGCTGTGGAATGCTCAAGCCACGAATCACTGCCGGGCGTGCAACGAAGGCCTCGAGTGCACGGTTTACCTGAGTAAAACTTTCGATCTGCACCAGTTCGCCGGCCTGATAGAAATCCACCAGGGTGCGTACCCAGGGGAATACGGCGATGTCGGCGATGGTATAGGTGTCGCCCATCAGCCATTGGCGGCCGGTAAGACGCTGGTCGAGCACGCCGAGCAGACGCTTGGCTTCGGCGACGTAGCGGTCGCGCGGACGCTTGTCTTCGTAGTCCTTGCCGGCGAACTTATGGAAGAAACCGAGTTGGCCGAACATCGGGCCGACGCCGCCCATCTGCCACATCAGCCACTGAATGGTTTCATAGCGTCCGGCGGCATCCTCGGGCAGCAGCTGGCCGGTTTTCTCCGCGAGATAAAGCAGGATCGCGCCGGACTCGAACAGCGCCAGCGGTTTGCCGTCCGGGCCGTTGGGGTCGAGGATCGCGGGGATCTTGTTGTTCGGGTTGAGCGAGAGGAATGCCGGCGAGAGCTGGTCGTCGTGCTGGAAATCGACCAGGTGCGGCTCGTAGGGCAGGCCGATCTCTTCCAGCATGATCGAGACCTTGACCCCGTTTGGCGTAGGCAGCGAGTAAAGCTGCAGGCGTTCGGGCTGGGCGGCGGGCCATTTTTCGGTGATGGGATGGTCTGACATGGCGCTTCCAATCGTTGTTTTGCGGAACAAAACCGGTCGACGTCGGGAGGACGTCGGCCGGGCGTTGTGAGGGCCGCAGACGCTGGCAGCCAATGTGCCGCTCGGGGTGGTGAGGGCGGGTCGCTGCGGCAGGCGTTGCTGCGGGTGATGCCGGGGACAATAAGACCATCATTGGCCGCCGCAAGAAAATCGATAACCGCACTAGTCGGCATCGATCTGAGTGATGACCGCTACGTCGCGGTTCCCCGTGTGCAGGCGAATCGGTATGGTGCGGGTTTGTCTTTTTCCGGCGATGGAGCCTTTTATGAGCCTACATGGCGACTACGATGCACAGAATATCTTTGCCCAGATCATCCGCGGCGATGCCCCTTGCTACAAGCTCTACGAGGACGAGGATGTATTGGCCTTTCTCGACGTGTTTCCCCAGGCCTACGGCCATACCCTGGTGATCCCCAAGCGGGTGGCGGCGCGCAATATCCTCGAAGTCGATGCCGAGACACTGGGCAAGCTGATGGCGGTGGTGCAACGGCTGACCCGAGTGCTGGTCGACGAGTTGGCGCCGGATGGCGTGCAGGTCGCGCAGTTCAACGGCGCCCCCGCGGGGCAGACGGTGTTCCACCTGCATATGCACATAGTGCCGCGCTTCGCCGGCGAGCATCTTGGCGCGCATGCCGTAGTCAAGGCCGAGGCGGCGGAGTTGGAGCAGTTGCAGGCGCGTCTGTTGCAGCGGCTGAACGCATAAGCGGTGCCTGTCCGCGGTAGCCCACTATCCCGCGCTTGCCGGCTAGCCTGCTAATGCCTGGGGCTGTTCGGCGAGCAGTTGCTCCAGCCACTGCATAAAGGCGCGTGCCCGCTGCGGGAGGTAGCGGCGGTGGGCGTAGAGCAGACTTATGCGCATGGGCGCAGCCACAAATTGCGGCAGTATGCTGCACAGTTGGCCATTGGCGAGCAGCTCCTTCACTCCTAACCAGGGCGCCTGAATGATGCCCAGGCCACCGACGCAGCCTCCTTCGTAGGCATCCACGTTGTTCACCGTGACTTGACCGGCCATGGCAAGGCTGCGCGATTGGCCGTTGAGTTGATATTCGAACCCGGTCGAGCGGGTACCCAGGGCCCCGACGTAATGGATAAGCCGGTGCTGGGCCAGATCGTCGAGGCTGTGCGGGGTGCCGTAGCGTGCCAGGTAGTCGGGGCTGGCGCAGTTGACCATGTCAAGGTGTCCGAGTGAACGCGCTACCAGGCTGGCATCGCCGACTTCGCCGATGCGCAGTACGCAGTCGAAGCCTTCGCGCACCAGGTCGACGCGCCGGTCACTGCAGCTGATTTCCAGTTCGACTCCGGGGTGGTTTTCAAGAAAACCGCCGAGATGTGGGGTGATCAGGCGTCTGGCCAGCCCGGTGGGCATGTCGATGCGCAGGCGACCACTGAGCTGGCTGTTATCCTGACGAAACAGACCTTCCAGTTCATCCATATGGGCCAGCATGTCCTTGCTGCGCTCGTAAAGCACCAGGCCGTCCTGGGTCGGCTGCACCTTGCGCGTGGTGCGGTGCAATAGCCGCGCGCCGAGCAACTCTTCCAGCGCGCGAACCTGTTCGGAAACGCTCGACCTGGGCAGGCCAAGGCTATCGGCGGCCTGGGTAAAACTCGCCAGCTCGCTCACGCGTACGAAAGTACGCAGCAGATGCAGTTTATCCATGGGGTGGGTTCCGAATTATTGTTCGTTTAACACGATCAGTATTTCTGATTTATTGAAGTTTATCTGATTAATTTAGAACAATAACCTGTGCTCACTGATTCCAGACCCGATAACAGGAGCACGACCATGAACCGTAAAATCGCCATTATTACTGGAGCGAGCCGTGGCCTTGGCCGCAGCGCCGCGCTGCACTTGGCCGCCCAGGGTGTCGATATCATCGGCACCTATCACAGCAAGGCGGACGAGGCGCGGCGCCTGGCCGGCGAGGTTGAACTGCTCGGCGGCCGTGTGCTGATGCTGCGACTGGATGTCGGTCAGAGCGACAGTTTCGCCGCGTTCCGGAGCGAGGTTGCAGCAGGCTTGCATAGGCACTTTGGGCGCGAGGATTTCGATTTTCTGATCAACAATGCCGGCAATGGCATCTACGCCAGCCTGGCCGAGACCAGCGAGGCGCAGTTCGATCAGATGATGAATGTTCACTTGAAGGGGCCGTTTTTCCTTACTCAGCAATTGCTGCCTCTGATGGCCGAACAGGGCCGCATCTTGAATATCTCTTCAGGTTTGGCGCGTTTTAGCCTGCCGGGTTATGCCGCTTACGCGGCGATGAAGGGGGCGGTCGAGGTGTGGACCCGCTATCTGGCCCAGGAGCTGGGACCGCGCGGAATTAACGTCAACGTGCTGGCACCCGGTGCCATCGAGACTGATTTTGGCGGGGGTGCGGTGCGTGACGATAGCCAGCTGAATGCCATGATCGCCGACAGCACTGCGTTGGGTCGGGTTGGCTTGCCGGACGATATTGGCTCCGCCGTCGCCATGCTGCTTAGCGATGGCGGGTGTTGGATCACCGGCCAGCGCATCGAGGCATCGGGTGGCGCGCATCTCTGAGTCGAAGGAATGCAATCCTTGCGCGGTTGCAGGCGCAGCTGGATAGCCGGCGCTGCGTTTCAGGGTGAACGTGTTGACGCTCTTTCCGTCTCTATCCTATCGACGTGGTAATCGCTGCGAGGCGATGAAGGTGGAAGGATGAGACGTAAAGATCGATACATGCATGATGTTGTCCTGATGCAGGCTAGCGGCGTAGCCGCATTGGCGCGCGGGGGTAGGCCATGAGCGATGCCGAGCAGACCGGTCCATTTGTCCGCGCACTCGATCAGGTAGGGCCCGCGGATACCCTGTCACCCGCCGATCGCTATCAGGAATTGTTCGTTGCGGTGCAGACCAGCGAGATTTTTGCCGACAGCAAAACCTTTGTCGACTGCGCGCCGCGGCAGTACCCGGAACACATTCTGGATGCTTATAGGGCGCAGCGCGGCGAGCCCGGTTTCGACTTGGGCGCATTCGTCCACGAGCATTTCAGCCGGTTCGAATATCAGCCCGAAGAGTTCGTCGCCAACCCCAACAATACCCTCGAAGAACATATCGATCGGCTCTGGCCGGTGCTGACCCGTCAGCCGAAGACGCACCCGCCGTGCTCCTCGCTGCTGCCGCTGCCGTGCGACTACGTGGTGCCCGGTGGCCGTTTCACTGAGCTGTATTACTGGGATTCGCACTTCGTCATGCTCGGTCTCGACGAAAGCGGGCAGTGCGAGCTGTTGCGCGCCATGGCGGACAACTTCGCCTACCTGATAGACACCTATGGCCATGTGCCCAATGGCAACCGGTCGTATTACCTGAGCCGCTCGCAACCCCCGGTATTCGCCCTGATGGTCGACCTGTTCGAGGAGCGCGGCATTCGCCGCGCCAGCGATTACCTGCCGCAATTGCGCAAGGAATATGCGTACTGGATGAACGGCGGCGCGCTGCTGAAGCCCGGCGAGTGTCACCGCCGCTGCGTGTGCCTGGAGCCCGGCATGCTGCTCAATCGCTACTGGGACGACCGCGATACGCCCCGTGAAGAGGCGTACCGGGAGGACGTGGCCACGGCCAGGCAAAGCCCGCGGCCGTCGCATGAGGTGTACCGCGACCTGCGTGCCGCCGCCGAATCCGGTTGGGATTTCAGCTCGCGCTGGCTGGGCGATCCGCGGCGTTTGTCGAGCATCCGCACGACCTCTATCCTGCCGGTGGACCTCAACAGCTTGCTCTACAACCTCGAGATGCAGATTGCGCGCCTGAGCGAGATCAGGGGCGATGGGCAGTCGGCCGACGAGTTCCGTCGACATGCCGATGCGCGCCGCGCTGCGGTCGACAAGTACCTGTGGAGTGATGCCGCCGCGACCTACCTGGACTATGACTGGCAAGAGGGGCATGCGCGGGGCAACCTCACCGCGGCGATGCTCACGCCGTTGTTCGTTCGCATGGCCAGTGCACAGCAGGCCGGCCACGTAGCCGCTACCGTCGAGCGCGAGTTGCTCGCCCCAGGCGGGCTGGCCACCACCCAGGTGCGCAGCGACGAACAATGGGACCGCCCCAACGGCTGGGCGCCGCTGCAATGGATCGGTATTCGCGGCTTGCAGCACTACGGGCATGACAAGCTGGCCGAGGAGATCAAGCATCGCTGGCTGTCGATCGTCGCCGACCTGTTCGAGCGAAAGAGCAAGCTGGTGGAGAAGTACGTGCTGCGCCCGTCGGCGGAGTCGGCCAAGGGCGGCGAATACCCACTGCAGGACGGCTTCGGCTGGACCAATGGGGTGACCCGGCGGTTGCTGCAGGAAGCGCCCAGCCATCAGGCCAATCGCTGCCGGGCCGGGACTTGTCGCGTCTGCGATTAGGCACGCGCCGATGAATTTTCTGCAGTGGATGGCCGTGCTCGGCACCTTGTTGCTGCTGATGGCGCTCGCCTCGGCCTATGTGCGCTGGCTGCCGGTTACCACTTCGGTGTTGTATCTGGGTTTCGGCGTGGTGATCGGTCAGCTTGGCATTGGCCTGTGGCAGATCGAGTTTCAGGACATCGTCGGCTGGATGGAGCACCTGACCGAGGTTGCGGTGCTGGTTTCGCTGTTCGTCGGTGGTTTGAAACTGCGGTTGCGCTTCGCTCATCCGGCCTGGAGCGGTGCCTATCTGCTCGCCGGGCCGGTGATGCTGCTGTGCATCGCCGGGGTGACGGCGGTCGCCCACTACTTGCTGGCGATGCCCCTGGGGCTGGCGCTGCTGATCGGCGCGGTGCTGGCACCGACCGATCCGGTATTGGCGAGCCTGGTGCAGGTGAGCAGCTCGCGGGATTGCGACCGGGTGCGCTACGGGTTGACCGGCGAGGCGGGTTTCAATGACGGCGTGGCATTCCCGTTCGTGGTGTTCGCGCTGCTGTTTATCGAGTACGACGGTCTGAGTTCGACCTGGCTGGACAGCTGGTTTATCCATCGACTGCTGTGGGCGGTGCCGGCGGGTTTGCTCGTGGGCTTCGGGTTGGGTCGGCTGGTCGGGCGCCTGGCGATCTACTTGCGCGCCCGCCACGGCGATACCGCGATGTCGCCAAACGATTTCCTGGCCCTGGCGCTGATCGCCCTGTCCTATGTGTTCGCCGAATTGATCGGGGCCTGGGGCTTTCTCGCCGCGTTCGCCGCCGGCGTCGGGTTACGCCATGCGGAGCTGGCCAGCGGTTCGACGATGCCGGCTGAGGAGATGGTTTCGCACAAGCTGCCGCACCTGCGCGGCGAGGACGAGTGCGGCGACTCAGGCCGCGTCATCGTCGCCGACCCGACGGCGGCCGCCGGGTTGTTGGTTGGCGACATCCTGTCGTTCGGCAATGTGCTGGAGCGCGCATTGGAGGTGTTGCTGGTGACCATTCTCGGCGTGGTGCTGGCGGCGCACTGGGATTGGCGCGCGCTCTTGCTGGGCGGCTTGCTGTTCGGAGTGATCCGCCCGCTGGCGGTGTGGCTGCTACTGCGCGGCGGGCTGGTCAGCCACGGGCAGCGCTGGCTGCTTGGCTGGTTCGGGATTCGTGGTATCGGCAGCCTCTATTACCTGAGCTATGCACTGACCCATGGTTTGCCGGAGGCAATGCTGGACGATGCCGTTGGGCTGGTGCTGTCGGTGGTGGCGCTGAGCATCCTGGTGCATGGCGTCAGCACGCAGCCATTGCTGGCGCGCTACGAGCGCCGCCAGCGGCCTGGCGGCGCCTAGGCCGCATTGAAATGGCAACGGACCCTAGGGTATCGCGTCCCCGCCGTCGACCTCGGCGGCAGTCAGGTTGCCGTTGCTGCGAAAGGCGCTGGAGCGGTGTTGCGTGCCGAACAGCACGAAGTCCGCGCCGGCACCGCTGAATTTGATCTCGTCCAGAGCCAGGTCGACGCTGGCGTTGGGCCCGAGAAACAGGCGTAGCGAGAGGAAGTGCTGCAGGTCCACGCCGCGGTTGGCGAATTCGCTGAGCGGGATCTGCACCCGCGTCCAGCCGTTTTCGAGCGTGGCGTAATCCGCGAGGTCGACCCCGTAATCCTTGTTGTTGACGCTGTCGTTGAGCTGAATATAGAGCTTTTGCGGCGGCACCTGATCCAGGTTCTTCAGCTGCAACTGCAGGCTTTGCTGCCCCATGGCGAGCAGGTCGAAGTCGCCGCTCCAGAGGCTGTCCTTGAACAGGCGGAACTGGTTCCAGCTGATGCCCTCGCCAAACAGGTGCAGGTACTTGCCGTCGCCGCCATCGGCAGGCGGATCGACCTGTACGGAGATTTCGAGGTCGGCGGATTCACCGCCCGGATCGGTAGCGCGCAGGCGCAGCAGGTAGGTGCCCTGGCTGCCACCCGTAGGGCTCAGGGTCAGGCTGCCGCCGTTGTCACCGTGATCGACGAAGCTGGCGAAACCGCTGCTGTCGCCGATCAATGCCAGGCTCAACGCCTGCCCCTCGGGGTCGACGGCGGAAACCGCGAGCGTGACGGTTTCGCCTTCTCGCATGCTGATCGGGTCGAGCGGGTTGAACAGCGGGGGCTGATTCGGGCCTTCGAGCGGCGGTCTGGTGAAACTGAGCAGCCAGCGGTACAGCACGTGCCGGCCGAATTCGTTGTAGTGGTAGTAGTAGCCGTCGCCGCCGAAATTGCCGGCGGCATCGATGTCGGGATCCTTATGGTCGTACGCCAGTTCGAGGTAGTAGTGCTTCTGGCTGCCGTCGGCAAAGCTGTGCATCAGCTTCACGCCATAGGCGCCATCCCAGGCGTTATGGGCGACGCCGGCGAAGCTGGTGAGCTTGGCCGGGTGATCCAGCGGTGTGCCGAGGGCGGCGCAGCCATTGAGTTTGACATCGACCACGTGCTGTCCTGACTTGTAGCCGACGGTCGTGTCCTGGTCGCCGTGAAACGCCCAGACGCCGATATGCCTGATCGCTTCGCAATTGAAGGTCTTGGGAAACCAGGCCGCGACGGGAGCGGCTGCGGCGATGGTGTCCGGTCGTTCGTAGAGGACGTTGTAGGTGCCGTTGCCGCCGTGGCTGAGGCCGGTGATATAGACCTTGTCGAGGTTGACGTTGTAGTTGGCGATGGCGTGGTTGTAGATGGTCTCGTAGCGTTCCTTGGGCAGGCCGCATTTGTTGTCGGCATTGGGCGGCAACTGCGGCGCCAGGACGATAAAGGGCAGGGTGTTATCCCAGAGGCCATCGCGGATCATTTTCGGCGCGCCTTCGGAAATCGCCTTGTTGAGGATGTTCATGTCCAGCGAATAGCTGCCGTCGCCGTTGGCGATGCTCGCGTCGCCACATTTGCCGTCGCCGTGAATGGCGATCAATAGGGGGTATCCCTGGCTGTCGTTGGGGTCGTAGCCCTGCGGTAGGTGAACCATGGCATTGAGGGTTTTCGGCGTGGCCATCTTGCCGTTCACCGGGGTGAAGGTGGCCCAGGTGAACGGCGAGAAAAGCACTGCGGCAGCCACTATGGCCGGGAGGCTGAAACGGGTCATGATGCAGTCCTTGGCAGGCGGGCGAGGCTGCACCTTAACAACTGACCGACCGGGCGTTTGTCAGCTGGATCACGAAAATGCGGCGGCCATAGACTCGATTCGTATCAGCGGTTAGCTGGCGGAAACCTGCGGTGATAATCGACCCAGGCGAGCGCCGGGCTACCGTCGGTTATGCAGGCCAATGGCCAGTTTATGCTGTGCAATTGCGACGCCGTTGATACTTGCTGGCCGCCGCCGGCGTTAGAATCGCAGCGGCTGAATAACGGAGATGAACAGTGAAGGGATTGCCGATTGCGATCGTCGGAGCCGGTACCGCTGGCCTGGCCAGTGCGATTCTGCTGGCGCGCCAGGGGTTTCGCGTATGCGTACTGGAACGGGTGGCGAACCTGCAACCAGTGGGCGCGGGGGTATTGTTGCAACCCTCGGGTCTGGCGGTGTTGCGCGAGTTGGGCCTGTTGGCCGAGTGCACGGGCCTTGGTGCGCCGGTCAGCCGTCTCTATGGAACCACGGCGGGGGCCGGTCGAGTCATTCTCGATACCCGCTATGACGATTGGCGGCCTGGCAGTTTCGGCCTGGGCATTCACCGTGCGGTGTTGCTGACCGCCCTGCTGAACGCCGCCAGGCAAGCTGGGGTGCAGATCGAGACAGGGGTGACGATCAGTCGTTTCAGCCAAGCGGCCGATCGTGTGCTGTTATTCCGCCGCGATCGCGAGAGCGAGGAGCAGGTTCACGGCGAATACGCCGCCTTGGTCCTTGCCGATGGCGTGCGCTCGACGCTGCGTGAGCAAATGCAGGTCAGACAATGGTCGCGGCCCTACCCCTGGGGCGCGCTGTGGAATATCCAGCCGACCCCCGCGGGTTTGCAGTCCACCGACCTGCGTCAGTGGTACCGCGGTTGCCGGGAAATGTTCGGCATCATGCCCACCGGCAGTACCCACGAGCAACGCGATCAGCCGCTCAGCAGTCTGTTCTGGAGCCTGCCCACCGCACAGTTCGCCGCTTGGCGCGAAGCCGGCCTGGAGGCATGGAAAGCCCGGGTGATGCAGTTGAGCGGGGGCGCCGCCGAGCCCTTCCTGCAAACGATCGAAAGCCCCGTTCAGTTGAGTTTCGCCGCCTACGCCGATGTGCGTATGCAGCGCTGGCACGACGGTCGGGTATTGGCCATCGGCGACTGCGCCCATGCCATGAGCCCGCAGTTGGGGCAGGGCGCGAATATGGCGCTGATCGATGCGGCCGCACTGGCGACGCAATTGCGTGACCACGCCGCGCCTGAGGCGGTCGCCGTCGACTGGGCCAGGGTATTCGACGGCTATGCCGCCGCGCGCCGCGAGCACCTGCGTTATTACCGCCAGGCCAGTCGTTTGCTGACGCCATTATTCCAGTCCGATAGCCGGGTGCTGGCAGTGCTGCGCGATAGTGCGCTGTACCTGGCCCGGCACAATCGCTTCGGGCGCTACCACGCGGCGACCACCCTGGTGGGCGCGCGCACCGGCTGGCTGTTCGGTGCGTACGAGGAGACGGCGCTGTGCGCCTGGTACGGCACCCGCGAGGTTCGTGAGGCGTTGCCGGAATAGGCAGTGCTTTTGCTGCGCCTGCAGCCCGGGCCCACGGGTAGCGGAGCGCTCTTGTAGCCCGGATGCAATCCGGGGGCACGTTGATGGAGAGAACAGGGCGCAGCCTTGTCCGCGCGGGTTGCGGGTTGCGGACAAGCCTTCGGCATGTTCGCCCTACGAGGCGCTAGACCCTACACATGGATTGGGGGTCTACGAGAGACGTAGCAATAAAAATCGGCGCGAGGGTTCAACTGCATGGGCAATCTGTGCCAGGCTGCCTTGGCCGTGGGCGCCTCAGGATAAGCGCGCCGGCCAGGATCTCCCGCCAAGCCGCCAGGCTGGCGAAACTTACCAAGGACTTGTCATGCGCTTGATCTATGCCGTTCTGCCTTTGCTGCTGTTGGCCGGGTGTTCCTCGTTCCGCGCCGAGCCGGAAAACGTCAAAGCCGTCCCCACCGATCGCTTGCTGGCTTATCAGGAGCCATTGGCCGGCAGCGGCGAGATCGTCGTCAACCGCGATCTGGGCTTGATGGGCGGCGGTTGCTATATCGCCGTGCTGATCGATCGGCAGGTGGCGGCGCGCATCGGCATGGGCGAGGTCGCCAGCTTCCAGGT
Source organism: uncultured Pseudomonas sp. (assembly GCF_946885955.1). The sequence goes on from NZ_CAMPHI010000015.1 coordinate 52,802, forward strand.
GCCCGCCGGTACCCGGGTGCTGGGCATCGGCATCGATAAAATGGACGACACACTCTGCGCCCGCGGTCGCCTGCGCCGCGAGCTGGCGGTGCCGGTGGTGGCCGGCGAGAGACAGAAATTCCGTGTCGTCAGCCAGTCCCAGGGCGGCTTCGACATCCTTCCCGATAGCAAGTGATGACGCCTTAACGAGCCGGAGTGCGCCATGGCGTGTGCACTCCGGCGCTGGCGACCCGGCCCGGCATCTTCCTTGGCTAGGTCCCCTGCAGCGCGCAAGAACAGCTCTTCGGCAGGTCCGTCGGTCAGCGAACGCGGCCCGCCGTATCCTCAGCTGGTTGTCGTTGGCCAGGCTTGCCTCAGGCAAGCCTGTGTTCGCCTTGTTCCAGCGCCTTTAACTCCTGTTGGCTCAGCGCCAGCCATTCCTGATGCAGGTTGCGGTAGTGCTTGGGCGAGCGGCGTGCGTGGTTATCAATCTGTTGCAGCTGAGCTAGCGCTTCCTGTTTGCGGCCCTGGCGGCGCAGCATCAACGCGTAGCGGTATGGGGCTTCGGGGCCCGGGTAGTAGGCGACGAGGGCTTGATATTCCTCCTCGGCCTTGGCGTTTTCTTCCAAAGCTTCGAGGGCGCGGGCGAACAGCAGGTGGCCTTCACTGGAGCGGTAGCTGGGGTTCTTGGCGATCAACTGTTCCAGCGCCTGTTTGCAGCCGGCCGCATCGCCCTGGGCGAAGCGTGCCTTGGCCAGGCCGAGGAGGATGTCCGGCGCGTCGGCATCGGTGCCGCGCAGGGCCGTCTGGTAGTGGCCTTCGGCTTCTTCGGCCTGGTTCAGGCGCAGCAGTTCTTCGGCCAGGTTCACGCGGGTGATGCGGCTGTCGCAGACTTCCAGTTCATCGCGCAGGGCGCGCAGATGACGTTCGGGGTCAAGGCGGTCGTGCACACGCTTGATGGTGCGCCGGCCGCGATGGCTACCGAGCATTTCCGGCAGCATGATGCCGAGAAAATAGATCAGGCAACCGAGGCCGGGCAGGGCGATGATCAGGTAGATCCAGTAGCGTTCCTGACCGCTGCGTACCACATGCAGACCACAGGTGATTTGGCAGGCCAGGAGGAGCAGGGCGATTAGGGGCATGGCGGCGATCCAGTCCTTTGGATAAGGGGCGTGTGTGGTGCAGCAAAAGGGCGCTTATCAAAGCATGGATGCTGGCTTCTTGCCAGATGGACGCTGGTCTGTTGTGGCCCAGCGCACATTGACGTTCGGCGCCGCGGTCAAAGGCCTGCCCGGTTCAGCAATAAAAAACCGAGCGACTCGAGCGCTCGGCTGTTCTTGGTTCAGCCGGCCTGTTAACGCATGCAGGCCGCGAACGGGGTGTCATTCACCACTGTACTGTAGTGCAGCGCATAGTCGCCGTTGATGGCCTGGGTGCCGTCGTTGCCGGCGTTTGCGCCGATGATCCAGGTATCGGCCTTGGGCATGCCACCGGTGGCGTAAGCCTCGATATCGGTGCTGGCGTTGCCGTAGGCGCGGACGATGTTCAGGCCCACGGTATCGCGCAGATAGCGCACGTAGTCGGCTTTGTGCGCCACGGTATTCGGTGGGATCGGGCCATCGCCGTAGGGGTTGCTGCGGTAGTGCCAGGTTGGCAGGTTCTGCTTGGCGAACCATTCGCGGCCGTCGCGGGTGACCCAATAAGGCCGCGCGGTCAGATAAACGATCTGGTAGCCCTTGTCCTGATAGGCGCGCACGGTTTGCGGCGCGTAGTAATAGGGCGTTGCGGTCTTCACCCCGAGATAGTCGGCATAGGCTTCGTAGTCGTTGATGGTCAGGGTGCCGTCGACGTCGAACAGCACCGCATCGCGGCCGCGCTCGACCACGGTGAGCCAGCCATCGACACTGGAGCGATCGCCCTCGACCACCATGTGCACGCGGTAATCGCCGACGGGACGCGGCGGCAGGGTCATGGCGATCTTGCCGTCGCTGTCGGTGAGCCGGCTACCGAGGTATTCCCAGTTCTGCATGCCGGTGCCGTACAGGTAGACGTGCACGCGCTCGTCCTCCAGGTCCTTGTGCAGCACGGCGTCGTAATCGAACTTGCCGACCAGCAGGGCGTATTGGCCTTCGGCGACCAGTGAGTCGTGGACCAGGTGCCACGGCTGGTAGATGCTTGTGAGCAGGAGATTACCGAAGTGCTTGAAGGACTTTTGCGCCGGTAGTGGAGCCGCGGGCGCGTGCTGGGGCGTCAGGTAGTCGGGACAGGTTGCCGCCTGGGCGCTGCAGCCAAAGCCGAGGCTCAAGGCGAGCAGGATTCTGCTAAATGACATCATGGCTCCTTGCTTCTTGGGGTTGCTTCCAGTGCGGCGGCTTGCGCTTGAAGCCGGGTGCCCGGGCGAAAGTGGCGCCGGGGCGTCGTCGGCAAAAAACCGACCAGGTTATGCACGGCGTCGATTCTAGCGTGTCATCGGCAACACCGCACCGACCACCACGAACAGGCCGCCGCAACAGCGGTTGAAGCCCTTGCCGGTGCGTTGCAGCCATGGCCGGATGCGTTGGGCCATACGCGCCAACAGGTATTCGACCAGGCCTTCGACGACGGCGAACGTCAGCGCCATGATCGCGAACTGTAGCCAGAGGTTGGCCTGTGGTGCCAGAAACTGAGGCAGGAAGGCGCCAAAAAACAGGATCACCTTGGGGTTGGAAATCGCCGAGAAGAAGCCTTGGCGCAGCAATACCCGGCCGGGCCTGTCGGTGCTCGGCGCCAGCGCATCCAGTTGCAGCGGCGGTGCACGCCAGAGCTGGATGCCCAGCCAGATCAGGTAGGCACCGCCCAGCCACTTGAGGACGATCAGCGCATCGACCGAGGCGTTAAGCAGCGCACCGATGCCGAACATCGACAATGCCATCAGCAGGACGAATCCCGCCACGCCACCAGCTACCGTCCAGCAGGTCTTGCGATGACCATAGAGCGCGCCATGGGTCAGGGCCAGCAGGCCGTTGGGGCCGGGCGTCAGGGACAAACCGGTGACCGCGGTGAGGTAAAGCAGCCAGGTGGACAAGGCCATGAACGGGGTTCCGATGAATGGGTAAGGAGCGCTTCCCGGCAGGCTACTTGCGGCGCCACTGGCCCTGATACTGGATGTATTGCCCGGCCGGGGTTTTGTCCAGGGCCTTTTGCCCGGCGATGGCTTCGACGTCGGCGAGCTTGATGCCGTTCTGCTGCGCCAGCTTCTGGTATTCGGCGCGGCGCGCCTGATTGATCTGGGCGGCGATCTCCGTGGCCTGGCCGGCATCCTTGACCACGCCCAGGTAGCCGTTGGGCATTTCGCCGAGCAAGCCACTGGTTTTGGCGTCGCCGAGGGCGGCCATGGCTTCGTTGAGGTTCAGTGCCGCGGCCGGCAGGCTCAAGCTGAGCAGCACGAGCAGGCTGGCGATGTATTTGGACAGGGTCATGGTCATGCTCCTCAAAACAGGCCGCTGGATTCGCTGAACATATTGTCCAGGGCTTTATCCACCTTGATATAGATTTCGTGCTCGATCTTCACATTGAGGTTGATGTTGATCGGTTCGTTGGGCATCGCCAACTGCACCGTGGGAGTGCAGGCGGAACTCAGCAGGCTCAGCAGCAAGGCTGCAAAACAACGGTGCAAGCGCATGGCGCATCTCCGGTTATTGCTCTTTGGGGGTTGCCGCGTTGCGTTCCAGCATACGCTGCTGCACTCGACGGGTAATGATCTCGTTCACTTTATCGGTCAGTTGCAGGCTCGCCAGCAGCGTCGGAATGTCTTCTTCGAGGTTGATCCTGAAGTTGATCGGGCGACCCTGTTCGATCGCCGGATTGCGCCCCTGCAGGCGCAGGTCGAGGTTCAGCTTGCCGTTGCGATCGTAATCGACCTGGCTGCTCAGTGTCTCGTAGTGGAAGTCCTCCAGCGATTGGGTAACCAGTTTCATCGCCGGGTTGCTATCGCCCAAGGCACGGATGCTCGGCGACTGGAAGCGCAGCCGCCCGCCGGGGGCGCGCGCCGCCAGTTGTCCGTTGTCGATCTGCACCCCTTCGGCGCCAAGCGTCAGCGGCAGGTCGCCATCGAGGGTGCCGTCGCCGTCAAGGCCCTCGGTCGGGTAATGCCTGAACACCTGTCCCAGCTGCACGCCACGCACGCGCAGGGGGAATAGCAGCGGGCGTTTGTCCAGCTGCCATTGCCCGGCGGCCAGGCTCACCTGTCCGCCCATCAGTGCTGTTTGCGCGCGATCGATCTGCAGGCTTCCTGCGTCCGGCCGCGCGAGCGAGGCGCTATAGCGGCCCTGCAGTTGCAACGGGCCCAGGGGCACGCCCGGGTTGGCTTCTGCCACCTGCAGCCGGTCGAGGTCGAGTCGCAGTCGATTGCCTGTGATGTTCAGGCGCAGATGGGTGTCCAGGCCCTGCAGCAGGGTTCGGTCGTAGATCGCGTCCAGGCCTTTGCCGTCGAGCGTGAGGCTGATCGCGGGGTCGCCGCCGGCGCTCTGACGCAGCTGCGCACTGGCGCTCAGCCTGCCATTGCTGACGTCGAGCAGGGCGGGCCAGGCGGCCAGGGTTTTCGCCAGGGGATTGCCCGCGCGCAGGAACAGTTCGGCTAACTCGGCGTGCAGGTCGAGGGCGCCGGCGGCGTTGCGCTGCACGCGGATCGGTACCTGCAGGCCGGTGTCCGCGTCGAGCTGGCCCTGCAGGTCGAGTGTTTGCAGATCGGCCGTCAGTTGGCCCTGCCACCGCCACCCCTGCGCTTGCAGTTGCGCCTGTTCGAAACGCTGCACGCTGATTTCATGGCGGCCAGCGAGGGTCAGTTGCTGCAGTTCGCCGCCCGGGTAGCCGGCGTCCAGTTGCAAGCCTGGAACGCTGGCATGCAGTCGATGCAGCTGCAGCTGCGGGTGGTCGAGTTGCTTGAGGTCCAGGCTCGACGCCGGCCCCAGGGTGAGCAGAGCATGCTCGTCGTCCAGGTAACCGCTGAGCTGGATATCCGCCTCCAATCCCTGCGCGTTCCAGGGCTCGAATGCCAGCGTCGGGACGTTCGCACGCAGGCGGGCCTGGACCAGTTGTGCGGCCCAGGGCGGCGCATTGGCCAAGGCCAGGTCGGCCTGCAAATCGAGGTCGCTCGGGCCTTCGCCATGCAACTCGATACTCAACGGCAGCGCGCGTTCGGCCAGGATCGTGGGCAATTCGGCGAATCCCGGGTGTGGCTGGATGCGCAGGTGCAGGGCGTCCATGCGCAGGGCCGCGGGCAGTTGCTGCAGGCGCTCCGCCGGCAGCTGGCGCAGTTGCAGATCGGCTTGCAGCCGTTCGGCGAACCAGTGCCCTGCCTGACCGCGCACGGCGACATCGAAACTCCCCTGCACCTCGCCGACGCCTGGCACCGGCCAGGGCTCGGGCAGGTTGGCCTGCGCAGCGAATTCGCCGCTGGCGTTGCGCAGTTGTGTCAGGTCCAGCGGCGCGGCGTGCTCGCCCGGTGGCAGCTGTAGGCGCCAGCGCGCGGTCAGTTGCGCGGCGCCCGGCGCGTCCGGCAGTTGGATCGTCTGTTTGAGCAGCCATGGTCGCAGCCAGTCCTGCAGCAGCGCGGCCTGGCTGAGCGCTGCGGCGTTCAGTTCGCCGTCCCAGTGCAAGCCGTCGGCGTTCTCGCGCAGTGAGCTGTGCAGGTCGAGTTGCGGCTGTTGGTCGAGGCTCAGGGCCAGCTGCAGATCCAGCGCTTCGGGCTCGCCGCTCAGCGTCGCGCGCCAGTTCAGCCGGTGGTCAGTGTGTTCGCGGTCCGGGTGTTCGAGTTCGAGCAGCGCCTCGACACGCAATGGCGCTTGCCGTTGGCTGTTCAACCGCAGCTCGCCGCGTAACTCGCAGCGACCGCTGGCACAGGGCAGTTGTGCATTCAGTTCGGCGATGTGCAGTCGTTGCGGCAGCCAGGCCATTTGTTCGGCCAGGGCGGCGATATCCAGGGGCGACCCCTCGGCAGGCGTGCTGGAGGTCGACGACGTCCGGGGTTGCCAGTCTAGCGCCAGACGTTGCAGTTCGATCTGCTGCCAGAAGGGGGGGGCGATACCGAACTGACGCCAGCTGAGTTGCAGTCCATCGAGCTCTACCCGGGTGATGCCGCCCTCGCCATATTGTCGCAGGGCGAGCTGCGCCAGGCCGATACCGTCGCCCGACAGGCTTGCCCCTTGCCAGCTCAGGTCACGAATCTGATTGCGCTGCAGCAAGCGGGTCCAGCTGTCATGGGCATACAGGCCGAGCAGCGACAGCAGCGCCAGTACGCCGATAAGTCGCAGCCCGCTACGCCGGCTGATCATGGATAGGTTTCCCTGTTGATTGAGGCTGCCGCCCCGGACGGTAACCCATGAAGCCAAAAGCTGCCATGCGTCCGGCAAATTGCTCGCCGATTGAGAAGGTGACGGAGGGAAGTGCACTGCCTTGGCGCAGCCCCTCGTCGGAGGGCAGTGATGCCAGCGGCAGGCGCAAGGCCAGTATGCCGGGGCCGTTGATCGGAAAGGGTGCTGCGGGCGCCTGGTTTCGGCCCTCGAATGCCCCGAAAAAGGGCGGTCCAGAGCCCCTGCGAGAAAACTTTTGCACAAGCTTCAGCTCGCTTGTCAAGAACCAATTTGCCATTGACGTAAACCTTTGATTCTTCTTATTGATTTTATAAGTCAATGAAAAATATGGTTTTTTTGAGCTGGTGAAAAAATCGTCAGTTTAACCTCAGGCCCCATAATACAGGCGATCAGAGCGCTTGCTCCCATGTTATCCACTTAGTTATCCACAGCTTCTGTGGATTGTCTGAGGGGCTCGCTCTAGTTCGCGGGTGGAGGGGCTGCGCAAGGCTTTACCTCGGCGAAAAAAAGAGTAGAGTGGCGCGCTTTTCCGGCTATCGCTGTTGCTCATGCCTCGCTCATCCGATCCCGTTTCCGCTCAGAATCCTTCCGCCACTGCCCATCTGCCGCTCCGCGTCGCCGTGTGGTTGCTCGACAGCCCGCGGCTGGGCCAGGCACGTAGCGTAAAACGCTTTGCCGGGCGCCTGCTCAAGCAGCCGGCGCTGCATGGCGTGGTGTCGGCGCAAAGTCGTCTGGGCCGCTTGCTGTGCTGCGATTGCGGCAACCCCCGCGACCGCCGCATTGGCGTGGAGATGCTGCGTCAGGCCGCCCGCGCCGGCGACCAGGCCGCACAGCTGGAGCTCGGCCGCTTCTACAGTCAGCCCCGTGACAAGGCGCCGCAGCAGGCGCTGCATTGGCTGAACCAGGCCGCCGCCCAAGGCTCGCCGGAAGCCAAACAGCTGCTCGGCAAGCGCTGATCCCGTCCTGACCGCGCCGCATGGGCCTGGGTATACTGCCGGGCAATCTGCGCGGAGCCGTTTATGCCAATCGATCTATCTGCCACGCTACCGGCCGCATTGCTCGGTCTGATCGTCGCGGGCCTACCGCTGCTGTTGTGGATCTGGTCGCTGCTACGGCGGGTCGCCAGCCTGCAACTCGACTGCGGCTTGCTGCAGGAGCGTCTGAGCAGTGCGCAACTGGCTCAGGCCGGCCTCGGCGCGCAGCTTGACGATTGCCGTCAGGAGATCGCCGAGGTCCTCGAAATCAAGGCGGATCAGCAAGCCGAGCTGGCGGCATTGCGCCGCGAGACGGAATTGCTGCAGCACGAACGCCTGATCGCCCGCGAGAGCGCTCAGGCCTGGCACCTCGAGCGCGAGCAGCAGGAAGCCGAATTGCGCCGCCTGGGTGCCGAGCGCGCGGCCTTGAGCGCCGAGTTGCGCGAACAGCAGGACAGCCACCAGCAACGCTTGAACGACCTGCAGGGATCGCGCGATGAACTGCGGGCGCAGTTCGCCGAACTGGCCGGGAAAATCTTCGACGAGCGCGAACAGCGCTTTGCCGAAACCAGCCAGCAGCGCCTGGGGCAGTTACTCGACCCGCTCAAGGAACGCATCCAGTCGTTCGAAAAGCGTGTCGAGGAAAGCTACCAGCAGGAAGCCCGCGAGCGCTTCTCCCTGGGCAAGGAACTGGAGCGCCTGCAGCAGCTCAACCAGCGCCTGGGCGACGAGGCGACCAATCTGACACGCGCGCTGCAAGGGCAGAAGGTCCAGGGTAACTGGGGCGAGCTGGTGCTGGAACGGGTGCTGGAGCATGCTGGCCTGCAGAACGGCCGCGAGTATCAGACCCAGGTCAGCCTGAGAAGCGCGGATGGCGAACGCTTCCAGCCGGACGTGGTAATCCAGCTGCCGGGCGACAAGCAGGTGGTGGTGGACGCCAAGGTCAGCCTGACGGCTTATCAACAATCCGTAGTGGCCGAAACCGACGGCGAGCGCCAGCAGGCATTGAAGCAGCATGTGCTGTCGTTACGTAGCCACCTCAAGGGCCTGTCGCTGAAGGACTATCAACGCCTGGAAGGGCTGCACAGCCTGGATTTCGTGTTGTTGTTCGTGCCGATCGAAGCAGCCTTCGCGGCTGCCTTGCAAACCGATGCCGGGCTGTTTCAGGAGGCGTTCGAACAGAATATCGTGATCGTCAGCCCGACAACCTTGCTCGTCACCTTGCGGGTGATCGACAGCCTCTGGCGCCAGGAGCGGCAGAGCCAGAACGCCCGCGAGATCGCGGAGCGGGCGGGGGCCCTGTACGACAAGTTCGTCGCCTTTATTCAGGACCTCGACGAAATCGGTGCGCGCCTGCAGCAGCTGGACAAAGCCTACGCCGCCGCGCGCAACAAACTCAGTGATGGCCGCGGCAATATCGTCAGCCGGGTCGAGAACCTCAAGCTGCTCGGTGCCCGCGCCAGCAAGAGCCTGCCCAATGAAGTACTGGAGCGTGCCGCCGGCATGCCGCATTTCGAGGACAGTCCCGGCGACGAGCCGTAGCCCGAGCGCTAACAGGCCGTTGAAAAACTACCTACCTTGGCCCTCTTGATAAAAGAGAGGAGGCGTTAAAAACGGCCTCGGCAAGCCGCTTGCGGCTAACGCCCTTCAGCGCGGCCCGAAAGGCGAGCGAAGCGAGGAATGCTTATTTACAGCCAGTAAACTCGCGTGCGAGCCCAGTCCGCTTGATTCGCTACGCTCACCCTGCGGGCCAGCCGTTGGCTGTTACTTCGCTGCGCTACGGTTCTCGCCTGTTTTTGTGGGGACGCCTGGTCCTTGTCTTGCCGGTCTCGCCTAGGTTTTTCAACAGCCCGCTAGGGCGCGTACAGCAGCGCCAAGCCCGCCACTAAGCCCGCGGCCATGATCGGCAGGCAGCGCAACGCCAGTTGGCGTCCGCCGATTAGGGCGATCAGCGCGCCTTTCACCAGGCTATTGCTCAGCACCGCGAGAAAGATGCCCTGCACCGCTACCTCGGTGCTCAGGTCGGCATTGGCGCTGCGCGCCAACGACAGGGTGATCGCATCCACATCGGTCAGCCCCGAGAGCAGCGCCACCAGGTACACGCCGACATCGCCGAGCCAGTGGCGTGCGGCTTCCACCAGAAACAGAATCAGCAGCAACAGCGCACCGAAGCGCAGCGCCGGTCCCAGCTCGAAGGGGTTTTTCAGCGGCGGTTCGGCGTTTTCCTCGGTCTGCCGGCTGGCAATCCGGTAATACATCAGCGCGCCGGCGGCGTAGAACGCTGCCGTCACCGCCAGCGGTCCGAGCAATTGCGGCAGCAGGCTGGCGTTGATCAGGCCGACCTCGAGCAGTACCCGCGGAAACATCAGTGTCGAAGTCGCCAGCAAGCCACAGGCGAGCAGTGCCTGTAGCTGGCGGCCGTGGTTGAGCCGCGCCAGGCTGATGGTCATCGCAGTGGACGAGACGGTGCCGCCGAGCAGCGCGGTGATCAGCAGGCCGTGACGGGTGCCGACCGCGCGGATCGCCACATAGGCGGCGAAACCGATACCGGCGATCAGCACCACCATCCACCAGATGACGAAGGGGTTGAATACCTGCCAGGGGCCGTAACCCCGGTCGGGCAGGGCCGGCAGCAGTACCAGGGAGATGAACAGCAACTTTAGGGTGGCCGATAGTTCGGCCTCGCTGAGGCGCCTCAGCACCGCATGCAGCGACTGCTTCAGGCTTAGCAACAGGGCCACCGCGACCGCGCCGGCAGCGGCCAGCGGCGGGTGTCCGGAGACTGCGAGGCTGCCGAGGGTGAAGGTGATCAGCATGGCGACTTCGCTGGTCAGGCCCTTGTCGCCGCTTTGCAACAGGTCGCCGAAATAGGAGGCCAGCACTAGGGCGGCGAAACCGCCGAACACCACGGCCCAGGCCGCCACGCCGAAATGCTCGCCTAGCAGCATGGCGAAACCGCCGAGCAGGGCGCTAAGGCCGAAGGTGCGGATGCCCGCGGCAAAATGCCCGTCCTCGGTGTTGCGTTCCTGCCAGCCGCGTTCGGCGCCGATCAACAGGCCGGCGGCCAGGGCACTGGCGAAATTCAGTAGGGTATCCAGGGCTTCGGGCATGGGCATCCTTGGCGGGGCGGGTTGTTGGCAGTCTAACCAGTCGGCGCTCCCGGTGTGTTGCGGCAGGTCAGTGGGCGAGCGTCGCGGCTACCGGCAAGCGCAGCTGCGGCGGAGTGCCCGCCCAGCCGCTGCCATGTTTGCATCGGTGCTTGTGGGAGCGTTCCTAACGCAGCTTCAGATGCCGACTCACCAGCGCGCGCAAGGCAGCCGGCTTGACCGGCTTGGCCAGGTAGTCGAGGCCCGCCGCATGAACCTGGGCGATCAGTTCGGGACGCCCATCCGCGCTGATCACCACGCCAGGCACTGGCTCGCCCAGACGGGTACGCAGCCAGGCCATCAGCTCGGTGCCGGTGTCGCCGTCGTCGAGGTGATAATCCACCAGCGCCAGGTGTGGGCGCACGTCTTCGCTCAGCAGGTGTTCGCATTCGAGGCGGTTGCGCGCGGTCCAGACCTGACAACCCCAGCGTGAAAGCAGGCTGTGCATGCCGGTGAGGATGCTGTCTTCGTTGTCGATGCACAAAACCTGGCTGCCGGTCAGCGGCAACTCCGCCGGCTGGCTGGCGACATGCCGGGTCTGCGGTAGCGACTTGCGCGCCAGGGGAACGCGCACGCTGAACACGCTGCCCTTGCCTGGCCAGGAACGCACCTGCAGTTTGTGTTCAAGCACCCGGCACAGGCCATCGGCGATCGCCAGGCCCAGGCCGAGGCCTTTTTCCGCGCGGGTCTGGTGGCTGTCGAGGCGTTTGAACTCCTCGAATATCACCTTGAGCTTGTCCGCCGGGATACCGGGGCCGCGGTCCCAGACTTCCAGGCGCAGGTGTCCGGGTTCATGGCGAACACCGAGCAGAACCTGGCCCTTGGCATAGCGGAAGGCGTTGGTGAGGAAGTTCTGCAGCACCCGGCGCAGCAGTTTGATATCGCTGTCGACCCACTGCCGGCTGCCGCGCACGCGCAGGTCGACACCCTGTTCAGCGGCGAGCACCTTGAATTCGGTAGCCAGGGTGTCGAACAGCGAATTCAGCGGGAAGGGGTTGCGGTCAGGGGTGATGCGGTCGTTTTCCAGGCGCGAGATATCCAGCAGGTCGCTGATCAGGTCCTCGGCCGAGCGCAGCGAACTGTCGAGGTGGCGCACCAGCTCCTTGGTTTCCTGGGGCAGGGCTTCCTCTTGATGGGACAGCGCGGCGGAAAACAGCCGCGCGGCGTTCAGTGGTTGCATCAGGTCATGGCTGACCGCGGTGAGGAAGCGGGTTTTCGACTGGTTGGCCGATTCCGCCACGCCTTTGGCGTCGATCAGCGCCTGGTTCAACTGGGACAGTTCCTGGGTGCGTTCGGCGACCCGTTGTTCGAGGCCCTCGTTGGCGCCTTTAAGCGCGCGTTCGGCTTCGCGGAATTCGGTGATATCGGTGAAGCTCATGACGAAGCCGCCACCGGGCATCGGGTTGCCGATCAGCTCGATGACCCGCCCATTGGGGAACAGGCGCTCGGAGGTGTGTGCGGTGCCCTGGCGCATCCAGTATAGGCGCTTGCTGACGTGCTCCTCGATGTCGCCGGGACCGAGCAGACCGCGTTCGGCGTTGAAACGGATCAGTTCGGCGACCGGGCGGCCGACATAGACCTGGCCCTCGGGGTAACCGAACAACTCGATATAGCGGTGGTTCCAGGCCACCAGGCGCAGCGACTGATCGACCACGCTGATGCCCTGGGTGATATTTTCGATCGCGCCTTGCAGCAGTGCGCGGTTGAACTGCAGCACCTCGCTGGCTTCGCCGACGATGCGCACCACGTCCTCGACCTGCATTTCCCGGCCTTCGATCGCCGCCTTGACCACTGCACGGGTCGAGGATGCGCCGAGGACGCCGGCCAGCAGGCGTTCGGTATGGGCGATCCAGTCGCCATTGGCCGCCTGGTTGGGATCGAAGCTCTTGCCCTGGCGCACGGCGAAACGCATAAAGCTCTGCTGTGCCCGCTCCTCGCCGACAAACCGGTTGGCCAGCGCCAGCAGGTCGCCGACCTGCACGGCGAGCATGCTGCGGTTGCTCGGTTTGGCGCCGAAGTCCTGGCCGATGAAACGTTCGGCCTGCCAGTGTTCTGTGACCCGGGTACGCGAGAAGTAGGAAACCCAGACGAACAACAGGAAGTTGCCGGCCAGCGACAGCACCACACCGCGGGTCAGCGGGTCGACCTGAAAGCCGATGGGCCCGTAGAGCAGGCTGTGCAGGCCGGGGAAACTCCTCAGCGACCAACCCAGGCTGCCCGCGCCGAGCGGCAGAACCAGGGTGTAGAACCAGATCAGCGCGCCGAACGCCAGGCCGGCGAACACCCCGAGACGGTTGGCCTGCTTCCAGAGCAGGGCGCCGAACATCGCCGGTGCCAGCTGGCCGATGGCGGCAAACGACAGTTGGCCGATGGTCGCCAGGCTGGCATTGGAACCGAGCAGGCGATAGCAGACATAGGCCAGCAACAGGATTACCACGATGCTCACCCGGCGGGCGCTGAGCATCCAGTGACGGAAGGCTTCGTAGGGTCGTTCGGTATTCTTGCGGCGCAGCAGCCAGGGCAGCAGCATGTCGTTTGAGATCATCGTCGACAGCGCCACAGACGCGACTATCACCATGCCGGTGGCGGCCGAGGCGCCACCGATAAACGCCAGCAGGGCGAGCGCCGGGTGGGCCTGTGCCAGCGGCAGGCTGATCACGAAGGAGTCCGGCGAGATGCCGCCGGGTAGCTGCATCTGGCCGGCCAGGGCGATCGGTACGACGAACAACGCTGCCAGCAATAGGTAAGCGGGAAACACCCAGCGCGCCAGGCGCAGGTCCTTGGGCTCGATGTTCTCCACCACCATCACGTGGAACTGCCGTGGCAGGCAGATGATCGCGATCATCGATATGCCGGTCAGCGTCATCATCGCCGGCCAATTCACCGTCTCGGCCCAGAACTCGCGCAGTTCGGGGGTTTCCCGGGCTTGGCTGAACAGGTCGGCGAAACCGTCGTACAGGCCATAGGTGACGAACGCGCCGACGGCGAGAAAGGCCAGCAGCTTGACCAGCGATTCGAAGGCGATTGCCAGCACCATGCCGCGATGGTGCTCGGTGACATCCAGGTTGCGCGTGCCGAACAGGATGGTGAACAGCGCCAGCACCACGCTGACGATCAGCGCCGTGTCCTGGGCGCTGGTGGCGCTGGCGCCGCCGATCAACAGGTTTACGCCGAGCACGATGCCCTTGAGCTGCAGGGCGATATAGGGCAGCACACCGACCAGGCAGATCAGCGCCACCACCACGGCCAGGGACTGCGACTTGCCGTAGCGCGCCGCAATGAAGTCGGCGATCGAGGTGATGTTTTCCTGTTTGCTGATCATCACCATCTTGCGCATCACCCAGGGGGCGAACAGCAGCACGATGATCGGCCCCAGGTAGATCGGCAGAAATGACCAGAGCTGCTCGGCGGCCTGGCCGACGGCGCCGAAGAAGGTCCAGCTGGTGCAGTAAACCGCCAGCGACAGGCTATAGACCCAGGCGCGCATGCGCGGCGGCAAGGGCGTGGGGCGGCGGTCGCCATAAAAGGCGATGGCGAACAGCACCGCCATATAAATCATCGCAACCGCGGCGATCAGCCCGATGGATAACGACATACAGACTCCAACCGCAAACGAAATTCGGCGACGGCAAACTAAGCTGAACCTATTCGGTCTCAGCCTCTGTGCGGCAACCGGCACAGGCGGCCGCTTTCAGGGCTACGGGACCCTACTGCAAGCGTCCCTCAGCAGTGTCGCAGCAAAGTGACGCGCCGTCAGGCTCGACCAAGGTCGCAAATATAATCGAAGCACGGTATGCAAAATGCTTGTTGGCAATTGTGATCGGGCATCTGCCCTGATAGCGTGGCGCGCGTGCGCTTAGTTGGAGGAGGGACCCCATGTTCAAGCCGCAATTGATTACCCTGCAACGCGGAGCGTTGCGTATCGAGCCGATGACGGACGCCGATATTCCTGCGCTGGTGACGCTGGCCGAGGCCAATCGTCAGGAGTTGATCTACATGAATGGCGCCCAGCGTCTGGATTGGTATCGCGGTGGCTTGAACGAACAGCGTGAGGACAAGGCCTTGCCCTTCGTCATCCGTCTTGGCGAGCAACTGGTCGGCACCACGCGCTTCGGCGACTTCATCGCCAACCTGCCCGCCGCCGAAATCGGCTGGACCTGGCTGGATCGCGGCCAGCACGGCAGCGGTTTGAACACCATGGTCAAATACCTGATGCTGCGCCACGCCTTCGAGACCTGGCGGCTGGTGCGCGTGCAGCTGAAAACCGCGGCGAGCAACCTGCGCTCCCAACGCGCGATCGAGAAGCTCGGTGCGGTGCGCGAAGGCGTGCTGCGCAATCACCGGCGCCTGGCCGATGGACGTCTGGACGATAGCGTGCTGTACAGCATCACCGATGAAGATTGGCCGGCGATCAAGCAGGAACTGGAGGCGCGTTTCAGCGGTTGAACCATGGAGCAAGAAGGTATCGAACGGGCCCGTTTCTGGCAGTCCCAAGGATTGGACGGCGTCGAACTGCTGCATGCGCACTTTATCGAACAGCGCTTTTCGCCCCATGTGCACGAGGGTTTCGTTCTCGCCGTAATCGAGCAGGGCGCGCACCGCTTCCAGCATCGCGGCAGCGATCATGTGGCATCGACCGGCAGCATGATTCTGATCAACCCGGACGAAGTGCACTCCTGCTCCAAAGCCCATGAGCAGGGCTGGCGGTACCGCGCTTTCTATCCCGAGATGACGCAGATCTCCAGAGTACTGGACGAGTTGCAAGTGGACCGGGGCGGCACGCCCAGCTTTGCCGACAGTGTGCTGCATGACCCCGCGGTGGGGCAGATGTTCAGCGACCTGCATCGCTTGATGGAGAGCCCGGCGAGCGCCTTGCAGCAGCAAACCGCCTGGCGCGAAGCCATCTTGATGTTATTCCAGCGGCATGCACGGATTCCCGCCGTCATGGCCCCAGGACGCGAACCCCGGGCAGTGGCGCGGGCCAAGGAATTGCTCAGCGCCCACCTCGCCGATCCGCCTTCGTTGGAGGCGTTGGCTGCGGCGGTCGGACTGTCGCCGTTTCACTTCACCCGGGTATTTCGCCGCGCAACCGGCTTGCCGCCGCACAGTTGGTTGATGCAGCGCCGTGTGGAGCAGGCCCGTGCGCTGTTGAAGGCAGGCTGTATGCCGCTGGCGGTCGCCATGCAATTGGGCTTTGCCGACCAGAGCCACCTGACCCGGCAGTTCAAGCAAACCTACGGTATCGGCCCCGGTGCTTATCGCAAGGCCTGCACTATTCGCCCTCTGTAGTCCGGATGCAATCCGGGGAATGCGTATGGCGCATAGACCGCTCCCGGATTGCATCCGGGCTACAAAGCGCTCGCGCACAGCCTGCGTCCTAAAGACAGAAGAATCCAAGCGCAAGATCGTTCAAGACGACATTCGCCGGCCAGGATAGCCTTGCTGATCTGGAGGATTGTTCATGACCCGCTCGCAAGAATTTACCCAAGGTGCCCGCGACATGGTGCCAATGCTGCTCGGCGCGATTCCGTTCGGCATCATTTTCGGCAGCCTCGCCGGGGCCGCCGGGTTATCCGTCTGGCAGACCCTCGGCATGTCGCTGCTGGTGTTCGCCGGTTCCGCGCAGTTCATCGCTCTCAGTCTGCTCGGTGCCGGAGTGGGGCTGGCGGTGCTGTTATTGACCACCGCGGTGGTCAACCTGCGTCACGCGCTCTACAGCGCCAGCCTGCAACCCTTCGTGCGGCATTTGCCGGCGCGCTGGCGGGTGCCCTTGGCGTTCTGGCTGACCGACGAAGCCTACGCGGTGGTGCAGCACCGCTATGCCGAGCTGGACGCCTCGCCGAACAAGCACTGGTACTTTCTCGGCGCCGCCCTGGCGATGTACGTCAACTGGCAGCTGTGCACCCTGGTCGGGGTGATCTTCGGCCAGAACGTGCCGAACCTCGGCGCCTGGGGGCTGGACTTCGCCATGCTGGCGACCTTTATCGGCATAGTCGTGCCCATGCTGCGCAATCGCCCGCAGGTAGCCGCGGCGCTCGCCGCTGCTGCAGTGGCGCTGGTATGCCATGCGCTGCCGTACAAGCTGGGCCTGCTCGCCGCTGCGTTCAGCGGGATAGTCGTCGGTGTGGCATTGGAGCGACGCGCTCCGGCGCCTGTCGCGGAGGAGGTGGTCTGATGGAAAACTGGATTCTGATTCTCGGTATGCTGGCGATCACCTTCGCCACGCGCTACAGCCTGTTCGCCTTTCCCGATCTGCGCTTTCCACCGCTGGTACGCCAGGGCTTGCACTACGTGCCGACCGCGGTGCTGACCGCGATCGTGGTGCCGGGCATGCTGATCCCCGATGGGCAGCACTGGTCCTTCAACCTGGATAACGCCTACCTGCTCGCCGGGTTGGCGGCGATCGCCATCGCCGCCTTGAGTCGCAATCTGCTGGCGACCATTGCCGGCGGGTTTCTAGTGTTCTTCCTGTTGCGCTGGACATTGGGGCAATTGCCGGTCTGATTCGCCAGCGCACTCTATGGCTCGGATGAAATGTAGCCCGGATGAAATCCGGGGAGCGGGATTGGCCGCAGCACCTTTTCCCCGGATTGCATCCGGGCTACCAAAGCCGGCGTTTGGCTTGCCGCCGCACGGCAGCCTGCAGTCGCTGCTGAGGTTGGCGGCGCAACAATGTGTTCGCTTCGGAAAATAGCGGCAAAAATCGTCGATACCTGTGGCTTTGCCACTGCATCTTGCAGTCCAATGCTCAACGCCCCCAGTCAGCCTTACGGACAGGTACACGGACGATGACCGAACATTCCCAATTCGCCTTGCTCGGCAAAAAGCGTTTCTTGCCGTTCTTCGTCACCCAATTGCTCGGCGCTTTCAATGACAACATTTTCAAGCAGTCGCTGATCCTGGCGATTCTGTTCAAACTGGCGGTGAGCGCCGATCGTCATGTGCTGGTGAATCTCTGCGCCTTGTTGTTCATCCTGCCGTTCTTTCTGTTTTCGGCGCTTGGCGGGCAGTTCGGCGAGAAGTTCGCCAAGGACGGTTTGATCCGCGGGATCAAGTTCGCCGAAATCCTGATCATGCTCGCGGGCGGGGTCGGCCTGTTGCTCAACAACTTGCCGATCATGCTGGTGGTGTTGTTCGCCATGGGCACCCAGTCGGCGCTGTTCGGACCGGTTAAATATTCGATCCTGCCGCAGCATCTGCACCCCGACGAGCTGGTCGGTGGCAATGCCCTGGTGGAAATGGGTACCTTCCTGGCGATACTGGCCGGCACCATCGGCGCCGGCATCATGATGGCCAGCGACGACTATGGGGTGTTCGTCTCAGGCACCATCGTGCTGGTCGCGGTGCTCGGTTATTTGGCCAGTCGCGCGATTCCGGCAGCGGCGGCCGGTTTGCCGGCGCTGAAGCTGGACTGGAACATTTTTCGCCAGTCCTGGCTGACCATGCAGCTGGGGCTGGGCCAGCGCCCCGCGGTGTCGCGCTCGCTGGTCGGCAACTCCTGGTTCTGGTTTCTCGGCGCGATCTACCTGACGCAGATTCCCGCCTACGCCAAAGAGTGGCTGTACGGCGATGAAAGCGTGGTGACGCTGATTCTCACGGTGTTTTCCGTCGGCATCGCGCTCGGCTCCATGCTCTGCGAGCGGATGAGCGGGCACAAGGTGGAAATCGGCCTGGTGCCGTTCGGCTCCGCCGGTCTCAGCCTGTTTGGCATCCTGCTCTGGTGGTATTCCGGCGGCTTCGTTCAGCCCGAGGTGCCCTACGATTGGCTGGCGCTGCTGAGCCAGCCGCAGGCCTGGTGGGTTCTCGGTTCGATTCTCGGCATTGGGGTGTTCGGCGGCTTCTATATTGTGCCGTTGTACGCGCTGATCCAGTCGCGCACCGTCGAGCACGAGCGGGCGCGGGTCATTGCCGCGAACAATATTCTCAATGCGTTGTTCATGGTGGTATCGGCGATTGTCTCGATCCTGTTCCTGAGCGTTGCCGAGCTGTCGATTCCGCAGTTGTTCCTTGCGGTGTCGCTGATGAACATCGCGGTCAATACCTACATCTTCAAGATCGTCCCCGAATTCAGCATGCGTTTCATGATCTGGCTGCTCGGCCATTCGATGTACCGGGTCGAGCACAAGGGGCTGGATGCGATCCCGGACGAAGGTGCGGCGGTGCTGGTATGCAACCATGTGTCCTTCGTCGATGCGTTGCTGATCGGTGGCGCGATTCGCCGCCCGGTGCGTTTTGTCATGTACTACAAGATCTACAACCTGCCGGTGCTCAACTTCATCTTCCGCACCGCCGGCACCGTGCCAATCGCGGCTCGCCATGAAGACGCGCTGATCTACGAGGCGGCTTTCCAGAAGATCGCCGAGTACCTGCGCAATGGCGAGCTGGTGTGTATCTTCCCCGAGGGCAAGCTGACCACCGACGGCGAGATCAACGAATTCAAGGGCGGGGTGGAACGCATCCTCGAGGAAAACCCGGTGCCGGTGATTCCCCTCGCTCTGCAAGGTCTTTGGGGCAGCTTCTTCAGCCGCGATCCGCACAAGGGATTCTTCAGGCGCCTGTGGTCACGCATCGTACTGATCGCCGGCCAGCCGATCGCCGCCGAGGCGGCCAGGCGCCATGTGTTGCAGGCGCAGGTGGCCGAACTGCGGGGCGAAGTGCGTTAGTTCGGACGTAACTCGGGAGCGCTTTGGTAGCCCGGATGCAATCCGGGAAAAAGCTGCGGTCCGTTTCAAGGCAAAAAAAAACCGCTCACTGAGCGGTTTTTTGTGCCGGTCGCGAGGCCGTTTAGATCCCCTGAGGAATCTCCTCGCCGCCGAGGGCTTCGAACAGCGCCGGGAGGAAGTCGACCAGAGTCAGCATCATCAGGGTGAAGCTGGCGTCCTGCTGGCCGAGGGCGTCGTCGCCGCCGTCCTGTTCGGCCTGGTCCTGCAGCAGGTCTTCGAAGCGCAGGCGCTTGATCACCAGTTTGTCGTCGAGCATAAACGACAGCTTGTCCTGCCAGGCCAGCGACAGCAGGGTGACCTGTTTGCCCGAAGTCATGTGCAGCTGGATTTCGTCGCCGGTCAGGTCCTGACGCTTGCAACGCACCACGCCGCCGTCTTCGTGGGTATCGCGCAGTTCGCATTCGTCCAGTACGTGGAAGTCGGCGGCTGCTTGCTGGGTCTTGACCCAGTCGGTCATGGTTGCGCCTGGGGCGATCTTCACGGTCAGCGGGCGTACCGGCAGCGAGCCGATGGCTTCGCGCAGGGTCGAGAGCAGGTCTTCGGCGCGCTTCGGGCTGGAGGCGTCGACCAGAATCAGGCCCTGCTTTGGCGCGATGGCGGCGAATGTGGCGGATTTGCGGATAAAGGCGCGCGGCAGGAAGGTCTGCACGATCTCGTCTTTGAGCTGGTCGCGCTCCTTCTTGTAGACCTTGCGCATCTGCTCGGCTTCGATCTCGTCGACCTTATCCTTCAACGCGTCACGCACCACGCTGCCCGGCAGGATGCGTTCTTCCTTGCGTGCGGCGATCAGCAGGAAGTCGCCGCTGACATGCACCAGCGGCGCGTCGCCGCCCTTGCCGAACGGAGCGATGAAGCCATAGGTGGTCAGCTCCTGGCTGGCGCAGGCGCGCGCCGGTTTTGCCGCCAGTGCCGCTTCGAGAGCGTCGGCATCAAAAGGAATGTTCTGGGTGAGGCGGTAGACCAGCAGGTTACGAAACCACATGAGGGGGTGAGACTCCAGGTGAAAGTCGCCGGCGAGGCATTTTTGGGCCTTTCCCGCAGGGGAGAGGCGGCGCGCCGCGACGGACAAAGAAAGCGGTCATACCGCGAGAGGCGTTTAGGGTATGCCACTGGCGGCATGGCCGTGAACGCAAAGCGCGCATTATTGCCCCCTTGGCCGCTCAGGCCAAGCCTGCGCTAAGCCTTTGGCACACCGATAGAAATTTTTTAAAACAGTGCTTGCCAAGGTGGGGTTGGCTCTCTAGAATGCGCCCCACTTCGAGAGTGAAGGGTGATTAGCTCAGCTGGGAGAGCATCTGCCTTACAAGCAGAGGGTCGGCGGTTCGATCCCGTCATCACCCACCAAACTCGCTTTTGAGGTTACGCGCAGCGGTAGTTCAGTCGGTTAGAATACCGGCCTGTCACGCCGGGGGTCGCGGGTTCGAGTCCCGTCCGCTGCGCCATTTTTCTCCTCGCTTCATCCCTTCCTGCATGTCCTCGCAACAATCGTTCGATCTTCTTCTTCCTTATCTTCTAAACTCCTGAACTTATACGCATTTCCTCGTTCGTATGGCGGTAGCTATTGATTGTGGCAGCCTGCTAAGCTGCCGCCTTCACTCGATTGCCCTCGGGCGCACCGGACAAGGAATAAGCATGAAACAGCATCGTTTAGCGGCGGCGGTCGCCTTGGTTGGCTTGGTTCTCGCGGGGTGCGATCAGCAACCCAAGGAAGTGAGCCTGGAGACCCCGGCGCAGAAAGCCTCCTATGGTATCGGCCTGAACATGGGCAAGAGCCTGGCTCAGGAAGGTATGGATGACCTGGATTCGAAAGCCGTTGCCCAGGGCATCGAAGATGCGATCGGCAAGAAAGAACAGCGCCTGAAAGACGAAGAACTGATGGAAGCGTTCGCCTTCCTGCAGAAGCGTTCGGAAGAGCGCGTCGCTGCGATGAACGAGGAGTCGGCCAAGGCCGGCAAGAAATTCCTCGAGGAAAACGCCAAGCGCGAGGGCGTGGTCACCACTCCGTCCGGCCTGCAGTATGAAATCGTCAAGAAGGCCGACGGCGCTCAGCCGAAAGCCAGCGACGTGGTGAGCGTTCACTATGAAGGCAAGTTGACCGATGGCAGCGTTTTCGACAGCTCCATCGAGCGTGGCAGCCCGATCGAATTGCCGGTCAGCGGCGTGATCCCGGGCTGGGTCGAAGGCCTGCAACTGATGCATGTCGGCGAGAAGTACAAGCTCTATATCCCGAGCGAACTGGCCTATGGCGAGAACAGCCCGACTCCGGCGATTCCGGCCAATTCGGTTCTGGTTTTCGACCTCGAATTGCTGGCAATCAAGGATGCCGATAAGGCACCTGCTGCAGCCGCCAAAGAAGGCGAGGCTGCTACCGTGCAGTAACAGCTCGGCGCATGCAGACAACGCCCCGTTTCGACGGGGCGTTGTCGTTTCCGGGAGGAAAAAATTCGACTTTGGGTTCTAAAACGAGTAGGCGATGTTACGGTTATGCACATTTGCGGCAGTTAGCGCATTGTATTGGCGTGGCATCTTGCATAAACCTTTTGCAATTTTTAACTTGTTGATTTATATCAATTTTATTGGCTGGGCAAAATTTGTCCGATCTGTACAGAAGCCGCATGGGCTGGGCGTTTGCTAGGCTAATGAAGAATCTGTTCACAAGGTTATCCACAGATTCGGTGGATAACCTGAAGCAGCCCAGTAGCGATGCGGGGCTGAGGAGAATGAGCCATGAAATCACCTTGGAATTTTTCCCGTTACCTGTCTTTGGCCCAGGGTTTGCTGAGCCGCGGGCGGTTACCTTTTTTGCTCCAGGCGGTCGTGCGCAAAAGCGATAAGCACGGCAAGCGCTTCAGTGCGATCAAGGATGATTTGCGCTTATTGCAGGGCCTTTGCCTGGCCTGGTGGCGCGGCGAGTATCGGGCCATCAGCTACCAGGCGCTGGTGGCGGTCGTGGCCGGTCTGGTTTATCTGGTGATGCCGCTGGATGGAGTACCCGATTGGCTGCTGGGCGTGGGCTTTATCGACGACCTGGCGGTACTGGCCTGGGTACTGCGCACCTGGCGCGAAGAACTCCAGGCATTCCGGGTCTGGCGCGATGCGCAAACGCCCGAGCAGATTGCCCGCCTGGAGCATCTGCCCGACCTCGACCCGGCCGAGGGTTAGCAGGCAGTTGAAAAACACCTGCATTGGCAATACCGCGTTTTCAACGGCCTGCTGAGCGCGCATGGCTGTTAAGATTGCCGCCTGCAAGGACGGAGAAGTACCGATGAATGTGCAAGTGATCGAACGAGACGGCCAACCGGAATATGCGGTGCTGTCCTGGGCGGACTATCAGGGCTTATTGCAGGCCGCCGGGCATGTTCCGCAGCCGGCCATTACCGCCGCTGCTGTGGTGGATGGGCGCCCGGCATTGAGCGAACTCAAGCGTTTGCGTGAAGCGAAGGGCCTTGCTCCCGAGCAGCTGGCCCGCACGGTCGGCATCAGCCCGCATTACCTGGGGATGATCGAGAGCGGCGAGCGCGAGCCGGATGCGGCCATCCGCCGCTCCCTGGCCTGGCACATGGGTTTGCCGGGGTGGGAGGGCGATTCTTGAGCGTGCGTATCAGCCGCCAGCATTGGCAAGCCCTGGTCGACGAGTTGGAGACGGCTCGCCGCCAGCGCCATCTGTTGACCTATCGGGCGCTGATCGAGCGCCTGACGCTGCCCAGTCCGGCGATGCAGACATTGACGGCGGCATTGGAATATCTGGCGATTCTGGATGCTCGTGCCGAGCGACCGCTGCGCAGCGCATTGGTGATCAGCCAGGGGGCCAGTCGTCTGCCACGGACCGGGTTCTTCGAATGCGTGTCCCGTCTGGGGCGTTTCAGTGGCGCTTCCGATGGCATCGCCGCGGCATCCTGGCATGCCGCCGAGGTGGCGCGTGTGTTCGAATTCAGTTATCCCGAAGAGGTCGTCTGACCGATTCGCCTTGGCCTGCGCATTGCTGCGCAGTATGGGAGTGGCAGTGCTGCTACATCATCTACGCGCCCGTTTAACCTATGCCTTGGCCAGGCGGCTGTTCCATTGGTCCTGGCTGGTCAGGCAGCCACGTGCCTGGAATTGGCTGGAAGGGCAATTCGCGCGCATGGCTAATCTTGGCGACAGGTCCGCGCAGAGCTTCTACGGGCACATCCTGTTGTTTCGCGGCCATGGCTTCGGCGCTCGGGAGGAGGGCATCCGCCTGTTGCGCCTGGCGGCCAGCGCTGGCGACGGTAAGGCGGCATATCAGCTGGGCGTGCTGAGCCTGGCTGGCGATACCCGTAACGCCGCGGATGCCCTTGAAGCGGCGCGTTGGTGGCGGTTGGCGACCGATGCCGGCCATCCGTTGGCGGCGCAACGTCTGGCCGAGCTGTATCGCCAGGGGGCGGCGCAGCTGCCCGCCGATGCCGAATTGGCCGCGCAATTCGGCGCCAGGGCGCGCGAACTGGGCATGTAACCGGGGCGGTTATTCCACCCCGACGAAACCGCCGGTCTGGTGCTGCCACAGGCGGGCGTACAGGCCTCCTTTGGCGATCAGCTCGCTGTGGCTGCCGCTTTCGACGATCCGCCCCTGATCGATCACCACCAGCCTGTCCATGCGCGCGATGGTCGACAGGCGATGCGCGATGGCGATCACCGTCTTGCCCTGCATCAGGGTATCGAGGCTTTCCTGAATGGCCGCTTCGACTTCCGAGTCGAGCGCCGAGGTCGCCTCGTCGAGCACCAGGATGGGCGCATTTTTCAGCAACACCCGGGCGATCGCGATGCGCTGGCGTTGACCGCCGGAAAGCTTGACCCCGCGTTCGCCGACCTGGGCATCGAGGCCTCGCCCCCCCTGGCTGTCGTCGAGTAGCGGGATGAAGCCGTCGGCATGTGCCTTGCGCACTGCCTCCAGCAACTCGGCGTCGCTGGCGTCGGGTTTGCCGTAGCGCAGGTTGTCGCGGATCGAGCGGTGCAGCAGCGAGGTGTCCTGGGTGACCACGCCGATTTGCGCGCGCAGGCTTTCCTGGGTGACTTCGGCGATATTCTGGCCATCGATCAGAATCTGCCCGTCCTGAATGTCATAGAGGCGCAGCAGCAGGTTGACCAGGGTCGACTTGCCTGCGCCGGACGGGCCGACCAGGCCGATTTTCTCGCCGGCGCGTACCTGCAGATCAAGACCGCTGATGACTCCAGCGGGCTTGCCGTAGTGGAAATGGATCTGGCGGAAATCTACCGCACCCTGGTGGACGAGCAGCGCTGTGGCGTCTTCGCGGTCGAGCACCTGGCGCGGGCGGGCAATTGTCTGCATGCCGTCGTGCACCGTGCCGACGTTCTCGAAGATGCCATTGACCACCCACATGATCCATTCGGCCATGCCATTGATGCGAATCACCAGGCCAATGGCCAGGGCTATCGCGCCGGTGCTGATGCTGTCCTCACTCCATAGCCACAGCGCCAGCGAGGCGGTGGTGGCAATCAGCAAGCCGTTGAGGCAGGTGACGCAAAAATCCAGGGCGGTGACGGTACGAGTCTGCAGGCGGACCTTGCCCATCACTTCCTGGATGGCGTCGCGGGCGTAGCTTTCCTCTTCGTGGGTATGGGCGAACAGTTTCAAGGTGGTGATGTTGCTGTAGCCATCGACGATCCGCCCCATCAGCTTGGCGCGCGCCGCCGAGGCGACGCTGGAGCGCTGTTTGATGCGCGGCACGAAGTACCACAGCGTCAGGCAGTAGCCGCCGATCCACAGCAGCAACGGCACGACCAGTCTGGGGTCGGCTTCGGCGAACAGGTACACCGCGCTGCCGGCATACACCAGCACATGCCAGAGCGAATCGACCACCTGCATGGCCGAATCGCGCAGCGAGGGACCGGTCTGCATGATCCGTTGGGCGATGCGTCCGGCGAAGTCGTTATGAAAGAAGCTCAGGCTCTGTCGGAGCACATAGCGATGATTCTGCCAGCGGATCAGGTTGGTCAGGCTCGGCGAGATCGCCTGGTTGACCAGTAAATCGTGCAGGCCGAACACCACCGGCCGGATGACCAGCGTCACCAGCAGCATCCATAGCAGCTCGTTGCGGTAGCGCCCGAAGAACTCAGCGCTCGGTGTCGCCTGGGTCATGTCGATCAAGCGACCGAGAAAGCTGAACAGCGCCACCTCGATCAGCGCGGCGAGAAAGCCGACCACCAGCAAGGCAATCATCAGCGGCCAGACCTGACGCAGGTAGTGGCCATAGAACCGCAGCAGGGTCTGCGGCGGCTCGGTATCGGGGGTGGCCTTGAAGACGTCGATCAGCGCTTCGAAGCGTTTGAACAGCATGGGGCGGGCGTCCTGCCGGATGGGCGAGCAGCGATTCTAGCCCCGGTGCGCTCGACGACCTAGCGTGGATTGCCCCCTGTCGAGGCAGGGGGCAGGGAGGAGGTAACGGACTGCTAGAGGCGCTTGGCCTCGATGATCAGCACAGGGTCGCGCGGTACGTTCTGGTAGCCGCCACGGTTGGCGGTCGGTACCTGGGCGATCTTGTCGACCACATCCATGCCGCGCACCACTTTGCCGAACACCGCGTAGCCGAAGTCACGCGAGCCGTGGTCGAGGAAGGCGTTGTCCTTGTGGTTGATGAAGAACTGGCTGGTCGCCGAGTCACGTACCTGGGTGCGGGCCATGGCCAGGGTGCCGCGCACGTTATGCAGGCCGTTGTCGGCTTCGTTCTTGATCGGCGCGCCGGTCTGCTTTTGTTCCATGGCGGCATCGAAGCCACCGCCCTGCACCATAAAGCCCGGAATTACCCGGTGGAACTGCGTGCCGGCGTAAAAACCGCTGTCGACGTAGCCGAGAAAGTTGGCCACGCTGATCGGCGCCTTTTCCGCTTCCAGTTCGATCTCGATTTCGCCGAGGCTGGTGGTCAGCAGTACTTTCGGATTTTCCGCAGCCATTACGCTGACGCTCAGCAGCAGGGAGCAGGCGGCGAGGGCGAGTTTTTTCAGCATTCTCGTGGGTCCTTTCATTGGGGGGATGGGGTCGTTTGCTGTTCGGCGAGGAAGGCCAGCAGGCTGCTATTGAAACATTCCGATTGATCCATCGGGGTGCCGTGACGCGAATCTTCGATCACCAGCAGACGGGCGTTGGGCAGTTCTTTGACGTAGGCCTCTTTTTGCGCGACCGGGGTGTAATCATGGTCACCGGTAATCACCAGGGTTGGGCAGGTGATGCGTGCCAATCGTTCGCGCACGCCCCAGCCGATAATCGCATCGAGGCTGGCGAGGTAGGCGCGCTTGTCGTTCAGCGGCCAGCGCTCTTCGATCTTGCGCCTGAGCTCGACCTGTTCGGGTTTGGGGAACAGCAGCCTGCCCAGGCCCTTGGCGATGGTGTCCAGGCTGAACAGGCGCGACAGCGTCCAGCGCTTGACGATTTCCAGGTAGTCGGCCGGACGTTTGGCTTTTACCTCCGGGCCGCTGTTGACGATGCACAGGCTTTTCAGCAACTCCGGACGGTCGACGCCCAGTTGGAAGCCGATCATGCCGCCCATGGAGATGCCCACCAGGTGCACGGGACGCAGTTGCAGGTATTCGATCAGCGCGGCCAGGTCTGCGGCGAAACCTGCGATGCTGTAACGCTCGCGGGGTTTGTCCGAGCGGCCATGGCCGCGCACGTCGACCACGATCACCCGGTAGTGGCTGGCTAGTGCGGGTATCTGGTATTCCCAGTCACGGGTGCTCGAGCCGAGGCCATGCACCAGCAGCACGGGGGCGTCCTGGGGTTTTTCCTCGGCCGGACCGTATTCCTCGTAGTGCAACTGGCAGCCGTCGTTGTCGAAGTAAGGCATGTCCGATGTCCTGTCAGGTTGAGGGCAGATGGCTGGCCAAAGGCACGGCATCGAAGCGTTTTAGCAACTCGACAAGAATCTGCGTGGCAGGGCCGAGAGGTTTTTCCTTGTCCGAATACAGGTAGAACAATGGGTTGCGGCAGCCGCCCTGATCGAGTGGCAGGGGTTTCAGCTGGCCATCCCTGAGTTCGCGTTCGATCAGGTGGCGCGGCAACCAGGCGAACCCCAGACCGTTGCTGACGAAGCTCGCGGCGGTGGCCAGGCTGCCCACCGTCCAGCGGTGCTCGGCGCCGAGCCAGCCAACGTCGCGTGGTTGCAGGCGGCCGGAGTCGCGGATTACCACCTGCATCTGGATTTCCAGATCCTGAAAGGTCAGTTCACGCTGCAGGCGGTGCAGGGGATGTTCGGGGTGGGCGACTGCGACGAATTCGACCGGGCTCATCTCCGCCCCCAGGAATCCCTGGATATTCAGGCTGCTTATGGCCAGGTCGGCGGTACCTTCCTTGAGCACCTCTTCGACCCCGGACAGCACCTCTTCACGCAAACGTACCCGGCAGCCGCGACTTTGCGGAATGAATGCGCTCAGGGCCTGCACCAGGCGGGCATTGGGATAGGCTGCGTCCACTACCAGGCGTACTTCGGCTTCCCAACCTTGTTCCATATGGTGGGCGAGGTCTTCCAGCTGGCTGGCTTGCTTGACCAGTTGGCGCGAGCGGCGCAGCAGCACTTCGCCGGCTTCGGTGAGCACCGCCTTGCGTCCGTCGATGCGCAGCAGGGGCACGCCGAGTTGTTCCTGCATGCGCGCAACCGTGTAGCTGACCGAGGATTGCGAGCGGTGCAGAATCTCGGCGGCCTGGGCAAAACCGCCTTGATCGACCACCGCTTGCAGGGTGCGCCATTGATCCAGGGTGACGCGGGGCGCTTTCATATTGGCTTCCTTATTCGCGAATAGCGCAGCAAGCTGGATGTAATCCCTGGCGAACTCGCTCTAAACTGGCGGGCCGCCCGTAGGAGAACGCCGGATGAAAAAATACTGCTGTGTCTTGCTCGCCTTGCTGCCGTTGGGTGCTTTCGCCTACCCGATCGAGGTGGAAAAACAACTCAATGGCGCCGAAGTTTCCGCGACGACCGTGGAAATCGATCACAACATGGGCGCCGTGCGCCTCTACAACTACGGTCAGGCCAAGGCCGATTGTACGGTGATTTTCCGCAATGGTCCGGAGACGCCGCGTACGCGCAAAGTCGCCTTGGCGGCCGGAGAAACCAACAGCCTGACCTATAAATCCAATCGAAGCATCATTCGCCTGCGCGTCGAGTTGACTTGCGGCGTGGATTGAGTCGGCGGAGCGTTTTCGAGACTAATGCCCGGTCTCTTATAAATCAACTTAGTCGATATGTTCTGGCGGTTAATTCCGCAATTTTATCGATTTATGATGGGTATTCCCGCTGTGACCGGGGCGGCCATGCCTCGCCGGGCATGACCAAGCAGCCAGCCAGGGGCCGTAATGCAATTATCCGGACGTGGGGTGTCGCTGTCGGTGTTCGCCTCGGTTCTGTTTGCCCTGATCCCCAGTTATGTGCTGCACCTGGCGCCGTTGGACGGTATCCAGGTGTTCGCCCAGCGGGTGCTCTGGTCGATTCCCGCAGTGTTGCTGCTGGTGAGTGCGGCGCGTCAGTGGTCGGTGTTGCTCGCTGCTTTCGCGAGGTTGCGACGCGAGCCATTACTGCTCTGTGCATTGCCGCTGGCGGCGCTGCTGATGGGCATTCAATGGGCGCTGTTTGTCTGGGCGCCGCTGGCTGGGCGCACGCTTGACGTGTCCCTGGGCTACTTTCTGCTACCGCTGGCGATGGTGCTGGTTGGCCGGCTGTTCTATGGTGAGCGCCTGCGCCCTCTGCAGCGCCTGGCAGTGCTGTTGGCGTTGGCCGGCGTGGCGCACGAGCTGTGGCGTAGCCAGGCATTTTCCTGGGTGGTGCTGGTGATCGTGCTGGGTTATCCGCCGTACTTCATGTTGCGTCGCTGGATGCGCCTGGACGCTTTGTCCGGTTTCGTTCTGGAAATGCTCGTATTGGCGCCCCTGGCCCTGTGCTTGATCGCCAACCTGGGGCCGCCGGCGGTATACGATACGGCGCCACAATTGTGGTGGCTGCTGCCCGGCTTGGGTTTGCTCAGCGCCATGGCCTTCGCGGCGATGATGGCCTCCAGCCGGTTGCTGCCGCTGGGGCTGTTCGGCATCCTCAGCTATGTCGAACCGGTGTTGCTGTTTTTGGTCGCACTGCTGTTCCTCGGCGAAACCTTCGATGGCGGGCAGTGGTTGACTTACCTGCCGATCTGGCTGGCGGTCATGTTGGTCGCCTGGGACAGCGGGCGATTGTTGCTCAAGCAGCAGCGCCGCCGACCGCCGCGAAGCCAGCCTTAATCGAGGACGTTGCGTAGCACTTCGTAGACGATGCCCGTGGCGATCGCCACCAGCACCACATCGGTGCCGACCTGCTTCCACTCATAACCTTCGTAATACGGCAATTGACTGCTCACGTGGCTGTCGAAATTTTTCGCGATTCCCGGCGGCAAGGGTTTGCCGCGGGCGAGATTTTTTGCGATGCCGGGCGGCAACGAGCTGGCCTGGCCGATCTGCTCGCGGTTCTGGCCCAATACGATGCGTACCCGACCGATATCGATGGATGGGCCGCTGATGGTGACGCTGGCCTCCTGGCTATTGGGGCCGTGGTTGTTCTTGGCTCCGGGGTTGTCATGCTTAGGCGCAGCGGATACGCCTTGCGTAGCCAGCGCCAGTGCCAAGGTCGAGTAGCTCAAAACAGTACGCCAAGGGCTTTGCATATGGGGCTCCATGGCCAATCGCAGCGATTGGCTTGCCGGGTCGGTGAAAAAACGGCGGTTGGCAGGTTGTTGAAACAACCACGAGTGTTTGGTTTTTTCGGGGCCTTTTCAACCCTTTGTAAGGGGCTCGTTCGAGTATCGCTTGTCATACCTATGCAAAGAAATTCGGTTGCAGCGCCGGAACGGGTTACGCTATGCGGCTGATTTTTTGTATTTGTCGAGGTTAACCCCGTGTTTGCTCAATTCGCCCTGCATGAACGCCTGCTCAAGGCCGTGGCCGCGCTTAATTTTACCGAGCCCACCGCCGTGCAGGTCGCGGCCATTCCATCGGCGCTGCAAGGGCATGACCTGCGGGTAACCGCGCAGACGGGCAGCGGCAAGACCGCCGCTTTCGTACTGCCGATGCTCAACCGTCTGCTCGGTAGCGGTGCCTCCTCGCCACGGGTAAGCGTCCGTGCGGTGATTCTGCTGCCGACTCGCGAGCTGGCGCAGCAGACGCTCAAGGAAGTCGAGCGCTTCGCCCAGTTCACCTTTCTCAAGGCGGGGCTTATCACCGGCGGCGAGGATTTCAAGGAACAGGCGGCGATGCTGCGTCGGATCGATATTCTCATCGGCACCCCGGGGCGCCTGATCGAGCATGCCAATGCCGGCAACCTGCTGCTCGATGACGTTGAAGTGCTGGTGCTCGATGAAGCCGACCGTATGCTCGACATGGGCTTTGCCGAAGACGTGCAGCGCCTCGCCGGCCTCTGCCGCGAGCAGCGCCAGACCCTGTTGTTCTCCGCCACCACGGGTGGCGCGGGCATGCGCGAGATGGTCAGCACCGTTCTGAAAGAGCCGCAGCACCTGCAACTGAACCGGGTCAGCCAGCTCAACGAGGGCACCCGTCAGCAGATCATCACCGCCGACCACAACCACCATAAAGAGCGCTTGGTCGAATGGCTATTGGCCAATGAAACCTACGAGAAAGCGATCATCTTCACCAATACCCGGGTGCAGGCCGACCGCCTCTACGGCAAATTGGTCGCCCGTGACGTCAAGGCCTTCGTACTGCACGGGGAAAAGGATCAGAAGGACCGCAAGCTGGCCATCGATCGCCTCAAGCAGGGCGCGGTGAAAGTGCTGGTGGCCACCGATGTGGCCGCCCGCGGCCTGGACGTCGACGGCCTCGATCTGGTGATCAACTTCGACATGCCGCGCTCCGGCGACGAATATGTGCACCGCATCGGTCGCACCGGGCGCGCTGGCGCCGAAGGCCTGGCGATCTCCTTGATCTGCCATAACGACTGGGCGCTGATGTCGAGCATCGAGCGTTACCTCAAACAGCGCTTCGAACGCCGCAACATCAAGGATCTGAAAGGTATCTACCAGGGCCCGAAGAACCTCAAGGCGTCCGGCAAGGCGGTCGGACCGAAGAAGAAAAAGGTCGATCCAAAGACGGGCAAGAAAATCGCCAAGAAGCCGGCGGCCAAGGCCCCGAGCAAGCGCAATACGATCAACAAGCCGAAAGTCGAGGCGCCGGTACTGGTCAGTCAGGACGGCCTGGCACCCTTGAAGCGGCGCAAGCCCGCAGCGGAATAACCTCCCTCGCCCGGCCGCCGCCATCCAGATGCCTGCGGCGGACAAGGCGGCGCCATGTCTTCCCCACCAGTGCGTGCTTCGTAGCCCGGATGAAATCCGGGGAATTCGTTGCCCAGCCAAGATCGCCCCGGACTGCATCCGGGCTACGAAACTGCCGCTTTTGGTAGCCGAATAAGCCAGGTGCAATCCGGGAGCAGCGATGCCCCGTCTTCTTTGCGGATTACCGCCGGGCTATCAGAGTGCCCGGCGGGTCTGTTACTTCGGCACTATCAGGATCTTGCCGTCGCGCTCGCCGCTGGCGGCCGCGGCGACCGCTTCCTTGATCTGGCTGACGTCGTAGGTGGCAGCCACGCGGGTATGCAGCTTGCCGCTGGCGATCAGTTGGGTCAGTTCGCCGAAAACCTTCATTTGCTCGGCCTGGCTCGCTGTCCGGAACCACTTGGCCAACCAGAAGCCGCGTAAAGTGACATCGCGGAACACGAAGGAACTTGGCGACACCTGACACGGCTGGCGGCTCATCATGCCGTAGTTGACCAGTACACCGCCCTCGCCGAGGCATGCCGCGAGATGGTCGGTGGATTCGCCGCCCACCGCGTCGATACCCAGAAGAATCGTCGCGCCGTCTGTCGCAGCGCGCACCCGTTTGGCCAGGTCGGCACCATCGACCAGCACCACATCGCCACCCTCGGCTTCGACGCCGGCCACCGCCGATTCGCGGCGCACCACGTTCACCGTCTTGAACCCGCGCAGCTTAGCCAGCTGGATCAGGTAGCTGCCGACGCCCGAATTGGCCGCATTCTGGATCACCCAGTCGCCGGGCTTGAGGTCGACGAATTCGCTGAGCATCAAGGAGGCGGTGGGCGGATTGACGGTCATCATCGCCAATTGCTGCGGATCGGCTTCGGGCAGGGGAATCAGCGCCTTGGCCGCGGCGTTAAGGTGACTGACCCAGGTGCCACAACCGACCGGCAGCAGCACCATCTGGCCAACTTTTAATTGACTAACGCCCGGCCCGAGTTCCTCGACACGGCCGACACCCTCGTTGCCGCCAACGGCCGGCAATGGCGGCAACATGCCGTATTCGCCGGTCAGGGTGAGGACATCGGACGGGTTGATCGGTGCCGCCAGTACCTTGACCCGTACCTGGCCGTCGGTGAGTGCGGGCAACTGCAATTCAACCGCGGCAATGGCCTCGTTCGGCACCGGGCCGCGGCTATGGTATTCGGCTTTGAGCATGCAATGTCTCCAGGAGATCGATGGCTGATTCGGCTCGACAGAGTCTAGACCCGCCAGGCGACATTGCGTCGTATAGCCGGTTATCCATCTCGCTGATCGGGCCGGCGAAGGTTATTGATCGTGCGTGTCGATATCACCATCCAGCTGCTCGAGCTCGCGCAGGCGATGCCGATAGGCGTCGCAACTGTCCTGCAGTTGTTGCGCCGAGGTGGCGGGTGAATGCGATTTCAGTTCTTTACGCAATTGCGCGGCGCGCTGAGGGTCGTCCTGGGTCAAAAGGTCGATCCTGTTCGCCAGGCGTTCGGCCAGCGCTGTCGCTTCCGCGCGGCTGCACGA
Organism: uncultured Pseudomonas sp.; assembly: GCF_946885955.1. The sequence goes on from NZ_CAMPHI010000015.1 coordinate 85,783, forward strand.
GGCATGGGCCGTGCCCTGCAGTGCGAACAACAAGATGATGGCAAGAATCAGGCGGCTGCTCATCGCTGATACCCCGGCGTTGATTAAGGGCTTGTGCGGTTGATTGGCCGTAGCGGCGGAAAGTTCAGGACAAACGGCCCGGTGCTGCCCTTGTCTGCGGTGGTGGTCGGACGGCGGCGAGCGGATAGGCGAAACCTTAACCCCGGGGCTGGGGTCGAAATCAATGGAGTTCGATCCGGCCTCCGCGTTTTGGCGCGGCCGAGAACACCGAGCGCGGCTATTCAGGGCGGCAATGCAGTTCTGCCGCACAGGGCCAAGCGCAGTGTTTTTTCTGTGGTCTAACACAAGGGAGAAAACGACATGTCTTATCACTGGGATCTAATCGAGCGGTTACTGCACGAAGTGCAAAATTCGGCCAGCAAACGCTTCGCTCCGCGCGCTTATGCTGAGCAGCTGGCTCAGGAACTGGAGCGTGCGGGCGAGCACACCGCCGACCTCGATGTGCTCAAAGCACGGGCCACGGAATACGAGTCGCTGTTGCTCAATGGTGGCTTCATCGCGCCGCGCCCGGAAGAAGAGGGTGGTAATGGCGAGAATTTTGTGTTGACCGAGAGGGGCTTGCAGCTGCTGAGCATGATTGACAGCAGCATTCCTGGCGGTGAGCACTCGCGCGAAATGCTCGAGCAACAAGGTACGGCTGCACTCGTACCTGAGGTGTTCGATGAAGTCGCCAGCGAGGCGAATCTGCTGTAAGCAACTGCCCGCGATCGCCCTCAAACCATTGATCGGCCATCAGTCCTCAGCGGCCCGCAGAAAATAGCCCCTCTAGCCGAGGGGCTATCGCATGGCCGCGCCAATAGCCCGTTAGCACCGTCCCTGGTAATGGCATCAGGCCTACCGGCGTTTTCCCTGTGCCCCTGTGCATTGTCTTCAAGTAAGCTGAATTGGCTCGATTCGACTTTTCCGCAGGCTTGCGTTCGAAGGCATGGGCTTGCTCATCGGCTACAGCAGTCGACAATGTTCGTTACGAGGTAGCTGAGGTATTGCCATGAAGTGGCTGTTCGCATTGCTACTGCTGTGTTCAAGCCTGGCGGCAATTGCCGCGCCCCTGCGCTTCGGTTTTGGCACCCACAAGCCGCCCTACGTGTTCGAGGGTGAGCCCAGGGGGGTGGAGTTCGAAATCGTCACTGCCGCTGCGATCAAGGCGGGTTTAACCATCGAGGTGCTGTATGCGCCAATGGAGCGCCTGCATCTGCTATTGCGGCGTGGAGATATCGACGCGATTGCCACCACTAACGAAAACAGTGGGGTCAAGGGTTTCTATTCCGACCCCTATATCTATTACCAGAACGTGGCGGTGGCTTTGCGCGCGCGGCATTTCAAGATCGAGCGAATTGCCGATCTCAGCCACTATTCGCTTAGCGCCTTTCAGCGTGCGCGGTACCTGTTGGGGCATGAATACGAGCAAGTGGTGGAGCACCATCCGCATTACCGCGAGGAGGCCAATCAGATTGCCCGCAACCGCTTGCTCTACAGCGGTCGTGTCGATGTGGTGATCGGCGATATGCGCATCTTCCGCTATTTCAATCAGGAGGTCGGCGATCAGGTCGATACCGATCAGCCGCTGACCATTTATCCGTTGTTTCCCCCCACCCCGTATTGCATGGGCTTTCTCTCGGAACCTCTGCGCGATCAATTCGATCTAGGCTTGGCGGCGTTGCGCGCAAGCGGTGAGTACGACGCGATAGCGCGTCGGTATGCAAGCTACTGAGCGTCGAACGGCGCATTGTCGCCGGCCCTGAACAGGAGAAGATCATGGTGCTTCGACTGCTATTGGTGGGTATCACCGCGCTCGTCAGCGTGATGGCCCCGACGCTACGGGCGGAGATTGGCGATTGGCCGAGCGAGATGGGCCGGGTTACCGCCGAGTCGCTGCTGTCGGGCTTGGAACATCCGTGGAGCATGGCGTTTCTACCGCGTGGGGCCGGGTTGCTGGTAACCGAGCGTCCCGGCCGCCTGCGCCTTGTGGACGATCGCTGGCGGCTGTCCGAGCCCATCGCCGGGGTGCCCGAGGTGTTTGCTGAGGGCCAGGGCGGTCTGCTCGATGTGGTGCTGTCTCCCGAATTCGAGGAGAGCCGCTTGCTTTACCTGTCCTATGCCGAAGCGGGTGCAGACGGGCGCGCCGGCACTGCGGTCGGCAGAGCGCGGCTGAGCGAAGACCTGCGGCGGTTGGAGGATTTTCAAGTGATCTTCCGGCAGCAGCCGAAGCTCTCCACCGGCGCGCACTTCGGTTCGCGGCTGGTATTCGACCGCACTGGTCATTATCTGTATGTCACCCTTGGCGAAAACCACCAGCGCCTGGCGGCCCAGGCGCTCGACAAATTGCAAGGCAAGGTGGTGCGGCTACTGCCCGATGGACGGGTGCCGCCTGACAATCCCTTCGTCGGGCGCCCGGGCATCCGCCCGGAAATATGGTCATACGGCCACCGCAACCCTCAAGGCGCAGCCCTCAACCCCTGGAGCGGCAAAGTCTGGATTCATGAGCACGGCCCGCGTGGCGGCGATGAAGTCAACATCCCCGAGGCCGGCAAGAACTACGGGTGGCCACGAGCAACTCACGGTATCAACTATTCGCTGTTACCGATCCCCGAAGCCGAAGGCGAATGGGTGCCGGGTACGGAGCGGCCGCTGTATGTCTGGGAGAAGTCCCCGGCAATTAGCGGCATGGCGTTTTACCGCTCTGAGCGCTTCGCCCCATGGCAAGGCAATCTGTTCATCGGCGCACTCGCCGGACAGGCGTTGATTCGCCTGGAGTTGCAGGGCGATCGGGTGGTGCACGAGGAGCGCTTGCTGAAGGCCGTGGGTGAGCGCATCCGCGATGTGCGCCAAGGTCCCGATGGCTACCTCTACCTGCTCACCGACGCCGCCAATGGCCAATTGTTGCGCGTTGGTCTGCAGGCGCGGTAACAGCGTTCAAGGCACCTGCAATTCCAAGTCGTCGGCGTGCACGTGGTCGGCGAGCAGGGGCTTTTCCAACGGGGTGCTGACGACACTGAAATCGAGGATTTCGATACTGCCGCGACCCTCGCCCAAGAGGTGGAAGGAAAATGCCTTGCGCGCCTCGAGATTATCGAAAGCGAAGCTCATTTCCACTGGTTGGTCGAGCGTGAGCAGCGGCAGTTCCGGCACCTGTACCAGGGTGTCGCGCTCGTACTCCTTGGTTTTCAATTGCAGGCTCGCGCCGTGCCGGTCAAGGCGCACCGCGCGTATCTTCAGGTTGACCTGGGTGCGGGTGCCCTTGGGCAATTCCAGATACTGGGCGCCGATCAGGTTGTCGGCCCAGTCGTCGCCGACGTGCTTGCTCAGCGCAATTGGCGTGCTCTGGGCAAACTGGTAGCGGCTTTCGAGCGTGACGGGTTTCAGCGATTGATCGAGCGAAGCGGCGCGCCGGCTGACCAGGCGCGCCTCGCGGTCGTCGAGCTGCCGCAGAAAGCGTGCGTCGTCGGCGATAAAGCCGGTGCTGGCGTACTGCCGACATAGCTGGCGGAAGTCGCATTCGGTGAAGGTGCCGTTGCCGTCGTGCTGGCGCAACATACCGTTGGTGTAGGACAGGATCGAGCGCCCGCGGGAGTAATCGCGCAACAACGAGCGCCCGGCGATATCGGGCGGCATGGGTAGGTTGAAGTAGTCGAGCACCGACGCGGTGACGTCGACATGGCCGTAAACCCCGGTTTTCAGCGCCGGCAATTGCGCTTGTTCAGGGGCGAACATCAGGTTGAAGCCCCAGGCCGAGGCCAGGCGAACATTCTCCAGACCATGGGACTCATCGGAGGTGATGATGATCAGGGTGTCTTCGAATACCCCCTGGTCATGCAGCGCCTGCAAAAAATCCGCCACGGCGTCGTCGAGGTAGGCGATCGCCGCCTGTTTCGCATTGGGGTAGCGCGCCAGGTAATCGGCTGGTGCCGAGTAAGGTTGGTGGGTGCCCACGGTCAACAGGGTGAGCATCCATGGCTGGGGGCGCTGGCGCAGTTGCTGCACATAAGTGAGTGCGCCTTCAAAGTAGGATTTGTCATCCATGCCCCAGGGGAATTCCAGGTAGGGCTTGTTGCGGAACCAACTGCGTCCGAGGGTTTTGTCGAAACCCATGCGCGGCATGATTTGGTCCTTGGCCATGAAGCGCAGACCGGCGCCCTGCAGGTAGTGGGTGCTGAAACCATGTTGGCGCAATTGCGCCGGCAGGCATTGCTCGCTGCGGGCGGCGTTGTTCAATAACTCGATACCCTTGGGCGTGCCGGAGTCGAGTTTGCCGTAGTCGCCGCACAGCATCGCATACAGACCACGGATGGTTTGGTGGCTGTGCAATACGTAGTCGGTAGTGAGCATGCCTCGCTCGGCCCAGGCGCTCAGACGGGGCATGGGCGCTTGCGTATAGCTGCTGTGGATGGCCTTGCGGCTGGCTTCGAGGTAGGCGCCGGGAATGCCTTCCAGGGTAACGATCAGCACATTGCGCGCGGCAGCGGTCTGTTCGAGCAGCGGCGTGCCCTGCAGGTCGAGTGCGGTGAGGTCGTGGATGTCCGGCGGGCCCTCTGGCATATCGTCGCCCAGCCAGTCCCGAGCCTGACGTTCAGCGGAACTCAGGCCTTCGGCGAGCAGTTTGTGCGGCAGATTGAATTGCAGCCATTGGTCGGCGGCGCTGGGGCTTCGATATTGCAGGACTGCATGGCCGGCCAACAGCAACAGACCGGGGATCAGCCAGAGGGCGGAGGGTGCGGGTTGCTTGCCAACCTGGGCCCAGCGCGACACGCCATAGGCCGCGATGCAAAGTCCCAGGGCAATCGCCAGCAGCGGCTGACTGAGGCCGCCGCCACCAGTCGAGCGGCTGATGAACTTCGCATCGCTCAAGTAATGCAGGTCGGCGACCTCCGGCATCCGGCCGACCGCATTGACCAGCTCGACGTTGCCCAGGGTCAGCAGCCCCCACATCAGCAATAGCGGCACACTGAGCAACCAGCCACGCCTGTGCAGCAAGGCGAGCAGCAGGCAACCGACTGCCGCGTCGGACAGCAGGCCGAACGGGTGCACCCAGTTCATGGAAAAGCGGCTAGCCAGGGGCAGCACGAGAAACAGAAGGACCAGCAGGCCCAAGGGCACAACGGGGTGACGCAGCCATTGGCTGAAAGCTCGCACGACGACTCCTGAGCTGATCGCTAGTTATGCGTGCAGAACGCCGCAAACCTCAACTGGTCATAATTTTGAAACAGCATTGTGCTAGGACGCCAGTGGCGCCGACTAATTCAGCAGAAAATAAATGTGCAATGAGGCGGGGAAGGGCGAAGGCTGGAGGCGCCCAGCGCTTTGTAGGGACGGCAAAGCGCTGCGGGGCTCGGTGGGCGAGATTACTTCTTGCCGATGGTGATTTGTTTGGATGTGCCGTAGACCTGACCGCTGACACCCTTGGCGATCTGCTGAATTTCGCCGCCGGATTTCAGGAAGGCCGCAACCTGTGCATCGATCGAAGCGCTGGTTTCAACGGCTGGGGCGGGTTTCGGCTTGCTGTTGGATGCTTTTACGCGCATGGCAATCATTAACCTTTTTCAAAATTAAATTGGTCAAGGATTGTACGCGAAATACTTGACAATTGCTTGGTTATTACGGGCGGATGTCGCTTTTATATCATGCAAATAATCGACGATATGCCGCTATCTGTGCTCAATAATTCGCTTAAGTTGTTGTTTAGTCTTGGCATATCCAAATTGCGGCGCAGGTCGGAGGCATGCTTATTTTTTTCACCGGTGCGAGACGATCGGGCTTTGCCCGCGGTGATCGAGGCCGAGAAACCCGGCGGCAACTCAGGTAGAATGCCGGCCTCGCAACGAGGGTGGGCATCATGGCTGTAATTGGACGTATGAATAGTTTGCAAGTCGTTAAACACACCGACTTCGGCTTGTACCTGGATGGCGGCGCAGATGGCGAAATACTTTTGCCCAAGCGCTACATTCCCAAGGACACGCCGAGCGAGGTAGAAGACTGGCTGAACGTATTCATCTACCTCGACAGCGACGACAAGCTGATCGCCACCACGGAAAAACCCAAAGTTCAGGTCGGCGAATTCGCCAGCCTGAAAGTCGTGGATATCAATCGCGTTGGCCTGTTTCTCGACTGGGGTTTGCCGAAAGACCTGCTCTTGCCGCACTCCGAAGAGAAACGTCCGCTGCAGGTCGGCGACTATTGCGTGGTGCACGTGTTTCTCGATAAGCGCAGCAAGCGTATCACCGCCACCGCGCGTCTGGATCGCTACCTCGATAACGTGCCCGCCACCTACAAGGCCGGCCAGGAAGTCGACCTGCTGGTGGCCGAAGCCACCGACCTGGGGTTCAAGGCGATCATCAACGGCAAGCACTGGGGCCTGATCCACAAGAACGAACTGTTCAAGTTTCTACGCAGCGGCATGCAGGAGAAGGGTTTTATCAAAGAGCTGCGCGCCGACGGCAAGATCAGTCTCAGTTTGCAGGCGGTCGGCCAGGAAGCCGCGAGCAGTCTGGGCGAGCAAATTCTCGTCAAGCTCCGCGAGCACGACGGCACGCTGCCGCTCAACGACAAGAGTTCGCCGGAAGCGATCAGCGCGCTGTTCCGCGTCAGCAAGGGCAACTTCAAAAAGGCCATTGGCGGCCTGTACAAACAGGGTCGAATCCTGATCCACGAAGACCATATCGAACTGGTCGACCGCTAAACGCGAATTTCCTTCGTCAGGCCGATAAAACCTGCTTGAGCCCGGCCCGGCGACGTTGAATAATACGCCGCATTGTGCCGGTGTAGCTCAGTCGGTAGAGCAGCGCACTCGTAACGCGAAGGTCGTAGGTTCGATTCCTATCTCCGGCACCAGTAAAACAAAGGCCAGCAGCGATGCTGGCCTTTTTCGTCTGCGCCGAGATTGCCCTGCACGTGCTGCTTGCCAGCACCGAGGCACCGTCTTGGGCGCATCAGCTCGATCAGCTTTGACCCTGGCGTCGAGAGGCGCTCGTGCACCCAGCGTGCCGCAGATAGCTGGTTTTTCACGGCCCGTTAAAGCCATGCACGGCCTTATGGCAAACTGCGCGGCATCAGGAGATACCGATGTCACGCCGCCAATGCCCTCGCTGTTGCCGTCCGCTCGAGCGCTGTTTGTGCGCCCTTGTGCCGCAACTGCACAGCCGTACCCGGCTGCTGATCCTGCAACACCCCAGCGAGGTCAAGCATGCGCTGAATACCGCGCGTCTGGCTGCGCTGGGCCTGCGCAATGGCGAACTCAGGGTCGGCGAAGTGTTCGAGGACTTGCCCGCGTTGCTGACGCAACCGGGGTACCAGGCCTGCCTGCTGTTTCCGGGGGAGGACGCGCTGCCGGTGGCGGCTTATGCCGAGCAGGTGGGCGAACAGCCTCTGCTATTGGTGGTGCCCGATGGCACCTGGCGCAAGGCGCGCAAATTGCTGCACTGCAATCCGTTGCTGGCGGCCTTGCCGCGGGTCACGCTCGAGGCCGGCCTGCAGTCGCGTTATCGGCTGCGCAAGGCGCCGATGCCTGGCGCGTTATCGACCATCGAAGCGGTCACCCATGCGCTGAATATTCTCGAAGCGCCGCAACGTTTCGATGCTCTGTTGCAACCTTTCGAAGCGTTGATCGAAGGGCAGATCGCTGCAATGGGCGAGCAGACCTATCAGCGCAATCATCTGGCCAGCTAAATCGGCATCGCCAGACGGTTAGCCCAAAGTGTGATAACCCTTTCTGAATTATGAAAAAAATAGTCTTAATTATTAGTTAAACCAAGTGCGTGATCCACCTGCCTAATCCTGTTGCATTGCCTCGGCAGCACTACAGGTCGGGCCGGATTCGCCTGTCGTGCCGCTCTGTTGCTTATCTAAGGAGAGAGAACGCATGAGCAGTTCCATTGGTGTGGTAACCCAGGTTGTTGGTGAAGTCTCGGCTGTCGGTAGCGACGGCTCCAGACGCCTATTGGTCGAAGGCGATCGGGTGTTTCTCGGCGAGCAGTTGATTTGCGCCAATGATGGCGCAGTGGCGATCGACCTCGATCATGGCGGTGTTTTGACCATGGGTCGCGCCAGTAGCCTGGTCCTTAGCTCGGAGTGGCTCGCGGGCGAGGTGGCGGAGTCACCGCCGCCCGAACCCAGTGCCGAACAATTGCAGGAGGTGGCGGCGCTGCAACGTGCTATCGCCGCCAGTGAGGACCCCACTATGACCACAGAGGCGCCGGCGGCCGGACCGCAGGCTGGTGGTGGAGGCGCTGGCGGTGGCGGCGGCGGTCATTCGTTCGTGCTGCTGAGCGAGACGGGTGGCCAGCTGCAACCGGACATCGGTTTCGATACCGGGCCGCTGACTTTCGCCAGCCTGGCTCCTCTTGGCTTGGTGGCGCCGGATCCAGCAACCTCGGCAGAGGATTCGCTCACGCCAGTAGAGCCGTTGTCACCGCCGGTGCTGGTGGTGGGCAGTAATGCCGACGACCAGGCGGGGTCCGTTGCGCCTCACCTGGTGGCCAGCCCGCTGGACGTCGATGGCGCCGGTAGCCTGACCGGCAGCTCCGGCAACGATGTGCTGGTCGGTGATGCCGGTGGCGTACAGAACCTGATCGTTCCCGGCACCAACTACAACATCGCGCTGATCGTGGACGTCTCCGGCAGCATGGCCCGCGATGCCGGTTCGGGGGTGTCGCGCATCCAGTTGACCAAAGATGCCTTGACCAATCTGGTCAACCAGATCCAGGACCATGACGGCGTGATCAACGTGCAGTTGATCCCGTTCAGCAGCACGGCGGGGACCCTGACCACCATCCACGGGCTCGACGCCAGCAACGTCGGCATACTGCTGGCCGCGATCGACGCCATTAGCCTGAGCGGGCAGACCAACTACGAGGCGGCTTTTATCCAGGCCACGCAGTGGTTCAACGAGCAGATCGTTGATACCGGTGCGGACAGTGCGCACAATTTCGAGCAACTGGCGTTCTTCCTCTCCGATGGTCAGCCCACCATGTACCTGGACGAGTTCGGCAATCCGGTGGACGCTACTGCCAATGTTTCCAATTTCCGCGATGTCGATGAGGCCCTGCAGGCTGCCAACGGCATGTTGCATACCGGCATCGGCGGTGAGCCGATTCAGGTGCATGCGATCAGCATCGGCTCGGCGAGTACCTCGGCGGTTTTGGACATGTTCGACAACACCGACCCGAGTGGCACCGGCACGGTAACCTTGCCGGATGGCAGCACGGTCACCGCCCCGGTCGGCGATTCGCAGATCGTGCACAGCGCCGAGGAACTGCAGGTGCTGCTGATCGGCGACTCCACCGATATCATCCCCCTGCCGCTCGGCGCCGATGAACTGAATGGCGCCGCGGGTGACGACATCCTTTTCGGCGACAGCCTGAATACCGATCATCTGGCCTGGGACGGAAATCCCGTCGGTAGCCATGACGGCCAGGGCTATCAGGCTCTGCTCGACTTCCTGCAAGCCGGCAATGGTGGGGCCACGCCGAGCGTGGCGCAGGTGCACGACTACATTGTCGAGCACGCCACTGAACTCAACCTGAGCGGTGATCCGCGCGGTGGCGATGATACGCTCGCCGGCGGCGCCGGTGACGACCTGCTGTTCGGTCAGGGAGGCGCCGACACCCTGATCGGTGGAATGGGCGATGACCTGATGATCGGTGGTAGCGGTCAGGATACGTTCGCCTGGAGTGCGGGCGAGCAGGGGGCTGATCGCATTCTCGATTTCACTCCGGGCGGCAGCGAGGGCGATGTGCTGGATCTGCGCGATTTGCTCGGCGGCGAGACAACCGACAATTTGGCCGATTACCTCAACTTCGCCGTGGTCGATAGCGGCGGGCCGCTCAGCACCCTGATTTCGGTCAGCCCCGGTGGTGCAGGCCCGGCGACCCAGAGCATCGAACTGGCAGGTATCGACCTGGCCGCGCACTACGGGGTTACCCCCGGCGCAGATGGCACCGTCAGCGGCGGCGTGGATACCGCGCGGATCATCGATGGCTTGCTCGGTGACAATGCGCTGCGGGTGGACACGGTCTGAAGTGGCCAGCGCAATCCGGGATACCCCACCCGGATTGCGTTGGCACAGGCTGCGAGGCTGTAGGGCGGCTCTCCGGTAAATCCGATGTTCCTGCACAAGGTCTACGGCATTCGGCAACGGCTTTCCCGATGCGAGATTCTCCCGGATTGCATCCGGGCTACAAAAGCGCCGTAGGGTGGATGACGCTTTTTTCATCCATCATCGCAGTTAGTGGACGGAATCAAGTGTCAGCTTCGTGCCCCGATTCGCCCCATCAAGTCCCAGGCCCTGGGAATACCTTAGCGCTCACGCAGCGCTTCGGCGCGGGCTTTAAGTACCGGTTTTAGCAGGTAATCCAATACGCTTTTCTCCCCGGTGATGATGTCCACGGTAGCGATCATGCCGGGGATGATCAGCAGCGGGTGCGTGTCGCTGCCCAGGTGGCTTTTATCGGTGCGCAGTTGAATCAGGTAGAAGCTTTTGCCTTCCTGGTCGGTGATGGTGTCGGCACTGATCAGTTCCAGGTTGGCTTTCAGGCCGCCATAGATGGTGAAATCGTAAGCGCTGAATTTGACCATGGCCTTCTGTCCCGGGTGGAGAAAGGCCACGTCCTGTGGGCGAACTTTTGCTTCGATCAGCAGGTTGTCCTCCAGTGGGACTATTTCCAGCATGTCGCTGCCCGGCTGCACGACACCGCCGATGGTGTTGATTTTCAATTGTTTGACGATGCCCTTGACCGGCGAAACCACAGTGGTGCGGCTGACGCGGTCCTGAATGGCGGAGCTGGTGGCGGTGATTTTCTTGAGCTCGGTACGCAGTTCGTTGAGTTCCCTGAACGCGTCGGAGCGAAACGCCAGTTCAGACTCCTCGATCTTGCTCTTGATCTCGCTGATCGCGGATTCGGCCCGGGGGATCGCCAGGTTGGTGGCGTTCAATGAGCCGCGCACCTCCACCGCGCTGCGCTGCAGGCGAAGAATTTCCACCTGGGAAATAGCCCCGGTGGCGACCAGCGGTTGCGACATATTCAATTCCTGTTGCAGTAAACCCAGGCTGGAGCGGTATTGCTGGGCCTTGGCGCGAAATTCGGCGAGTTCCTGGGTTTTCTGCTGCAACTGCTCGCCGAGGGTGCGTTGTTCACTTTGCAGGCGCTGCTGGCGTGATTGGTACAGCGCCAGTTCGTCTTCGGCCAATTGCGGGGCGACGCGGCTGATTTCCTCGGGGATCACCAGCGGGCGGCCTTCGGCTTCGGCACTCAGGCGCTCGATACGGGCGATCAGCGACAGGCGATCGGCTTCGGTTTCGCCCTGGTTGGACAGGAAGCGCGTGTCGTCCAGGCGCATCAGCACATCGTTTTTTTCCACCACCTGGCCTTCGCGTACGAATATCTCGCTGACGATACCTCCCTCCAGGTTCTGGATGACCTGGATCTTGCTGGATGGAATCGCCTTGCCTTCACCGGTGGTGACTTCTTCCAGTACGGCGAACTTGGCCCAGACCAGCGCCGAAATCAGGCAGGCGCTGACCAGCCAGACGGTCACCCGGGCGAACCAGGGCGAGTCCTCGAGGATGATGCCGTCGACTTCGGGCATGAACTCGGTGTCCTGCCGTTTGCGGCTCAGGCTGGCGAAGTAGGCGCTGACCGAATGGCTCATGAGCAATCGCCTCCTATACCGCTGCGGGGCCGACCCGGCCTTTGCGCAATGCTTCGATCACCGATGCTTTCGGGCCGTCGGCAACGATGTGGCCGTTGTCCAGCACCACCAGGCGATCGACCAGACTGAGCATTGATGCGCGGTGGGTGATCAGCAGCATGGTTTTGTCCTGGGCCCAGGTATGCAGACGGTTGCGCAGTATTTCCTCGCTGGTGTTGTCCATTGCGCTGGTGGGTTCGTCGAGCAGCAGGATAGGTGGGTCGAGGAGCAGGGCGCGGGCCAGCAACACGGCTTGGCGCTGTCCGCCGGACAGCAGTTGGCCGCGCTCTCCCACCGCGCGATCGAAGCCCTGCGGGTGCTGCCGGGCCAGTTCGCTGACACCAGTCAGCTCGGCCACCTCGAGCATGCGCGCATCATTGACGTAGCGTGCGCCTAACGTCAGGTTGTCGCGCAGGCTGCCGGCCAGCAGCGGCAGATCATGGGCGACGTAACCGATCTGATGGCGCAGGTCGGCAACATCGAGCTGGCGCAGGTCGAGGTTGTCGAGCAGGATCTGCCCCTCGTCCGGTGCGTAGAACGCCATCAACAAACGCGCCAGGGTACTTTTCCCTGAGCCGCTGCGACCAATGATGCCGACATGTTCGCCCGGGGCCAGGCGCAGGCTGACCTTGCTTAGCGCCGGGGTGCTTTGCCCGGGATAGCTGAAGGTCACCTGGCGAACATCCAGGCTGCCGTACAGTTGGGTGCGCTCCAGCGGCCGCTGTTTGGCCTGGCGCTCCTGCGGCAGTGCCATCAACGCATCGGTACTGCTCATGGTCAGGCGCGCTTGCTGATAGCGGGTGATCAATCCGGCGATCTGTCCAAGCGGCGCCAGCACCCGGCTGCCGAGCATGTAGCAGGCGACCAGAGCACCGACGCTGAGATCGCCAGCGATGATGCGGTACACGCCGATGACGATCACCGACATGCCGGCCAGTTGCTGCAGGAACAGTGTGCCATTGGTCGCCAGCGAAGACAGGAAGCGTGCATGGCTGTCCAGGCGAGTGAGGGCACCGTGGGTTTTTTCCCACGAATGCTGGCGCTCGCTTTCCGCGCCGCAGGCTTTGAGCATCTCCAGGCCGCCCAGGGTTTCGATCAACAGGGCCTGGCGTTGCGAGGCTAAGGCCAGGCTGCGCTGCACGGTATCGTGCAGGCGCGACTGGATGATCAGGGCGAAAACCACGGTAAGCGGGAACGCCAACAGCGGGATCACGACCAGCCAGCCGCCCAGTAACCAGATGACCATAATCATCAACAGGGCGAACGGCAGGTCGATCAGGCTGGTCAGGGTCACCGCGGTGAGAAACTCGCGCAGCCCCTGGAAGTCATGAATGCTTTGTGCGAATCCACCGATGGTCGCTGGTCGCGCTTTCATCGACATGCCGGTGATGCGCTCGAACAGGGTGGCAGACAGCACCACATCGGTCTTCTTGCCGGCGGTATCCAGCAAGTGGGCGCGCAGCACGCGCAGCAGCAACTCGAAGGAGGTGCCGATAAGAAGGCCTATGGCCAGGACCCAGAGCGTGGCAGTAGCCTGGTTTGGCACGACGCGGTCGTAGGTCTGCATGATGAACAACGGCACCATCAGGCCCAGGGTGTTGATCAGCAAACTGGCCAGAACGGCATCGGCATACAGCCAGCGCGACAACTTGAGGGTATCGCGAAACCAGGCCTCGATGCGCGGCACCAGTGGTGTCCGTGCCTCCTCCAACTCATGCCGGGGGCGGGCGAAAAAGGCCTGGCCCGCATATTCGCTTGCCAGTTGTTCGCGGCTTACCCATTGCTCGCCACCATCCGCCTCGCTGGGGAGGATCAATGCCTTGTGTTTTTCGCCCCACTTGCGCAGCACCGCGCAGCGACCGCCCTTGAGCAGCAGCAATACCGGCAGGTTCAGCGCGGAGATATCCGCAAGCTCGCGGCGCAATAGACGCCCTTGCAAGCCTCCGCGAGCGGCTGCACGGGGTAGCAACTCGGCGCTCAGGCATTGTTTGGGCATCGGTAGGCCGGCGCTCAAGCTACCGCGACTGACGGAGCAGCCGTGCAGCTTGCACAGGATCAACAACCCATCCAGTAATGGGTCGTCGTGGCTTGCGCGTGGATCGCTGGCTGCGCCAGTCCGTTCCATGGTCGTCACGTTGTACGACTCCTCAGCCGGTACTACTTCATCGCCGGTAGGCGCGCCTCACTTTTTATTTCCGACAGGGCTACGGCTTCGGCCGGTACCACTACCTGTTGCTGACGGAGCAGATCGCCCATGGCTGCCGAGACTCGGTACATGGAAAACTCTTCGGTGTAGCGCACATCGGTATAGCGGCGATTGGCGGTGAACAGTTCGTTTTCGCTGTCGAGCAGGTCGAGCAGAGTGCGTTGCCCCAGGCTGAACTGCTGTTGGTAGGCTTCGCGAACTTTTGCCGTGTATTCGGCATAGTCACGGGCTTTGGGCGTTTGCAGGCGGGCGTTTTCCATGGCGTTCCAGGCCAGGGAGAGGTTCTCGTTGAGCACCCGCAGCGCGTTGTTGCGAATATCCATCGATTCGTTGATCTGATGGGCGGTGGACTGCAGGCGGGCCTTGTCGCGCATGCCGTTGAACAGGTTGTAGTTCATCACCACTGCGGCACGCCAACTGTTGTTATGGCCTTGGTCACCTTGGGTATCGTTGTCGGCGCTGGTGGCCAGCTCCAGGTCCAGCCGCGGATAGAATGGTGCTTTGGCGACTTCGTACTGCTTCTCGGCGGCATTCACGTCGGCTTGGGCCGACTTCAGGAAGGGGTTGTTGTCCATCACCATCTGGCGTGCGACGTCCAGCTCCGCGGGCACAGCGCCTTTGATCGTCGATGGCGAAACCAGCTCATCGGCGACTCGGCCGGTGGCGCTGAAGAAATTGGCCTCGGCGTCGGCCAGGTTGACCTTTTCGGTGTAGTAGTTGTTCTCAGCCAGGGCCAGGCGCGCGCTGGATTGGTCGAAGTCGGCGGTGCTGCCCACGCCTTGGCGGCTGCGCAGATCGATTTGGTCGTTGATGCGTTGGTGGGCGAGTAGATTGTTCTTCGCCAGGGCGACCATTTCGCGGCGTTTCAATACATCCAGATAGACCTCGACAGTACGCAGTGCCAGGCTTTCAGAGGTGCCGAGCACGCGGTAGGCGCGCGAATTCACTACCGCTTCGGTGCGCGCGACTTCGTTGGGTGTGTTGAAGCCGTCAAAGAGCATCTGCCGCAGACGCAGCTCCGAAGTGCTGTAGGTCAGGGTTTCGGTGTTGTGATTCCCCAGGGCGCGGGTGGTAGGGCTATCGGTATTTTCGCGGCCGTAACCGACCAGTAAATCAACAGTAGGCAGATAGCCGCCCTTGGCAATCTTCACTTCTTCGTCCGAAGACAGTCGGCTATTGATCCCCGCATGGATTTCCGGATGGTTATCCAATGTGCTTTGAATGGCCTCTGATAGGGTCATCGCCTGGGCGTGCGAGCACACTAGCGCCACCATCATACTGCTCCACAGCGGATTGAAAACGCGCATTTCATGAGTCTCCTACTTCATAGTTCTTTTGGCTTCGCCATTTTTTTGGCTATTTTTCAGCAGATCGTATTTGTCGCCCCTAACTTTCAAGCTAAGAACATCTTTAGTTGTAGCTTAGAAAAATTGATTACACCGGTTATGACGAAAAAATCTTATGCAAGCCGGCTGAGGTGGCACATTGTCAGTAGCAGGGAGCCACGTATTTAGAGGTATGGAGCCACGTGTGGCAAAAACGAGTGTGCGGTGCACTAAGTTAGGGCGGGGATGGTTCGGATAGAGTGGGCGGCAATTTTGGTGACATTTTTTTGTCGTATTTTCTTGGCGGATGATTAGGTGCCGTTCCACTCCACTCGGTTGTAGTTAAGCCTTGCTCAGGTTTTGAAAGGTGTGCTGACCACTTTTTCAAACATGCCGACGGCGGTCGGCAGCTGTAGTGAGGGTGGGATCATGGCTACTTTAATCGGTGTCGTCAGTCAGGTTGTCGGCGAAGTCTTTGCAGTAGCTGGCGACGGAACGCGTCGACCTGTGGTCGAAGGTGACCGGGTATTCGCTGGGGAGCAAATCATCACGGGCGAAGCCGGGGCTGTCGCCATTGCCATGAGCAATGGTCAACAGCTGACACTCGGGCGCGACAGTGCGCTGCTTCTCAACGAACAACTTCTCAGTCAGGCCCCCGATGGGGATGCGCCCGCCGATCAACCCCCAAGCACAGCGCCCAGTGAATCCGATCTGACCGATGTCGAGCAGCTGCAAGCCGCGATCGAGGCGGGCGTCGACCCGACCGTTGAAGGCGAAGCGACCGCTGCTGGTCCGGGAGCGGGTGGAGCCGGTGGTGCAGGTGGCGCGGCGGGGGGCGGTCACTCGTTCATTCTGCTGAGCGAGGTGGGAGGCCAGTTAGACCCGACGATCGGTTTTCCCACCGAGGGCATCAGCAGCGGGCCTGAATTCCCGAATCCCGATCCTGTGGTCAGTGCCGACCAGCCCTCGATAGTCGTCGATGGTTTGCCTAACGGCGGCGAGGCCAGCAATGAGGTCGATGAAGAGGGGCTGTCGGGCGGCCTTGCCGGTGGCTCGAACGACCTCGCCGGCGAAAGCGGCAGCGTTGGCGGTTCGCTCGGTTACAGTTTTGGTCCGGATGGCGTCGGTAGTTTCACCTGGAACGCGGGCGGCTTGCCGGCACTCACCTCAGGTGGGGTACCGCTGGTCTATAGCGTCAGCGCCGATGGCCTGACCCTCACTGCCAGCGCCGGAGGGGCGACAGTCTTCACCCTGAGCGTGACCGACCTGGCTGCGGGCACCTACCAGTTCACCCTCGTGAGCCCCCTCGATCATCCAGCCGGCGAAGGCGGCAGCGACGAGAACGATCTCAATTTCCTCTTCAGCTACAACATCACCGACTCCAACGGCAGCATCGCAGGCGGCACCCTCGGCATCACCGTGGATGACGATAGCCCGACTATTTCCTTGTTCGAGCGAGAGCTGTCGAGCCTGGTGGTTGATGAAACTGACCTCGGTACCGATGCTACCGGCAATTTCAGCGGTGCCTTTAGCTCGGCGTTTGGCGCCGACGGTGCTGGCAATATCAGCTATGCGCTCAGCGCCACTGGTGATCCGAGCGGTCTGGTTGATGTCGCTACCGGTCAGGATATCGTCCTGGGTATGAACGGCGGGGTGGTTGAAGGCTGGGTCGGTGGCGACTCCAGCATCGTGGCCTTTACCGTCAGCGTCGACGGCAGCGGGAATGTCACCCTCGATCAACTGCGTGCCCTGCAACATCCAGATGGGTCTAACCCGGACGACCCGGTCAGCGTAGCCGGCAGTGCCATCGCACTGACCGCGACCATTACCGATGCGGACGGCGACCAGGCCAGCGCCAGCCTGAACCTGGGCGACTTCCTGACCTTCCATGATGACGGTCCAAGCATTTCCTTGGCCGACACTGAGCTATCCAGCCTGGTGGTCGACGAAACCAACCTGGCCGTGGACGCCACGGCGGACTTCAGTGGCGCCTTTAGCTCGGCCTTTGGTGCCGACGGTGCCGGCAACATCAGCTATGCGCTCAACGCCACCGGTGATCCGAGCGGTCTGGTCGATGTCGCTACCGGTCAAGAGATCGTCCTGGGCATGAACGGTGGGGTAGTCGAAGGCTGGGTCGGCGGCGACTCGTCGATCGTGGCCTTTACCGTCAGCGTCGACGGCAGCGGCAACGTTACCCTCGATCAACTGCGCGCCCTGCAACATCCGGACGGCAGCGATCCGGATGACCCGGTCAGCGTGGCCGGCAGCGCCATCGCTCTGACTGCCACCATTACCGATGCGGACGGCGATCAGGCCAGCGCCAGCCTGAATCTGGGCGACTTCCTGACCTTCCATGACGATGGCCCAAGCATCGAACTAAGCGACACTGAGCTATCCAGCCTGGTGGTCGACGAAACCAACCTGGCCGTGGATGCCACTGCCGACTTCAGTGGCGCCTTTAGCTCGGCCTTTGGCGCCGACGGTGCTGGCAATATCAGCTATGCCCTGAGCGCCACTGGTGATCCGAGCGGTCTGGTCGATGTCGCCACCGGCCAGGATATCGTCCTCGGCATGAACGGCGGTGTGGTCGAAGGCTGGGTCGGTGGCGACTCCAGCATCGTGGCCTTTACCGTCAGCGTTGATGGCAGCGGCAACGTCACCCTCGACCAACTGCGCGCCCTGCAGCACCCAGATGGTTCTAACCCGGACGACCCGGTCAGCGTGGCCGGCAGTGCCATCGCCCTCACCGCGACCATTACCGATGCGGACGGCGACCAAGCCAGCGCCAGCCTGAGCCTGGGCGACTTCCTGACTTTCCATGACGATGGCCCAAGCATCGAACTAAGCGACACTGAGCTATCCAGCCTGGTGGTCGACGAAACCAACCTGGCCGTGGATGCCACTGCCGACTTCAGTGGCGCCTTTAGCTCGGCTTTCGGCGCCGACGGTGCTGGCTATATCAGCTATGCGCTTAGCGCCACTGGCGATCCAAGTGGTTTAGTGGATGTCGCTACCGGCCAGGATATCGTCTTCGGCATGAACGGCGGTGTGGTGGAAGGCTGGGTCGGCGGTGATTCGTCCATCGTGGCCTTTACCGTCAGCGTTGATGGCAGCGGTAACGTCACCCTCGACCAACTGCGCGCCCTGCAACATCCAGATGGTTCTAACCCGGATGATCCGGTCAGCGTAGCCGGCAGTGCCATCGCCCTGACCGCGACCATCACTGATGCGGACGGCGACCAAGCCAGCGCCAGCCTGAACCT
The DNA here is from genome assembly GCF_946885955.1 of uncultured Pseudomonas sp. The sequence continues at coordinate 104,316 of NZ_CAMPHI010000015.1, forward strand.
GGGCGGCTTCCTGACTTTCCATGACGACGGCCCAAGCATTTCCTTGGCCGATACCGAACTGTCCAGCCTGGAAGTCGACGAAACCAATCTGGCCGTGGATGCCACGGCGGATTTCAGCGGCGCCTTTAGCTCGGCCTTTGGTGCCGACGGTGCCGGGTCGGTGAGCTATGCCCTGAGTGCCACTGGTGATCCGAGCGGTCTGGTTGATGTCGCTACCGGCCAGGATATCGTCCTCGGCATGAACGGTAGCGTGGTGGAAGGTTGGGTCGGCGGAGACTCGTCGATCGTCGCCTTTACCGTCAGCGTCGACGGCAGCGGCAACGTTACCCTCGACCAACTGCGCGCCCTGCAACACCCGGACGGCAGCAACCCGGACGATCCGGTCAGCGTAGCCAGCAGTGCCATCGCCCTGACCGCGACCATTACCGATGCGGACGGCGACCAAGCCAGCGCCAGCCTGAACCTGGGCGACTTCCTGACCTTCCATGACGACGGTCCAAGCATTTCCTTGGCCGACACTGAGCTGTCCAGCCTGGTGGTGGATGAAACCAACCTGGCTGTGGATGCCACGGCCGACTTCAGTGGCGCCTTTAGCTCGGCCTTTGGTGCCGACGGTGCCGGCAACATCAGCTATGCGCTCAGCGCCACCGGTGATCCGAGTGGTCTGGTCGATGTGGCCA
>NZ_CAMPHI010000016.1 GCF_946885955.1 uncultured Pseudomonas sp.
CGGCAACAAGCTGATCATCCGCCTGCAGCCGGACGAGGGCATCGCCCTGCAGGTGATGACCAAGGACCAGGGCCTGGACAAGGGCATGCAGTTGCGCAGCGGCCCCCTGCAGCTGAATTTCTCCGATACCTACCGCAGCGCGCGGGTGCCTGATGCCTATGAACGCTTGCTGTTGGAAGTGATGCGCGGCAATCAGAACCTGTTCGTGCGCAAGGACGAAATCGAGCACGCGTGGCAGTGGTGCGATCAGTTGATCGCCGGCTGGAAACGCCTCGGCGATTCGCCGAAACCCTATGCAGCCGGTACCTGGGGGCCAATGAGTTCGATTGCCCTGATAACCCGCGATGGGAGGTCCTGGTATGGCGATCTCTAAACTCGATCTGCCGATAGGCGTGGTGGCGCGCAGCCACAGCGACGCCAAACACCTGGCGCAGGATCTGGCCAACGCGGTGGCGACAACATTGCGCGCGGCGATCGACAGCCATGGTCTGGCGACCCTGGTAGTGTCCGGCGGGCGCAGCCCGGTGGCGTTTTTCGAATGCCTGGCCAAGCAGGAGCTGCCCTGGGCGCAGGTGGTGATCAGCCTGGCTGACGAGCGCTGGGTGCCGGTCAGCCATGCCGACAGCAACGAAGGCCTGGTGCGTCGTCATCTGTTACGCGGCCCGGCTGCGGCGGCGCGTTTTATCGGCCTCTATCATGCCGCCGAGAGCCTCGAAGAGGCGGCTCTGCACGCTGATCAGGCGCTCGCCGAACTGCCGCCGATCGACGTGCTGGTGCTGGGCATGGGTGATGACGGGCATACCGCCTCCTTGTTCCCGCAAAGCCCGAATCTGCATGAAGCCCTGCGTGCCGACTGTTCGCGCCGCTGCCTGCCGATGCAGGCGCCAAGCGTGCCGCGCCAGCGTCTGACGATGACCCTGCCACTGTTGGCCGCCGCGCATTTGCCGCTGCTGGCCATCCAGGGTTCGAGCAAATTGCAGACGCTCAATCAGGCCCTGGTCTGCGAAGACGTGGCGAGTATGCCGATTCGCGCCTTTTTACATTCTCCCCTTGAGATTTACTGGTGCCCTTAGGCCCGAAGGACCAGCCTTATGACCAACCAAGCAAACACAATCCCCGCCGATAACCCGCAAGCCCGCATGGCGGAAAAGATCGCCCGGATCGACAGCATCTGCGCCCGCGCGCGGATCATGCCGGTGATCACCATCGCCCGCGAGCAGGACATATTGCCGCTGGCCGATGCCCTGGCTGCCGGCGGCCTCAGCGTATTGGAAATCACCCTGCGCTCGGAGCACGGCCTGACCGCCATCCGCCAACTGCGCGAGCAGCGCCCTGAACTCTGCGTCGGCGCCGGCACCGTGCTCGACCGGAAGATGCTGGACGCGGCCATCGATGCCGGTGCGCAATTTATCGTCACCCCGGGCTCGACCCGCGAGTTGCTCGAGGCCAGCCTGGAAAGCCAGGTGCCCTTGTTGCCCGGCGTCAGCAGCGCCTCGGAAATCATGCTCGGCTATGCCCTTGGCTACCGCCGCTTCAAATTGTTCCCGGCCGAAGTCTGCGGCGGCACCGCGGCACTGAAAGCCCTGGGTGGCCCCTTTGTCGGGGTGAAGTTCTGCCCAACCGGCGGCATCAATCCAGACAATCTGCAGCGTTATATGGCGCTGCCCAACGTGATGTGCGTCGGCGGCACCTGGATGTTCGACAGCGAGTGGGTCAAGCAGGGCGATTGGGCGCGTATCCAGCAATGCAGCAGCGAGGCTTTGCAGCTGTTGGGTTGAATCCATGCCGGTGTCCTGGCCGGGCACCGGCGGCTAGCTTTCCCGGCGGTTCCGTTGCGAACCGCGTCTTTGCTTTCCCTCTGCTCGATCGTTGCCCTGGATCACAACGCTTGCGGCGTTCTGGCTTATGCTGCGAGCCTTGAGTCGCCTTGTGGGGGATCGCGCATATGTCTCGTCCAGATGTCCTTGCCGTAGGCGCGAACGCGCCGCTTGGCGGCTTCGAACGCTACCTGACGCTCTGGGTTTTTCTCTGCATAGTCGCGGGCACCTTGCTCGGCCTGGCCGTGCCTGCGGTGACCCAGGCCGTGGGCGCGCTGGAAGTCGCCCAGGTGAATATTCCGGTAGGTCTGCTGATCTGGGTGATGATCATCCCGATGCTGATGAAGATCGACTTCGCCACCCTCGGCGAGGTGCGCGAGCAGAAGGCCGCGATCGGCATCACCCTGTTGGTCAATTGGGCGGTCAAGCCGTTCTCCATGGCGTTGTTCGGCTGGTTGTTCCTGCGCCATGTATTCGCGGCCTGGCTGCCGGCAGGGCAGATCGACAGCTATATGGCCGGGCTGATCCTGCTCGGCGCCGCGCCCTGCACGGCGATGGTGTTCGTCTGGAGCAACCTGTGCCGGGGCAACGCCAACTTCACCTTGAGCCAGGTGGCGCTGAACGATCTGGTGATGCTGTTCGCCTTCGCCCCGATAGTCGCGCTGCTGCTCGGTGTGTCCTCGATCCCGGTGCCCTGGGACACCTTGTTGCTCTCGGTGCTGATGTATATCGCGATTCCCCTGAGCATCGCCCAATGGCTGCGTGTGCGCCTGCTCAAGCGCGGCGAGGCGAACCTGCGGGTCGCGCTGGCGAAAATCGCGCCGTTTTCCATGTTCGCCCTGTTGGCTACCCTGGTGCTGTTGTTTTCCTTCCAGGGCCAGGCCATCGTCGAGCAGCCGTTGGTGATCGCCATGCTTGCCGTGCCTATCCTGCTGCAGGTGCTGTTTATCGCGGCCCTGGGTTATGGGCTGAATAGAAGGCTTCGGGTACGCCACGATATCGCCGGGCCGTCGACCATGATCGGCGCTTCGAATTTCTTCGAACTGGCGGTGGCGGTGGCCATCGTTCTTTACGGTTTCAATTCCGGCGCGGCATTGGCTACCGTGGTCGGTGTGCTGATCGAGGTGCCGGTGATGCTGTGGCTGGTGCGCATGGTCAATGGCAGTCGCGACTGGTACAACCAGGCGTTGTCCAATCACCGTGGCTGATACGACCTGGCGCTGGCATTCAGCGTCCGGATCAATTCAAAAACCGGTTTAGCGGCCGGTGATTTGCTGCTCAATGCCAAGCGGAGCCGATATGACCGAGCCTGTTACGCCCTTGCTGGATCAGGATGCGAATTTTCTTTCCGACTCGGAAGCGGCGGCGGCCCTGGCCGGCGTTGCCATCGAGACCCTGAACAGCCGTTGCTTCTGTATCAGCCTGGACACCGCGGCGCTGCGTGATGCGCTGGAGTCGACGCTCGGCCAGCCAGGCCTGTTCGACCTGGTCCAGCAGCGTTGCCCCTATCTGTTCGCCGCGCACCCGGTATTCATCGCCCCGACTCATCTGCAACGGATGGCGGCGGTGGTGCGTGCGATCGAATCGGTGGTGGCCTTGCCGGCCTATCGCGAGCAGGTCCTGGCCCGTTCGCCGGCCATTGCGCGACAGGATCCGGGCGGCGCCAAGGGGGTGTTTTTTGGCTATGACTTCCATGTCGCCGAGGGCGCTTTCGGCCTGATCGAGATCAACAGCAATGCTGGCGGTGCAATGCTCAACGCGGTCCTGGCGCGGGCGCAACGGGCCTGCTGTCCGGCGATCGAGCAATTGCTGCCGCCGGCCATGCGTGCCGAAAGCCTGGAGGCCGGAATCATCGCGATGTTCCGCGAGGAATGGGCATTGGCCGGTCACAAGCGGCCGCTGCGCAGCATCGCCATCGTCGATCAGGCGCCGCAGCAGCAGTACCTGTATCCAGAGTTCCTGCTGTTCCAGCAATTGTTTCAACGCCATGGCTTGCAGGCGGTGATCGCCGATCCCGGTGAGTTGACGCTGCGTGACGGTGTGCTCTGGCATGGCGAATTGGCCATCGACATGGTGTACAACCGCCTGACCGATTTCGCCCTCGACGAGCCCGCCAACGCCACCCTGCGCCAGGCCTATCTGGAGCGGGCGACGCTGCTCACGCCGCATCCGCAGGCCCATGCTTTGTATGCCGATAAGCGCAACCTGGCATTGCTCAGCGATGCCGAACAGTTGCAGGCGCTCGGCGTGCCCGAGGATGTGCAGGTGTTGTTGCTCGCGGCTATTCCGCACACCGAAGTGGTCGAGCCGGTCAATGCCGAGCGCCTGTGGCGCGAGCGCAAACAGTTGTTCTTCAAACCCTGCGCCGGTTACGGCAGCCGCGCGGCCTACCGCGGCGACAAGCTCACCCAGCGTGTCTGGCAGGAAATCCTGGCTGGCGATTACGTCGCCCAGGCCCTGGTATTGCCGGGGCAACGGGTAATGACCAGCGATACTCCGGCGCTGAAATACGACCTGCGCGAGTACGTCTACGATGGTCAGGTGCAGTGGCTGGCGGCACGCTTGTATCAGGGCCAGACCACCAACTTCCGCACCCCGGGCGGCGGTTTCGCGCCTGTCTATCCCGGCCCGGCGACGGGGTGCGGGGCAGGTTGTAGCTGATCTGGCCGCAGGCGTCGTCGGTACATGTCTGGCCGTCCCAGGAGATTCTGCGACGCTTCCCGCTCCGTCCGGGACGGTCTCTAGTCTTGGCCTGCTGGGTGAGCGACCCTGGTTGATTGCATCTTCGGAGCTGGCGCAGGGCCGCCAGCCGTCGCGGATCGCAATTACTGGCGGCGAACTCCTGGGCTAATGACTGATCGGCGATTGATCTCGATCAGCATCGCAGTTTTGTCAGCAATTAGACTGAAATCCTATGGCAGGCCTCGCCTGCGGCTAACGCTGATACCTGCACAAGCCTGAGCTGCCTCCAACAGATGCTTACTGCCAGGAGCTCTGCGTATGCCCGATATCCCCGATACCGCGACCAACCGGGCATCCCTGGTCCAGCATTTGCGCGGTTTCTGGCGCGGCCACCCGACAGAAGTCAAATTGCTGCTGGGGATCTGCACGGGATTTCTGCTGATTTTCTTTCTGCCCATGGGCCAGCCGCGTTTCGAGAATGCCGTGCTGGAGGGCCTGCGCCTGACCCAATGGTATGCCCGCGAACATGTGATCCTCTGCCTGCTGCCGGCCTTCGTGATAGCCGGTGCCATGGCGGTGTATATCAGCCAGGGCGCGGTGATGCGCCACCTCGGCCCACAGGCGCCGAAGCCGGTGGCCTTTGGCGTGGCTTCGATTGCCGGCACTCTGCTCGCGGTTTGTTCCTGCACCGTGCTGCCGCTATTTGGCGGCATCTATAAGCGCGGTGCCGGCCTGGGTGCGGCCATCGCCTTTCTTTATTCGGGACCGGCGATCAATGTCATGGCCATAGTCGTCACGGCCAAGGTGCTGGGGGCTGAACTGGGCATCGCCCGAGCGCTGGGCGCCATTCTTTTCGCCCTGGTGATTGGCGCCATCATGCATCTGCTGTATCGCCGCGAAGAGGCTGCGCGGGCGAGCAAGAGCGCGCGTGGCTTCGCCGATGAGGAAGATGGCCATCCGCTGCGCGACGTGGTCGCACTGTTCAGCCTGATGATCGGCATTCTGGTATTCGCCAACTGGGCCCGCGCCGACAGCGCTGCCTGGATGGCCATTTATGCCTGGAAATGGCCGATCACCGTGTTGCTGGCCGCACTTCTGGGCTGGTTGCTGGTACGTAGCTGGCAATGGTCGGCAAAGCCGCTGCTGGTCACCGCCACGCTGATCGCCGCTGTCGCTGCGTTCAAGCCCGAGTGGCCGGAGTTGGCCATGGTTATCGGCATAGCCGGCCTGATGCTGCAGGCCAGCCGGGAGAATGCCGCGGGCCAGGAGTGGGTCGGGCAGAGTTGGGACTTCACCAAGCAGATTGTGCCGTTGCTGCTCGGCGGCGTGCTGATCGCCGGTATGTTGCTCGGTCGTCCCGGCCACGAGGGGCTGATCCCGAGCAGTTGGGTGGTCTGGGCTGTGGGCGACAACAGCTTCGGCTCGACTCTGCTGGCGGCGGTTCTCGGCGCCTTTATGTACTTCTCCACCCTGACCGAGGTGCCCATAGTCGAGGGGCTGCTGGGCGCGGGCATGGGCAAGGGCCCGGCGCTGGCGATCCTGCTGGCCGGCCCGGCGCTGTCATTGCCCAATATGCTGGTGATTCGCACCGTGCTGGGTACCGAGAAGACCCTGGTTTACTGCGCGCTGGTGGTGGTGATGGCCACCCTAAGCGGTTATCTCTATGGCCAATTGATGTGAGCGATGCGATGAAACTGACGATCTATGGTTCCGGCTGCGCCAAGTGCCAGCAATTGACCACCAATGCCGAGGCCGCCGCACGCCGGCTTGGCCTGACGTTCGAGGTGGAAAAAGTCACCGACGTGAATGCCATTATCGATGCCGGCATCATGCGCACCCCGGCCCTGGCCGTGGATGAAGACATCGTTGTCGAAGGCAAGGTGCCCAGCAGCACTGAGCTGGAAGCACTGCTGAACACTTAAAGGGTTGATTGCGGCGCCTGATGTCGGGGCAGGCCAATGGAAATCAGCGCGGCGAGCAGGACAAAGGCCGAGGAAATCCATAGGCAGGCTTGCAGGCCATAAGCCTGATACAGCCAACCCGAGAGCAGGGTGCCGAGCAACCGGCCGAGGGCGTTGGACATGTAGTAGAAGCCAACATCCAGGGACACCCCGTCCTCCTTGGCGTAGCTGACGATCAGGTAGCTGTGCAGCGATGAATTCACCGCGAACAGCGCGCCGAACGCCAGCAGGCCGCCGAGCAGTACCCAGTGCGCAGACAAGCCGCTGGATAACCCCAGGGCGATGGCCGTCGGCAGCCCCGCCAGCAACGCGGCCCAGACGAAGGCGGCGCGGCCGTCCGGCACCTGATTTCGCGACTTGCCGGTAAGCGCCGGGGCAAACGACTGCACCAGGCCATAGCCAATCACCCAAAGCGCGAGAAAGCCGCCGACCAGCCAGAAATCCCAGCCAAACACAGTGGACAGGTATACCGGCAGCGCGACGACAAACCAGACATCACGGGCGCCGAACAGAAACAACCGCGCCGCCGAGAGAATATTGATCGCCCGGCTCTTCGACAGGATGTCGCGAAATTTCGGCTTGGCCTTGGCCTTGCCCAGGTCCTTCTTCAGCAAAAACAGGCTGGCCAGCCAGATCACCGCCAATACGGCCGCCATGGCCAGCACTGAACCGGCGAAGCCGAGCAGGGCGAGGAGGGCGCCGCCCATAAAGAAGCCCACGCCCTTGAGGGCGTTTTTCGACCCGGTAAGAATCGCCACCCATTGGTATAGCGTGCCTTGCTGACTGTCCGGCACCAGCAGCTTGATCGAGCTCTTGGCGCTCATCTTGTTCAGGTCTTTGGCGATGCCCGACAGCGCTTGCGCGCTCATCACCCAGGGGATCGTCAGCCAGGCTGTCGGCACCGTGAGCATCAGCAACGCCGCGACTTGCAGGCCGAGGCCGATATTCATCGTGCGGTTCAAACCAAGCCGCGCACCCAGGTAGCCGCCAAGCAGGTTGGTGACCACACCGAAGATCTCGTAGAACAGAAACAGCATGGCGATCTGCAGCGGGCTGTAACCCAGCTCATGGAAATGCAGCACCACCAACATGCGCAGCGCGCCGTCGGTCAGGGTGAAGGCCCAGTAGTTGCCGGTTACCAGTAGGTATTGGCGGACTTCGGGGGCTAGGCGGGATAGGGCGTGCATGGGGAAAATCCTGTCGATTGCAGTGGGGCTCAGGCAATTTGTGGGAGGGCTGGGCGGCTTCCGCTTTCCTGAGGCAAGTCGCGGCTAAAGCCCCTCCCACAATGCGGCGCGCCCTACGGGTCGATTTGCCGCGCGCCGACCGTAGCCCGGGTTGAGCGCAGCGATACCCGGGATTCTCAGCCGGCCGCGCCGACCATCAGCGCCAATTCCACGGTGCGGTTGGCGTAGCCCCATTCATTGTCGTACCAGGCGTAGAGCTTTACCTGGGTGCCGTTGACCACCATGGTCGACAGGGCGTCGATGATCGAGGAGCGCGGGTCGCTGCGGTAGTCGATGGACACCAGCGGGCGTTCCTCGTAGCCGAGGATGCCTGCCAACGGGCCGTCGGCCGCCGCCTTGAGCAGGGCGTTGACCTCATCCACGCTGGTGGCGCGCTCGACTTCGAACACGCAGTCGGTCAGCGAGGCGTTGGCCAAGGGCACGCGCACGGCATGACCATTCAGCTTGCCGCGCAGCTCGGGGAAGATCTCCGCGATGGCGGTGGCCGAACCGGTGCTGGTGGGGATCAGACTCATGCCCGAGGCACGGGCGCGGCGCAGGTCCTTGTGCGGCTGGTCGAGAATGCTCTGGGTATTGGTCAGGTCATGGATGGTGGTGATCGAGCCATGGCGGATGCCGAGGTTCTCGTGGATCACCTTGACCACCGGTGCCAGGCAGTTGGTGGTGCAGGACGCGGCGGTGACGATGCGGTGTTGCGCCGGGTCGAACAGCTGCTGGTTGACGCCCATGACGATATTCAAGGCACCGGTTTCCTTGACCGGTGCGCTGACCACCACGCGCTTCACACCCTGGCCGAGATAAGCCTGCAGCACGGCGACGGTCTTCATCTTGCCGCTGGCTTCGATCACCAGATCGCAATCGCTCCAGTCAGTGTCGGCAATCGCCTTGTTGGCCGTGACCTGGATGGCTTTGCCATCGACCAAAATGCAGTCGCCGTCGCTGCCCGCCTCATGCCGCCAGCGGCCGTGCACCGAGTCGAAATTGAGCAGGTGGGCATGGGTGGCGGCATCACCGGCCGGGTCGTTGATTCGTACGAACTCCAGTTCCGGCCAATCCCAGGCGGCGCGTAGCGCCAGGCGACCGATGCGGCCGAAACCGTTGATTCCTACTTTGATGCGGGGTGTGGGTTTGCTGGTCATGCTGGCGACTCTTTGGGGATGGGGAAACACGTTCGATGGTTTACCGGGGCTGTGCTTCAGCAGCAGGCGACTTGACGCTGCGGGCGTTGGCCCATGGCGTCCAGGCGTTGCGCATCGCCTTCGAGCCAGGCGCGGTTGGCGTCGAGCGTGGTCTGCAGCACGGCGCCGACCCAGGCCGGCAGCTGGGGATGCAGGCGGTAATACACCCACTGGCCTTGCCGACGGTCTGCGAGTAACCCGCCGTTGCGCAATTGCGCCAAGTGGCGGGAGATCTTCGGCTGGCTTTGGTCCAGGGCGCAGGTCAGTTCGCAGACGCACAGTTCCTGCTCGCGGGTGATCAATAGCAGGACGCGCGCGCGGGTTTCGTCGGCAAGGCATTTGAATACACTGGCCGGTGTCAGGGGCTCGAGCATGCGGGTTCTCGAAGGCTGTTTATATATGGGAAGCCGAATATATGGTTTTACATATGTGAAGTAAACAGCAGCCGGGCAGCTTTGCCTGGGCGTGAGGAGTGCCGGCTTATTTTGGCGGGCCGACCAGTTCGCGGACTTTGCTGATCACGTCGCTGATGTCGAAGGGCTTGTCGAACACCGCGGCGAACAGCTCGGGGCTGGCGCGGCCGAGGCTGGCCTGTGCGCCGCTCATCAGGATGATCGGCAAGTTGCAGGGGGTGTGACGGGAACGAATGGCGCGGGCGAATTCCAGGCCGTCCATGCGCGGCATCATAAAGTCGGTGATGACCAGCGAAGGCCACTGATGATCGAGTATCTCCAGCCCCTTCTGGCCATTGCTCGCCGTGACCACCAGATAGCCCTCGTCCTCAAGGGCATAGGCGAGAATATCCGCTATCAGATACTCGTCATCGACGACCAAGATGCTGGTCATGAGATATCACTCCTGCCTGGGGACTTACGAGCCCCCAACAGGCTTGGCGATACCGGATAAAACTGACTCTGCATGTTTGAATGCCTTGTTCAGATCGATGCCGTTTTCATTGATGACCATTTCCAGAAGCGCGGGGTCGTAGACGCTGTCACGCATCTTCAGGATCGACAGCAGGCGTTTCAGTTCCGACTGCATTTCGACGAAGCGCATCAGTACCAGGTTATCGACGATGCCCGACAGCCCCGGCCCCGGTGCATTGATTTCCGAGCCGAACAGATCGCGCATTTCCCAGGTGACGAATGCGGTTACGCCGCAGGCGCGCAGCTCGTTCATCAACGCGCTGAAAAACTCGACCATGCGCGCCGGGTTGGTGGTTGCCTGCGCCATGCCGCCGAGGCTGTCGATCACCAGGCGTTTTATGCCTTTCGCCCTGACCGCTTCGAGAAGGCGCGCGCCCAGGCTGTCGAGCAACGCTTCGGTGGTGGGTTGCCAGATCAGGTGCATGGCGCCGCTGTCTTCCAGGGCCTGCAGATCTACGCCGATCGCCCTGGCCTTTAATCGCGTACGTTCCGGCGTCTCGTAAAAGCCGAACAGCAGCCCAGGTTCGGCGACGCTCGACTGCGCGAGGAAGTTGATCCCCAGGCTGGTCTTGCCGATGCCCGAGGGACCCATGAGCAGCGTGATGGAGGCGCGCGGCAGGCCGCCGCCGATCATCTGGTCGAGCTTGGCGATACCGCTGTTGACCCGGCTGGTATCGGTGCCGTCGCGGCACGAGGGCACGCGGTACAGGCTCTCGATGCGGGGGTAGACGACCAGGCCGGCATCGCCTATCTCGAATTCGTGCAGCCCGGAAAGCGCGCCGCCGCCGCGGGTTTTGCGCAAGTGGATGCGCCGTACCGAGCGGCTGCCGTAGAGCTCCTCGCTGAGCTCGATGATGCCATCGACCATGGTGTATTCCGGGCTGCCCTCATTCTGCCGCGAGCTGGTGAGGAACAGCACGGTGCAGCCGGCAAACGCGGCGTGCCCTTGCAACTCGATGATGAATTTCTTGCTGTCGAGTTGCGTATTGGCCTTGGTGCGGGCGTTGAGCAGGCCGTCGACGATCAGCAGCGTGGCGTCGTGCCGGCTGATCTCGCGGCGCATCAGTTTGACGACCTCGTCCAGGCCGTCGTGATCGAGGGTGTCGAATGCGCTGATGAACTGGATGTCGGTGCCCACTTTGCTCCTGTCGAAGAAGCTCAGGGTCGAGAGGAACTGAAACAGCCGCTCGTGGGATTCGGCGAGCAAGGTCGCGACCAGCACTCGGCCGCCCTCGCGCACATGGTTGAAGGCGACCTGATGGGCCAGTATGGTTTTGCCCGATCCCGGACGACCCTGAATGATATAGGACGCTCCGGCGACCAGGCCGCCCTTGAGGATGGCATCCAGTCCGGTGATCCCGCTGTGTATGCGCTTTAGCTGTTCCAATATTGATCCGCCTTGATAGAAATCTGCGAAAAATACGGGCTTTTCGCACCAGAACTTTCTGGCTGCGAATCGCCACTGCCGCTTGGCATGGGCGCTCGGCCGCCACGTTCGGCGTGGCTCAGGTCGAGTTCGCGTGCTTCTCGTTGGATCTGCCGGCAGCCGGCAGATACAGGGTGACCGTGGTGCCGTGGTCGAGTTCGCTGTTTACCTGAACCGCGCCATGCAGGCCCTTGGCGAAGCCGTATACCTGGCTCAGGCCCAGGCCGGTGCCTCGCTCGAAGCCCTTGGTGGTGAAAAACGGCTCGAAAATCCGCGCGAGATCATCGGGCGCAATACCCATGCCGGTATCGCTGACCGATATCAGCACGCAGGGCCCGTGCAGGTTGTCCCATTCGCCTTGCATTTCCCGGTTTTCCGCGTGCAGACGAATTTCACCGGCGCCGTGCAGGGCGTCGCGGGCGTTCAGAATCAGATTGAGCAGGGACATTTCCAGCTGGCTGGGGTCGAGTTCGACCGGGTACAGCGGCTCCTCCAACTCGAGTTTCAGGCTGATTTCCTTGGGCAGGGCCTGGGCCAGGAAGGCCCGTGCCGCCGGCAGGACCTCACACAGTTCGATAACCTGTGGCGTCGGGTTGCGGCGTCTGGCGAAGGTCAGCAGGTGTTGCGTCAACTGGCTGCCGCGCAGGCCCGCCTGATGAATATTCTCCAGCAGTTCGCCGAGCCGTTCCGGGTTCTTCGTCGTGCGGGCGAGCGTCGATGCGCTGATGATGATTGTCAGCAGGTTGTTGAAATCGTGCGCCAGACCGCCGGTGAGCTGACCCAAGGCTTCGAGCTTCTGCGCCTGGAACAATTGCGCACGCATATTCTCCAGGTGCAGCGCCGCTTCGTGGCTTTGCGTCATGTCGCGGGTGATCTTGGCGAAACCGACGGGCGTGCCGTCGGTGTCGCGGACCAGTTCCAGCGCAACCTGCGCCCAGAAGCGCGAACCGTCCTTGCGTAGCCGCCAGCCTTCGTCGTGAGCGTTGCCTTTGCTACGCACGCGATCAAGCAAACGCTGGGGTTTGTTGTCGGCGCGATCTTCCTCGGTGTAGAAAATCGACAGATGTTGGTGCAGGACTTCCTCTGCGCTGTAGCCTTTGATCCGACGGGCGCCGGCATTCCAGGAGACGATGCGACCTTCGAGGTCCAACATGAAAATCGCCAGGTCGGTGACCGATTGCACCAGCAGTTTATAGCTGGGCTCTGACAGGTTTTCGTAGTGTGTTGCGGGTTCTGAAATCATCTCGTTCTCAGGCGTGGCAGGGCGCTGTTCGACTGGATTACCCGTCGTATAGGCACGAAAACGGCATCGAAAGGCTGTATCTAAGATCAGCATTTGACTGCCGAGTACGGTCAAAGTTGTATCGAATTAAGCTGCTGAGAAAGTTTTGCGGCAGATGTCGAAATGTTCCCGGCTGGTTCGACTAGAAGTAACCGGCGGCTAATTCGCCGGAAAATCAGCAACCGGGTCATAACCCAAAAGGAGATGGATGATGCGAGTAATGGTGATAGTCAAAGCCAGCAAAGAGTCGGAAGCCGGAGAAATGCCTCGCGAGGAGTTGCTCGCGGCTATGGGCCAGTACAACGAAGAGTTGGTGAAGGCCGGGATCATGTTGGCGGGCGAGGGGTTGCAGCCGAGCGCCAAGGGTGCGCGGGTTCGTTTCGACGGCGCTGGTCGCACGGTCGTCGAAGGTCCCTTCGCCAACAGCGAGGAGCTGATCGCCGGTTATTGGTTGTGGCAGGTCGACTCGCTGGAGCACGCGATCGAGTGGGTCAAGCGTTGCCCGAACCCGATGTCCGGGCCGAGCGAAATCGAAATCCGCCCCTTGTTCGAAATGGACGATTTCGGCGAGGAGTTCACCCCTGAACTGCGCGAACAGGAACAACGTATCCGAGCGCAGATCGATAACGTTTGAGCGAGGGAGCCAGCATGAAAATCAATGCATATTTGATGTTCGACGGCCAATGCGAGGCCGCTTTCAAATTCTACGCCGAGTGCCTGGGCGGCAAGCTGGAGCGCCTGATGCGCTATGCCGAGGCGCCGGACAACGCCTGTGGCGAACTGCCGGCCGAATACCAGCAGCGGATCATGCATGCCTGCCTGACGGTGGGCGATCAGTTGCTGATGGCCTCGGACACTGCGCAGCCGGATGCCCATGACGGGATCAAGGGCTGTTCGATTTCGCTGAACGTCGACAGCATCGCCGAAGCGGAACGCCTGTTCGCCGCGCTGAGTGAACAAGGGCAAGTGCAAATGCCCATGCAGGAGACCTTCTGGGCGGCGCGTTTCGGCATGCTGAGCGACCAATTCGGGGTGTCCTGGATGGTCAACTGCGAGCAGGCTGGGTAAGGCGGCAGCGGGCACCGGCCCTGACGCAATCCGCGAGCCTGATCGTTCCTCAGGCTCCAGCGTGGGAACGCCTCCCGGGATGCTCCGCCTCCCGGGACGCTCGGCGTCCCTGCGACGCGGAGCATCGCCAACCGCATCCCCATGCGGACGGCTTTGCGCCTCATCGTGAGGAATGATCGGTTGCGGAGCGCGAAATGCAATCCGCGAGCGGTTTCGCGGCGGATATCGCTCCCCGGATCGCATCCGGGCTACGGGACCGAGCGCCTCGGTCTCACACCACCAGGCTCAGGCCTTCCTCCTCCTGTACGTCCGGCACGGCGACCCCGGCGAGGAACTCGTCGCCCCAGCGCCGGATGTCGTTGTAGCTGACGATGTCGAACAGCTCGCGCATCCGCGCCCGGGCTTCCGCCTTGGGCATGTTCAGTGCCAGGTAGCAGGTGCTCGCCAGGTCCGCGGTGTCGTGCGGGTTGGTCAGCAGGGCGCCCTTGAGTTCGGCGGCGGCGCCGGCGAATTCCGACAGCGCGAGCACGCCCTGGCCTTCCAGCAGGCCCTGGGTGGCGACGAATTCCTTGGCTACCAGGTTGAGCCCGTCGCGCAGCGGAGTGATCCACATCACGTCGGCCATGGCGTACCAGGCCACCACCTGTTCGAACGGGAAGGGGCGGAAGAAGAACTGCACTGGCGACCAGCCGATCCGCGCGAAGCGCCCGTTGATCCGCCCCACGGCCTGTTCGATCTGCGCCTGCAGTTCGTCGTAGACGGTCATTTCCCGGGCCGCCGGTACACAGATGCTGACCAGGGTGACCTTGCCCAGCAGCTCAGGGTTGTCGCTCAGCAGGCGCTCGTAGGCCTGGAGTTTTTCCAGGATGCCCTTGGTGTAGTCGAGGCGCTCGACCGAGAGAATCAGCTTGAGCCCGCTGAGTTCGCGGCGCAGCTCGCTCATCTGCTCCTGGATCTTGCTTTGCGCCAGGGCGTTGCGGATTCGATCGAGATCCAGGCCGACCGGGTGCGCACCGAGTTTCACTACGCGGGTGCCGGTGTCGACCGCGGTGGTCATGCGCTCCAGGCCAACCGCGCAGCCATAGGTGATAAAGCGCGGCGCGCAGTTCTGTCGGCTGACGGTCTGCAATGGGGTGACGCCGCGCGCCACGTCGACGAAGTTCTCCACCTGGCGCGGGATATGAAAGCCGATGTAGTCGCATTGCAGCAGGCTGCCGATGATCTGGCGGCGCCAGGGCAGCACGTTGAACACATCCGCCGAGGGGAAGTAGGTGTGGTGGAAGAAGGCGATGCGCAGGTCCGGGCGCAGTTCGCGCAGGTAGCCAGGGACCATCCACAGGTTGTAGTCGTGCAGCCAGACGATGGCGCCTGCGGCGGCTTCCTCGGCGGTGCGTTCGGCGAAGGCGCGGTTGACCTGGAGGAATACCTGCCAGTCGTCCTCGTTGAAGGTCGCGCGCTCCCAGAAGGTGTGCAGCGTCGGCCAGAACGCCTCCTTGGAGAAGCGCTTGTAGAAGACGTCGACTTCTTCCTTGCTCAGCTGCACCCGCGCCGCGGTGAGCCGCGGGTAGCGCTCGGCGTCGACCGTGGTGCGCGTGTCGAAGGGCTCGTCGCCGTCTTCGTGCACCGCCCAGGCGATCCAGGAACCGGGTCGGCCGTCGCCGAAAAAGCTCAGCAGAGTGGGGATGATGCCGTTCGGCGAGGTTGGGCGGCGCCGTTGCACTTTGCCATCGACCCGGTGCTCTTCGTAGGGCAGGCGATGGTAGACCATCACCAGCTCGGACTGGCCGGGCTTGGCCGTGGTCCGCTGTTCCGCGGCGATGCCGTGCTCACCGAGAAAACCGAAATGCACGAAGGCCTGGAGAATCCCGCCACAGCCCGGGCGCTCGGCATGCAGGGTACGCGAGTGTTGCTCGGTGGCTTGTAGTAAACCGGGCTCAGAGTCTCCGACGCAAACGGCCTTGAATGCGCCGTTGAGCATGCTCAGGTCATTCAGGGTGTCACCGGCGGCCAGCACCTGGTCATTGTCCAGCCCCAGCCAGTCGGCCAGAGCCTGCAGGCTGCTGCCTTTGTTCACGCCTTTGGGTAGGAAGTCCAGATAACGCCCGGCCGAATACAACAGGTCACAGCCGAGGGCGTCGGCGGCCGCCTGCAATGCCGGGTCGGCCGCTTGCTCGGGCGTGCAGAAATATGAGCAGCGGCGCATCTGCGGCACGTCCTGACGTTCCAGTGCGAAGTCTTCGAGGGCACTGGCAACCTGGCTTTCGCCGGGCCAGAGTGCGTCGACCCGCCCCTGCAGTTGCGCGATTGGCAGCAGCGACTCGCCATGCACGAAGCTGGCGCCGACATCGGAAATGATGAAGTCGGGGTGCGGCAAGGTCGGATCGGCGAGCAATGGCAGCACCGATTCCAGGCTGCGGCCGGTGACATAGGCCAGGCGGATTTCCGGGTGAGCGGCGATGGTTTGATAGAGGCTCAGGCGATCGGCGGGATCGCCGGCGAGAAAGGTTCCATCGAGATCGGTGGCAAGTAGCATGCGCTGTCTTCCTGTCCATTGAGTGGCTGCAGTGACGCGCCGACAAGTGCCGACGTGCGATTACGGACTGACTCGCAGGGCGGTCGTCTCTTGTTTTGTGCAGGTGCCTCTGTGCACGCCTATGGCGATTCCGTCAGGGGCTCGAGATCGGGGTTTTCCTGTTCGTCGGTCGGCGGCGCGTCCGGCATCAGCTCCAGCACGGTATGGCTGGTGCGCAGCATCGGCATGAAATGGCCGGCGGGTTCGCTGACCAGGTCGCTGACATGGCGCAAGCGATACAGCGTGTACGCGCCGAGCGTCCCCAGGGTGGCGGCGAAATACAGCGGCAGCGCCTGGGGGCCGAACTGCTGCATGAGCAAGCCGGCGAGTAGCGGTCCGCCAACCGAGCCGAGGCCGTTGACCAGTAGCAGGCTGCTCGAACCGGAGAGGATTTCGTCGCGGTGCAACTGGTCGATCAACTGCGCCACGGCGATCGGGTAGATGGCGAATGCCAGGCCGCCCCAGACGAAGATCAGTCCGAGCAGCAGGCGGCCGGTCGGCAGCACGGCGATCAGCAGCGCCGCCACCACCGCCAGCGCCACCACCCAGAACAACACCAGGCGGCGGTCATGTTTGTCGGAATAAATGCCGATCGGCCATTGCAACAGGGCGCCGCCGAGAATCGCGCTGCTCATCAGCAGGCCAACGCCGGTGGCATCGAAGCCGCGCAATGTCGCATACACCGGCGCCATCGCCCAGAACGCGCTCAGCGCCAGGCCGGAAAGGCTTGCCGCGGCAATCGCCACCGGCGCGACGCCGACGATCTGGCGCAGGTTGGTGTGCATCACCTCGGGCACGCTGGGCTGCGCTTGGCGGGTCAGGGTGATCGGCATCAAGGCCGCGCTGATCAGGATCGCGGCAACCGCGAACAGCAGGAAATCGGTGGGCTCGGCCAGGTTGAGCAGTTGCTGCGCCGCTGCCAGGGCGCCGAGGTTGACCACCATGTACAGCGCGAACACCTGGCCGCGTTTGCCGTCGGGTACCTGGGCGTTCAGCCAGCTCTCGATCACCATGTACAGCCCGACCAGCGCCAGGCCGTAAAACACGCGCAGGAGCAGCCAGGCCCAGGGGTTGATGAGTAACAGGTGGAGCAGGGCGGTGATCGCACCCAGCGCGGCGCAAAAGGCGAACGCACGAATGTGCCCAACGCGACGAACCAGCGGAATCGCCAGCCAGGTGCCAAGGAGAAAACCGACGAAGTACCCGGACATGATCAGTCCGAGCATCCCGGTGGAGTAGCCTTCGGCGACGCCACGCAGGGTCAGTAGGGTGTTGAGCAGACCATTGCCGAGGAGGAGTAAAGCAACCCCACCGAGCAACGAGCTGATAGGGGCAATCAGGGACCACATGGCGAACTACCCTAGGGAACTATCGCTTCGATGGCAAGCATGAAGCGCGCCAGGTGGGTTCGGGTTGTCTGCTTAACTGATTGAATTTAAAAGACTATTTTCGTAATAAAAAATCGCGTTAATTTTTTTCGTGGAGTTATTGCCCGCTGCTGGTGCACGTCGCTCGCCTGGTTGCCAGCGGGTGCAGCACGGGGGGCTGGAACCTGCCTATGGCATTGATGCGCGTCACCTGGGCGTTTATCGCGTCGCGGTCGATATGTTCGGCAAGGCTGCGGTCGGCGGCTTCGAGCACGCTCTGGGCATGCCGGCAGAGCAGCAGTTGCAGGTCGCTGCGCGGGGCCTGGTGAAGCAGGTTCTTGAACGCCTGCAGCAGTGCGCCGAGGACCTGGGCATCGCCGGCGGCGTAGCTGCGAATCGGTCCGTAGACCTGCAGCAGGAGTTCGTCGAATGGCAGTTCGCAGTAGAACAGGCGCGGGGGCTGATCGGGCAGCGGCGCTATGTCCCAGTCGGGAAGGGCCTGGCGTTGGGCCAGTAATACGCTGAGCAGGTCGATCGCCTTGATCGCGGTGCCTGGATCGTTGATGCCCGGGCTGAGCGCCTTGACCGCTATTTCCGAGATCTGCTTGCAGCCGAAGAAGTAGTGGGAGCTGGCGTATTCCTCGATAAAGAAATCGAAGCAGTCGAGCAGCTCCCGGCTGATCTTTTCGTCGACCTCGCGATCGAGTTTGAACAGCGGGTGGCCGGCGACTACGAAGAAGCCGCGGTGCACCTGCAGCGTCATGCGCAATTGGTGTTTGCACAGCAACTGGTTGAGCAGTGTGACGTTGAGCTCCTTGAAGTAGCCGTTGCGCGCCGAGCGGGTCGTCGGCCAGGCCTGGTCCTGTGGCCAAGCGACCGACGCGCTGCACTCGGCGAGCGTTTCGGCGTGGGTGTCGAGTTTGTGCTGGGTGGTCTGGAAGATCGAGGTGAGGATGTGTTCGACCTGGATCGACTGGGAGATCGACCGAATGAAATAGACGAACAACCCCAGGCAACCGACGCCGAGGATCAGGGCGATCAGCACGCCCAGGCTGGGCACGCGATCATCGCTGCCCTGTTCGATGGTGGTGGTCAGCAGCCAGGCATAGAGAATGGTGCCGACATACACGCCCAAGGTCTTCTGATGGCTCTTGCTGCTCACCAGGCCGGGGATCAGACGCGGTGAGAGCGCCGAAGAGGCGTTATTGAGCACCACCATCACCATGGAAAAACTGAACACCATCAGCGAGATAATGCCGGCGACCACGGTGCCGAGAATCAGCCGGGCGTTTTCCGCATCGCGTACCAGGCCGACCTCGACACGCGCTTTCAGTGCCATCAGCCAGGGCTGGTATTCGAGTGAAATACTCAACAGGCACAGCACTAAAAAAACCAGCGCTATCAACGACGGGTAGAACGCCAGGCTGTGAAGGATGCGCTGATAGGCACGAAACAGAATATTCGACGGCTTGGCCACTGTGCTGCTCTGACAAGGGGACTGAGGGTTGGACCACAGTAGCAGGCATTCGATAGCAGCGATCTGCGCGGGAGTCGCTGGGATCGGTTGGCGGTGTTCGGTGGGTACTGGCCGATCGGTCAGGTTGCCAGGGGCGGGGCTTGTAAGCGCATGATCTTCTAGGCATCTTGCCGGATGAACGACAAGGACGTTACACATGAAAACCACACCACAATTCCGTTCCAATTTCGTCGAAGGGGATCTGCCCTATCGATCCTTCTCCGGCCTGACCCTTAACATCGCCGGCCAAGCCGAAACCCATCCCGAGCTACTGGCGCTGGCCGGTTATCTGGTGCGGCAGATACTCGCCGACCTGCATCCCGAGCGCATCAGCCGAGCCGCCGATGTGGAGCCGCTGCTGATTGGCTTGAATGCCCATGTGCGCCTCGATAAGGGTGAAATGACCGCGGTCGCCAGCGACGGTCCCGCAACCAATCAACCCCGGGTGGCCGCTGGGCTGGTGCTCGATACGTTTATGCTGGCCAGCAATGAAGCGCACTGTGTCGGCATTACCGAGCTGCATGAGCGCCTGGCGCCACCGGGCCGCCTCGAAACGTTGCGCGAAGCCCTGAACGATCCGGCCAACGCCGGCATTGCCGAGGTGATCAGCGCCATGCTGCCGAATATGAGCGTGACCTTGCGCTGCGGTGTCGAGGCGCCGCGCACGCTGGCGTACCTGGGGTTGCTCACGCGTCAGCCGCGCTCATCGATCGAACGCATGGGCCCCGAGCGCTATCAGATTTATCTCGGGCAGCAACGGCTGCATGCCGATCAGGCGCTTTTTCGCGTCGCCGAGGACATCCTCGAGGCCATGCTGCTGGCTCTACAGGTGCGCGACGCGGAGGCCGGACGGCAAACGCTGTTGCAGCGTCTGGGCGAATGGGATCGGGTGGACCTGATCATCGATCAGCGGGTGGCCAGCGAAGCGCTGTTCATGTTGCAGCCGCAGAGCATGCTGCCGGCCTACGGGCGGGAATTGCGCTGCGTGAGCATCGGGCCATTCGCCTACCTGCTCGATGACGAATACGACCAGGAAGTCGGCGAGCTGTTATGGACGACCCTGGCGGATCGCCAGGCCCGCGAGCAGTGGGCGGAAATCCAGGCGGAACAGGGGCTGAACAAGGCCAGTTCGTTACTCAAACTGAATGTGGGCGTGCGTCTGCAAGTGTTGCGCAGCCGCGCCGACGGTACCGCCGAGGTGCTCGCCGACTACAGCGACAGCGAGCTGTGTGCCGAGGCGGCGTTGCCTGCACCAATCGCCGATACCGTCGCCCGGCTCAATGCCCGCCTGTTCGATTTGCCGGAGCAACGCAGCAAACCGCCCCGTGCCGCCTCCGAGTCGCAGGCGGTCATGAGGCCTGAGCGGGTCGACCTGTCCGCGCGGGCGATCGCGCTGGAACACCAGCCAGCCAGTGGTACTCAGTCAGAGGCGGGTTTCTGGTTCGGTCTGCTGCTGATGGCGGCGCTGCTGTGCTTTGCGGTGGCGGCCATCGGCTCTTGAGGGAGGCAGGCCGCTCCCTGGATGATCAGCGACATACCTCGGCAATGGCGCCAGCCAGCTCGCCGAGGCGTGCGGCATCCAGGCCGGCGACATTGGCTCGCCCCGAGCCGACCAGGTACACGCTGAATTCATCACGCAGGCGTTGTACCTGCTGCGGCGATAAACCGGTGTAAGAAAACATCCCGCGTTGCGCGCCGATATGGGCGAAGCGTTCGGCCAAGCCGTAAGGCTGCAAGGCTTCGACCAGGCCGGCGCGCAAGCTGGCGACGCGCTGACGCATGTTCTCCAGTTCGCTGCTCCACAGGCTTTTCAAGTCGGCATCGTCGAGAATCGTGGCGACCACGGCCGCACCGTGGGCCGGCGGCGTGGACCACAGATTGCGGGCGAGAAACGCCAGTTGGCTGCGCACGTTCAGCAGCTGCTCCGCGTTGATGGCGCACACCAGTAAGGCCCCGGTGCGTTCGCGGTACAGGCCGAAATTCTTCGAGCAACTGCTGGTGATCAGCAGCTCCGGCAGTTCGGCGGCGAACAGTCGTGCGGCCCAGGCATCCTGCTCCAGGCCATCGCCGAAACCCTGGTAGGCGAAGTCGATCAAGGGCAGTAATTCGCGTGCCTTGACCACCTCCAGCACCCGCTTCCAATCGCGCGGGGCGAGGTCGAAACCGGTGGGGTTATGGCAGCAGGCGTGCAGCAGCACCACATCGCCGTGGGGCACCTGGGCCAGGGCGGCGAGCATGGCTTCGACATCCAGGCGGTTATCGGCGCCGACATAAGGGTAATGGCCGACGCGCAAACCGGCGGCGGCGAAGATGCTTTCATGGATCGGCCAGGTCGGATCGCTCAGCCAGATGCCGCGGCCGGGTAGGTCGGCGGCGATAAAATCCGCTGCCAAACGCAAGGCGCCCGTGCCGCCTGGGGTCTGGCTGGCGGCGGCGCGCTCGCTGAGCAGCGGGTTGTCGGCACCCAGAACCAGCTGCGCCAGATGTGCGCAGAACAGCGCATCGCCATGGCCGCCGATATAGCTCTTGGTGGTTTCGCCGTCGAGCAGGCGCTGCTCGGCCAGCTTCACCGCGCGCGGGATGGGCGTCAGGCCCTGGGCGTCCTTGTATACGCCAACGCCGAGGTCGAGCTTGGCTGGGTTGGGGTCGCCGCGATAGGCGTCCATCAGGCCGAGAATCGGGTCGCCGGGAACCCGCACGACCTGCTTGAAATGACTCACTTACGGCCCTCCGCGGTTTTCGCTACTTCGTCGGTGCGCGCGGCCATGATGAAGTCGTTGCGGTGCAGGCCCTTCATTTCATGGCTCCACCAGGTCACGGTGACCTTGCCCCATTCGGTGAGCAGGGCCGGGTGATGGCCGACTTCCTCGGCGATCGCGCCCACGACATTGGTGAAGGCCAGGGCATGTTTGAAGGTGCGGAACAGGAAGACCTTTTCCAGCTCCATGTGGCCGTCGCGGGTTTCGATGTTCCAGTCGGGGATCTCGCGGATCAGCTCGGCCAGTTCTTCATCGGATACTTTCGGCGCATCGGCGCGGCAGGCTTCGCATTGGGCTTGGGCAAGGGACATGTGGGATTCTCCTGAAAATGAGGGTTCGTAGGGTGGACATGGCGAAGCCTTAGTCCACCATTGACTGCGTAAATGGTGGACAGGCCCGGGCGTCAGGCCGCTTTTGGCGGAAACTTCGGCGCGTGCAGGCCCAGGCGCATGGCCTGGTGCACCATGGCCATGATGTCCTCATGAGCCAGTTCGAACAGGCGCTTGAGCTCGGGGAGGACGAAATACAGCGGTTGCAGGATGTCGATGCGATAGGGCGTGCGCATCGCTTCGATGGCGTCGAATGCCTGATGCTCGGGTTCGTTGGACAAGCAATACAGGGTTTCTTTCGGCGATGAAAGGATGCCGCCGCCATAAATCCTGCGTCCGGCCGGGGTATCGACCAGGCCGAATTCGATGGTCAGCCAGTACAGGCGCGCCAGGTACACGCGCTCTTCCTTGCTCGCCTTGAGGCCGAGCTTGCCGTAGGTGTGGGTGAATTCGGCGAACCAGGGATTGGTCAGCAGCGGGCAATGGCCGAAAATCTCGTGGAAGATGTCCGGCTCCTGCAGGTAGTCCAGCTCTTCGGGCGTGCGGATGAAAGTCGCCACCGGGAATTGCTGGCTGGCGAGCAGCTCGAAAAAAGTCTGGAAGGGGATTAGCGCCGGCACCCGCGCCACCCGCCAGCCGGTTGCTCGTTCCAGCACGCGGTTGATTTCGCCGAGTTGCGGGATGCGCTCGTGGGGCAGGCCGAGCTGTTCGATGCCATCCAGGTATTGTTGGCACGCGCGGCCTTCGATCACCTTCATTTGCCGGGTGATCAAGGTGTTCCACACGCCGTGTTCGGCTTCGTCGTAATGGATAAAGCCGTTCTCGTCGGGTTCTCGAGCCACATACTGGGTGTTCTTCATCGCCGCCTCCTGGGGCTCTTGTTGTGCTTTATGGATACCTCTTCTGCGGCGACAGCGCAGCCCGCTTACGCCTGTGCGGGCCCTTCGGGTGGTGCTGATTTCGTAAAGAAATGGTTACGTGCTCGCCGATGTGGCGAGATATCGTCTTGCTGGTGTGCTCTCGTGTCACATATTCTTGACGGAAAAACAGCCATCACCGCCGCTTCTCGCGGTGGGATGGCCCAATAACAGCCAGTCAGAGCCTTGCCATGCGTATCAAAGTCCATTGCCAAAACCGGATCGGCATCCTGCGCGACATCCTCAACCTGCTGGTCGAATACGGCGTCAACGTTGCCCGTGGCGAGGTCGGCGGCGAGCAGGGCAATGCCATCTATTTGCACTGCCCGAATCTGATCAACCTGCAGTTCCAGTCATTGCGCGCCAAGTTCGAGGCGATTCCCGGCGTATTCGGGGTCAAGCGCGTGGGGCTGATGCCCAGCGAGCGACGTCATCTGGAGCTCAATGCCTTGCTCGGTGCACTGGATTTTCCGGTGCTGTCGATCGATATGAACGGCGCGATCGTCGCCGCCAACCGCGCCGCCGCGCAGCTGCTCAGGGTGCGGGTGGACGAGGTGCCGGGCATGGCGCTGTCGCGCTATGTCGAGGATTTCGATCTGCCGGAACTGGTGCGCAGCAATAAATCGCGGATCAACGGCTTGCGGGTCAAGGTGCAAGGCGATGTGTTTCTCGCCGATATCGCGCCGCTGCAAACCGAGCACGACGAGAGCGACGCCCTGGCCGGCGCGGTGCTGACCCTGCACCGTGCGGACCGGGTCGGCGAGCGCATCTACAACGTGCGCAAACAGGAACTGCGCGGTTTCGACAGCATCTTCCAGAGCTCCAAGGTAATGGCCGCGGTGGTGCGCGAGGCGCGACGCATGGCGCCGCTGGATGCACCGCTGCTGATCGAGGGCGAAACCGGCACCGGCAAGGAGCTGCTGGCGCGCGCCTGCCACCTGGCCAGCCCGCGCGGGCAGTCACCGTTTATGGCGCTGAACTGTGCCGGCCTGCCGGAGTCGATGGCCGAGACCGAGCTGTTTGGCTATGGCCCCGGTGCTTTCGAGGGCGCGCGCCCGGAAGGCAAGCTCGGCCTGCTCGAACTCACCGCCGGCGGCACGCTGTTTCTCGATGGCGTCGGCGAGATGAGCCCGCGCCTGCAGGCCAAGCTGTTGCGCTTCCTGCAGGATGGTTGCTTTCGCCGGGTCGGCAGTGACGAGGAGGTCTACCTGGATGTGCGGGTGGTCTGCGCCACCCAGGTCGACCTCTCGGAGCTCTGCGCCAGGGGTGAATTCCGCCAGGATCTCTACCACCGCCTCAACGTGCTCAGCCTGCATATCCCGCCGCTACGCGAGTGCCTGGACGGCCTGACGCCGCTGGTCGAGCATTTTACCGATCAGGCCAGTCGGCAAATCGGTTGCCCGCTGCCGGGGCTGGCTCCGGCGGTGCTGGACAAACTCGCGCACTACCACTGGCCGGGTAACGTGCGGCAGCTGGAAAACGTGCT
Organism: uncultured Pseudomonas sp.; assembly: GCF_946885955.1. The sequence goes on from NZ_CAMPHI010000016.1 coordinate 24,534, forward strand.
GTTTCAGGCGGTGTCGCTGTGCGAGGGCGGCACCATCAAGCTCGAACACGTGCGCCTGCCGGATTACGGCGCACCGCACCCGCTCGGCGAATTTTCCGTGGAAGGCGGGCTGGACGATATCCTCGGGCGCTTTGAAAAGGCCGTGCTGGAGCGTCTCTATCACGACCATCCGAGCAGTCGCCAACTGGGCAAGCGCCTCGGTGTTTCGCACACCACCATCGCCAACAAACTGCGCCAGTACGGGATGGGCAAGGAGTAGGCTAGGCTCGGCGATAGGATGCAGATGCCTGATTTGGCACGCACTGGCGGAGCATCGCCCTGAGTCTTGTGTCGGCGATGATGGAGGGGCGTATGAAGTGGCTACTGGCGAGTCTGTTGCTATCGAGTGTTGCACTGCCGGCTGTAGGAGGGGATATGCCAGGTGACGGGCAGGATGCGGGCTCGCAGCACTATCAGTTGATCAAGGTGTCGAGCGCCATGCCGCCGCCGGGGCGTTGGGACAAGGTGCACGAGCGTCTGGTGATCGACTTGCTGGCATTCAAGGATCGGCTCGATACGATGCCGGAGCCGGCCAGACGTCGCCTGGCGCAGCTTACCGCCGACTTCTCCAAATCGGTGCTGCTGCGCGATGTGCTCGCCCGGGATGACGTGGTCTATTACAGCGATTACTGGACGCGCAAGGACAGCGTCCTGAAGATCGTCGAGTACCGCAAGGTGGACTCGGCCAGCGATTTGACCCCATACCTGGGGCCGCTCTCCGCGATCCCGACCTCGACTTACGGGTTGGCCAGGTACCAATTCCGTTACAAGGACGAGGTACTGCCGTTCTGGGGTGTGGCGCAGAAGGAGAAATGGTCTCTGCGCTCACGTTATTGGTCCCAGGCTCAGGTATTTATGCCGTTCGACGAGTCGAGCGGCCTCGACGTCGCAATCATCGGCATGCAGCTGGGGACCAATTATATGGAGGCGGTGGGGACCTTTATGTTGCTGCCCAAGACCGTTCCATAAACATTGTTTTTCGGGGCTTTCGACCCGCACTCCGCTTGGGCGCAGTGCCCCAGAGCCGGCCGGCCCTGCGACTTTGGTGCAATAGCGACGGTCGCGGCATTCCACACAGACTGCTGACGTTCCTATCCTGCGTGATTCGAACACTAGCGTTCTTCATTCCAACCCTGGAATGTTTGGGTGGCGGCCGGTTGGTCGCCCTTTTTTTGTCTGCAAAATGCCATGGGCACTGACATGGGCACTATCGTCGTAGAGCGGTAATACCATGGTCGAATGGCTTTGGCAGGGTGGCTTGGCTACAAAATGCACCATAAAACCACAACTACCCACCGAGGTATTTTCGATGAGTGCTGCGTCCTTGTATCCCGTGCGCCCCGAGGTGGCGGCTCAGTCGTTGACTGACGAAGCCACCTATAAAGCCATGTACCAGCAGTCGGTGATCAACCCCGACGGCTTCTGGCGCGAGCAGGCCCGGCGCCTGGATTGGATCAAACCGTTCAGCAAGGTCAAACAGACCTCCTTCGACGATCACCATGTCGATATCAAGTGGTTTGCCGACGGCACCCTCAACGTCTCCTATAACTGCCTGGACCGCCACCTGGAAGAGCGCGGCGATCAGGTCGCGATCATCTGGGAAGGCGACGATCCTTCCGAACACCGCAACATCACCTATCGCGAACTGCACGAGCAGGTGTGCAAGTTCGCCAACGCCTTGCGCGGCCAGGACGTGCACCGTGGCGACGTGGTGACCATTTATATGCCGATGATTCCCGAAGCGGTGGTGGCGATGCTCGCCTGCGCGCGCATCGGCGCCATCCATTCGGTGGTGTTCGGCGGCTTCTCGCCCGAGGCGCTGGCCGGACGCATCATCGATTGCAAATCCAAGGTGGTGATCACCGCCGACGAAGGTGTGCGTGGCGGCAAGCGCACGCCACTCAAGGCCAACGTCGACGACGCCCTGGCCAACCCGGAAACCGCCAGCGTGCAGAAGATCATCGTGTGCAAGCGCACCGGCGGCGAGATCAAATGGCACCCGCATCGCGACATCTGGTTCGAAGACCTGATGGCAGTCGCCGGCAGCGTCTGCGCACCGAAGGAAATGGGCGCCGAGGAAGCGCTGTTCATTCTTTACACCTCGGGCTCCACCGGCAAGCCCAAGGGCGTGCAGCACACCACGGCGGGCTACCTGCTGTATGCCGCGCTGACCCATGAGCGGGTGTTCGACTACAAGCCCGGCGATATCTACTGGTGCACCGCCGACGTCGGCTGGGTCACCGGCCACAGCTATATCGTCTACGGCCCGCTGGCCAATGGCGCGACCACACTGCTGTTCGAGGGCATCCCGAATTACCCGGACATCACCCGGGTGGCGAAGATCGTCGACAAGCACAAGGTCAATATCCTCTACACCGCACCGACCGCGATCCGCGCGATGATGGCTCAGGGCGACGCGGCCATGCAGGGCGCCGATGGTTCGAGCCTGCGCCTGCTCGGTTCGGTCGGCGAGCCGATCAACCCGGAGGCCTGGAACTGGTACTACAAGGCGGTCGGCCAGGAGCGCTGCCCAATCGTCGATACCTGGTGGCAGACCGAAACCGGCGGCATCATGATCAGCCCGCTGCCAGGCGCCACCGCACTCAAGCCGGGTTCGGCGACCCGCCCGTTCTTTGGTGTGCAGCCAGCGCTGGTGGACAACATGGGTAACCTGATCGAGGGCGCCGCGGAAGGCAACCTGGTGATCATCGATTCCTGGCCGGGCCAGGCGCGCACCCTGTACGGCGATCACGATCGCTTCGTCGATACCTACTTCAAGACCTTCAAGGGCATGTATTTCACCGGCGACGGCGCCCGTCGCGACGAAGACGGCTACTACTGGATCACCGGTCGGGTCGACGACGTGCTCAACGTCTCGGGACACCGCATGGGTACCGCCGAGATCGAAAGCGCCATGGTCGCCCACCCGAAAGTCGCCGAGGCGGCGGTGGTCGGCGTGCCGCATGACATCAAGGGGCAGGGCATCTATGTCTACGTCACCCTGAACAGCGGTCAGGAGCCTTCCGAACAGTTGCGTCAGGAACTGAAGAATTGGGTGCGCAAGGAGATCGGCCCGATCGCCTCGCCCGACGTCATCCAGTGGGCGCCCGGCTTGCCGAAAACCCGCTCGGGCAAGATCATGCGCCGCATCCTGCGCAAGATCGCCACCGCCGAATACGATGCGCTCGGCGATATCTCCACGCTGGCCGATCCTGGCGTGGTGCAGCACTTGATCGATACTCATCGCAGCATGCAGGCCGCCTGACCGGCGCTTGTACTCCGCGCCCCGCTTCGGCCATAAGCCGAAGCGGGGCGTTTTCGTTTTTTATTTGCAATGGGCGTCCTGCGCAGGGACGTATCGGCCGGTAACCCGACGAGTAACCCTGCGCACCTTATTGGGGTGCACGGGAACGTTTTGTGCTCATCGGATCAGCTGTTAGCCAGTTGGATACTCTTTGAAGGCCGCGAAAATAAAGGGCTCTAGTAAAATTGGCGCAATATCTGCATTTATAACTGGTTAACCATTCTGTTCTTGCTCGCACTTTTTGCGGGTCATGTCAAGTTGTGCGCGCCCGGCGTCCAAGTCTTTTGTAATTACTTGTCGCATTGAAGAAATATCGACTTTCGAGCTGTCGCTAGAATGCCAGCCACCCCAGCCGAGGCCGCGTGCCGTCTGCATAGCCTGCAGCAAACACGGCGACTCTCTCTACACTATAAAAATGGCTGGATAAAAATTTACCGGGTTTTCCGCAACCGGCTGCCATTCCCTTTCGAAGGAGTCACAAGATGAAGAAGATTGCACTTCTAGGCGCATTGGCGCTGTCCATTCTGTCGCCGCTGGTCATGGCTGAAGACGCCAAACCGTTGCGCATCGGTATCGAGGCAGCTTACCCACCGTTCGCGTTCAAAACCCCTGAAGGCAACATCAGCGGTTTCGACTACGACATCGGCATGGCGCTCTGTGAAGAGATGAAGGTCAAGTGTCAGTGGATCGAGCAGGAGTTCGATGGCCTGATCCCGGCTCTGAAAGTCCGCAAGTTCGATGCCGTGCTGTCCTCCATGAGCATCACCGAAGACCGCCTGAAGTCGGTCGATTTCACCAAGAAGTACTACCACACCCCCGGCAAACTGGCGATGAAGGCCGGTACCGTGATCAACGACCCGCTGGTCGACCTCAAGGGCAAAAAGCTCGGCGTGCAACGCTCGTCGATCTATGACCGTCACGCCAGCGACGAGTTCGAGCCGGCAGGCGTCGAAGTGGTGCGTTACAGCTCGCAGAACGAAGCCTTCCTCGACCTGGCTTCCGGGCGTCTGGATGCGACCCTGGCCGACGTGGTGAACATTGACGAGGGTTTCCTCAAGACCGACGCCGGTAAAGGCTTCGCTCTGGTCGGCCCGGATTTCACTCAGGAGAAATACTACGGCCAAGGCGCCGGCATCGCCGTGCGTAAGGGCGACAAGGAACTGGCCGACAAGATCAGCAACGCGATCGACGCGATCCGCGCCAACGGCAAGTACAAGGAACTGCAGGACAAGTATTTCGACTTCAACGTCTACGGCGAATAAATCCACGGCGAGGCATCGCCTTTCACCGAAAGTGGCGCAGGCGCTTGGCCCAGGCCCGCGAGAATGGAAACGACCCGCGTCACTTTTTCGTTGTACTTCCCGGCGCCCGCTGGCGCCCGCATGAGGTAACTAGGGCATGTTGAACGGCTACGGCTCGACCATTCTCGAAGGTGCCTGGCTTACCCTGATTCTGGCGTTGACCTCGATGGCGGTGGCGATTTTCCTGGGCCTTCTGGGCGCGGCATTTCGCTTGTCACCGATCAAGTGGCTGGCGATTCTGGGGGAGACCTACGCCACCGTCATTCGCGGTATTCCCGATCTGGTACTGATCCTGCTGATCTTCTACGGCGGCCAGGATCTGGTTAACCGCGTAGCGCCGCTGCTCGGTTACAACGAATATATCGACATCAACCCATTCGTCGCCGGTGTCTTCACCATGGGCTTCATCTTCGGCGCCTATCTGTCGGAAACCTTCCGCGGCGCCTTTATGGCGATCCCCAAGGGGCAGAGCGAGGCCGGCGCGGCCTATGGCATGAGCGGGATCAAGGTGTTCTTCCGCATTCTGGTGCCGCAGATGATCCGCTTCGCGATTCCCGGTTTCACCAACAACTGGCTGGTGTTGACCAAGGCCACGGCGCTGATTTCGGTAGTGGGGCTGCAGGACATGATGTTCAAGGCGAAAAACGCCGCCGATGCGACCCGCGAACCTTTCACCTTCTATCTCGCGGTCGCCGCGCTCTATCTGGTGCTGACCAGTGTGTCGCTGCTGGCCCTGCGCTACCTGGAAAAACGCTACTCGGTCGGCACCAAAGCCGCCGATCTGTGAGGAGCACGCACGCATGATCTTCGACTACAACATGATCTGGGAAAATCTGCCGCTGTACTTCGGCGGCGTATTGATAACCCTGAAGATCCTCCTGCTGGCCCTGGCGTTCGGCCTGGCTCTGGCGATCCCGCTGGGTTTGATGCGGGTCTCGAAGTCGCCGCTGGTGAACTTCCCGGCCTGGCTCTACACCTATGTGATCCGCGGCACGCCGATGCTGGTGCAGCTGTTTCTGATCTACTACGGTCTGGCCCAGTTCGAGGCGGTGCGCGACAGCTTCATGTGGCCCTATCTGTCGAGCGCGACCTTTTGCGCGGTGCTCGCATTCGCCATCAATACCAGCGCCTACAGTGCGGAAATCCTCGCCGGCAGCCTGAAGTCCACGCCCCATGGCGAGATTGAAGCGGCCAAGGCCATGGGCATGTCGCGTCTCAAGCTATACCGCCGCATCCTCCTGCCGTCGGCGTTGCGCCGGGCGCTGCCGCAGTACAGCAACGAAGTGATCATGATGCTGCACACCACGTCGTTGGCGTCGATCGTCACCCTGATCGACATCACCGGCGCGGCGCGCACGGTCAGCTCGCGCTTCTACATGCCGTTCGAGGCGTTCATTACCGCCGGCCTGTTCTATCTCTGTCTGACCTTCATCCTGGTGCGCCTGTTCAAGCTGGCCGAGCGCCGCTGGCTGGCCTATCTGGCCCCACGCAAGGCCTGAGGAAAAGCCCATGCAGCGAATCGATCACCGTTTACCCTGGGGCACACCGGGCACCGAGCGGCAGCTCAGCGTGTTCCGCTTTGGCAGCGGCCCGTGCAAGGCCTATATCCAGGCCTCGATGCACGCCGACGAATTACCCGGCATGCGCGTGGCGGTGGAACTCAAGCGCCGGCTCCGCGAACTGGAAGGGCAGGGCCGGCTGACCGGGGTGATCGAACTGGTCCCGGTGGCTAACCCGATCGGCTTGGGTCAACTGGTACAAGGTTGCCACCAGGGACGTTTCGAGATCGGTAGCGGCAAGAACTTCAATCGCGGCTTCTTCGATCTGGCCGAAGCCGTTGCCCCGACCCTGGAAGGGCGTCTGGGCAAGGATGGCCCGAGCAATGTGCGGATTATTCGTGCGGCCATGCAGCACGCCCTGGAGGCGCTGCCTGCGCCGACGTCCGAGCTGCAAGGCTTGCAGCGCCTGTTGCTGACGCATGCCTACGACGCCGACGTGGTGCTCGACCTGCATTGCGACTTCGAGGCGGCAGTGCATCTTTATGGCATTCCGCAGCAATGGTCGCAGCTGAGTTCGCTGGCCGCGCGCCTGGGCGCCGCCACCGTGTTGTTGGCCGAGGAGTCCGGCGGTTCGTCGTTCGATGAAGCCTGCTCCTCGCCCTGGTTGCGCCTGGCCCAGCGCTTCCCGGACGCGGCGATCGACCCGGTATGTCTGGCCACCACGGTGGAGCTGGGCGGCATGGACAACACCGCGCCGGCCAAGGCCCAGGCCTATGCCGAGGCGATTCTGGCGTATCTCGCCGAGCAAGGCCTGATCGCCGGCGACTGGCCGGCCGCACCGCAAGAATGTTGCGAGGGCGTGCCCTTCGCCGGCACCGAGTTGTTGTACGCACCGCATAGCGGGGTGGTCAGCTTTCTGCAGCCGGTCGGCGCCTGGGTGGAAGCCGGTACGCCGATATTCGAGATACATGATCCTCTGGACGACCGCCATAGCGTGGTCAACGCCAGCACCGCAGGCGTGCTGTTCGCCATCGAGCGCACGCGCTTCGCATTGCCCGATCGCTGGTTGGCCAAAGTGGCCGGCCGCACCCCTATTCGCCAGGGTCGCTTGTTGAGCGACTGATTCAAGAGAGTGGAAACCATGTACAAACTTGAAGTTCAGGACTTGCACAAGCGTTACGGCAGCCACGAAGTGCTCAAGGGCGTGTCCCTTGCGGCCAAGGCCGGTGATGTGACCAGCATCATCGGCTCCAGCGGCTCGGGCAAGAGTACCTTCCTGCGTTGCATCAACCTGCTGGAGCAGCCGCATGCCGGCAAGATCCTGCTCAACGGCGAAGAGCTCAAGCTGGTGCCGAACAAGGACGGCGCGCTCAAGGCCGCCGACGCCAAACAGTTGCAGCGCATGCGCTCGCGCCTGGCCATGGTGTTCCAGCACTTCAACCTGTGGTCGCATATGAGCGCCCTGGAAAACATTATGGAAGCGCCGGTGCACGTGCTCGGCATGGACAAGCAGGAGGCCCGGGACAAAGCCGAGCACTACCTGAACAAGGTTGGCGTTGCACACCGCAAGGATGCCTACCCGGCGCACATGTCCGGCGGCGAGCAGCAGCGCGTGGCGATTGCCCGCGCGCTGGCGATGGAGCCGGAAGTGATGCTGTTCGACGAGCCGACCTCGGCACTCGACCCCGAACTGGTCGGCGAGGTGCTCAAGGTGATGCAGGACCTGGCCCAGGAAGGCCGTACCATGGTCGTGGTGACCCACGAAATGGGCTTTGCCCGCGAGGTTTCCAACCAGTTGGTGTTCCTCCACAAGGGCGTGGTGGAAGAGCGTGGCGATCCCCGTGAAGTGCTGGTCAACCCGCAATCCGAACGCCTGCAGCAATTCCTTTCCGGTAGCCTTAAATAAGCACCCCCCATAACGCCAACAGAGCCTAAACTCACCGCCATGAATGCCCATCGAATCGGCTTCCTGCTGTGGCCCAACACCAAGCCCCTGACCTTGGCTTTGGCCGAGGAAGCGCTGCTCGTCGCCCAGCGTGTCCACCCTGAAGTGGTCTACGAGCTGTCGTTTCTGCAGGCCGAAGTGCCGGACCCTGCCGCTGGTGGCTGGTGCCTGCCGGGCGAGTCCTGGGTGGGCAAGCTGGAGGGCTGCCAGAAGCTCTTTCTGATCGCCGACGAACCGCCTGCGGCCATGCCGGCGACGCTCTCCGGCGCGCTCAAGCAACTGGTGCGCAGCGGCTGCGCGATAGGCGCGGTCTCCGCTGGGGTGTATCCGCTGGCGCAGCTCGGTTTGCTCGACGGCTACCGCGCCTCGGTGCACTGGCGCTGGCAGGACGACTTCAGCGAACGCTTCCCCAAGGTTATCGCCACCAGCCATCTGTTCGACTGGGACCGTGACCGCATGAGCGCCTGTGGCGGCATGGCCGTGCTGGACCTGTTGCTGGCGCTGCTGTCGCGCGATCACGGCGCCGAACTCGCCGGCGCGGTATCGGAAGAATTGGTCGTGGAGCGCATTCGCGAAGGCGGCGAGCGCCAGCGCATCCCATTGCAGAATCGTTTGGGCTCCAGCCACCCGAAGCTGACCCAGGCGGTGTTGCTGATGGAGGCGAATATCGAGGAGCCACTGACCACCGACGAGATCGCCCGCCATGTCTGTGTGTCGCGTCGGCAGCTGGAGCGCATCTTCAAGCAGTACCTCAATCGTGTACCCAGCCAGTATTACCTGGAGCTGCGGCTGAACAAGGCGCGGCAGTTGTTGATGCAGACCAGCAAGTCGATCATCCAGATCGGCCTGTCCTGCGGTTTCTCCTCCGGCCCGCATTTTTCCAGCGCCTACCGCAACTTCTTCGGCGCCACACCGCGCGAAGACCGTAACCAAAGGCGCAGCAACAGTCCTTTCGAACTGACCTCGACGCCGGTCGAACGCGAGTAATCTGGCGGTGCTCCGCTGGTTGACGGATGTATTGCCGGACAGCTGGCGCGACCCGCGGCTATGCTTGAACGAACCTGTACTAGCGGACTCTCACCTCGCATGAACATTTCGCGCCTGCTGATCGGTATCGCCTTGTGCGTCTCCACCTTGCTGGTTCGGGCAGAGCCATTGATCGCCCTCGACAATGCCAACCCACCGTTCATGTACCTTGAGAACGGTGAAACCAAAGGGCTGTACGCCGAGCTGCTGCGGGCGGTATTCCAGCGGGCGGGAGTCGACGTGGATATCCGCGGAATGCCCTGGAAGCGCGCGTTGCGTATGGGCGAAGGGGGCAGGGCGGGCGTTGGCGGCATCTACCAGACTGCGCCACGTCTTGAGATATTCGATTATTCGCAGCCGATCTTTGAAGAGAAATTGATCGTTTATGCGCGCACTGGTTCTGCGTTGCGTTTCACCCGGGTCGAGGACCTTTACGGCATGCGGGTTGGCGTGATCCGCGGCTGGAGTTATACCGAGGCTTTCGATGCCGCGGCCAAGGCTGGACGGATGCAAATGACCGAGAGCAGTTCGGACGAGGCGAACTTCAGGATGCTCGCCTCGGGACGCCTGGACGCGGTGATCGCCATCGAGTTGGCTGGGCAACGTATCCTCAAGCGCCTGGACCTGTTGGACAAGGTGCGCGCGCTCGAGCCCGCGCTGAGCATCAACCCGACGTACCTGGTCTTCGCCAAGAAGGCGCAGCAACAGCAATTGCTGCAGCGCTTCGACCAGAGCCTGGCGCAAATGCGCGAGGACGGCTCGCTCGACGCGCTGGTGCAACAGGTCGTCGGCAGCCAATAGCCGACCTGAAAGCCTGATGAATTACTCACGGTCGCCTGGGCCAGATGATGCCTTCTGGCTACTCGGGCGCCGAATGCGGATACAGCGAATGCCCACAGCGATTGCAGAACGCCGAAGCGGCATCGTGCTCGGCCTTGTGGCAGTTCGGACAAGGTTGTTCGACACGGCCGTCGCTGCGCATCGCATTGGCCAGTTCGGCGGTAAAGATGCCCGTGGGCACGGCAATGATCGAATAACCGGTGATCATCACCAGGCCGGCCAGGGCCTGACCCAGCGCCGTGCGCGGGACGATGTCGCCGAAACCCACGGTAGTCAGGGTCACCACCGCCCAGTAGATGCTTTTCGGAATGCTGGTGAAACCGTTCTGCGGGCCCTCGATCACGTACATCAATGTGCCGAAGACGATCACCAGGGTGCCGACGCTGAGCAGAAATACCACGATTTTCTGCTTGCTACCGCGTAGCGCCGTCAGCAGGAAGTTGGCCTGGCTCAGGTAGGGCGTGAGCTTGAGTACGCGGAAAATTCGCAGCATGCGGATCACCCGGATGATCAGCAGGTACTGGGCATCGGCGAACAACAGCGCCATAAAGGCCGGCAAAACCGCGAGCAGGTCGATCAGGCCGTAGAAGCTGAAGATATATTGCCGGGGTTTCGGGCTGACATAGATGCGCAACAGGTACTCGCTGGCGAACAGTGCTGTAAACAGCCACTCCAGCGCCATGAACAGATCACCGTAGCTGCGGTGCGCGGCGTCGACGCTGTCGAGCATCACCACAGCCAGGCTGGCGAGAATGGCCACCAGCAGGTAGTGATCGAAGCGCTGCCCGGCCGGGGTGTTGGTGAAGAAAATGATGATGTACAGGCGCTGGCGCCAATCCTGCAACTTATCCATGGGAATTCTGCTAACTCCGTGGTGGCGCGGGTCCGAAGGCGGACGAGCGGGCGATGCGCGCCAGCCTAGGGAGTTTTGCCCGGGTGATGCAAGTTTTTGCCTCGTTGTGCCGCAGGCGCACAGTCTGCGGCGGCGTTTAGCAATAGACGCTGGCTAGCCGTGATCAACCAGCAGGCGAGGATAAAGGGCAGGGTCAGGGCCGGTAGCCCCAGGGCGGCGAAGCCGGGCTGCAGTAGCGTCGCCAGAACCATAGCCAGTAGTGGCAACCAGGGGCCGCGGTTTACCTGGCTTACGGCCACAGCCGCCAGTGCTGCGTTATAGCCATGCAGCCCCACCAGTGCGCCGTACTGCGGCCAGCCCAGGTGCAGCGCCAAACCCAGGCCGCAGGCCGAGCCGAGCAGCGCCCAGCAGGCGGCGCGCTTATCGGCGAGCAGCAGACCAAGCCATAGACAAACGCCAGCCAACGGTTGGTCGAGAAAAACCACCTGGCCAATGCCGCGGGCGATGGCGCTTACGAGGCTTAGTCCATCGGGCGGCGTGGTTTCACCTGCAGCGCCGTTTTGCAGCTGCAACGGCAGCGCCAGCAATATCCAGCCCAGAGCGATAAAGGGCAGGGTGAACGCCGGCAGCCACTGGTGCTCGCGCATGCGCCGCATCCAGGGCGCGAGCAGCAGGCTGGAAGCGCCGCCGCCGAGGATGACTACTAACGCCAGGAGTGGTGACCAGGCGAAGCTATGGCCGAGCAGCAGGCCCAGCAGAATGCCGTTGTAGCCATACAGGCCGATCTGGATATCGGCTTGGGCGTAACCACGACGCTGGGCAACGAGTTGGCCACTCAAACCACCGAGCAAGGCCGCGCCGAGCGATTCTGGCGCGCCCAGGGCAATCGCCAGTAATACCAGCGCGCCGCAACCGGGATGGCACTGCAGAAAGATCTGGCTGAAGCCATTGAGCAGCGCGCGCAGATCGGTTTTGGCAGAGGTGAGTAGTGGCGGCATGCCGGTGAACCTGAGTAAGCACCCGAATAAAAAGAGGCACCCACCAGGGGCGTGGTGGGTGCCTGCAAGCTGGCAATGCCAGGATGGGACTGACGCTAGAACCTGGTTTATCCCCAAAACGTAGCCCGGATGAAATCCGGGAAGCGCTGTTGGCCGTACAACCTCTCCCCGGATTGCATCCGGCTACCAAATCACCTGTCTTCTTGGCCGGGATCGTCACCCGCTCTCAACGCAGCGTTTCGATGCGCAAACTGTTGGTGCTGCCCGGCTGGCCGAAGGGTTCGCCAGCGGTGATCACCAGGGTGTCGCCGCGTTGCGCCATGCCGCGGGCTTGGGCGATTTCCAGGGCGGTACTGGTGACTTCCTCGACCTTGCCCAGACGCTGGTTGACCACCGAGTACACGCCCCAGGCGACGCTCAGGCGCCGTGCGGTATTCAGGCTTGGCGTCAGGCTGAGGATCGGCGCCTTCGGCCGTTCGCGCGAGGCGCGCAGGCTGCTGGCGCCGGACTCTGTGTAGTTGACCAGCGCAGCCACCGGAAGGATCGAGCTGATGCGGCGGATCGCGCAGCTGATCGCGTCCGACGCAGTCGCTTCGGCCTGGGGCCGGCCGACGTCGAGCTGGGCCTGGAAGTCCGGGCCGTTCTCCACCTGGCGGATGATCTTGCTCATCATCTGCACCGCTTCCAGCGGGTAATCGCCGGAGGCGGTTTCCGCCGAGAGCATCACCGCATCGGCGCCTTCGGCCACGGCATTGGCCACGTCGGTGACCTCGGCGCGGGTCGGCGCCGGGGAGAAACGCATGGACTCGAGCATCTGCGTGGCCACCACCACCGGCCGGCCGAGCTGGCGGCAGACGCGGATGATGTCCTTCTGGATGCGCGGCACGTTTTCCGCTGGCACTTCCACCCCGAGATCGCCACGGGCGACCATGATCGCATCGCACAGCTCAGCGATTTCCTTGAGGTGGGTAACCGCCGAGGGCTTCTCGATCTTGGCCATCAGCAGTGCCTTGTCACCGATCAGCTCGCGCGCTTCGACGATATCTTCGGGGCGCTGGACGAACGACAGCGCCACCCAATCGACGCCCAGTTGCAGGCCGAAGGCCAGGTCGCGGCGGTCCTTTTCGGTCAGCGGCGACAGTTGCAACACAGCCTCCGGCACATTGACGCCCTTGCGGTCGGACAGCTCGCCGCCGGCGATCACTTCGGTGATCACCGCAGTGGGTTCCTTGGCCGTGACGCGCAGGCGCAAGCGGCCATCGTCGAGCAGCAGGCTCATGCCCGGTTGCAGCGCGGCGATGATTTCCGGGTGCGGCAGGTTGACCCGCTGGGCATCGCCCGGGGTGTCGTCGAGGTCCAGGCGCAGGGTCTGGCCGCGTACCAGTTCGACCTTGCCTTCGGCGAAACGACCCACGCGCAGTTTCGGTCCTTGCAGGTCCATGAGGATGCCGATCGGGGTGTTCAGGCGCTGTTCCACTTCGCGCACCCAGTCATAGCGCTGAGCGTGGTCGGCGTGTTCGCCATGGCTGAAATTGAGGCGGAACAGATTGACCCCGGCTTCCACCAGTTGGCGGATATCGTCCTGGGTTTTTATCGCCGGGCCGAGGGTGGCGAGGATTTTCACTTTCTTGTTGGGAGTCATTTTGCGGGAGCCTCGAGAATCAGAATGGCGCGGAAATCATTGACGTTGGTACGGGTCGGCCCGGTGACGATCAGCGCATCCAGGGCGGCGAAGTATCCATAGCCGTTGTTGTTATCCAGCTCGTCGCTGCTGCTCAGCCCCAGTTCGCAGGCCTTGCCGTAGCTGTCGGGGGTCATGATGGCGCCGGCGTTGTCTTCCGAACCGTCGATGCCGTCGGTGTCGCCGGCTAGGGCATAAACGCCGGCCAGGCCCTTGAGGCTGTCGGTCAGGCTCAGCAGGAATTCGGCATTACGTCCGCCACGGCCGTTGCCGCGCACGGTAACCGTGGTTTCGCCGCCGGAGAGGATCACGCAGGGCGGCTTGATTGGCTGGCCATGCAGCACGATCTGCCGCGCGATACCGGCGTGGACCTTGGCCACCTCGCGGGATTCGCCCTCCAGATCGCCAAGAATCAGCGCATTCAAACCCGCTTCACGAACCTTCTTAGCGGCGGCGTCGAGCGACTGCTGCGGGCGGGCGATCAGTTGGAAGTGGCTGCGACTCAGGTACGGATCGCCGGGTTTGAGCGTTTCCGATGCCGGGTTTTGCAACCAGGCACGTACATTGGCCGGTGTGTCGATCTGATAACGCGCCAGAATCGCCAGGGCTTCGGCCGAGGTGGTGGGATCGGCCACGGTCGGGCCGGAGGCGATCACCGTGGCTTCGTCGCCCGGCACATCGGAAATCGCGTAGGTATAGACGCTGGCCGGCCAGCAGGCCTTGGCCAGGCGACCGCCCTTGATCGCCGAGAGGTGCTTGCGCACGCAGTTCATCTCGTCGATCGCCGCGCCGGATTTGAGCAGGGCCTTGTTGATCGCCTGTTTGTCGCTGAGCGTAATGCCCGCGGCGGGCAGGGCGAGCAGAGAGGAGCCGCCGCCCGACAGCAGGAAGATCACCCGGTCGCTTTCCGTCAGGTTGCTGACCAACTCCAGCACCCGCCGCGCGACCCGTTCACCGGCATCGTCCGGCACCGGGTGGGCGGCTTCCACCACTTCGATCTTGTTGCAATTGGCGCCGTGCTCATAACGGGTCACCACCAGGCCGCTGACCTCGCCTTGCCAGTGCTGTTCGATCACCTCGGCCATGGCCGCGGCGGCCTTGCCGGCGCCGATGACGATGACCCGACCACTGCGATCCGCCGGCAGGTAGTCGGCCAACACCTGGCGCGGGTGCGCGGCGTCGATGGCACTGGCGAACAGCTCGCGCAGCAGAGACGTTGGATTGACAGACGGATCGATGGACATGGCGATCTCTCTTGTTAGGTATCAACTTCGATTCTAGTGCGCAGCGCCCGTCTCGCAGGCGCTCTGCACTAGAATCGACCCACCCGGCAGACAGGCCGTGACACCGCCTGCCGGGCAGATCGAAAGGGGTGAGGCGCAGCCCCTGTAGGTTGGGTTGAGCCTGCGATACCCAACAACCGGTTCGAAGAACCGGCCAACGCCTCCCGTTGTCGGGAGCGCTGTGCGCTCCATGTTGGGTATCGCTTCGCTCAACGCCAACCTACGAGCGGTCGGCCTGATGTGTCGGTCACTCGCCGCGAATATTGAAATTGGCCATATGCTCCAGGCCTTTGATCAGCGCCGAGTGGTCCCAGCCTGAGCCGCCGATGGCCGCGCAGGTGCTGAACACTTGCTGGGCGTTGGCGGTGTTGGGCAGGTTGAGGCCCAGCTCGCGGGCGCCGGCCAGGGCCAGATTGAGGTCCTTCTGGTGCAGGCTGATGCGGAAGCCCGGATCGAAGGTGCCCTTGATCATGCGCTCGCCGTGCACTTCGAGGATCTTCGAGCCGGCGAAGCCGCCCATCAGCGCTTCACGCACCTTGGCCGGGTCGGCACCGTTCTTGGCGGCGAATAGCAGGGCCTCGGCCACCGCCTGGATATTCAGCGCAACGATGATTTGGTTGGCCACCTTGGCGGTCTGACCGTCGCCATTGCCGCCGACCCGGGTGATGTTCTTGCCCATCGCCTGGAACAGCGGCAGGGCGCGTTCGAAGGCCTTCTCGCAACCGCCGACCATGATGCTCAGGGTCGCGGCCTTGGCGCCAACTTCGCCGCCGGACACCGGAGCGTCCAGGTAGGCGGCGCCGGTGGCCTTGATCTTCTCGGCGAAGACCTTGGTGGCGGTGGGGGAGATCGAGCTCATGTCGATCACCACCTTGCCGGCGCCAACGCCTTCGATCACGCCATCGGCGCGGAACAGCACGTCTTCGACCTGCGGGGTATCCGGCACCATGACGATGATGAACTCGGCTTCCTGGGCTACTTCGCGCGGGTTGGCCAGGCCGATGCCGTTGTCGCCGATCAGCTCGGCCGGGGCCTTCTCGAAGTGCTCGGAGAAAAACAGGGTGTGCCCGGCTTTTTGCAGGTTCTGCGCCATGGGCTTGCCCATGATGCCGGTGCCGATAAATCCGATTTTAGCCATGAGTTTCGCTCCTCAGATTGCGTTATGTGCTTTCAGCCAGCCAAGGCCGGCAGTGGTGGTGGTGGCGGGCTTGTATTCGCAGCCGATCCAGCCCTGGTAGCCGATGCGGTCCAGGTGCTCGAAGAGGAAGCGGTAATTGATCTCGCCGGTGCCCGGTTCGTGGCGGCCCGGGTTGTCGGCGAGCTGCACGTGGTTGATCACCGCCAGGTTGCTTTCCATGGTGCGGGCCAGATCGCCCTCCATGATCTGCATGTGATAGATGTCGTACTGCAGGTACAGATTGGCGCTGCCGACCTTGTTGCGAATATCCAGCGCCTGCTTGGTGGTGCACAGGTAGAAGCCGGGAATGTCGCGGGTGTTGATCATTTCCATGACCAGCTTGATACCGGCAGTTTCCAGCTTGGCTGCGGCGTAACGGAGGTTGTCGACCAGGGTCTGCTCGATGCTCGCGCAGTCGTGACCCTGCGGACGGATACCGACCAGGCAGTTGACCTGCTTATTGCCGAGTATCTGGGCATAGGCGATGGCCTGGTCCACGCCGGCGCGGAATTCCTCGATGCGATCGGGATGGCAGGCGATACCGCGCTCGCCCTTGGCCCAATCACCCGCTGGCAGGTTGAACAGCACTTGTTCGAGCTTGTTGGCGTCCAGGCGGGCTTTGATTTCTTCGGCGGCGAAATCGTAGGGGAATAGATACTCGACACCGCTGAAGCCGGCTTCGGCGGCGGCGGCGAAACGGTC
Organism: uncultured Pseudomonas sp.; assembly: GCF_946885955.1. The sequence goes on from NZ_CAMPHI010000016.1 coordinate 41,182, forward strand.
CATGAAGTCCACTTCAGTGAACAGCATCGACAGGTTGGCGGCAAAACGGGGCATGGGGTGCTCCTTCTTTTCGTAGCCCGGATGTAATCCGGGGGCTGTCAAAATTTCCCCGGATTGCATCCGGGCTACGGGGTTGGTCTTAGTCCAGCAACGAGATGGCGGTCGGTGCATCGGCGCCGCGGGCGGCGAGTTCTTCGAACTCGTTGACCGCATTGATCTCGGTGCCCATGGATATATTGGTGACGCGCTCCAGGATGACCTCGACCACCACCGGCACGCGGTGCTCCTCCATTAACTGCTGAGCCTTGGCGAAGGCTGCTTGCAGGTCATTGGCATCGAGCACGCGGATGGCCTTGCAACCCAGGCCTTCGACCACGGCGATATGGTCAACGCCATAGCCGTTGAGCTCCGGCGCGTTGATGTTCTCGAAGGCCAGCTGCACGCAGTAGTCCATCTCGAAGCCGCGCTGTGCCTGACGGATCAGGCCCAGGTAGGAGTTGTTCACCAGCACGTGGATATACGGCAGGTTGAACTGCGCGCCCACGGCCAGCTCTTCGATCATGAACTGGAAGTCGTAGTCGCCGGACAGCGCCACCACCTTGCGGGTCGGGTCGGCCTTGACCACGCCGAGCGCTGCCGGAATGGTCCAGCCAAGCGGGCCGGCCTGGCCGCAGTTGATCCAGTGACGCGGCTTGTACACATGCAGGAACTGCGCTCCGGCGATCTGCGACAAGCCGATGGTGCTGACGTAGCAGGTGTCCTTGCCGAAGAACTCGTTCATCTCTTCGTACACGCGCTGCGGCTTGACCGGTACTTCGTCGAAGTGGGTCTTGCGCTGCAGGGTGCGCTTGCGCTCACGACAGGAATCGACCCAGGCGCTGCGGTCCTTCAGCTTGCCAGCGGCTTGCCATTCCTTGGCCACAGCGATAAAGGCGTCCAGGGCCGCACCCGCGTCGGAAACGATGCCCAGGTCCGGGTTGAACACGCGGCCGATTTGCGTCGGTTCGATATCGACGTGAATGAATTTGCGCCCTTCGGTGTACACGTCGACGCTGCCGGTGTGGCGGTTGGCCCAGCGGTTGCCGATGCCGAATACCAGGTCGGACTCCAGCAGGGTGGCGTTGCCGTAGCGGTGCGAGGTTTGCAGGCCGACCATGCCAACCATCAGCGGGTGGTCGTCGGGGATCGCGCCCCAACCCATCAGGGTCGGGACAACCGGCACGCCGGTCAGCTCGGCGAATTCGACCAGCTTGTCGGCCGCGTCGGCATTGAAGATACCGCCGCCAGCGACCAACAAGGGGCGCTCGGCGTCGTTGAGCATCGCCAGGGCCTTTTCCGCCTGCACGCGGTTGGCGGCGGGCTTGGCCAGGGGCAGCGGCTCGTAGGCGTCGATGTCGAATTCGATCTCGGCCATCTGCACGTCGAACGGCAGATCGATCAGCACAGGACCTGGGCGGCCGCTGCGCATTTCATAGAAGGCCTTCTGGAATGCGCGCGGCACCTGGCCGGGCTCCATCACGGTGGTCGCCCACTTGGTCACCGGCTCGACGATGCTGGTGATGTCGACCGCCTGGAAGTCTTCCTTGTGCATGCGTGCACGCGGCGCCTGGCCGGTGATGCAAAGGATCGGGATGGAGTCGGCGGAGGCCGAATACAGGCCGGTGACCATGTCGGTGCCGGCCGGGCCGGAGGTGCCGATGCACACGCCGATATTGCCGGCATTGGTGCGGGTGTAACCCTCGGCCATGTGCGAAGCGCCTTCGACGTGGCGGGCCAGGACGTGGTCGATGCCGCCGACTTTCTTCAATGCAGCGTACAGCGGGTTGATGGCGGCGCCGGGGATACCGAACGCAGTGTCAACGCCTTCGCGGCGCATCACCAGTACGGCGGCCTCGATTGCTCTCATTCTGGCCATGATTGTGTGCCTCTTCTTGTGAAATTGTATACAAGTTGCCTGCAGCGGATTCTATTCAGCTATTGACTTAATGGTCAACAATTTTTGCGGCGATCTTCGTGCTGGGTATAAATTCTTTTAAAACGCCTGTTTAAGCGGGTTGCCATGGGCTGAAAGGCTAGAGGTGGTTTTAAATGTATACAAACAATAATTGAATTGTATTCATCTATTGATTTTTTTGTTTCTGGTGGGATAGTGGCTGCGAGCTTTGAATCGCCTGGGCTGCTGCGGGCTGCTTTAAGCAGCGCGTCCGGGCGCGTCCTTCGACTTTTCAGTTATCAGGAGTCTCGCCATGAACGTTTTGAATCTGCAGACCGCTACCGCCATCAGTACCCGGGCCCTGGCTGTGGGCCGGGAAATCAGTGCCGCGCCGCTCACTGTCGCGGTGCTCGATGCCGGTGGGCATTTGATCAGCCTGCAGCGCGAGGATGGCGCCAGCCTGCTGCGCCCGCAGATCGCCATTGGCAAAGCCTGGGGCGCCATGGCGCTGGGCAAGGACTCACGCCTGATCGCCGCCGATGCGCAGCAACGCCCGGCGTTTATCGGCGCGGTGAACAACCTGGCCGACGGCAAGCTGGTGCCGGCACCGGGTGGCGTGTTGATCCGCAATGAACAGGGCGAGGTGATCGGCGCCATCGGCATTACTGGCGATACCTCGGATATCGATGAGCAATGCGCGATCAGCGCGCTGGAGTCGCTGGGACTGAAGGCCGATGCGGGAACTATGGCCTGATGCTTAGCGCCGAATCAGCCATTTTACGGGGCTGTGGGAGGGGCTTTAGCCGCGACTGCCACCGTTGAAAGCTCGCCGCTAAAGCGCCTCCCACAGGTTTCGGCGATAACCCGCCATGGCGCTATCGAGCAAATACCGCGGTTTGGAGGGTTACGCGGCGCTTCGAGTGCGTACGCGGTTGCGGGTGATTCGATCTGCGCCGCTAACCCGCCTTACCGGGCTGTAGGCCGATGCGAGAGTGGGGTTAAGCATGCATGTAGGAGCCAGCTTGCTGGCGATCCCTGAGGGGTAAAAGCATCGCCAGCAAGCTGGCTCCTACGGGTTGGCGTCGAAGCGCCGATTCAGGCGCGGGTAACCTGCTCGGAGGTGGCGGGCTGGTTTTCATCGACTTCGCAGCCCTTGATCACCAGGCGGATGATGGTCTGCGTAGCGGCCTCGTAGTCTTCTTCGCTGAGGCTGGCTTTACCGGTGACGGTGGAGATCTGCCAATCGAAATCGGCGTAGGTCTGGGTCGCGGCCCAGATGCTGAACAGCAGATGGTGCGGGTCGACCTTGGCCATCGAGCCCTGGTCGATCCAGCGCTGGATGCAGGAAATATTGTGTTTGGCCTGGGCGTTCAGCTGTTCGGCCTGCTCGCTGGAAAGGTGGGGCGCGCCGTGCATGATTTCGCTGGCGAATACCTTGGAAGCGAATGGCAGGTCGCGGGAGATACGGATTTTCGAGCGGATATAGGCCTTCAATACCTCGGCTGGTTTGCCGGGTTGGTTGAACGGTGCGGACGCCTCCAGCAGCGGCTCGATGATGCTTTCCAGAACCTCGCGGTAGAGGTTCTCTTTGGATTTGAAGTAGTAGTAGACGTTGGGCTTGGGGACGCCGGCTTTGGCGGCGATGTCGCTGGTTTTACTGGCGGCGAAACCCTTGTCGGCGAACTCTTCGCTGGCTGCGCGCAAGATCAGCTCTTTGTTGCGTTCGCGGATACTGGTCATAAGCCTCTGTGCTTTTGTAAGTCGCCCGGCGCTGGGCGCGGTGGGGCATGGTAGCACCGGCCTCGCGCGGCGCTCAAGCCGCAGGGCAAGGGGTTGGCGACCTAATCTGACCCTTCGGTCAAGTAGTTGTATACAGGATTTTGTTTTTCTGTTTCTATCTTGCTCAACATTTGTCTAGGTTCCGCAGTGCGCTCCGACAGGCTGCGCTCTCATAACAAAAAGTCTCGGCTCTCAGGGCCCAGGAGACATGCCGTGCACAACAGCCAATTGGTCGATCCCTTCGGTCGGCGCATCACCTACCTGCGACTCTCGGTCACCGACCGCTGCGATTTTCGCTGCACCTACTGCATGAGCGAGGATATGCAGTTCGCCCCCCGCGAGCAGATTCTCAGTCTGGAAGAGCTTTACGCGGTGGCCGACGCCTTTATCGGTCTGGGCGTCAAGCGCATCCGTATTACCGGCGGCGAGCCGCTGGTGCGCAAGAATCTGCTCAGCCTGCTGGCTCGTTTGGGCGCGCGCGACGAACTCGAAGACCTGGCGATCACCAGCAACGGCTCGCAGTTGCTCGAGCTGGCGCCGCAGCTGCGTGCCGCGGGGGTCAAGCGCCTGAATATCAGCCTGGATTCGTTGCAGCGCGAGCGCTTCGCCGCCTTTACCCGGCGCGACAAGCTCGAACAGGTGCTGGCTGGTATCGAGGCAGCGCGAGCGGCGGGTTTTCGCAAGATCAAACTCAACAGCGTGGTGCAGAAGGGCCGTAACGACGATGAAGTGCTCGACCTGGTCGAGTTCGCCATGGCCCGCGGTCTGGATATCAGCTTTATCGAGGAAATGCCCCTGGGCGATATTTCCAGCCATAGGCGCGAGCAGACGTTCTGCTCCAGCGACGACGTGCGCCAGCGCATCGAGCAGCGCTACGCCCTGGTGCGCAGTAGCAAGCGCACCGGCGGGCCGTCGCGTTACTGGCAGGTGGCAGGCAGCGACACCCAGGTCGGTTTCATCTCGCCGCACAGCCATAACTTCTGCGGCGACTGCAATCGCGTACGGGTCACCGCCGAAGGCAAGTTGGTCCTCTGTCTGGGACATGACCATGCCCTGGACTTGAAAGGCCTGATGCGCGCTCATCCCGGCAATAGCCAACGCCTGTGCGCGGCCTTGCTCGATGCCTTGCAACTCAAGCCCGAGCGCCATCGTTTCGACAGCGACGAGCAGGTCCAGGTCGTTCGCTTCATGAGCATGACCGGCGGCTAGCAGGCGCCGGCGTCGCGGCTGTTCCCACGCTTCTTCATTTCGTTACCCCATCCCGCAACTCACCCCGGAGGTTTGCTGTGAAGTACTCACACGCATGCAGTTTCTTCGCCCTTGTCTGCTCCGTCAGTGCCTGCGCCAGTGCTCGCGCCGAAAGCTACGTGATAGGCGTGGAGGATTCGGCGTTCGCCCCGCATTACAGTGTCGACAAGCAGGGTCGGTACCAGGGCTTAGCTCGCGAGTTGTTCGATCTGTTCGCCGAAAACAGCGGCGTGCAATTGAGCTTCAAGGCGCTGCCGGTGAACCGGCTGCTACCGGCGCTGCTGGAGGGCGAAGTGGATCTCAAGTACCCCGATAACCAGGCCTGGGCGCCGGAGCAGAAAGCCGGCAAGACCCTGCACTACAGTCAGGGCATCGTCGACTATGTCGACGGGGTGCTGGTCGCGCCCCAGCGTCAGGGGCAGCCGATCGAACGGCTCAAGCAGCTGTCGATCGTCCACGGCTGGACGCCGGGCGGTTACGAGGAGCGTATCGCCGGCAAGCAGATCGAGTTGAATTACAGTGATGACCTGCGGCTGATGATCCGCCAGGCGCTGAAAAAACAGACCGACGGGGCCTATTACAACGTAGTGGTCGCGGCTTATTACCTGGACAACATTCGCGCCCGTCCGGGGGCTTTGGTATTCGACCCGACGTTGCCGCACAACCGCGGCAGCTTCCAGCTCTCCACTGTGAAACAGCCGCAATTGCTCGCCCGTTTCGATCGCTTTCTGCTTGAACAGCAGGCGCCAATCGCTGCGCTTAAGGCGCGCTACGGGGTCGAGGCAAACCTGGATTCGCAATACATCGGGCTGGAGCAGTGGAAGGTGGATTTCCTCAAGCGGCAGAAGGCCAAAAGTGCCAGCAGGCCCTAGCCTGGTGGCCTTACCGCTCGGCACTTTTCCTTGAACCTCGGGGCTACCTGCTCAGTCAATTTTTCGGGTGGCCAGGCTTTTTCCTGGCTTAGTAAGAAGGATTGACGAGGAGCAAGAAATGGAAAACAAAGAGGTAATTTCAGTACTCAACGATCTGATCGAAACCAGCAAGGATGGCGAGAAAGGCTTTCAGGAATGCGCCGAGAACATTCAGAGCATTCAGCTTAAAAGCCTGTTCAACCAACGTGCGCAGGAATGTGCCGCCGCTGCCGCCGATCTGCAGCAACTGGTTCGCGGTCTGGGGGGCGACCCGGAAAGCAAGTCGAGCGTCGCCGGGGCTCTGCACCGTCGCTGGGTCGACCTGAAAAGCTTGATCACCGGCAAGGACGACGAAGCCATTCTCAATGAATGCGAGCGCGGTGAAGATGTCGCGTTGAAAAACTACAAGGAAGCCCTGCAGAAGGGTTTGCCGGAGTCGATCCGCATGGTCGTCGAAAAGCAATGCCAGGGCGTGCAGCGCAACCACGATCAGGTGAAGTCCCTGCGCAACCTGGCACGCGCCAGCTGATCGGGCAACTGATCAAGGGTGCCCTGGGATAGCCCGGTGTGCTGTCCCGCCTTGCGTCACACGTGCATAGCCGCAGGCCCTTGGGTCGGCGGCGCCGGGGAGAGGAGCGATCGTGCTCCTCCCACCCCATCCCGTATCGGACCGCGACACTGGTGCCGCGTTGGCGTGGCGCCGGCAGCCACCGCTACCAATGTCAGTCCGACCTCCTCCCAAAGTACCATTCTGCCGAGCGTGTTTGCGGTGCATAACTAGCACTACCGGAATTCGCCGGCTGACAAGAAGAGGACCGCGCCATGTGGACTAAACCCGCCTTTACCGATCTGCGTATTGGTTTCGAAGTCACGATGTACTTCGCCAATCGTTGATTCGCCTTGCCCCGGCCACGTCGGGGCATCTGACTGGGAATTCAGCATGCATATCCATATTCTCGGCTCCGCCGCCGGCGGCGGCTTTCCGCAATGGAACTGCAACTGTCGCAACTGCCGCGGCATGCGCGATGGCAGCGTACGTGCGCAGCCGCGCACGCAGTCCTCGATTGCCCTGAGCGATAACGGCAAGGACTGGATACTGTGCAACGCGTCACCCGATATCCGCGCGCAGATCGAATCGTTTCCGGCCCTGCAGCCGGCGCGCAAAACGCGTGATACGGCGATTGGCGCGGTCGTGCTGATGGACAGCCAGATCGATCACACCACCGGCCTGCTGACCCTGCGCGAAGGCTGCCCGCACCAGGTGTGGTGCACCGAGATGGTCCACCAGGACCTGACCAGCGGCTTTCCCTTGTTCAACATGCTTGAGCACTGGAACGGCGGCCTGCGGCATAACCTGATCGCGCTGGATGGCGTGCCCTTCAGCATCCCCGTCTGCCCGGATCTACAAATTACCGTGGTGGCCCTGCGCAGCAGTGCACCGCCGTATTCGCCGCACCGCGGCAACCCGCACCCCGGCGACAACATCGGTCTGTTCGTCGAAGACCGGCGTAGCGGAGGCAAGTTGTTCTACGCCCCCGGCCTGGGGCAAGTGGACGAGCAATTGCTGGCCTGGATGCGCCGCGCCGATTGCCTGCTGGTCGACGGAACCCTGTGGCGCGACGACGAAATGCGCCTGTGCGAGGTCGGCGACAAGCTCGGCAGCGAAATGGGCCACCTGCCGCAAAGCGGTCCCGGCGGCATGATCGAGCTGCTCGATGCGATGCCGGCGCAGCGCAAGATTCTGATTCATATCAACAACACCAACCCGATCCTCGATGTCGATTCGCCGGAGCGCGCGGAACTCAGCGCCCATGGCATCGATGTCGCCTGGGACGGCATGAGCATCAATTTGTAGTGTGCGCCTTGCGCACCGGGGAGCTTCGATGAGCCAATCCGCCATGACTCCTGCCGAGTTCGAGCAGGCGTTGCGCGCCAAGGGCGCCTACTACCATACCCATCACCCGTTTCATCAGGCGATGTACGCCGGCCGGGCGACTCGCGAGCAGATCCAGGGCTGGGTCGCCAACCGCTTCTACTATCAGGTGTGCATTCCGCTCAAGGATGCGGCGATCATGGCCAACTGTCCGGATCGCGATACCCGCCGTGAATGGATCCAGCGCATTCTCGATCACGACGGCGGCTTCGGCGAGGAGGGTGGCATCGAAGCCTGGCTGCGCCTGGCCGAGGCGGTAGGGTTGACGCGCGAGCAGGTGCTGTCCCAGGAGCTGGTGCTGCCGGGTGTGCGTTTCGCCGTCGATGCCTACGTCAACTTCGCCCGCCGCGCCAACTGGCAGGAGGCGGCCAGCAGTTCGCTGACCGAGCTGTTCGCCCCGCAGATCCATCAGTCGCGCCTGGATGCCTGGCCGCAGCACTATCCCTGGATCGACGCCGGCGGTTACGACTACTTCCGCAAGCGGCTGAAGGAAGCGCGCCGCGATGTCGAGCATGGCCTGCGCATCACCTTGGCGCACTACACCACCTTCGCCGCCCAGCAGCGCATGCTGGACATTCTGCAATTCAAACTGGACGTGCTCTGGAGCATGCTCGATGCGATGAGCATGGCCTATGAGCTGGAACGTCCGCCTTATCACACGGTAACCCGCGAAGCGGTTTGGCATCGGGGCATCGCGTTATGAACCATAGTCAATCGGTGCGCACGGTGCACTCTGCGGCCGCTTTATCCCTTGTAGGCTGCGCCGCGCGCACCACCACGGAGTCGATCGCATGAGCCAGTCCCTCGACAGCGCGATCCCTAAGCTGCGTCGCGGTTTTCGTCTGCAATGGGAGCCGGTGCAGAGCTGCCATGTGCTGCTGTACCCGGAAGGCATGATCAAGCTCAACGACAGCGCCGGAGAAATTCTCAAGCAGGTCAACGGTGAGCACAGCGTGGCGCAGATCATTGCGGCGTTGCGCGGACGCTTTCCGGACGTGCCGGGATTGGACGAAGACATCCTGGCCTTTTTGGAGGTAGCCAATGCCCAATTCTGGATCGAGCTGCACTGACCGTCAGGTGCCCAAGGCCGGCCCGCCACTATGGCTGCTGGCCGAGCTGACCTATCGCTGCCCGTTGCAGTGCCCGTATTGCTCCAACCCGCTGGATTTCAGCCAGCAGGGCCAGGAGCTGACGACCGCCGAATGGATCGAGGTGTTCCGCCAGGCCCGCGAGCTGGGCGCCGCGCAGCTGGGTTTTTCCGGCGGCGAGCCGCTGGTGCGTCAGGACCTGGCCGAGCTGATCAAGGCGGCGCGCGACCTCGGCTACTACACCAACCTGATCACCTCCGGCATCGGCCTGAGCGAGGCGCGCATTGCCGAGTTCGCCGATGCCGGGCTGGACCATATCCAGATCAGCTTCCAAGCCGCCGACGAGGAGGTCAACAACCTGCTCGCCGGTTCGAAAAAAGCTTTCGCCCACAAGCTTGCCATGGCCCGCGCGGTCAAGGCCCACGGCTATCCGATGGTGCTGAATTTCGTTACCCACCGGCACAACATCGACAATATCGAGCGGATCATCGAACTCTGTCTGGAGCTGGAAGCCGATTTCGTCGAGTTGGCCACCTGTCAGTTCTATGGCTGGGCCGAACTCAACCGCGCCGGCCTGTTGCCGACCCGCGCCCAGTTGGCGCGGGCCGAACGCATCACCAACGAGTGGCGGGCCAAGCTGGCTGCGCAGAACCACCCGTGCAAGCTGATCTTCGTCACCCCGGATTATTACGAGGAGCGCCCCAAGGCCTGCATGAACGGCTGGGGCAATCTGTTCCTCGACATCACACCGGATGGCACCGCGCTGCCGTGCCACAGCGCGCGCCAGCTGCCGGTGCAGTTTCCCAACGTGCGCGAGCACAGCATCGAGCACATCTGGCACCACTCCTTCGGTTTCAACCGCTTCCGCGGCGACGACTGGATGCCCGAGCCCTGCCGTTCGTGCGACGACAAGGCCAAGGACTTCGGCGGCTGCCGCTGCCAGGCGTTCATGCTCACTGGCGATGCCGCTAACTCCGACCCGGTGTGCAGCAAGTCGGCGCACCACGGCATCATCCTCGCCGCGCGCGAACAGGCCGAACAGGCGCCGGGCGCATTGGACAGCCTGGTGATGCGCAACGAGAAGGCGTCCCAGCTAATCTGCAAGGCATGAATAAACCGCAGGTAGCACCATTCGGTTTCTGGGACAGCGACTGGTCGAGCGAGCAGGCGGCCGCAGCCAGCCGCGATTTCGCCGAGCTGCGTGCCGGCCTCGGCGGGCTGGTGTGGCTGGCATTCGAGCCGGTGGATGGCCGTTCGACGCTTTGGCATTGGACCCCCGACCACCTGCAATGCCTGACGCCGCCGGGGATCTCGGTGCGCAGCCGGGTCTACGAATATGGTGGCGGCGCCTTCTGCCTGGGCCGCGATGGCCTGGCATATGTCGACGAAAGCGACCAGCAACTCTACTGGCAACCGCTCGGCGGGGCGCCGCGTGCGTTGACCCGGCGGGCGGCCTGCCGTTATGGCAACCTGCAGTTCGATGCCCGAGCCGGCGCGATAGTCGCGGTCGAGGAAAGCCACGACGGGGCGCAGGTCGCACATCGCCTGGTGAGCATCGCCCTGGCCGATGGCGCTCGCGAGGTACTAGCCGAAGGCAGCGACTTCTACGCCGCGCCGAGCCTGAGCGAGGATGGCCGGCGGCTGGCCTGGATCGAATGGGATAGACCCCAGCAGCCCTGGCTGGCGACGCGGTTATGTACCCGCTTACGCGCCGACAGCGGCGCCTGGCAGGCAAGGCAAGTCGTCGCCGGCGCCCAGGGTGGACAAGCCTTGCAGCAGCCAGCGTTCGATAGCCGGGGGCGTTTGCTGGTACTCAGCGATCGCAACGGCTATTGGCAACCCTGGAGGGAAATCCCGCGCGACACCTCGGAAGAGGCGCTGGCTCTCATGCCCTGTGCCGCCGCCGAACATGCTGGTGCGCCCTGGCAGCTGGGCGCGTGCAATTACCTGGCGCTGGCTGACGAGGCGCTGTTGCTGAGCTGGTTCGACAATGGCTTCGCCGTGCTGGCCGAGCGCGACGGCAACGGCGAGCGACGTCTGGCCGAGGGCTATAGCCGCTTTCGTCAACTGGCTGCGGATGGGCATTTCTATTACGCGATTGCTGCAGCGCCCGAGCACGGCAGTGTGGTGCTGGCGATCGACCGCGATAGCCACGAGTGCCGGGTGTTGGCCGGCGCTGCGGCTGTTCTGCCGGCCGCCGAGGTATCACGACCGCAGGTATTGCGTTTCGCCAGCGGCGGCGAGGACTGCCACGGGTTTTTCTACCCACCGCATAACAACCGCTTTGCCGGCCCGCCTGACGAGAAGCCGCCGCTGTTGGTGTTCCTGCACGGCGGGCCGACCTCGGCCTGTTACCCGGTGTTCGACCCGCGCATCCAGTTCTGGACCCAGCGCGGCTTCGCAGTCGCCGACCTCAATTACCGCGGCAGCAGCGGCTATGGCCGTGCCTACCGCCTGCGCTTGCAAGGCGAGTGGGGCGCGATCGAGGTCGAGGATGCCTGTGCCCTGGTCGACCATTTGGCAACGCGCGGGCTGATCGACCCGGCCCGCGCCTTTATCCGCGGCGCCAGTGCCGGCGGTTATACCGCGCTCTGCGCCTTGGCCTTCAGCCGTGTCTTCCGCGGCGGTGCCAGTCTCTACGGGGTCAGCGATCCCCTGGCGTTGCGCCAGGTCACGCACAAGTTCGAGGCCGACTACCTCGACTGGCTGATCGGTGACCCCGTACGGGACGCCGAGCGCTATGCGGCGCGCACGCCGCTGTTACATGCGGACAAGATCGAGGCGCCGGTAATTTTCTTCCAGGGCGGCCTCGATGCGGTGGTGCTGCCGGCACAGACCGAAAGCATGGTCGCTGCCTTGAAAGATCGGGGACTGGCGGTGGACTATCATCTGTATCCCGAGGAGCGCCACGGCTTTCGCCAGGCCGGCAATCAGGCCCATGCGCTGGAGCGCGAATGGCGCTTCTACCAGCATCTGCTGACGGAAACGGAGCGGCCGTCTTAGAGGCACGCTAGCCGACTCTGGTTGCATTGCATTGGCAGGCGAATGCAGTAGGCTGAGAGCCGTTGAGAACAATAATAGGCCGAGGCATGAACGCCGATATCAGTTTGCATCGTAAATTCGTTTCGCCGGAAATCGTCTTCGGCGCCGGCTGCCGGCATAGCGTCGGCAATTACGCCAGTAACTACGGCGCACGCAAGGTGTTGCTGGTCTCGGACCCCGGCGTGCTTGCCGCCGGTTGGGTCGCCGATGTCCAGGCCAGCTTGCAGGGGCAGGGGATCGAGCACTGCCTGTACACCCAGGTTTCGCCCAATCCGCGTTCCGAGGAGGTGATGAGCGGTGCCGAGATCTACCGCAGCGAGGGTTGTAACGCGATAGTCGCGGTCGGCGGCGGCAGCCCGATGGACTGCGCCAAGGGCATCGGCATCGCCGTCGCCCATGGTCGCAATATCATCGAGTTCGAGGGCGTCGATACCCTCCGTGTGCCGAGCCCGCCGCTGATTTTGATCCCGACCACGGCCGGTACCTCGGCCGATGTCTCGCAGTTCGTGATCATCTCCAACCAGGACGAGCGGATGAAGTTCTCCATCGTCAGCAAGGGCGCGGTGCCCGACGTGTCGCTGATCGACCCGGAAACCACCCTGAGCATGGACCCGTTCCTCTCCGCCTGCACCGGCATCGATGCCCTGGTGCATGCCATCGAAGCGTTCGTGTCCACCGGCGCCGGCGCCTTGACCGATTCCCATGCGTTGGAAGCGATGCGCCTGATCAATGGCAACCTGGTGGCGATGATCGCCAACCCCAACGATATCGCCCTGCGCGAGAAAATCATGCTCGGCAGCATGCAGGCCGGCCTGGCCTTCTCCAATGCGATTCTCGGTGCAGTGCATGCGATGTCCCACAGCCTTGGCGGCTTTCTCGACCTGCCCCATGGGCTGTGCAATGCGGTGCTGGTCGAGCATGTGGTGGCATTCAATTACAACGCCTCGCCCGAGCGCTTCAGGATGGTCGCCGAAACCCTCGGTATCGACTGTCGCGGGCTCAGCCATGCGCAGATCCGCCCACGTTTGATCGAACACCTGATCCGCTTCAAGCAGGCGGTGGGCTTCCACGAAACCCTCGGCTTGCATGGCGTTGGCACCAGCGATATACCCTTCCTCTCGCGCAATGCCATGCAGGACCCGTGCATCCTCACCAATCCGCGGGATTCGACCCAGCGCGATGTCGAGGTCGTGTATGCAGAAGCCCTCTGACGATCAGCGTCAGGCGCTCAATGCGCTGCTCGGGTTGGGTGGCCATTCGGTACGCAAGAGCCATTACCCCGAGCTGTTGGCGCGTTTGGAGGAGCTGGAGGCCGAGCGCAATCGCTATAAATGGCTGTTCGAGCACGCGGTGCATGGCATCTTTCAGGCCAGCCTGCAGGACGGTATGCGCGCCGCCAACCCGGCGTTGGCGCGCATGCTCGGCTACGACGACCCGCAGCAGGTGCTCTGGTCGATGAGCGATCTGCAGCATTTGTTCGTCGGGGGCGCGGAGGAGTTGCAGCGAATTCGCCAGGTGCTGACCACCGAACCGGGGTTGTTCTGGTATGAAACCCAGTTACGGCGCCAGGATGGCAGCGTCATCGATGTGCTGATCAACCTGCTGCTCAAACCCGATGCGCAGGGTTTGTTCGAGGGCTTCGTCGCCGATATCACCGAGCGCAAGCAAGCGCAGCAGCGCTTGCAGCAGCTCAACGACGAACTTGAACAACGGGTCGGTGCACGCACCGCCGAACTGCAGGAAGTCAATCGCCATTTGCTGGAGCAGATCGTCGAGCGTAAACGCATCGAAGGGGCGCTGCGTGAGGCGCGCGACGCCGCCGAAGCCGCCAACCTGAGCAAGGACAAGTACCTGGCGACCGCCAGCCACGATTTGCTGCAGCCGCTGAACGCCGCGCGGCTGTTGATCTCCACCCTGCGCGAACGCAGCTTGCCGGCGGCCGAGCACAACCTGGTCGAGCGCAGCCACCAGGCCCTGGAAGGCGCCGAGGATCTGCTCACCGATTTGCTGGACATTTCCAAGCTCGATCAGGCGGCGATCAAGCCCGATATCGATGTGTACCGCCTGGAAGAATTGCTTGCGCCCCTGGCCTCGGAGTTCCAACCGGTGGCCGCCGCCGAGGGTCTGAGCCTCAAGGTGCGCATCGCTCCTCATGCGATCAGCACGGATTTCCGTTTGCTCACGCGGATCCTGCGCAACTTTCTCAGCAATGCCTGCCGCTATACCGAGCAGGGCGGCATTCTGCTCGGCGCCCGCAAACGCGGCGACTTTCTTGAGATCCAGGTCTGGGACAGCGGGCGCGGCATCCCCGAGGATCAGCTGGAGCGGGTGTTCCTCGAGTTCAACCAACTGGATACCGGGCGCGCTGCGGAGCGCCGCGGGGTCGGGCTCGGCCTGGCGATCGTCGACCGCATCGCGCGCATGCTCGGTTATCCGGTCAAGGTCCGTTCGCAACCGGGACGCGGCTCGGTATTCAGCATCCGGGTGCCGCTGGCGAAACAACCAGCGATGTTGCCAGTTGCGCCACTGCCACGCGCGTCCGCGGGCGATCCATTGCCGGGGCGGCGCTTGCTGGTGTTGGACAATGAACTGAGCATTCTCCACAGCATGGCCGCGTTGCTTGGGCAGTGGGGCTGTGAAGTGGTCACGGCGGTCGACCAGCAGGCCGCTCTGGAGGTCTTGGGTGCGCAGGCGCCGGACTTGATTCTGGCGGACTTTCACCTCGATCACGGGGAGACCGGCAACCGGGTGGTGCAGGCATTAAGGGAACACTACGCCTGCGATATCCCCGCGGTGATGATTACCGCCGATCGCAGCGATCAATGTCGCCGCGAGCTGCAGCAGATGGGCGTGCCCTTGCTCAATAAACCGGTGAAGCCGGCCAAGCTGCGGGCGGTACTGAGTCAGATGTTGTGCGAGTCGTAATTCTGAGTTGGCGGGTGTGGAACGCTTGAGTATTTGCCTGGTCGAATCAGAAGTCGATAAGGAGAAATTACCATGCTAAAGCCATCGTTATTCCGTCGTTTGGCCGCTTTTTTGGCGATTTTCCACCTACTGCTGGTTGTCCAGATACCCATGGCCAACGCAGCGATGATCGGCACCCCCGAGGTGCTGAACGAGCAGCAACAATCGGTCGACCGCCAGCAGTTGCTTGGCATGCTCGATGACCAGGGTGTGCAGGAAAAATTACTCGCCATGGGAGTCGACCGTGCGCAGGTCGAGAAGCGGATCAATAGCCTGACCAACGCCGAACTGGCGCAATTCAATCAACAACTGGCCGATGCGCCTGCCGGCGCTGGTGTATTGGGGGTCATTGTATTGTTCTTGGTGATCTTCATCGTCACGGATATGCTCTGCGCGACCAATATCTTCAGTTTCGTAAAATGCATAAATCGCTGAGTACCAGTCGTTTTCTTCCGTTTGCGTTGATTCTCTTGCTTGCAGCCTGTTCGAGGTCTCCGGTGTTACCGCCGGAGACCTCGCGTCTGCCTGAGCGGGTCGAGTTGAGCGATGTTCCGTTTTTCCCTCAAAGCGCCTATCAGTGCGGGCCGGCGGCGCTCGCCACCATGCTCAACCAGCGTGGGGTGACGACCAGTCCGGGTCTGCTCAAGGATCAGGTATTCATCCCGGATCGCGAGGGCAGCCTGCAGATCGAAATGGTCGCAACGGCGCGCACTCACGACATGCTGGTCTACCCGTTGCAGCCGCGTCTCGAGGCTGTGCTGGCCGAGGTGGCGGCGGGCAATCCGGTGTTGGTGCTGCAGAACCTGGCACTCGACTGGTACCCCATGTGGCATTTCGCGGTGGTGGTCGGCTACGACCGGCGGGAACGGACGTTGATCCTGCGCTCCGGTACGACGCGGCGCTGGCTGACCGATTTCGGCACCTTCGACAAGACCTGGGCGCGCGGCGGACGCTGGGCCGTACTGACATTGCCCGCCGATACCTTGCCCGCGCAGGCTGAGTTGCGCACTTGGCTCAAGGCCGCCAGCGATCTTGAAGAGACCGGGCGCACCGATGCTGCGCAACGCGCTTACCGTACCGCCGTACGGCAGTGGCCCGCTGAATCGGTCGCCTGGTTTTCTCTGGCCAACAGCCGTTACGCGAGTGGCGATATCTCGGGCGCCGAAAGCGCCTTGCGCGAGAGTCTGGCGCATCAACCCGATTTCGCCGCCGGCTGGTTCAACCTGTCGCAGGTATTGAGCGAGCGCGGCTGCACGGATGGAGGAGAGCGGGCCCGGGCCTGTGCGCAGCGCCTGGCGCCCGAGGATAAGCGCTTCGCCGCAAGTTCGGGTGGGGCGGCAAAGGCAACCGGCCAATGTGCGGTACTGCCGCTGTGTCCTGTGGTCGATTGATTCGCGTATAAACGAAAACGGCGCCCGATGAAGGCGCCGTTTTTATTTCGAGCGGGGAATCAGAAACCCAGTTTGTCGCGCAAGCTGTAGTACCAGGCACCCATGGCGGTGAAGGGAACGCGCAACAGTTGGCCACCCGGGAACGGGTAATGCGGCAGCTCGGCGAAAGCGTCGAAACGCTCGGCCTGACCACGCAGCGCTTCGGCCACTATCTTGCCGGCCAGGTGGGTGTAGGTCACACCATGGCCGCTGCAGCCTTGCGAATAATAGATATTGTCACCGAGACGGCCGACCTGCGGCAGGCGCGAGAGGGTCAGAAGGAAGTTGCCGGTCCAGGCGTAATCGATTTTCACATCTTTCAACTGTGGAAAGGCTTTGAGCATCTTCGGCCGGATGATCGCCTCGATGTTCGCCGGGTCGCGGGCGCCATAGACCACGCCGCCGCCGAAGATCAGGCGCTTGTCGCCACTGAGGCGGTAGTAGTCGAGCAGGTAGTTGCAGTCTTCGATGCAGTAATCCTGCGGTAGCAGGCTTTTCGCCAGCTCGTCGGACAGCGGCTCGGTGGTGATCACCTGAGTACCGCAGGGCATCGATTTGGCCGATAGTTCGGGAATCAGATTGCCCAGGTACGCGTTACCGGCAATCACCACGAACTTCGCTTTGATGCGCCCGTTCGGCGTATGCACCGCCGGGTTGGCCCCACGCTCGATGCGTATGGCCGGCGTTTGTTCGTAAATTATCCCGCCGAGCGATTCGACCGCGGCGGCTTCCCCCAG
The DNA here is from genome assembly GCF_946885955.1 of uncultured Pseudomonas sp. The sequence goes on from NZ_CAMPHI010000016.1 coordinate 58,247, forward strand.
GGCCAGGTTGAGGGGATGAATGTGGCCGCCGCTCATATCGAGCATGCCGCCTTTATAGATATCGGTTCCCACCACTTCGCGAATGCGCTTGGCATCCATCAGTTCGAGTTGGGTATGACCGTAGCGCTCCCATAGTTTTTTCTGCGACTCGAGGTGCTGCATATGCTTGACGGTATTGGCGGCAAATACACCGCCGTCTTTCAAGTCGCACTGGATATCGTATTTGGCGATGCGTTCGCGAATGATTCTGCCGCCTTCGAACGCCATCTTGCCCAGCAGTTGCGCCTGCTTCGGGCCGACGCTGCGCTCGATCACGTCGATGTCGCGGCTATAGCTGTTGACGATTTGCCCACCGTTGCGCCCGGAAGCGCCGAAACCGACTTTGGCGGCTTCGACGATGCTGACCTTGAAGCCGTTCTCCAACAGGGCGATCGCTGTCGACAGGCCGGTGTAGCCGGCGCCGACGATGCACACATCGGTTTCTACTTCGCCGTGCAGCTCAGGGCGAGCCGGGGCCGCGTTGGCGGAAGCGGCGTAATAGGATCGGGGATAGGCCGTGTGCGTCATTTTGCAACCTCTGTTCTTTATTTTTTACGAATACGCCGATGCTACCCGAGATAAAAATCGCCGGCTAGTGCCTGTCCAAAATATTAAACGCCCTGGAGAACAGTAAAAAATTCGCTTATTCAGTCAGTTAGCGAAAAAACAGTTGACTCTTATGCGCGCCTCCGTAGAATGCGCACCCATCGGAGGCACATAGCTCAGTTGGTTAGAGCACCACCTTGACATGGTGGGGGTCGTTGGTTCGAATCCAATTGTGCCTACCAAATTCGATAAAAAGGGTCGCCCAGGCGACCCTTTTTTATTGGGCGGCTTGCCAGGGGCGAGGCTTTCTGGAAGCATCCCAGCGCTTATCCCGTGTAGAAAACCTCCAGTGAACCCGGTTCGGTTTTGGTTGGCTTAACAGGCTCCTGCCACTGTATGGCAGGCATACCACTGAATCGCTTACTGGCTCATCCCAACCCATGTGGCCTTTGGTAGAGGTCACCACTAGGAGAGGAGGCGCCATGCCCATCATTACTCTTCCCGACGGCAGTCAGCGTTCGTTCGATCACCCGGTATCCGTACTCGAGGTGGCGCAATCCATTGGGGCCGGTCTGGCCAAGGCGACGGTCGCCGGCAAGGTCAACGGCAAGCTGGTCGATGCCTGCGATCTGATCGACAGCGATGCGACCCTGCAAATCATCACGCCCAAGGATCAGGAAGGTCTGGAAATCATCCGCCATTCCTGTGCGCACTTGATCGGTCATGCGGTCAAGCAGCTGTTCCCCACTGCGAAAATGGTGATCGGTCCGGTCATTGAAGAAGGTTTTTACTACGACATCGCATCCGAGCGTCCCTTCACCATGGAGGACGTTGCGGCGATCGAGCAGCGCATGCAGCAGCTGATCGAGAAAGATTACGACGTAATCAAAAAGATCACGCCGCGCGCCGAGGTGATCGACGTCTTTGCTTCGCGTGGCGAAGACTACAAGTTGCGTCTGGTCGAAGACATGCCGGACGAGCAGGCCATGGGGCTTTACTATCACGAAGAATACGTGGACATGTGCCGCGGCCCGCACGTGCCGAACACGCGCTTCCTTAAGGCGTTCAAGCTGACCAAGCTGTCCGGTGCCTACTGGCGTGGCGATGCCAAGAATGAGCAGCTGCAGCGTGTCTATGGCACGGCCTGGGCCGACAAGAAGCAGTTGGCCGCTTACATCCAGCGTATCGAGGAAGCCGAGAAGCGCGATCACCGCAAGATTGGCAAGCGTCTGAACCTGTTCCACACCCAGGAAGAAGCGCCGGGTATGGTGTTCTGGCACCCGAACGGCTGGACCCTGTACCAGGTGCTCGAGCAGTACATGCGTGGTGTGCAGCGTGAGCATGGCTATCTGGAAATCAAAACGCCGCAGGTGGTCGATCGCTCGCTGTGGGAGAAATCCGGCCACTGGGCCAACTACGCCGAGAACATGTTCACCACCGAGTCGGAAAGCCGCGACTACGCGATCAAGCCAATGAACTGCCCGTGCCACGTGCAGGTTTTCAATCAGGGTCTGAAAAGCTACCGCGAGCTGCCGATGCGCTTGGCCGAGTTCGGCGCCTGCCACCGTAACGAGCCTTCCGGTGCGTTGCACGGGATCATGCGGGTGCGCGGTTTTACTCAGGACGATGCGCATATTTTTTGTACCGAAGAGCAGATGCAAAGCGAGTCGGCCGACTTCATCAAGTTGACCTTGGCGGTCTACGCCGATTTCGGTTTCACCGATATTCAGCTCAAGCTCTCGACTCGTCCGGAAAAACGTGTCGGCTCCGATGAGTTGTGGGATCGTGCCGAGGCAGCGCTGGCCTCTGCTCTCGACAGCGCCGGCCTGCCTTACGATTTGCAGCCGGGCGAGGGTGCCTTCTACGGGCCGAAGATCGAGTTCTCCTTGAAGGATTGCCTGGGGCGGGTCTGGCAGTGTGGTACCTTGCAGCTCGATTTCAACCTGCCGGTGCGTTTGGGCGCTGAGTTCGTCAGCGAAGACAATAGCCGCAAGCATCCGGTGATGTTGCACCGGGCGATTCTCGGTTCGTTCGAGCGTTTCATCGGGATTCTGATCGAGCATTACGAGGGCGCATTCCCAGCCTGGCTCGCGCCGACTCAGGCGGTGGTGATGAATATCACCGACAAGCAGGCCGAATTTGCTCTGGAAGTGGAAAAAACTCTCGGTCAAAGCGGTTTTCGTGCCAAGTCTGACTTGAGAAACGAAAAAATTGGCTTTAAAATCCGCGAGCATACTTTGCTCAAGGTTCCTTATCTCTTGGTTATCGGAGATCGGGAGGTTGAGACGCAAACTGTCGCCGTGCGTACCCGTGAAGGTGCCGATCTGGGCTCTATGCCCATCGCTCAATTCGCTGAATTCCTCGCGCAGGCGGTTTCCCGGCGTGGTCGCCAAGATTTGGAGTAATCATTATTAAGCGTGAAATGAGACAAGATAAACGAGCTGCACCGAAGGCCCCGATCAACGAGAATATCTCGGCACGCGAGGTTCGGTTAATTGGCGCTGACGGCGAGCAAATTGGCATCGTCTCGATTGATGAAGCGCTTAGAATCGCTGAAGAGTCCAAATTGGACCTGGTGGAAATCTCCGCCGATGCGATTCCTCCGGTTTGCCGAGTCATGGACTACGGCAAGTCGATCTTCGAAAAGAAGAAGCAGGTTGCTGCTGCGAAGAAAAACCAGAAGCAAGTGCAGGTTAAAGAAATCAAGTTTCGTCCAGGGACGGAGGAAGGGGATTACCAGGTAAAACTGCGCAACCTGGTACGTTTCCTGAGTGATGGGGACAGGGCCAAGGTGTCATTGCGATTCCGCGGCCGTGAGATGGCGCATCAGGAGCTGGGCATGGAGCTGTTGAAGCGGGTCGAAGCTGATCTGCTCGAATACGGCACCGTTGAACAGCATCCAAAGATGGAAGGACGCCAGCTGATAATGGTCATCGCCCCCAAAAAGAAGAAGTAACCACCAGGGCACGGCAGGCCTTGCGGTTATGTTTATCAACTGAATGCGGAGTATCCGAACATGCCAAAGATGAAAACCAAGAGTGGTGCAGCCAAGCGTTTTCTTAAAACCGCTAACGGCTTCAAGCACAAGCACGCTTTCAAGAGCCACATCCTGACCAAGATGTCCACTAAGCGTAAGCGTCATCTGCGCGGAAGCACCATGGTGCATCCGTCCGACGTAGCAAAAGTGGCGCGCATGCTGCGCGTTCGATAATCCGGTCAAGATAGAGGAAATTACTCATGGCTCGTGTTAAGCGCGGCGTTATCGCTCGCAAGCGTCACAAAAAAATTCTGAAACTCGCTAAAGGCTACTACGGTGCGCGTTCGCGCGTATTCCGCGTTGCCAAGCAGGCAGTGATCAAGGCAGGCCAATACGCCTACCGCGACCGCCGTCAGAGGAAGCGTCAGTTCCGCGCCCTGTGGATCGCTCGTATCAATGCTGGTGCTCGTGTTAACGGTCTGTCCTACAGCCGTTTCATTGCCGGCCTGAAAAAAGCGTCCATCGAGATCGACCGTAAGGTATTGGCTGATCTGGCAGTGAACGAAAAAGCGGCGTTTGCTGCGATTGTCGAGAAAGCGAAAGCCGTACTGGCTTAAGTCCCCGACAATCACCGGGCTCGCCCGGTGTTGAACGTCACCAGTAGGGGAAGAGCCTTCAAGCTCTTCCCCTATTTCGTATCTGGAGTCTGTAAATGGAAAATCTGGATGTGCTGGTCTCGCAAGCGCTTGAGGCCGTTAGCCACACCGACGATGTGAATGCCTTGGAGCAACTCCGGGTTCATTATCTGGGCAAGAAAGGCGAATTGACTCAGGTGATGAAAACCTTGGGCAATCTGTCGGCGGAAGAACGCCCTCAGGCCGGTGCCTTGATCAATGCCGCCAAGGATCAGGTTCAGGAAGCACTGAACAGCCGTAAGGCGACCCTTGAGCAAGCCGCATTGAGCGCCAAGTTGGCAGCCGAGCGTATCGATGTGACCCTGCCTGGTCGCGGCCAGACCTCGGGCGGTCTGCATCCGGTAACGCGGACTCTGGAGCGGGTCGAGCAGTTTTTCACGCGGATAGGCTACGGCATCGCCGAAGGCCCCGAAGTGGAAAACGATTACCACAACTTCGAAGCGCTCAATATCCCCGGCCATCATCCGGCGCGGGCGATGCATGACACCTTCTATTTCAATGCGAACATGTTGCTGCGCACCCATACCTCACCGGTGCAGGTGCGCACCATGGAGTCCCAGCAGCCGCCGATTCGTATCGTTTGTCCCGGCCGCGTCTACCGTTGCGACTCCGATATCACCCACTCGCCGATGTTCCATCAGGTCGAAGGCCTGCTGGTCGACGAGGGTGTCAGTTTTGCCGATTTGAAAGGCACCATCGAAGAGTTTCTGCGGGTGTTCTTCGAAAAGCCCCTGGGCGTGCGTTTCCGTCCATCCTTCTTCCCCTTCACCGAGCCCTCGGCCGAAGTCGACATGCAGTGCGTGATGTGCAGCGGCAAAGGTTGCCGTGTATGCAAGCAGACCGGCTGGCTGGAAGTGATGGGTTGCGGCATGGTGCACCCGAACGTATTGCGCATGTCAGGCATCGACCCCGAAAAGTACCAGGGCTTCGCCTTCGGTATGGGCGTCGAGCGTCTGGCCATGCTGCGTTATGGCGTCAACGATCTACGTCTGTTCTTCGATAACGACCTGCGGTTTCTGGCGCAATTTCGCTAGAGACACACGACCGTAACCGAATTGTTCAGGAGAGCAGGATGAAATTCAGTGAAAAGTGGCTGCGTAGCTGGGTCAACCCCCAGGTATCCCGCGATGAGTTGGTGGCACGCCTTTCCATGGCGGGCCTCGAAGTCGATAGCGTTACCCCGGCCGCGGGCATATTCAGCGGCGTAGTGGTGGGCGAGGTGTTGAGCACCGAGCAACACCCCGATGCAGACAAGTTGCGCGTGTGCCAGGTCAGTAACGGTACGGAATCCTTCCAGGTGGTTTGCGGCGCGCCGAATGTCCGCCCGGGTCTGAAGATTCCCTTCGCCATGATCGGCGCCGAATTGCCGGGCGACTTCAAGATCAAGAAGGCCAAGCTACGTGGTGTCGAATCCAACGGCATGCTGTGCTCGGCTTCCGAATTGCAGATCAGCGAGGAAAACGACGGTCTGATGGAACTGCCCGGCGATGCACTGGTGGGGCAGGATATCCGTGCGTATCTTGATCTGGATGATGCCAGTATCGAAGTCGATCTGACGCCCAACCGCGGCGACTGTTTGTCCTTGGCGGGTCTGGCCCGCGAAGTCGGCGCTCTTTACGATGCGCCGGTCAGCCGCCCTGAAATGGTGGTCGTCGCCCCCAGTCATGACGAAGTTCGGCCGGTCGAAGTATTGGCTGCGCCGGCCTGCCCGCGTTACCTCGGGCGCGTGGTGCGCAATGTCGACCTGTCCCGGCCCACGCCGCTGTGGATGGTCGAGCGCCTGCGCCGTGCCGATGTGCGCAGCATCGATGCGGCGGTGGACATCACCAATTATGTGATGCTCGAACTCGGGCAACCGATGCATGCGTTCGATTTGGCCGAGATCAATGGCGGCATTCGTGTGCGCATGGCGGAGGAGGGCGAGAAGCTCGTCCTGCTGGACGGTCAGGAAGTCAGCCTGCGTGCCGACACCCTGGTTATCGCTGACCACCAGCGTGCCCTGGCGATTGCCGGCGTCATGGGTGGCGAGCACAGCGGCGTCAGCGGCAATACCCGCGATCTGTTCCTCGAAAGTGCCTTCTTCGACACCATTGCGATCGCCGGTAAGGCGCGTTCCTATGGCCTGCATACCGATTCTTCGCACCGCTTCGAGCGTGGTGTGGATTGGCAGCTGGCCCGCGAAGCGATGGAGCGGGCAACCGCATTGCTGCTCGACATCGTCGGTGGCGAGGCCGGGCCGATCATCGAGGTACTTCATCAGGAACACCTGCCTCAGGTTGCGCCCGTCACCTTGCGCGCTGAGCGCATCGAGCAGATGCTCGGCCTGAAAATGGATGAGGCGGAAGTTGTCCGCTTGCTCACCGCTCTGGGCTTGGGTATTCGCGCTGAAAAAGCAGGGCAATGGCAGGTTGAAGTGCCGAGTCATCGCTTCGATATCAGTATCGAGGTCGACCTGATCGAAGAGCTGGCGCGCCTCTATGGTTACAACCGTCTTCCGGTGCGCTACCCCCAGGCGCGCCTTGCGCCGCAAGCCAAAGCCGAAGCCGCTATCGAACTGCCGGCGTTGCGCCGTTTGTTGGTTGCGCGTGGCTATCAGGAAGCAATCACCTACAGCTTCATCGACCCGAAACTGTTCGAACTGTTCAGTCCTGGCGTCGAGCCCTTGCTACTGGCCAACCCTATTTCCGCCGATATGGCGGCGATGCGTTCGTCGCTGTGGCCGGGGTTGGTCAAGGCGCTGGAACATAACCTCAATCGCCAGCAATCACGCGTTCGACTGTTCGAAAGCGGCTTGCGTTTCGTCGGGCAGTTGGACGGTTTGAAGCAGGAGCCAATGCTCGCTGGTGTCGTCAGTGGTAGTCGTCTGCCGGAAAACTGGGCCCATGGTCGCGATGGCGTTGATTTCTATGATGTCAAAGCCGATGTCGAGGCGTTGCTTGCCAGTGCGGGCGCTGCGAACAGTTTTAGTTTCGTGCCGGGCGAACATGCGGCGCTGCACCCGGGGCAAACCGCGCGCATTGAGCGAGATGGGCGCTTGGTCGGTTTCGTCGGTGCCATTCACCCCGAGCTGGCCAAGTCTTTGGGCTTGGATCAACCGGTATTTCTGTTCGAGTTGCTGTTGAGCGAGATCACCGTTGGGGGCATGCCACGCTTCCGAGAGCTCTCGCGCTTCCCGGAAGTGCGTCGTGATCTGGCGTTGCTGGTGGATCGTGAGATCGAAGCCGAGGCGTTGCTCTCCGATATCCGTGAGACTGCGGGTGAGTGGCTCACTGACCTCAAGCTATTTGATGTGTATCACGGTAAAGGTATTGATCCTCATAGAAAAAGCCTTGCCGTCGGCTTGACCTGGCAGCATCCATCACGCACTCTTAATGACGACGAGGTGAGCACCACAACGCAAAATATTCTCACCTCCCTGGAACAAAGGTTCAACGCCACGTTAAGGAAGTAGCGTATGGGGGCTCTGACGAAAGCTGAAATGGCGGAACGTCTGTATGAAGAGCTGGGCCTGAATAAACGGGAAGCCAAGGAGTTGGTGGAACTGTTCTTCGAAGAGATCCGCCAAGCGCTGGAGCTCAACGAACAGGTCAAGCTCTCGGGGTTCGGCAACTTTGATCTGCGCGACAAGCGTCAGCGCCCCGGTCGTAATCCAAAAACGGGAGAGGAAATTCCAATCACGGCTCGCCGTGTGGTGACTTTCCGTCCAGGGCAGAAACTTAAAGCCAGGGTTGAGGCATATGCTGGAACCAAGTCATAACGACGAACTGCCCGCGATACCTGGCAAGCGCTACTTCACCATCGGTGAAGTCAGCGAACTCTGCGCGGTCAAGCCGCACGTACTGCGTTACTGGGAGCAGGAGTTTCCCCAGCTCAACCCGGTTAAGCGCCGTGGCAATAGACGTTATTACCAGCGTCAGGATGTGCTGATGATTCGTCAGATTCGTGCGTTGTTGTACGACCAGGGCTTCACCATCGGCGGCGCAAGGCAGCGCCTGTCCGGCGACGAGGCCCGGGACGACACCACTCAATACAAGCAGCTCATCAGGCAGATGATTGCCGAGCTGGAGGATGTCTTGCTGGTATTGCGTAAGTAGCCGGACCTAATCAAAAAGTTTCCATATTTCAGAAGCTTAATGTATAGTTCGCGGCGTTTCAGGATGTACCGAAACAGAAGTAACGCCTAGTCGGGGCGTAGCGCAGTCCGGTAGCGCACTAGCATGGGGTGCTAGGGGTCGAGTGTTCGAATCACTCCGTCCCGACCAAATAATTCAATGACTTAGCCCGGTTCCGAAAGGACCGGGCTTTGTTGTTTCTGGGAGTTCAGGTTTCTGCTCGCCAATTGGTTGCCAATTGCGATTTGAGGGCGTGCTTTCAATTGGGGCTGCTCACTTTTGAGTGGCTGGCTCAACCCGTTTTTCCGCTAAGCGCTGGTCAGGATAGAGAGCAAGGGGCAGAGCCCCGCATCTGACTTGGACGTTGTGGCCCTGCCCAAACCATCCGTACATCACCATCCATTCTTGCGGATGGCAGAGCTGCTTGCACTTCTCGCCAAGCTACGGCGTTACCGAGGCGATACCCCGTCTCCATCGGCCAGGTCCGCTCGACCGCCAACAACCAACAGCGTAAGGCGAGTTGAGCGGGGCCTTTGTGGGGCTCAACAGCAGTTGGGTCGCCGACCAGAGCCCTTACCTGGTACATCGGCATGGCCAATAGCAGTCTGTTTATCGAAGCCTCAGAGGCCACAGGCGTGGATACCAAGCGCAACTGGGCCGTCCAGGCCAGACTGCGTCTGGTCGATGAATTGGCCGTTTCTGAACTGGCCGTTCAGTCCCAGCGGCAACAGGTTGAGCGCACAGGTACAGTCGTCGGTTTGATCACCGCGGTTGCCGAGCAGGCCAACATGCTAGCGCTCAATGCCACCGTTGAAGCCGCCCGGACCGGTGATCAGGGCCGCATGTTGGCGGCGCTGATCCTCTGTTGGTATGACGCTCAGATGCCCGCGTGGCTGCGCTCAGGACAGCCCTTGGGTCATGACGTAGCGGACGATATCGGCGGTGCTGGTAAAGCCCATCTTTTCCATCAGGCGTGCTTTGTGGGTGCTGACGGTCTTGTGGCTGATCGCCAGTTCCGTAGCGATCGCCGTGACGCTGAGACCATGGGCGAGTAGGCGCATGATCTGCAGTTCGCGGTTGGTGAGTTCGTCATGCGGATTTTCTGCGGCCGGCCCGGTGGCGGCGAAGGCTATTTGTTCGGCGAGCTGAGCATCGATGAAGCGCCCGCCGGCAGCCACTCGGCGGACTGCCACCAGCAGGGTTTCCGGATCGCGGTCCTTGGTCACATAGCCCGCTGCACCGGCCTTGAGTGCACGCTGGGCGATGGGCACCTCATTGTGCATGCTCAGTACCAGGATCGGCAGTTGCGGGTAGTGGCTGTGGACGCGAGACAGCAGATCCTCGCCACTGATGCCCGGCATGCTCATATCTAGCAGCAGCAGATCTACATCGTTGTGCCGCAGCTGTTTGAGCAACACCGCGCCGTTCTCCGCTTCACCAACTACATGCAGGTCGCCAGCCAGGGCAAAAAGCTGTTTCAACCCTTCGCGCATGATGGCGTGGTCATCAGCGATCATCAGTCGAATCATGGGGGCCTCGGGTAAATCTGCAAAGGGATGTGTAATTGAACACAAGTATCCTGCCCAGGGGTACTGTCTATTGTCACTGTACCTCCGAGCATGTGGTCGTGTTCACGCATTCCGAGCACACCCTGCGTGCCTTGGCGCGTCTGCTCCGGATCGAAGCGCGTGCCACAAGTCGGTCGTAGCTAGCCGACCTTGCTACTCGCCGTCGAACAGGAGGCAAAAAAAATCCCGACGGGCCTAAGCCCGCCGGGTCGATTGCCTTGCATGAGAGTTAGCTGGCGACCTTGCCCAGCCCTTCGCTCGCGATATTGCTGGCAGCCAGCATGGCGTCGCCCGCCATGGCCAAGCTGTTGGTCTGGGAAGTGCTGCCCAGCATGACGTCCTTGATGGTGTTCTTGGCTTCCATGAACTTGCCCATGCTCTCACCGGTCATGCCGTCATCGTCCGGGTTGCTCAGGGCTTCTGCCCAGGACTTGCTGTCCGTCTTCACCGAGCCGCCATCCTTCTGGTACTCAGGCTTACCGTAGACTTCCGGATGCTGGTCCATGAACTTGCCGATTTCTTCGGCCGAGCCACGGTCTCCCTCGTTCACGAAATGGCGATTATCGCCGTCCTTGTGGGTACCGATGTCGTTCAGCCCTTGCAGCGTCATGTGCGTTGCGAGGTCCAGACCGAAACCCATACCGGTCTGGCCCATGCCGCCCATGCCACCGCCCAGCAAGGCGTTGCCCAGGCCGCTCAGGCCACTGGAGAAGGGATTGTTAGCGAAGGGACTGCTCTGTGAACCACCCGCAAACGGGTTATTGGCGAACGGATCACCGCCCATCCCGCCACCCATACCACCGCCCATACCGCCCCCCATACCGCCGAACGGGCTCATGCCACCCATACCGCCGCCGAACGGGTTCATGCCGCCCATGCCGCCACCGAACGGGTTCATGCCGCCCATGCCGCCGCCGAACGGGTTCATACCACCCATCATGCCGCCCAACATGCCCATGCCGAGGCCCATAATCGCCTCGTTGAGGGAGTTGTCCAGAATGCTGGAGAGGGCGTCGCTCAGGCCTTGCTTGAAGGCGTCGCGTTCGCCCGCGTTCAGGGTATCGTTCTCGGACAGCTCCTCTTTCCAGTTGCCGGCCTTGCCATGCGGGGTGCCGTAGGCACCGCTGGAGGCATCCATGAACTCGGCCAGCATCTTCAACAGGGGGTTATCGGCGGTCTTGCTGCCTTTATCCCAATCGTTGATTTTCGAGATGCCGTGCTTGTCGGCATCGCCGAACAGGCCTTTCATCAGCGTATCCGTCAAGTTGCCGATAATGTCCTGGGCGCCGCCGCCCAGAAGTTCGTTGGCCATCCCGAGGCCGCGCCCCTGAGGTGTAACGGTCAAGGTGATGTTTATAGCGGTGGAAGCTGCGTTTCCAAGGATACTTCCCAGTGACATATGCTGTTCCTCTTCGGAGTCATTGAGTGTGAGCGCATCGCCTGAAAAAGCAGGGATGACTCGGATGCAAACAGTCAGTGTTTTCAGCTTGAGAATGTCTTGACATTCCCAATGTGAGTGAGCGTTGCGAGAATTGGGTTCCAGACGGCGTGAAAATAAACGGCATGGAGAATCTGGGAGGAATCCGCGGGCGAGACGCGGGCCGAGCGGCGGACGCAGAGAGTATCGAGAACGATTAAGCAGTCGCTCCTGACCGTCCGCGGTTGGCCAGGAGCCTGGGAGGCGGCCGGAGCAGGCATATAGGTCTGCCCATCGCAGGCCTATCGCTTGAGATCGAAGCCCTCGCGTTTCATCGCCGCGATGCCCTCGCGTGTGGCTTCGTCGTAGTGCGCGATGTCGCCGTCCAGGGTGTAGCCCTTGGGGGTGTTCTGGTCGCGGCCGAAGTCGAAGATGAGCCGGCCCAGGCAGCGGGTCAGCCCCAGCGATGTCTCGCTGCTGTAGCTGAGCAGCGGCAGGGCCGGGGTGAAGCCTTCGCGTTTGTCCACGGCCTGGAACAGGAAGATCGACTTGAGGCGCAGATTGTCGCGGTCCTGCAACTTGGCGATCAGCTTGGCCTCGCTCAGGGTGCCGTCGGCGCAGCCTCGTTCGATCTCCGCCTTGACCGCGTCCTTGAGTTCCAGGCGCACCCTGGCCGAGGTGCCGGGCGTGCCCTGCAATTGCTTGATCAACCCATCGAGCTTGGGGTCGCTGGCCATCAGGCCGGCGATGTACTCGGCGTTGCTTTGCACGTGACGTGGATTGAGCCCGGCGCTCAGCCGGGTCAGCAGGCTCATTTGGTCCAGGCGACCAAGGTCCATGTAGGTGGTGTCGAAGTAGGCCTCGCCCAGGGAGCTGTGCCCGGCGAGGGTGGCGGTATGCTTGTCGCCCAGTGCGCGCAGCTTCTGCAGGGCGGCGTACTGTTCGTCGTTGTCCGGTTCCCGGCTGGCGAAGCGCGCGCTGATGTTCGCCAGCCGGCTGCCGAGGTCGCGCTCCCCGGCCAGTTCGTCGAGCGCGGCGGCGGACGCCTTGTCGCGGAAGGCCTTGGCCAGGGCGGAGGCGGCCTTGGCGACTTCGCCCTCGGTAACCGGTTCGATTGCCTTGAAGAGGAACTTATAGCGTTTGGCCGTGCGGTTCTCCAGCGAGGCCGCGACTGTGTTGTCCAGCCCGCCGCGCACCTGCTGGAACTCCCCGTCCGATGCCGTGCGCGAGCTGACCAGGTGGGCCTGCGGCAGGTGCAGCGCCGCGCGCAGCTGGTTGAACAGGCGTGGCCGGTTCAGGCTGCCTTCTTCCCGTTGCACGGCGCCGTTGCTGGCCAGCCGGTGCTGGCTGTAGTTGAGCAGGTTCAGGGTGACTTCGGCGCCGCCCTGGAAGCGCAGAATGTCATCGAACGGAGAAATATTTTCAGACAAGTTGACTCCGTAGCCGGCGTTCGCGGACACGCTGACATCCAGGTTGACGCTGAAGCGATAGCCGCGCTGCACCTCGTGATCCATACCGCGGCGCATCAGGTCGTAGGGGTTGAGCGTGCCTTCGACCAGGCTGTCGACGAAGGCGTCGATCTCACCGGGCGCCAGGGTGAAGATCAGCGCATCCTGGGTTGTGCCGCCGGCGCTGAGGCGAAGGCTGGCGTCCAATGGGAAGCTCAGACTGGCCTCGCGGTTCGCGCCGACACTGTGGGCGTGGTTCAGGGTCCGTTCGCGCAGGCCGATGCCGAGGCTGGCCGAACCACCGCCCTGGCGGGTGAAACTCACCAGGAAGCGTTCCTCCTTGGTGAACTTGTCGTCCTCCATCTGGAAGGTCAGCGAATAACCGCGATTGCCCCCCAGGCTGCCGCTGGGATGGGTGAGCTTGCCGCCCGGGCCCATGGTAGGCGTGCTCAGCCGGCCGCCGTAACCGCGATGGATCTGCAGCTCGTGATAACCCTCGATTTCCTTGAGCGCGGCTTTCAGTCCCGTGGCCATATCCGCCGAATCGCCGCCGAAGGCGCTGCGCAGGTTGATATGCACGGCGTGGTCGCTCTTCTTGAACGCCTTGAGGAAGGCTTTTACCGCGTCGTAGTTGGCCTCCAGGCTGTCGTGGTTGCGAAAGCCCATATCGGTGACCACCTTGAGCGGATGCTCCTGGTAGTGCTGGTCGCGCAGCGTCGAGAGGACTTCGGGCAATTGCTCGAGCGGGGCGGCTTCGGTCTGCAGCCAATAAACCAGGGCCTCCAGGTCGCACAGGGTCACCGCATCCAGCGCCAGGCGCGCCTTGAGCAGGGCGCTGTCGTCGCCGGGGTCGCGGCGGCGGCCAAGGGGGATTTCACTCTTGCGGTAAGAGAGTTCGACACCCTGCTCGCTGAAACGCTCGAGCAGTTCGGCGGTGCGGCCACCTTCCGGGATCGCGTGGACCAATGCGCCGCGCAGCAGGGCAACGAGGTCGCCGTCGGCGCTGTAGGGGTCGAGCTTCTGGCGCAAGCCGGCGAGCCGCGACGGTTTGAAATCGTCCTGGGGTTCGCCGTGCATATTGAGCAATCCGGCTGCCTGGCCCAGCGCCATGGCGTGTTTCTCGCAACTGCGTTGCAGCTCGGCGCGGAAGGTTTCCAGTTCCTCCTTGAGCGATGCCGCGGATTCGAGCCCGGCGATGCGCGCCTTCAGGTCCGGGCCGGTACTTGCGCCGCCGTCGGCGGCAAGGGTATGCAAGCGGTCGAAGAGGCTGCTTTCAGCTTCGTAGATCGCGCGCAGTCCTTCGCGGCCCTGCCAGCGATGCTGCAGGTTGTAGCCGAGGTTCTTCAGCGGGCGCGGGGTTTCCAAGGTTGCCTTGAAGATATGGGCGCGGATGAACTCGCCGGTACCGGAGCGGTGTGCCTGCTCCATGCCGCTGCGGCCCAGCCGGTTGACGGCCCCCTTGACCGTGAGGCCGCCGAGCTTGCGGGTCTTGCTGTCGTCGCGCACCCGCTCGAACAGCGTCTTCAGCGCCTGGGGCGACGTTAGTGGCGCGGGTTCGTGGGGCTGCCAGCCGTGGTGTTCGAGACACAATTCCTGAGCGTCCGCCGCGCCGCGTGGCAGGGCCAGCAGGCGGTTGTCCGAGCCGGTGCGGATGCTTTCCAGAGGCTGCTCGTCCGGCAGGGCGCAAGAGTGCCAGACCGCCGGTTCGCGCTGTTCGGCTTGGCTGGCTTGCCAGTCGCCGCGCGGCAGGCTGAACAGCCGCCCGCTACGGGTCAGTGCGTAGAGGGTCTGGTGGCGGTCGAGGGCGACGGACTGCAGGTCTTCGTCGAGCCCGCTCAAGGGGATATCCGCGTCGGGCCGGGAAGGGTGGTGCAGGCGCAGCTGGCCGTCCTGCGCCAGGGCGACGAACAGCTTTTCATTGACCAGGGCGATATCGCGCAGGCCGCTGGCGGCTAGCGAGCGCCCGGTGGCGACTTTGGTGTTCTGGCCGATGGGGGCCAGGGCGTGCTGCCCATCATGGTTGAAGCGCCCCGTGCCGAGCGTCACATCCAGCTTTTGCAGCTTGCCGCCTTTGAGGATGTAGGCTTTGCCGTCAAGGCCTTGTTGCAGGCGCTCGACCCCTTTGATGCCGGTGGCCGCCCAGGTGTTGGCGGTCGCGTCCCAACGCTGCACCTCGCCGCCTTCCAGGGCGATGTGGCCGAGACGGCCGAGGTTCAGGGTGTTCGCCGGGGCGGGGGTGACCTCGGGCAGGCCGCGGCGATTGTCCAGCACCAGAGCGTCGCTTAGGTTCCAGCCGTCTTTCGCCGGTAGGTCCGCCGAACCGAGCGGCTGGCTGTGCAGATGGCCCTTGGCATCCTTGATCAGCACATTCAGCCGGGCCTGATCGTCCTGCATAAAGCCTTCGGCGAAGCGAGTGCGGCCGAGCGCTTCGCCGTCGGGTAACTCCGAGGCGTCCGGTTGCAGGTCCAGGGCGCCGTTGTTCGTGGGGTGCGTGGCGCTGTACAGGCGGCCCTGGTTGTCGATCAACACCAGGCGATCGCCGGCCAGGCCGATAGCGGTCGCCTCGGCGTTGCCGTCGTCGAGCCGTAACGGGTGATCGTGGCGGCTGTCGGCCAGACCGAGTTGCAGATGGACGTGCCCGTTTTCGGCCGCCAGGTTCGCTTGGACACTATCGGCGCGATCGGGCCTGACCAACCGCACCCGCTGCGTATCGCCCTTGCCGCAGAGCAGGGCGGCGGTGCCGTCGGCGGCGACGGAAAAGGCCACGGCGTCCCGCGCCGCCAGCGGCATGCGTGGCGTGCTCGCGCTCAGGTCCAGCAGATGCTCGCCGTGCAGCGCATAGAGACGGCCGTCCGCCTGCAACGACAGTTGTTTGAACGCGGTGCCGTCATTGGCCGGGTGCGGCGTCCAGGCCTGCTGCCCGACGTCGAAGCGATACAGCCGGCCCTCATGCAGACGCAGGCGTTGGGCGGCGGCGTCCTCGTGAACGCCGGTGAGCTGGGCGAGATGGGCGCGCCCGCTGACCTCCAGGTCGGCGCGGGTGGCGCCTTCGCCGCCGTGCGGCCGGGCATGCAGCAGAATGCTGTCGGCCTCGCGTTGCAAGCGGTACTCGGCGACGCCGCCGTCACAGGCCGTATCGAGCTGGCGCTTGGCTTCGCTGGGGCGGCTGCTGCGCAACACGACGATGGCGGCGGGCGTCTGCTGCAGGTGCAGCAGATTGCCGTGCTTGTCCAGCAGCAGTTGGTCGCCGTCCGGCTGGCCGTGGTGGGCCAGGTAGCTGCGTTGCGCTTGCCCGAGGGTGGCCTGGAGCATCTGGCGCAGGGCGGCGGGCGCGTTCTCGCCGAGCGTCAGGCGGCCGCGGCTGTCCAGGCTCATTTCCAGCGAGGTGGTGGCGTGGCGGGACGGGTCATGGGACAGGACGCGTTGGATATCCAGGCCCTGGAAGCGCCGGCCGGCGATACGCTCCAGGTTGGCGTTCGACGAGCCGGAGCTGTCCGCGTGCGCCTGCAGCGGCTCGGCCTCCCTACGCTGGCGCAGGCCGAGCAGCCGGCCCATGCGCCGTCCCAGCTCGCCGAGCGACAGGCCGTCCGCTCGCTGCGTTGCCGCCAACGGCTGCTGGCGAAGCCTGTCGTTGCCTTCCACGTGCAAGGCTGCGCGCTGCACTCGGGGATCGTGCCCGGAACCTGAAACCTGCATATATCCTCTCCATCAAACACTTGGTGATTGTTCTCGACCCAGTCGAAGGCGCAGGGAAATTGCGATTCAAAAAGGGCGCTGAACAGGTTGCCAGTGGTTTATGACAATCAGTCGAGAGGTACTGCCGGTAGTCGCAAGGCGTCGATCGGGGCGGAGAAGCCGGAGGCCTGGTTGGAGCCGGGGAGAACCCCGGACTCCAATTAAGGGATGCGCGTCGGCATGCCGCTCGGTTACACGTTGCGCTCGGCGTTGTTCAGTGGATGAGAAGGCTGTTCCGTCCCGGTGGGATGGGGTTCTTCCTCCCGGATATCCAGCGCGATGTGGTCGTTCGTTGTGCCGGTCGGCGGGGTATCGCCGGTAGTGTTCTGTGGTGGCTGTAGCCCTTGTTCCACCATTTCCAGGGCCTCGTCGCTGTTCGGCTCGATGGGCAGCGGTTGCGAACCGGAAGGCCGGCCATGCAGGTAGTTGGCGGCCTGGCCAAGCAACGAGGAGGCGGTGTCCTGCAGGTAGTTGGCCGCTTTGTCGGCCGCCGGCCCGGTCATGATCGAGGCGCCGGCCCATGCGGCGAAAACCGGCCCGCCGAGGGCGGTATTCACGGCTTGGCTGACCGCTTCGACGGCGGGTTCGCCAAGGCCAGCGTCGGTCGCGGTCTTTTTCGCTGCGGCCTGTGCCACGGACACGGCGGCAAAACCGCCACCGAGCATACCGACGTTCTCCATCAGGGCGCTGGCGGTGAAGACCTTGCGGGTCGCTTCCAGGCCATCGGTCATGATGTCCACGGGAATCTGCGCCAGCCGCTTGCCCCCGTTTATTAGCGGGTCCTTCAACGGGTTGACCTCTTTCAGTGCCGTGTACTGCGCCTCCCAGTCCTGGCGGCCTAGCAGGTATTCCGGACCGGTGCGGTGGTAATGCTCATCGATGCCCTGCTGGATCAGCGCGGAGGCGCCACCCGAGACCACGCTACCGTTGGCCGAGATCCAGGAGTCGGTGTTCTTGACGTTGACGTTGTGTTTTTCCTTGGCAGTGCGGTCTTTCGTTTCAGCCGGGGTTTCGGCCTCTTTTTTTTCGGGGACGTTCGTCATCGTTAGGCCTGCCAAGCCGGTGCGCAGGGCGTTGCGCAGCGTGAAGGTTTGCAGATTCAAGCTCGACTCGACGGTAGCTCGCAGTTGGCTGGGCTCGCGGGTCTTGGCCGCATCGGCCATCACCGGGTCCAGCTGCTCGGGCTTGGCGGTCAGCCATTGGGTATCACTGGTAGCCCGTTTCAACACGCCAACCCCGACGGTATTCGCCACGCCCGCTATCGTTCCGGCGGCCAGGCCGATCATGGCCGGTCCGGCAAAGGGGGCGAGCACCGCCGGCACGGTGTCCAGCATGCGTGAGGCCGCACCGAAGGGTACGGAATTGAGCGCTCCCGATGCCCCCCGGGACACACGATCCAACATTTGCCCCTTGGCCAAGGTTGATTCGATGCTTTGCGGGGTTTCTCCCATCTCGTTCAGGCGAGTCGCCCGCTGTTCGATGAGTTGGGTGAAGGCCCCGCGGTTCTGCTCGGTGACGTGCGGCGCGAACAATCTGGTCAGTTTTTCGCGCAGGGCGTGGGCGTTCGGCGAGTTCGCGGGGTCTTCGACGCCGGTGACGACGGCCACCGTGCTGGTCGAAGCCCCTTCGGTGCCTCCTACCTCGGAGCGAAAGGAGCCATGTGTAGTGCGGAAGGATTCTCCGTCGGCGCGGAAGGAGCCATGCGTGTGCTGGGACTCTCCGTCGGCGCGCATGGAACCATGTGCGGTACGGAAGGATTCTCCGTCGGAGCGCTCGGTATCTGGCGCTAGGAAAGGACTGTGGCTTGGGCTGGTTATGTGCATGGTGACCCCCTTGAAATGAGAACTGATGCGAAGCGACCAGGGTCTGAGTCGCATCGATCGGTCCCAGGCCCAGTTCCATTTCTGTGGAAAAAAAATCGAGCGGGTTCCGCCCAGCGCGCCTCGATCTTGTCGCGCCTCGAGGTCAGTCGCCGTCTTTGCGAGCGAGCGTGGGCGAATAGCTGCGTGTGCTGGGCGGGAAGATCGAGGGCAGGCTTTTCAGTTCGTCCGGCATATCGATGATTTCCTCGCCGATCTCGTCGCCGAATTGTTCGTCCAGCTCGCGCAGCAGCCGGTAGACCTGGGCCACGGCTTGCAGGGTATCCCTGGGGATGTAGCTGCCTTCGTCGGATTTGTAGAGGGTGCGGGCCAGCCAGACATAGCGGATCACCGGGATGCCGTCCTCCTGAGCCTGGGCGATCAGTTCGCGGGCGTCGGCGTCGTGGCCCTTGTAGAGGATGCGCGGCAGCGGGGTGGTGTCCGGGCGATAGAACAGGGCGACGGCGAAATGGGTCGGGTTGACCAGCAGCATGTCGGCCTTTTCTGTGCGCGACGGTTTCGGCTTGCTGGTCCCGGGCTGGTCGATCAACTGTCGGGCCAACGACTTGCGGTGACCTTTCATGTGCGGGTCGCCTTCCGACTGTTTGTGCTCGTTGCGAATATCCTCTTTGCTCATGCGCTGGCGCTTGAGGAAGTAGAATTTTTGCAGGCCGAAGTCGAAGGCTGCGATGGCCAGCAAAGTGCCCAGGGTGGCGTGCGCGACATGGGCGAACAGGTCCGCGAGGGTGTGCCAGTACTGGTCGAGGTCGGTCAGCGAAAGCTTGATCAGGACGCCCAGCGCCGGCTTCACCACTATGTAAAGTACCGAACAGATAGCAGCGGCCTTGAGCACGCTGGTCAGCAACTCGGTCAGCTTCTGCGCCGAGAACATCTGCTTGAACTGGTTGACCGGATTCAAGCGGTTGAAGTCGAGCTTGAAGGCCTTGGGGGCGAACAGTGGGCCGAACTGCGCCCAACCGCCGATCACCCGCAAGAGCACGGCCAGCCCCACGGCGACGATGGAGAACGACGCCAGCATCCAGCCGGCTTGCACCAGGACTTCTTCGAAGGTGCGGACGAAGGGTTGATCGAGGCGCCGCAGGGGCAGCTCGATCAGCGACTGCAGCTGCCGCATGCCGTCGTCGGCCAGCGCCAGGATGGCCTCGATCAGGCCCCAGCAGATCAGCAGTTTGTGCACGTCCTGGCTTTGCCCGACTTCGCCCTTCTTGCGTGCCTCGCTTAATTTGTGGTCGGTGGCTTGTTCTGTTTTTTCGCCGCTCATGGCGCGCTCAACAGCAGGGGAAGTATGTGCGGCATATCGCGAAACAGCAGCAGGCGGCCGTTGGCGAGGTATTCCAGCATGGGCATGTAGAGCAGCACGAAGCCGATGCCGACCAGGCATTTGGCCGGCATGGACAACGAGGAAACCTGCAGATGCTGACTGTACAGACTGAGGATCGCGACGGCGAAGTCGAGCATCAGCAGCAGGCCGACCAGGGGCGCTGCGTAGAGCACCATATGGCTGAAGGTATCGGCCAGCAGGCCGAGGTAGACATCGAAACCGTCCGCAGTCGGTTGTGGCAGCCACAGGGTAGGTGGCCACAGCAGGTAACTGTCCCAGATCACCTGGGTGATCACGCCGTAGCCGAGGCCGATGATCAGCAACAGGGTGAACACCTGCTTGAGCAGATGGCCGAGCGGCGTGACGTCCTGGCCCAGGGCCGGGTTGAGCTGACCACCGACCAGCGCGCCGCGTTGGTTATCGAACAGCGCGCCGACCGATTCGAACAACCAGAACGGCATTGCCAGCAGCAGCCCGAGCAGGATGCCGATAATGACCTCCTTGAAGATCAATCCGACGAGCCAGGTCCAGGAGTGCTCGACCCCGACGAGGGCATACTGGATGCTCGGCATGGGCACCAGCGCCAGGGCCAGCACGATGGCGTGACGCAACATGCCCTTGAGTTCCTTGAAGGCGAAGATCGGCACCAGGAACAGGCAGGGGTAGATGCGCGCCATGCCCAGGGTCAGCGCGAGAATGGTCTCGAAGATCTGCTCGATGACGCCGGGAACCATTTCAGGCTCCCGTCTGCGCGATCATGTTGAACGCCAGCGTGGTCAGCTGGATCAGTTGCACGCCGACCCAGCGGCCGGTCATCGCCAGGGTGAGGCCGACGGCGACCAGCTTGATGGCGAACGGCAGGGTCTGGTCTTGCAGCTGCATCACCGCTTGCAGCAGGGAGACGATCACACCGACTATCACCGCGACTATCAACGGCGGCGCGGAGAGCATGACCACCAGCAACATGGCTTGTTTGAACAGGGTCAGGATTTCCATCGTTCACCTCACAGGTAGCTGTAGAACAGGCCGTCGAGCAGGCGCGTCCAGCCGCTGGCGAGGACGAACAGAAGGATTTTCAGCGGTAGGGCGAGGGTCATTGGCGAGACCATTTGCATGCCGAGCGCGAGCAGGATGTTGGAGACGATCAGGTCAATGACGATCAGCGGGATGTAGACCAGAAAGCCGATCTTGAACCCCGCCTGCAATTCCGAGAGGACGAAGGCCGGCACGATCAGCAGGAAGTCGTCGCGCTTGACCTTGCTCGCCATCTCCGCGGGCCACATGCGCGCGCTGTTGTCCATCAGGTGGGTGAGGATGTCCGGATCGGTGTTGCGCGACATGAATTTCTGCAGCGGCTCGAGCACGTGCTTGGCACCGTCTTGCAGGGTTTCCATGGTGGAGAGATCAAGGTTGTCGTCCTTGAGGCGTTCGCCCATTTCGCCGAACACCGGCGCCATGACGAACAGCGTGGCCGCCAGGGCGATGCCGTAGACCGCCATGTTCGGCGGCACCTGCTGCACCCCGATGGCGTTGCGGGTGATCAGCAGCACCATGGAGATCTTCAGGAAACAGGTGCAGACGATCATCAACAACGGCAGCAGGGAAAGCGATCCGAGAAAGAGCGCGAGCAGCAGGGGATCCAGGTGTCCGATATTCATCTACCGATTTCCAGGCGGGTTATCTGTAACCCTATGTGGCCATCCACGTCGACCAGTTCCCCGTGGGCCAGCGGACGGTCGTCGTGGCAGAGCGTGGCGAAGCCCGGCGTGCCCTTGCCGAGGCTGAGCACCGAGCCCGCGCCGAGGGTTTTCAGCTCGCCCAGGGTCAGAGACAGGCGCCCGCAATTGAGGGTCAGGGACAGGGGCAAGTCGTCGAAGGCATCGGCGGCTTCCAGGGCGATGTCCTCGCTGGCGTCGTCGACAGTGTCTTCGGTGACGGCGTCGGCGGTGGCGTCGGCGGAGAGAACCGGGGCGATCGGATCGGCGGCGAATTCGCTGGCAAAGGCATTCATGGCGGTTTCCTCTAGGGCGGTGATGACGAAATGCGGAGTGGGGGAAGTTTCCAGGCGCCCATGCAGGCGTTGGCGGCCGAGGAACAGGCTGCCGTTGCCGTCGGGTTGGAACAGCGCCTGCTCGGGCAGCACGACATCGCCACGGCGCAGGGACTTGAGTTGACCCATGGTCAGGGCGGTACGCCCCAGCACCAGCGGGGTGGACAAGCGCCAGTCGGGATTCGGCCGGCAGCTCAAGGGGCGCCAGCCGGGCCGGGCGAGAAGCTGTTCGAGGGTGGCGCTGGGCAGCTGCGCTGCGCTGAGCACCAACTGCTCGCCCAGGCGCACCTCCAGTTCGCAGGGCAGGCCATCGCCCCGGGCTTGCGCGCTCGGGGAAAAGTGGCCGAAGAGTTCGCGTAGTTGCGGGCTGAGGCATTGGTTGTAAAGCGACCAATACCAGTCGTGGTCGCCGCTCTCGTCCGTGTCGTCCGGCAGCAGGGCGGGGCAGCTCGACAGCAGGCTGAGCAGGGCGGAGGCGCGGTTCAGGTGCAGCGGACCGAGGTCGCTGGCCAGGGTCACGCCGCCCTGTTCGCAGGCCTGGTTGGCCTGGCGCAGGGTCAACACGCCCTGGCGTTCGCCCAGCTGGAAGTCCAGCGCCAGGCCCCGGCCGATGCGCCGGCGCAGCTCCGCTTGGGCGCCGGGCAGGCGCCGGAATTCGAGGAGTCTGGCGCTCATGCCCAGCGCTCCGGGTCATCGAATTCCAGTTTGATCGGGCGCCCTAGCGAGTTGGCGAGGCTGTGCCGGCAATGCTCGCGGCTGTCCCTGATTTTCTCCAGGGCCGCGCGGCGGGCAAAGCGCAGGGTGATGTTCCAGCCATTGCCGGGCATGGGTTTGAGGGCCAGCCCGATCTCGCCCAGGTGGGGCATCATCAGGGTCGCCTGCATCGCCTGGCCAGCCTGTTCGGGACGCTCGGGCAGCAGCTCGACGAGCTTCTGTTGCAAGGGCCCCCACTCGGGTGGGCAGGCCGCGCTCGTCGTGCTCTCGCTGGCAAAGCTGTCCAGCGGCTGCGACGTCTGCGGCTGCCAGGCGACGTTGTCGGCATTGTCGAGCAGCTGCATGAACAGCTCGCTGTCGCGGCCATTGGCTTGGCTTTCGGGCTGGCGCGGACTTTCCGACGGCCTGTTCGCTGGCGGTTCGGCCGCCCGCTGGCGGGGGCGATGGGCAAGATTGGCGGTGTTCACAAGGGGCCTCCCAGGTTCTTCGACAGGTAGTCCAGTTTTTCCACCGCGCGCTGGCTTTGCAGCATGGCGTCACGGGCCGAATCGATACGTTGCTCCTGGCGCTCGTGGTCCTGCGCCAGCTCATTCAGTTGCACCTGGCGGTAGGCGAGGGCGCCGATCATGGCGTGTTCGCTGGCGATCCAGTCCTGCACCTTGGCGACCGGCTTGGCCTCGGCCTGGTGCTCGACGAGCAGTTCGGTGCGGCGCTGGCGGCTTTCCCGCTGTTGCTGGTGCAAGGCCGTGCGGCCTTGTTCGAGGCTCTCGGCGAGTGCTGCGAGTTGCTCCTGCTCCTGGCGCAGCTCGCGCTCGGCGCGGCTCAGGCGTTGGCGGCGGATCGGCTTGAGCACGTCGAGGGTGCGGCTCAGCTCGGCCAGGGCCGGGTCTTCGGCCTCCGGTTCTTCGGGCATGAATCTAGTGCGGCGCATGGGCGGTCACCTGGGTCAGCAAGTCGAGGATTTCGTCTATCGGCGTCGGTTCGCGCATTTCCTGGCGCAGGAAGGCGTTGATCGCGTCCTGCGACTCCACCGCGTAGTCGGTGAAGGCGTCGTTGCCCGATTGGTATTCGCCCAACTTGATCAGCATCTCGACCTGTTGGTAGGAGGCCATCAGGCGGCGCAGCATGGTGGCGTGGCGGACATGCTCGCGCTCGACCACGTTGGTCATGGTGCGGCTCAGGCTGGCGAGGATGTCCACCGCCGGGTAATGGCCTTTCTCGGCCAGGCGGCGGGCGAGCACGATGTGGCCATCGAGCAGCGAGCGCACCTCGTCCGCCACCGGGTCGTTCATCGAGTCCTGCTCGATCAGCACCGAGTAGAGCGCGGTGATGCAGCCATCGTTGGTTTGCCCGGCGCGCTCGACCAGGCGCGGCAGCAGGGTATAGACCGAGGGTGGCAAGCCACCGCGGCCTGGCGGCTCGCCGCTGGCCAGGCCGATTTCGCGCTGGGCACGGGCGAAGCGGGTGAGCGAGTCGATGATCAGCAGCACGTTCTTGCCCTGGCGCCGATAGCCTTCAGCGATGGCCGTGGCGGTGAAGGCCGCGCGGGCGCGCTCCATGCTGCTGCGATCGGACGTGGAGCAGATCAGCACGGTGCGCTGGCGCAGTTCGTCGTCCAGTTCGTGGTCGAGGAATTCGCGCAGTTCGCGGCCGCGTTCGCCGATCAGGCCGAACACGATGGCATCGCAGGGCGTATTGCGCGCCAGTTCGGCGAGCAAGGTGGTCTTGCCGCAGCCGGCGCCGGCGAACAGCCCGACCCGTTGCCCCTGGCCGATGGTCAGCAGCCCGTCGATGGCGCGCATGCCGGTGTGCAGTGCCTGGCTGATCCGTGGCCGCTCGGTCGGCGCCGGCGCGTCGGCGATCACCGGCAACGCGTTGTCGGCATCCTCCGGGTTGGCGAAGGCGCCGCGGCCTTGGCCGTCCAGCGGGCGGCCGAAGCCGTCGAGCACGCTGCCCAGCAGGTCGTCGCCGACGACGATGCTATGCGGGCGGAACAATGGTGTGACCCGGGCGCCGATGGCGATACCGTCCAATGCGCCGAGCGCGGAGAGCAGCGTGCTCGCCTGGCTGAAGCCGACGATTTCGGCCAACACCGTGCTGCCATCGTCGCGCTGTACGTTGCACAGGTCGCCGATCTTTGCCTGGGGCAGGCAGCTCTCCAGGAGAATGCCGCTGACCCCGACGATCCGGCCATAGACGTCGACCGGCGCGAAGCGCTGCAGGCGTTTGCTCTCGCTGCTGCTCCAGGCGTCCAGGGCTTGCAAGGCGGCGTCCATCACCAGGTCACCTCGATATGCTGGGTACCGCCGAATTCGATGTGTTTGTCGTCGAGGGCGATCAGACGCAGGCCGTCGATCTCGTCGCCGATGAAAATCCGTCGTCCGCTGGCGGTGACGATATGGGCGCTATGGCCGCCGTTGATCTGTGCGATGACGAACGGCAGCGCCGAGATCAGCGGGGTGGTGCGGTCGATCACCTTCAGGGCGCCGGCGTATTGCCGGGCGAAGTGCGCCAGCATGCGTTCCACCAAGGCCCGCTCGGTTTTTTTCAGGCGCCCCTGCAACACCAGGTTGCCGTTTTCCTCGGTCAGCGTGAGCCGGTCGTGCAGCTCGCGATCCTTGATCATGCGCAGCAGGGTTTCCTTGCCTTCGCGCAGGGATGGCACGGGCTTGCTCGCCTGCTTGCCGGGCTGCTGGATGGCGGCCTCGCCGCTGAGAACCCAGCCGACGGTCGCGGTCGACAAGGCCAGGCCGGCCCCGAGGATCAACAGCCCGGTCCATGAGCGCGAACGCTTGGCTACGCTCGAGCGGTCTTCGGGAGCGGCGACGACTTCGGCGCTTTCCAGCTGCGCTACGGGTTCGTCGAGCGCCTCGAGCGGCGTCGTTTCGCTGTCGTCGTCGGCCGGCCATTCGCTATTGGCGCTGACCAGGGTCAACCACACGCCGCCCAGGGCGAACACGGTGTCGGGTTGCAATGGGGTGATCTGGCTGACGCGATGGCCTTCGCTGTCGCTGAGCTGGCCTTGGCGGCTGGACAGCGACCAGCTTTCATCCTGCCGTTCGAGCAGGCAATGTTCGGCCTCGATGCCGGGGTCGTACAGCGCCAGTTCGGCCTCGGCGGAGGAGCCGATGCGCCATTGCCCACCGCTTAGCGGCAGTGCCGCGCCGCGATGCAAACCAGTCAGAACACGTAACTCGAACATTGCTTGTTGTCCTGGTCAGTCAGGCGGAAAAATGGCTCAGGCAAGCATCGCTTGCGTTTCGTCGAGGTCGATTCGGCCCAGTACGTTGACCGGTATCGAACCCTGCAACTCGGCGAAGGACAGCACCGGTACCCGGTTGAATTCGTCTTGCAATAGCGAGCGCAACGGGCTGCGTAAATCCTGGGCGACCAGCAGCAGCGCGTTCTGCGTGGCGCGCAGGGGAAAGGCTGCACGCAGCTGTTCCACCAGGGCACTGCCCATTTCGGGGGACAGGGCGAAGAAGGTGCCGGTCTGCATTTGCCGCAAGGAGTCGCGCAGCAGCACTTCGGTCTCCGGGGTCAGCAGCCAGACATGCAGCCCGTCTGCGCTGCAGTACTGGTGGCAGAGCTGGGCTTTCAGGGCGATGCGCACGTAATCGCAGAGCACGCTGACATCGCGCTCGTGTTGGCCGTGCTCGATCAGCGTCTCGGCGATCGGACGGATCGCCCGCAGGGGCACGCGTTCGGCGGCCAGGCGCTGCAATACCGCGGAAAAGCGCGACAGCGGCAGTACCCGTTGCAGCTCTTGCGCCAGTTCCGATTGTTCGGACTCCAGCCAGCTGAGGATGGCCTTGGTCTCTTGCAGGCCGATGAACTGCGAGCTGCTGTTGTACAGCGCCTGGTTCATGCGCTCGAGGATCAGGGCATCGCTCCTCAGCCCGTTTACGCCCTCGCGCTGCAGCAGCTCGTGCTCGGGTGCGAGCCATACCCAGTGCGCTTCCTCTCGGTCCGGATCGCCGCTTTGCAGGTCGCCCGCCGCATCGTCGAGCAGCGCCCGTTCGACCGCCAGCTTGCCATTGGCGAAACTGGCTTTGAGCACCGGCACCTCGTGCACGCAGAAGCGGAATTCGTCCTCGGGCAGGTGGCCGCTGTACTCGATCTCGAACGAGGGCAGGGTGAAACCAAAGCGATAGACCAAGGTGTTGCGCTGTTGGCGGATGCCATGGATCACCGACTCCGTTAGCGGCTGGCCCGCATGCTGTGGGTGAAACTGCAGCAGGTAGGCGCGGGTGGGTACGAAGCGGCGCAGGTCTTCGAAGCCGTTCTGTTCCGGTTCGCAGTTGATGCCCGGCTGGTTTTCGCTCAATCCCTTCTGTTTCGCCCGCCAGAGTTGCAGCAGGCCGCTGCCCAGGCAGAGCATGCTGATGGTGAAGAACACCGCGCTCGGCATGCCGGGGATCATGGCGAAACCGAGCATGGCGAAGGAGGCGATGATCCAGGCCTTGGGTTGGCTGGTCAGCTGCTCGGCGATCTCCTGACCGATATTGGCGTCGACCGCTTGGCTGTCGGAGACGCGAGTGATGATCATGCCGGCGGTCAGCGAAATCAGCAGCGCGGGAATCTGTGCGATCAGGCCATCGCCGATGGTCAGTACCGAATACAGGCGCATGGAGTCGCCGGCGGCCATATCGTTCTGCACCACGCCGATGGCGAAGCCGCCCAACATATTGATGAAGACGATGATCAGGCCGGCGATGGCGTCGCCCTTGACGAACTTCATGGCGCCGTCCATCGCGCCGAACAGTTGACTTTCCTTGGCCAGTCGTTGACGTCGTGTACCGGCCTCGACGCCATCGATCAGGCCGCCGCGCAGGTCGCTGTCAATGGACATCTGCTTGCCTGGCATGGCATCGAGGGTGAAGCGCGCGGCGACTTCGGCGACCCGCTCGGAACCCTTGGTGATCACCAGGAAGTTGACCAGGGTGAGGATCAGGAAGATCACCAGACCGACCGCCAGGTTGCCGCCGACCACGAAGTTGCCGAAGGCCTCGACGATATGCCCGGCATCGGCCTGCAGCAGGATCAGGCGGGTGGTGGCGATCGATAGCGCAAGGCGGAACATGGTGGTGAGCAGCAATACCGCCGGGAAGGTGGAGAACGCCAGCGGGGTGGGCAGGTACATGGCCATCATGATCAGCAGGGAAGAAATACTGATATTCATGGCGATCAGTACGTCGACCAGTTGGGTCGGCAAGGGCAGGATCATCATGAACACGATGGCCATCACCATGACCGCGCCGACCACCTCCGAACGCTTCATCGCACTGATGGCGATGCGGTTCAGCCAGACGAATAGCAGGCTCATGCTTGCACCTTGGTGGCAGCCGACTGGGCCTGTAGCAAGCGCTCGCTGCGCGCCTGCTCGTCCAGCAGGGTGCGCATGAGGCCCAATGCGCTCTGGCGGGTTTTCGGGTCTTTCCAGAGCGGCATCGGCAAATGCTGAACGAGTGGGTGAAGGGCGTTGAGAAACGGCGCCTGACGCAGAGGGTCTTTGCCGACCGCTTCTTGAGTGAGGTTCTGGAAGTCGCGCACGAACACCCCGTTGGCGCTCAAGCGCAGCAGGTTGCGGGTCAGCTGCACGGCGCTCAAACCAGGTTTCGTCGTGTCCGTGGTCATTCGTTCGAGCAGCTCATGGCTGCTCTGCAGGGTATGGCTGAGCTGACTGGAGGCGTTCAGTTTGCCGAGCAATCCGCGCAATGCGCTGGGCGTCAGCGAGGGCGCCAGCGCGCCGATGTCGTCGGCCAAGGCGCGCTGCAACGAGCGCAGGCCGCGGCTGAAATCCTTTTCCTCGAAGCGCTCCAGCAGCGCGTCGAGAATGCCGCCCACCGATTGCTGATTGACCACCGCCTGGTAGTAAAGGTGGCGCATGGCCTGCTTCTGGCTGGGGTCCGCGCTGAACTCGGCGATGGCGCTGGCGGTGTTCAAACCAGCACGGATCTGCTCGCCATATTCCTCGTGCAGCGTGCCGAGGTATTGCTCGGCGACCTGGCTGTCCGCGTGGTTGCCGTGGGCCTGGGCTTGGCGCTGCACCTGCTGGAGCACGATGCTGGCGCGGGTCGGATCCTTTTCGGTGAGGTCGAGCAAATCCTCGAGCGAGGGCTTCTGCCTCAGCAACGATTGCATTTGCTGCGCCTGCTTGCCCAGGCTCAGCAGCGAGGGTTGGTCCAGCAGTCGGTAGAGCTCGGCCAGCTTTTCCACCCGCTCGATGTTGCGCAGCGGTTTCTTGCCGGTGACGTTGCGTTCGTTCAGCGCCTTGCTATTTCGCTCCACGCTGGCGCTAAACACCATCGACACTTCTTCCATGGAATCTGACAGTGATTGGCTGGCTGTTGCCAACCGCTCGGTCGAGGCCGTAGGCGCTGTAAAGGTTTCCAAATGAGGCACAAAAGCCCCGGCTTGAATGCCGCTGTAAGAATTGATCGACATAACGCTGAGCTCACTTGGAGGGTGTTTTCAGTTACGTGGAAAAACCTGGGAAAGAGTTCCATGGTGAGCAGTCGATACAAGTTTTATCGGCAAAATTCTATTTCCGGAATATGGCATCTATATGAAGATTTTTTGTTGCGCAATTTATTGCATTGGCTTTTTTTGATAATGCAATAGATTGCATTAATTGAACGTATAATCAAGGATAAAATCCTTATTTATCAATAACTTAATATTGTTTATATGTGTGGCACAGCCTCTGCAATAGGTGTATTCGCCAAGTCCTGGCATTCCCTGTTGATACGAGGAAAGTTCGATGGAAACTATTGCGATTCAAGGTTCTGAGCTGGTTCAAGTTAATTGGGGTGAGTTGGCCAAAGAGTGTGAGCAGAAACTTCGCAGATTCATTCGCAAGCGCGTGATGAATCAGGACGATGCCGACGATCTTATGCAAATGACTTATCTGGAAGCTTTGCGCAATCAGCACAAGTTTTCCGGTACATCGAAGCCGGAAACCTGGCTGTTCGGCATCGCCGTGAACCTGGTGCGCAATCACTTCAAGACGCTTTACGGTCAGCCGCAATGCGGTGATCTGGACGAGGTGATCGGGTTACTGGAATACGAAGGCGACCCGAGCGCGCTCGTGGAGCAACAGAGTGTTTTGGCACGCACCGCCGATGCCATCGAGGCCTTGCCGGCCGACGTACGCACACTGCTGGATCTGATCGTCGAAACCGACCTGAGCTATCAGGACGCCGCGCTGGCCCTGGGCATCCCAGTGGGCACCGTGCGCTCGCGCCTTTCCCGCACCCGGGAGCAGCTCAAGAACACAGTTTTCAACCAATGAGCGGCCATTGAAGGCCGACCCGGAAGCCTGTCGGAGTTGACTGCGCTAGGACGGTGTTAAGTCAAGTGCGACAGGCTTTTGCGGAACCCTGGAGTCGCTGTCGCCACTCAGGTCCGAGAAATGTTTCGTTTCTCGAAACATAAATGGAGATCAGTAAATGACCAAAGAAGATGAAATTTTGCAAGCTGCTCATGAACAGCGTTATGCCCAGTTGATTGAGGAGTTGGCGGATGCGTTCGGCGTCGATGCCACGGCTCTGCAGGAGTCCGGGCACCTGATCGTCGGCGGTGTCGACATCGGCCTGCTCAACTACAAGGTGTGGGATCAGGGGCGGATTACCATTTTCTTCGATCTGGGCAGTATCCCGGCGGCACGCCAGGCCGAGGCCTATCGCAAGTTGCTCGAACAGAATTTGCTGCTACCGAGAACTTTCGGCACCTACGCGATCATTCCGGGAACCGATCACGGCGCATTGGCCTACACCTTCGACTTCAGCAGTGGACTCGATGGTTATGCGTTGGCCAAGAATATCTGCGAAACGCTGAAGCAATACAAAAGCATGGAGAAGTCCCTGCAGGATGCCAGCCAGAACAGCCGGCTGCGGATGGGAGCCTCTCTGAAAGCGTCCGGGATAGGCCTTTAGTGGCCTGTTTGGCCAGCGATGTCTCTTTGTGATCAGCGATGAGTCTTGCAAGCCGATAAAACATAGGTAACGACCCATGCATGTGAATAATTCAACTCCTCATATCGCCATCGATATACCTGAGGCACCACCCGCCCCTGCACCGAGCGGCCCGCAAAGCCGTAGCGAAAAGGCCGCGGCCTGGGTGGGCGCCGCGGGTCAGCAGGCGGTCGTCAGCGGCGCGGCCTGGGGTTTCGCCAACAAGCTGCCGGTGGCCATCGGCACCACTGTCGGGGCGGCGGTCGGCGGGCCGGCAGGCGCTGCCGTTGGCGCCGTAGCCGGTAACCTGATTGGCGGCGCCACGCTGGGCATCACCCACTACTCGGCCGAAGTCGCCTGTAACAACGCGCGGGTAAAAATGGGCCATGGCTTTCAGTACCAGCCGGACCCCGGCGCGGGTGCCGCTAAGTTCACGCAGAACGCCTTTATCGGTACTTTCAGTACGCTAGGGGGGGCAAAGAGCCTGGCCAAGGCCGGTATCGAAGCCGCGGTCGGCGATGGTAAAGACTGGGCCAAAGCCTTTGCGGGTGTGGCGGTGGACACGGGGTCGTCGATGATCGGTGGGGCCATTGCCCAGACCATCATCAATGACCGCCAGCACCTGGTCGGCGAAGATGGCTTCAACAGTGAGATCAAGTACAAGGAACTCAAGCATAAAAACTTCGACATGAACGAGGCGACGACCCGCATGAAGGGTGGGGTGGCCGCAGGCGCGTCGGGGGGCTTGCTGGCTGGCGGCATGGAACTGGTGCAGAACTCCGCGAGCAGCGCTGCCCAGTTGGCGACGGGGGCGATGATGGGCGCGGCGCAAACCTCGATCATGTTGCATACCTGGTTTAACGCCCGGGCGACCTTTGCCAGCCTACCGAAGCCAGCAGCACCGCCGCCTACAGAATCGACACCACCACCGGTAGCATCGACAGCGACAGGAGCTTCCGGTCATTTGGGACAGTCGAACCGGGTTCCCGGGCTGTCGGAGTCCTCACGCTATTTCGACACCGTAGCTGAGCAGGATGACCATGAGTTGCTGAACGACATGGAGATGGGGCACCTTCATCAACAGTCGGAAATCACCGAGGAGCACGAACACCACACGTCACATGCGGAAGGGCGTGCGTGAGCCGACCTGCGTAACGATGCGGCCCGGAGTATTCCGGGCTTTTTTTCGGCTGTATCCCGGGCGGGTAAATGGACGATTGCCCGAGTGCCAGGTTGGTGGCTAACCCGTCCTAAGGGACTGTCGCTTTCCGTGGGAGGGGCTTCAGCCGCGATGTTTTCAGTTTTGTAGCCCGGATGAAATCCGGGGAAATCCGGCGCCTGCCAAACCGCTCCCGGATTGCATCCGGGCTACCCTTAGAATTTTGTAGCCTGGATGAAGTCCGGGAATGCGCTTGCCTGGGGTGAGGCCCAGGCATCCTTCTTTGCGCGGGCCAGCCGTCATTTTGGTTTCGCTATCTCGAACTGTTCCAGGGTCGGGTTCACCGTACGGCTGAATGCCTTGCGCTCCTTGCGTGCCTTCACTGCGTGGACGATTTCGCTGATGCCCATGCCGATACTCATCAGCCCGCTGACCGCCCAGCCCACCGGGCCGGCTGCGGCGCCGATCGCCGAAGCCGCCGCGGCGCCCGCCGCTTCGCCGGCGATCGCTCCCGCTACTCGGCCACCGACGGCGGCGGCGATGCGTCCGCCTAAACCAACAGCGGCTTTGCTGCCCTCGCGTTCGAAACTATTGGAAGCGAAGCTCACGACCCGGTGCACCGTATCGGCGGTCACGCTCAGCGCTTCCTTGGTTTCATCGGTCGGGCCGACTCTCTCTGGGGATGGTTCGCCCCCAGGATGCAAACCTGTGGGCGCTTGGCGAGCGTCATTCTCGACCACCTTGGCCAACCGCGGATCGCCGTTGACGATGCTGGCGGCCTGCTCGTCGAGACTGCTCGACAGGAACGCCTGCACGTCGGGATCGCCCTGCAACTGGCCGATCTTCTCCGCCAGCTCTTCCTCGGTCCGGCGCGTATCGCGGATATCGCCGCCGGCCTCGACCTGCTCGCGAGTCTGCTGCAGTTTGATCAGCACGGCGGCTTTCTGCTTGCCGCTGTAGGCGTTCGGTTGGCTGAAAACGTCGCCGTTCAACTGGCTGATATCCACGTTGGCAACTGCACCGATGCTGGCCGCGTCGCTCAGTGTTCTGGAGAAGTCTTCACTGGTGCTCGGTGCCTTGTCCTCGATCCACTTGGCGATGTCTTTGCCGCTCGATTGTCCGTCCGGTCCTTTCTTCGCCAATTGCTTGCCATTGGCGCCGCCCCGGTCGAGCAGGTCGAACATGCCGGGCTTGGACCAGGTGGTCGCGGCGTTCTGTAGAACATCCGCCAGGCCGTCGTTGCCCTGCAAGGAGGCGAGGCCGGCGGCACTGGCGCAGCCGTTCACCTTGCGTTGCTTCTCGGCTCCCTGGGCACTGGCCGGATCGGCCGCCTGGGTCAGCGGTTCGTTGGCCAGGAGCAACGCGGCGGAACGCACCAATTGCTTCGACGACAGGTCCGCGTCCGGGTGTTCTTTCTCATATTTGTGCAGGGTTTTTTCGGCCTGACCGAGCTTGTCCTCCATATGGTTGGCGAAGGCTTTCAGGTCGCGTTCGGTGATCTTGCCATCCGCCTTGCCGCCATCCTTGCCAACATCCACGGCGGTCATCAACGCCGGGTTATCGCGGATGAAGGCCCAGGCCTTCTCTGCATCCGGTCCGCCTTGCGCTGCGATTCTGGCCGCCGCGATGGGGCGGTTCAGTTCCTTGGCCGCCGCTTCCCGTTCGGCGGGCGGCAAATCGCCGAGCAGCGCCTCCCATTTTTTCAACGCCTTGGACGAGCTGTGCTTGGAATCGTCGAGAAAGCCGTAATCTTGCGCTTTCTCTTGGCTGGGCGAGTCATGCACCGAGGCCGCTGGCGGCGTATCCGCCTTGAGCGAAAGCAGGAAGCGGTCCAGCAGCGAGTGAGCGGACGGCGGGGTGCTCGGTTGGGCAGGTGCTTGAGAGGGCGTAGAGCTCGGGTTATGCCCGAACTCGATGGATTTCAGGGGGGCATTCTGAGTGCCGGATGTTCTTGCGGGTGGTTGGCCCGCTGTACCGGCTGCCGGATCCTGTGGCGGATAGGCATCGAATGCATGGTAGGCGTGACTGGAAGTTGAAATGCGATCGATCATGCTTGGCCTCAGCGTCGATGTTTTGGGGGCGTATGCCCTGAAGCCTGTAATCGCTCCAGATGCCTTGTTGTGAACGCCCGTGAGCAGCGCCTCAGGAGGACGCTCGCTTTTTCACGAATGCTGAGTGGAAGAGGGGGGCGAAGGGTTCCCCATGCCCGTTCACCAGGGGTTGAGCTGGGTGCGTATGGGGGGCGTTGACCGGGCTGTTACGGCTTTATATCCGAGAGTTGTCGAGGCACCCGTAGCCTGTTTCGGGGCGAACGCGCAGGCGAATACAACGGCACAATGGAACGAAAGACGAAGTCGCTCCACTTAAATGCAAAGGGCGCTTAATGGCGTTCTTTGTGCGGTCTTTACCGGCTCTTGCGGCGGCGAACGACCGATATGGTGGTTCCATCAATCGAATTAGTTGAGGTGGCAAAATGGCTAAGAAATTATCCGACCGTCGGCGCCAGGCTTTGGCCCAGCGCAGTATAGAAAGAGCTCAGAAGTTCAGTCTGGATTTCGAAGACACCGAGCGCATCAATCAGATTCGGGCGAAAGCGGCCAGCTATATCGCCAATAATCCTCAGCCAACAGCCATTTACCTATTGGGCTGAGCTCATAGTCCGCTGAAAGAGGCGCCGTTATCCGCATTTACTGTTCTGGATATGGCTTAGAAATATTCTCTATGCCATATCCAGAGAGTTGGATCAGGATGGACTCTGTAGCGAGCGGATTGTTTCCAGGTTGGAGCGAAACAAATTACCGGCAGGTCTGTGCGCAATTTTCTTGCTGAATAGGTCGGTTTGCGAATAAGCGATGAACTGTGCCTTTTGTGTATGGCTGTGCTCGTGTGAGGGACTGAATACCACGATGGATTTGCCTTTGATCTGCAATACGCCTTGTGATTCCAGTTTTTGTAGGACGCGTCCGACCATTTCGCGAGAACAACTGATGAGGCGTGCAATTTCCTGGCGGGTGACTTTTATCTGGATTCCATCCGGATGATTAATTGCACCGGGTTGCTTGCAGAGCTCCAGTAATATGTTTGCGACCCTGCCGGTAATGTCCAGAGTGGTCAACTGAACAGCTTTCCGTGTCGTATGACGAATACGCTCGATCATTTGCCGAATGACCACATAGAGAATCTCCGGGTAATGTTTAGTAAATTCCCGGAACTTGTCGTAGCTGATTTCCGCGACTTCACATTCTGTTTTTGCGATCACCCAGGCGCTGCGCTGCTGCTTCGTCCCTTCCTTGGCGAACAAGCCAAGCTCTCCAAAGAATTCTCCGGGCTGTAGATAAGTGATGATCAGCTCTTTTCCCGTGTTGTCGTCTATCAAGACGCTCATGGAGCCTTTAAGCACGAGATACAAGGTTTCGCAATTATCACCCAGGCAGACAACCGTGCTTTTTGCCGAATAACGTCGACGATGGCAATGCGCTAGAAGTTTTTCCAGATATTTTACTTTCGGAGGGAGGGTCGATAGCGGCATATGCCCGAATCCTTATAGAGAGAATATTTCTATTCTTGTTTGGTCAGGAATGCTGTTAGCGATGGACGAAAGCCATCCCATGCGTCCCAACGCTCGTCATGATTCATGTGTTCCACGTTGTGTGGGGGCCTTGGTTCTGAATCCGCGCTGTGCTGACACTGTTTTGGCTGCCAACAGCCTTCGTCACGAATGCTTTCCACGAATACGGCTTTACCCTGGCGTTTATCGATGCCAAGGGCCATCGGTGTTGACTGGTTTTGTCGTAGGGGGGCTACCTGGTTTTGTAAGGCATTCCCTACTTGGTGGTTGAGTGTGTCCGCAGCTCATCGGGCAAGGTTATGGGCGGTACTAGTGGCCCTGGGTGCGAGGTGCCATAGGTCTGTCGCATGCAGTTCAAGCCGCTAACGCAGGAGCAGGAGGCTTTTTAGCGGGACGAGATTACCGCCAAGATGAAAAAACAGAACGCCGTGCTGGTGGCGGTTGCTACTGCGACGCGTTGCTGCAGGTACAAAAAAAGCCCGGTGGCTCTGTTCGATCAGAGTCACCGGGCTTTTTTTGTGCGTAGCTTTTGCCGGTACCTATTGGTCTTTTTTCCCCTGTTGGACCAAGCTCGCCTGCCGGATCAGGTTCATTAGATCTTGGGGGCGTGCGTTGGCTGGAAGCTCGATATTCAGCTCCGGCTGCAGTTGGCCAAGCAGTTTCGCGTGCTCGTCTACGCAGTTGTTGTGGGTCGGGCCGGCGGTCACATACTGCGCAGGGTTTTTCATTTGCTCGGCCATGGCGTTGTGAAGAATTTTCGCTCCCTCTGGAGAAAGATGCCCGTGATCTATCCTATCGGCGTGAGGCGGTAGAGGCTGGTCCGCTCCCAATGGCTGGGCGACGTTCTGGTGCGCACGAATCGAAAATTCCTGATTGTCGGGAAATTTCCCCTTGAATTTTTCCAGCGTTTTATAACCTTCTTTCTCTGGGTTAAGCCCCATTGCTGGCGGGAGGCCATACTCATCTTGTTCCTTCTTGGTGAATTCAAGTTGAATATGCCCGGCTTTGGTCACTTGGCCTGAAGATGAAAGTACGGTTGGAGTCGCGGTGCTGTTATAGGGCCGCGTTGGTTGTGCATAGCGCTGCAATGCAGAACTTGCGGCAGAGCTTGCATTTGTTATTGCGGTGGAGGCGGGGCTGCTGGTGACAGCAGCAAGCGCAGGTAGCAGATTCATACCCGTTTTAAACATGTTATTTCTCCGATTGCCAAAGGTCGGGCATGCTCGACCGTCGGTTTTTACAGCAATCCCCGCTGGCTTGGATCAATGCGCAAAGTACGCCCTGATCAAGTTCTTTCGAGAGTCGCTGCAGCCATTGCCACGCGTCGCATCGTAAAATGCAAGGCATCGACATCGCGGCCCAAGTGGCCGCTATCTGTCAGTCCGCAACCCACCAGTGCCAATCCTTCAGTCGTAGGATGTAAGCCGATATTCAACTCGCTTCCCACCGCCCAGGAAAAACTATAGCGACCCAGGCGGATATAGCCTGCTGTGTCCAAGTAGCCGATAGTTGCGCCACTGTAGATATAACAGCGCTGTTCCTCCTTGATCGACACGACGAATACCGATCGGCCGTCAACTTCAAACGTCCATTCGTTATCGGTTGGTTTCGGAACTTCACAACTAAGCCTTGAGCACAAGGATTCGATCAGTCTGTTCACATGGCCTCCGCTATTTAACTCATGCCCTGATAAGTGGCGGAATCGCAGACTTTGTTCCAGTAATTTTGATATGGATGGTGAGCGCTTGGTATTAGGCGTCAATTCGTAGGGATTTACTGACGGCATACGGACGTATGCTGCTCAAAAATGGAAAGATATGGCGGCGGTTTTGGGCGGGGTAGGGGCGTGGACTTCGTAAAGGAGAATCTTTCTTTGTTGTGAACTGCTGGCATTTTGTTGCATAGGTGTCGAGCTGGTCACATATGGAGCCAATTAACATATATGACTCGCATCACAGAAATAGGCGCTGTCGTGACGCACCCCAATTGCTGGAATAGCTCTGTTGACTGGGCCTCCTGGCTTACAGCAGGGTAGTGGTTATGTCTCGAACGTTACTAACTGTTTCAGATTAACTACAGCGTGCTGTGATTTGCGAGCAGCAGGAGTGCGTATGAGTGAATGGACGAAAGGGGCGACAACTGCCTCTAGATCGCTGAAACATGAGCGGATGTGCTCGAATAGCCAAACACCCCATAGCTATCAATGTGGTTTGGATTTATTCGGGTCATTGGAGCCATTTATCAGGACCGCTGCTCCGTTGCGAATCGACATGGTGCTGGTCGGCGAAACCGGTACCGGCAAGGACACCCTGGCCCGGCGTATACACGAACTTTCGGGCTGCAAGGGGCGTCTGGTCGCGGTCAACTGCGCGGCGGTACCCGATTCGCTGGCCGAAAGCGAGCTGTTCGGCGTCATGCCCGGAGCCTACACCAGTGCGACCAAGGCGCGGGCCGGCTATATCGAGGCGGCCGATAAAGGGACGCTTTATCTCGACGAAGTGGACAGCATGCCGCTGTCGCTGCAGGCCAAGCTCCTGCGGGTAATCGAAGGGCGAGGGGTCGAGCGCCTGGGGTCGACCGAATTCCTGCCATTGGATCTGCGCATCATTGCCGCCACCCAGACCCCCTTGGAGAAACTGGTGGAAGAAGGGAAGTTTCGCCGCGATCTGTTCTTCCGCTTGAACGTGGTGAAGATGCAGTTACCGTCCCTACGGTCTCGCCCTCAGCTGATCGCCCCGCTGTTCCGACAGTTCACTCGCGACGCGGCCCGGCGGATGAAGATGAACGTCCCTGAAGGCGACGGTGCCTGCATGGGAGAGCTGTTGAGCTATGCCTGGCCGGGCAATATCCGCGAACTGCGCGCGGCGGCGGAGCGCTTTGTACTCGGCATGCCGCCGCTGGACGGGCAAGAGGGCAGCGGCGGGCGCCCGCTGCTCAAGGACCAGTTGCGGCATATCGAGAGAATCCTGATCCAGGATTGCCTGAACCGTCACGACAAGTGCATCGACGCCATGGTCGGCGAGCTGGGTATTCCCAAGCGAACGCTGTATCACCGTATGAAAATGCTAAATATTCAGGATGGAGAGGGAACTGTTTTTCGCTAGTCGCCACTCATTTATCGAACATCAAACATGATGTTTGAATTCCTAAAACAGCGGAGATGAATCATGGCTTTTAACCCGATTGCTAGCGGTCTGAACAACACTTTCGTTCAAGAAGGCAACCAGACTGCCGAGAACCAAGGTCAAAACCTCAAGGACATGGGGAAATTCACTCGCGAGTCGCAAGACGCTCAGAACAAGAACGCGATGGCTTCCGTCGCAACGGAGAACGCCAAGACCGCACAAAACGCCCAGATCAACGGCGCCAAGGGCGTGCAGTACTGATTGATGATGCGGCCCTGCTCGATGAGCGGGCCGCAATTCCTCCCGTAGCGATGCGCTGCATCACTATCGCTTGCTGTTTTCTTCTTGTTTTCCGGTTGCTGGGCGAATAGAGAAGATCCTTTTTTTATATTTCCATTATCCGGTGCTGTGTTTTTCTTTGCTTTCGACTTGCTGGTTGGGCGAGGTGTTTCCGGATTTATTTGTTCTGATATTCGACGAATCAATTTTTGGGTATCTATCACTCATGCCCAATATGGGAACTTGGCGGAATTCTTTTCCACTCAATAATCGGATATCGCCCGTCATTCAAATTTCTCGGAGGTTTATATGAGCATTAGCAGATCGGCTTTCGATGTGTTGGATGTGATTAACAAAGAATCCGAATTACAACTCAGCCATACGAAGAAGAGTATGCAAACCTCCGCCGAAGCCTTCAGGTTGATGTTGCGCGCGAGCGAGAAAAATGCGGCGGGTTCGATCATTCAGGACCAGCAGATCAAGTTCCAGAGCAAGGTCATCGAAGGGACGCGCGATATCCAGTTCTGAATGAACGGCATAAGCGCGTTCACGGTGGTTTTTTACCAATAACGAGGTGACCGATGAAGATCGAAAGCACAACCGGCGTCACGTCCGGGCGGGGGCTCGGCACAGAGACCTTGGCGGAAAAATTATCCGATCCGGCCGGGTCGGACGTTTCCTGGTTCAGCGCCGCCATGCAGGAAGGTGCAGGGCAGGCGCCAATGGCGCTCGGCGGTGCGGTGCGCCCCCTGGGCGATCTGTTCCAGAGTTTACAAGGCAGCTCCGACAAGGTCGCGCGGGGTCTGAAGAAGGCCTCGGCTTCCGCGGACCCGATGAACATCCGTAAGGCGAGCAAGTCCTTGTCCGAGTTCTATCTGGAAAGCCTGTTGTCCGCCAAGCTGGTCGGCAAGGCGGCCCAGGGTTTGGAAAAGCTCACCAACCTTCAGTAGCGGTGTACCTATGTCCATGCGTCTGCCCATGCGCCCGAATTGCCTTAAGCTGATTGGCCTTCTGCTATTCGCGATGTTGTCCGCCTGCGGCGATCGTATCGAGCTGCATAGCCATCTTTCCGAGCAGGATGCCAATGAAGTGATCGCCGAGCTGGCCGACAAGAATGTCGCCGCGGAAAAACTCATTGGCAAGGATAGTGTGTCGGTGCTGGTCGACACGGATAACATCAAGCGCGCCGTGCATATCCTGGCGGCGGCTGGCTTGCCGAGGCGTTCGAGAAATAGCCTGGGGGATATTTTCCAGAAGGACGGCGTCATCTCGACGCCTCTGGAGGAGCGGGCGCGCTACATCTACGCGCTTTCTCAGGAGTTGGAAGCGACGCTGTCGCAGATCGACGGCGTGGTGGTCGCTCGCGTGCATGTCGTTCTGCCCGAGCGCATCGCTCCCGGAGAGCCGGTGCAGCCCGCCTCGGCCGCCGTGTTCGTCAAGTATCGAACCGACCTCGATCCGGACAGCGTGCAGTCGCGCATCCGCAAACTGGTGGCCAGCAGCATCCCCGGGTTGTCCGGTAAGGAGGAGCAGAAGTTGGCGATCGTCTTCGTTCCGGCCGAAACCTACCGTGAAGTGCCAAGAATGGTGCGCATCGGCCCCTATAAGGTGCCGCAGGAGCGCATCGAGCTGCTGCAGCTGGTACTGATGGTCGGTTTGCTGGGGGGCGTGCTGGTTCTGCTGGTCCTGTTGGCGGTCAAGCCGGCGTGGCGCAATGCGATTTTGGCCCGGATCAACTCGGCCAGATCGTCCGCTAAGCCGGCTTGAGGGTAGAACATGCTTCCTCATGCGCAATGCTTGCAGTGGGTGCAATGGTGGGCGAGTGGCTGGCTGGGCGCGGATCGGAGTTGGCGGGTCGAGGAATATTTCTCGCCTCCGGAAAGGGCGCTGGTCGAGACGGCGAGCCAGCTGCATCACGTGGC
The DNA here is from genome assembly GCF_946885955.1 of uncultured Pseudomonas sp. Next base: position 98,757 of record NZ_CAMPHI010000016.1, read on the forward strand.
CTTCGCCCGGCGGCTCGGCTTGTCGCCGGGACTGCCCGCCAAGCCCGACCCGGTGGTGCTGCGGTTGAGCGAATGGAGCGCCGACGCCCGGTCGCGCGCGCTGTCGTTGATCGCGGAAATCTGCGGAAAAGACCGCGCCGTCGATTTGTCCGAAGCCGAGCGCCTATGGTGTCGACGAGTGGCGAAGGCTTTGGTGCCGGGGCAATGGTTGCCGTCCGAGTGGGCCAAGGGCGATCCCGCTGTCGATGGGTTGCGCTTGTTGCGCTGTCGGCTGGATGAAGGCTGTTGGCAGCGTGCTCGCCTGCTGTTCCCCAAGCCCATGGTCGAGCAGGCGGAGTCGGTTGCGTCAGCGAGGCTACCCGCGGCCAAGCTCGCCGCGCTTTGGGAGGCGGTCATCTGGAAGAACCAGCAGCTTTGGCAAACGGGAGAGCAGGCATGCTGACACGGCGCAGTTTAAAGCTGAGCGGCTCACTGCCTGCAGGCGCAGAGCGCCTGTTGCGGCGCGAGACGATCGAGCAGTGCGTCACGGCGCAAAGCATTATTGACGCCGCCGAACGGCAGGCCGCAGCGCTTCTAGAGCAGGCGCAACGGCAGGCCGACGATCTGGCCCGGGAAGCCCGCGAAGCCGCATCGGCGGAGTTCTGGCAGCAGGCGGAAGCCTTTCTCGACGGCTGGAGCGAGCAGCAACGGCAGGTCGGCGAGCGGACGCTGGAGCTGGCTTCCCGGTTGGTCGCTCAAGCCCTGACCTGCCTGCTGGACGAGGTGCCGGAAGAGGCGCGAGTCCATGCCTTGCTACGCCAGTTGCGTATAGCCCAGGCGAGCGGCGAGGGCGGGGAGTTGTGCTGTCATCCGCAGCTTCGCCCGGCGGTCGAAAACTGGCTCGAAGTGCGTCGTTCCTGTACCTGGCGGATCCGCGAAGACGAAACCCTGGATACCGGCAGCCTGCGCCTGGCGGCAGCGCACGGCGATTTTGTCCTGAGCTGGGGCGCGGCCGTGGCCGAGTTGCTGCCTGGCGATTTTTGACGCCTCGCCTGGAACGCTTTCACGGTTTCGACCACTCACTGCATATCCACCCGTAGGAGGTTATCAGCATGTCTTTCGATAGAGTCCAACGCCGTCTCGATTCCGTTTTCCAGCGCTCGCAGAACCAGCTCGATCAGGCCGCCGTCAGGGCGGCGGAAGGCGCCTCGCTGGAGGATATCAGCGCTTTCACCGAAGCGATGATGCAGCACTCGCGGGCCAACTGGGCCTCGAGCCGCATTGGTGCGATGCAACACAGCCTGTCCAAGGCGATTCTCAATGAAATCCACTGAGGCGGGCTCGTTGCTGCAAGGCTGGCTCGACAGCGGCGAGCCGGAACTGTCCTTGGTCATCGACGGCGGCGAGGTGGTGCTGCAGCGGGCTGCGGGCGGTGTGCTGTGCAAGGCCGCGCTGAGTGTCGGCTGGCGCGGCCAGCCGGGACTACTGGAGAGGGCCCTGCGCCTGTCCGCGCCCAGCCTGGGCCTCTTCGGCGAACGTTCCGCCGCCTTGTCGATGAACCCGGCGGACGGCCGTTTCTGGCTATTGCTGCGGGCCGGCGGGGACGGCTACGCGAGCCTGGAGGCGCTCTTGGAGGCGAATCTGGATTCCCTGGTCAACCAGCGCGATGGCTGGAACGAACTGCTCAAGCGCGAGGCGCCGAAAAGAATGGCCTTCGCTCAACCATTGCCTGTGCGGCCTTTCCGCCAAGGGGGTGCTTATGCGTAACCTGTTTGTTGCATTGCCCTTGCTGTTCGGGCTAGCGATGTCGGCCGTCGCCGCGGTGCCGTCGGACTGGCGCAAGGGCGCCTATGCCTACGAGGCGGAGAGCGCGCCCCTGGAAACGGTGCTCGAGGATTTCGCCCAGAGCCATGGGATCAAGCTCCGGCTTGGCGGGGTCAGTGGCGAAGTGAACGCCAAGATCCGCGCCGACAGCGCCGAGGCGTTTCTCGATCGTCTGGCCCTGGAACACGGTTTCCAGTGGTACGTCTATAACGGCACGCTCTATATCAGCCCGGCCGAGGAGTTGGTTTCCGAACGCCTCGAGGTGTCCCCGGAAGCCGCGCCCGACCTCAAGCAGGCGCTGACCGATATCGGCTTGCTCGACGACCGCTTCGGTTGGGGTGAGCTGCCGGACGAAGGGGTCGTGCTGGTCACCGGGCCATCGCGTTACGTTCAGCAGATTCGCCGCTTCAGCCGTGAGCGGATCAAGGACGAGGAGCGTCAGCAGGTCATGGTCTTCCCGTTGCGCTATGCCGCGGTGGCCGACCGGCAGATCCAATACCGCGACCAGAGCCTGGAGATTCCCGGGGTGGCGCGGCTGCTGTCAGGGTTGCTGGGGACCGAGGGAAGTACCGGTGGCACCGCGGCCTCGTCCTCGTTCAGCGGGATAAACGAGGGCCTGCAATCGGCTATGAGCATGGCCGAACGGGCCGGCGAATCCGCCATGGGCCTGGCCCTGAAGGAGACGCCGCCGCTCGGCGCGCTGAAGGTCGGTTCCGGCCGCGCGAGCAAGGGGCGGGTGGTCGCCGATGTGCGCAACAACGCCATCCTGGTTTGGGACGATATCAAGCGCAAGGATATGTACCAGCAGGTGATCGACCGTCTCGACGTGCCGCAGAATCTGGTGGAAATCGATGCATTGATCATCGACATCGACCGCGAGCAAATCTCTCGCCTCGGCTCCAGTTGGCAGGCGCGGATCGGCAATGTCTTTGGCGGCACCTCGCTTCCCGGCGGCGGTAGCTCGACGTTGTTCATTGGCGACTTCAAGCGATTTTTCGCCGAGTTACAGGCGTTGCAGGCGGAAGGCGTCGCTTCGATCGTCTCCAATCCCTCGGTGCTGACGCTGGAGAACCAGCCGGCGGTGATCGACTTCAGCCGCACGGCCTACCTCACCGCGGTCGGCGAACGGGTCGCCGATATCCAGCCGGTTACCGCCGGCACCAGCCTCAGGGTAGTGCCCAGGGCGATCGACCAGGGCGGCCACAACAGCATTCAGCTGATCGTCGACATCGAAGACGGTCAGGTGGAGCAGAACCGGGAAGGTGCGGCATCCGGGGTCAAGCGCGGCACCGTCGGCACCCAGGCGGTTATCGACGAACAGCGCTCGTTGGTCATCGGCGGCTTCCATGTCGATGAAAGCGGCGATCGCGAGCGGCGTATCCCGTTGCTCGGCGACATTCCCTGGATCGGCCAGTTGTTCACTTCCACCCGTCGGGCGACTGCGCGCCGGGAACGGCTGTTCATCCTGACGCCGAAGCTGATCGGCGACCAGACCGACCCGGCGCGCTATGTAGCGACGGACGACCGGCAACGGCTCGACGAGGCGCTGGTCCGGGTACAGCGCCGACATACCCACGGCAACTTGCGCGCCAAGCTGGAGAACGTCCTGCTCGATCTGGTGCGCGGCAGACTGCCGGCCGATCTGCAGCCCGGAGCATCCGGCGTGGTCCTGGAGAGCCTGTGCCGCATGCAAGCCGGGATCGAATTCGATGCGACGCGCCGGCAGTGGTTCAACGATGCGCAATTCGATGTCGGTGTTGGTGTGGTGCGCAACGTCAGCGACAAAGCGCTGCAGTTCGACGAGGCCGCCTGCGGTGGGAGCGGCACATTGGCCGTCACGCTGTGGCCGCGCAGTCAACTGGAGCCTGGCGAAGCCAGCGAGCTATTCGTCGCTTTGCGCAAGCACGTGGAGCTAGCGCCGGCCAGGGCATCGTTGCTGGTTCCTTGAGGTGGGAGGGCTTGAAATGGGAGGGGTTACGGTAATGAGAAAGATCATCTTGATGCTCTGCGGTTGCCTGCTGGTGAGCGCATGTTCGACCGGGCCATGCGGCGCCAGAGGCTGCGAGCGGCCATCTTCGAATGCGCAACAGCTGGTTGTCTGGTGGACGCCGGAGCTGCGCAGCAACGTCGACGACTACACGGTAGTGCCGGTGCATGATTGAGCAGATCGAAGCCCGCTCGGAGCGCGGCAACTTTCTCGCCTCTATTCTGGCCGGTCAGGCCAGCCGCTGGAGCTGGGCGCCGGGCATCGACTTTACCTTCAGCCAGGAAAGCGTCGGTTCGGGAGTGGCGTTGAACATCAAACGCCAGTTCCAGCCCCCCGGCCTGTACGACCGCGCTCTGGGCAAGCGTTTTCAGGACGCACTGAGCTATGAGGGTTGTTACCTCTGCCTGGATAGCGGGGAGACCTTTATCGTCTGGCACGCCGTCCGGGAGGAATGCCGCGACATCGCCTCGCTGCAAAGCATCGTCAACCGGCTGCTGGATCTGGCGGGTTTGCCGCATTGAGTGTCCGCTGAAGGGGCGCCGCCCCTTCAGCATTGTTCCCTTCTTCCGCTGGCTCCTGGTTTGCGCCAGGAGCCGCGCTTGTTTCTCCCGACCAATCGCGCGAAATCCGCTCGGGGTAACGCCGGCCGCGTCTCTCTGCATGATGGGTTGACCATGCCACCTTAGAGGGGCCTTGCTGGCGATGCTTATGAGCTGCCGGGATCGCCAGCAAGCTGGCTCCTACAGACGCTGTGCTTTGGCCCGCTAGCCATTGCAGAAACCCTTTGGAACATCGCCTTATTCCTCTGGAACTTTGTAGCGCTGCCTTCCACTCACTCGTTGAATCCCTTCGTGGTGTGAGAACACGCCCAGGAATACCGATTTCCGCCTTTGTTTCCGAGGCTGCAAGAGAGTTCGAACGATGGATGTGCAACGGATCGTTGATTGTTTCCTGACCCGCTTGGGCGAGCGTCTCGGCACGCCGCTCACGCTGCAGCGCGGCGTATGCGCGCTCTATAACGATCGCGATCAGCAGCTTGCGGTGATCGAAATCCCCCAGCCGGGGCGTTCCATCATGTTTTATTGCCGGCTCGGCCAGGTGGCGCACGAAGTCGACGGTTACCAGCGGCTGTTGGCGAGCAATTTCAATATGAGTTCGATGCGCGGTTGCTGGTTCGCGTTGAGCCGCGGTGCGCTGTGCCTGTGTACCCAGCGCGATATCGCCGAGCTGGATGAGGAGCGTTTCTGCGACCTGGCGATGGGCTTTATCGCTCAGGCGCAGGCGATAAGGGACACCTTGTAACGGGTATGCCCGTTAACAGAATCGCTGGATGCCTCTCGATGCGTTTGGGAAGGGCGTGCGGCTTGATTGAGCACTACCCTGGAGGGGCCATCGATGGAACTCAGATTCAATATCAATATCCGTCCCGATGCGCTTTTACCGCAATCGGATTCATCTTCGGACTATAAAAACAATTCGCGCACCAACAGCGGCGACGCGCTGGGCGGTCGGTCCTTTGAGGAGTTCGCCGAGCAGATGGCCATGGCCTTCGTTGCCGAGCTGTTGAAGGGCAACCCCTTGTTGCAGCAACTGCTTGGGGACGGCAACGAGCGCGGCGAAGAATCCATTGGC